>NZ_CAJHBI010000001.1 GCF_904846605.1 Psychrobacter sp. 72-O-c
CAGTTCTTATCAACCTATATCTTTGGGGCTTTCTGTCCTGCTACAGGCAACAGTGTTGGACTGGTTCTGCCATTGGTAAATAAACATACCATGCTCTTGCATATGCAAGAGATTAGTAAAGCGGTTCCCGAAGGTCGACATGCCGTTGTGGTGATGGACGGGGCGTTGTGGCATCAACCAAGCTTGAATCTACACAATGTGACCATGCTTAAACTGCCGCCTTATTCACCTGAGTTAAACCCGTCTGAAAACGTTTGGCAGTATCTTAAGCAGAACGAGTTGTCTAATCGCTGTTATGAGAGCTATGAGTCTATTGTTGATGCGGCTTGCTGTGCTTGGAATAAGTTGCTTGAGCAGCCAGAGAGGGTTCGCTCCTTGACTACTCGAACTTGGGCGCAACTTTAATTATTGGGATTGGTATAAGTTATAAGTCCTTTAAAAACCCTTTAAAAATAAGCAATAAAAAGCGCGCTATCTTAAGCAAGATAACGCGCTTTTTATTGCCTGAAGATTACTTTAAACATTCATTCCTACTGAGATTGGGGCGCACCGTCTCTCTCAAACAACTGTAGCAACTCTTCACGCATACGAACCCGCTCTTCTTCCGACATCGTCGGCTGGTTTTGATTTTGGCCGTGATAGCTTGGCTGATCCTCAAAGCTTTCATCATTGATAATTTCGGGCGTTTCAACAACTTCTTGCTGTGGGCGCTCGGCTAGCAAAATTTTGATTTGTTTGTTTTTGCCATTACGCAATATTTGTGCGGCTAGCTCAGTCGTTGGTGGTTTGCGAGCAACATACTGAATCAAGGTATTGGCGTCAGTCATCTCAATCCCATCAATAGTTAGGATAATATCACCAACCCGTAGACCACTTTTGGCCGCAGGGCCTTGATCGATAACTTTAAGCACTTCTACACCGGTTGAAGTCTCAAGGCGAGTTGGATCACGCAGTTGTGATTGTATCTCGATACCCAACCAGCCGCGGCTGACACGGCCGTCTTTGATCAAAGCATTCATTACCTGCTCAACCAGCGCCGTTGGAATGGCAAAGCCAATACCCATAGAGCCGCCGGAGCGTGAGAAGATAACGGTATTGATACCCACCAATTCACCACGAGCATCGACTAGCGCACCGCCAGAGTTACCGGGGTTAATAGCAGCATCGGTTTGAATAAAGTCTTCAAATTTATTGACCCCCAGTCCGGTACGACCCGTCGCTGAAATGATACCTTGGGTGACCGTTTGCCCAACGCCAAAAGGATTACCAATAGCCAATGCTAAATCGCCCACTCGAATGGGCACTTCACGAAATCCAAGTGGCGTAAGACCAGTCATATCAACTTTAATTACCGCCAAGTCACTATCAGGATCGGTACCGATAACTTTGGCACGGCTCTTGCGACCATCATTAAAGGCCACGGTAATCTCATCGGCTTTTTCTACTACATGAGCATTAGTGACGATATAACCATCCGCTGATACAATAACCCCAGAACCTAAGTTGGTAGGCCCTTGACCGGCTGCTCCGCCACCATGATTTTCAAAAAAACGGCGCAATACGGGATCATCCATATAAGGATGTTCCGCCATCACTTGGGTGGTATAGATGTTAACCACTGACTGCGAGGCACGAGCAACCGCGTTATGATAAGAAGAGATAGGTGCGGGCGTGTCGGCAACAGGCGCGGATGCTTGCTGCTCAGCAGGCGTGGTTCTAGGTGGCTCCCACGTTGCCTCCGACGGGGTCTTCATACTCGTGAACAACCAAACAAACGCTGCAATCAATACCAACAATAAAATCCAAGGTAACCATTTTAAAAAAGCGGCCTTATCTTTGGTGTTTGGGGATGACGACATATAGAAAACCTCTATAAATTTTATATAAACAAGCGTTGATAAGGGCTATCAGCTGAGTGCTTCAGATGGACGCATTCACGTATGCAAATTATAACTGGCAACGCAGTCTAATAGTAATGCATCGTGTACCATTTCAGTTAGTGTGCTTATCAGAATATTTTCAGCGGTATGATAATATGACTATTACAAGGGTTTTGGCTATTACTCTATCTATTTAAACTGTCAATAATACCGACAATTCAGCAAACCCACTAATAATTAAAGCACAACAGGAAAATATAATGACAACCAAAAATACTATAGTTGAACCATCGAATACATCGATAACCGCGCAAGCATTAACGCAATTTTGTGATGAGTACTTATCTGCTGACGCCTTTAAAGACTACGCTCCCAATGGCCTGCAAGTTGATGGTGGACGACCTATTCGACGTATTATCACTGGTGTTACTGCTTGTGAGGCCTTAATTGACGCCGCAATTGCAGCTAACGCCGAAGCCATTATGGTACATCATGGTTATTTTTGGAAAGGGGAACCTGCCCCCATAGTAGGCATGAAAGGTCAACGTATCCGTAAACTGATGCAGCATGGCATCTCTTTAATCGCCTATCACCTCCCCCTTGACGGGCATCCCGTCGTCGGCAATAACGTTAAACTTGCTGAGATGCTAGGCATGACCATTACTGGAGCACTGTACCCTAATGAGTCGCATCCGGTAGGCAATATTGCCACTTGTACCCCGCAAAGTGCGCAGAGTCTAATTACTTGCATCACTCAAGCATTAGGCAGAGAACCGCTGCATATCTCAAGTAGCTATCAACATTCTAATATTCCCACTGGTATCCCGACTGATAGCGAAAATAATACTGCCGACTCAAAGCTGCTTGAGCGTATCGGAATATGTACTGGCGGCGCACAAGACATGATTGAACAGGCAGCAGCAATGGGCTGTGATGCTTTTATCTCAGGTGAAATCTCAGAACGCACCACCCATATTGCACGTGAGCTTGGCATCGATTATTTTGCCTGCGGTCATCACGCTACAGAACGCGACGGTATCCAAGCATTGGGTGAGTTAATCGCCCAACATTTTAAACTACCAGTAAGCTTTATTGATATTGATAATCCAGCCTAATAAGTGACTAAATAAATGGTTAAGCTCATGGAATAACGCATGATTATGATGTATTCATCCATTAAAACATAAGACTTATTATGATTTGAAAAGCCAATGAACGTTATTTCCTAATTCAACTTTGCGTAATAAATACAATATGATAGAGCTTGACCATTTTATTAAAAATAAACTTTAGTTTATTAATTACAGTATTAAATAGATTGTTTTTTAACCGTCTACAGCCTAATTGTTAAGTTTTATCGCTCTTTTCTTAACTTAACTTGAATACTGCGACTAATAACCGCATATTAGTTACTTGTAAAAGAACGTTTTGTCATGAAACTTCCCATTTATTACAGCTTCCGGTTATAGCGCTAGATAAATGGTCATTATTTACATACTCATCACATCATATGATATATAGCTTCGAATATACGAAATAATCATTTTTTGTTTGCTATTTACCAATAATAATGACTGATGAGAATCGAAATAATTACCTGTAGAAACACTGTGATTGCACTATATATACTCAGCGTCACCGTATCTCTTATATTTAGCATAGCAACAACGGTATAGCACGATTTTATAAATTAATTTATTAATTGAGTGACAAATTTTATAAAGTCGGTTATTTATTCGTGTTGCTAGAACATAGCGTATCAGGAAAGACTATGCCCTATAAGTTATGTATAGAGTATACAACCACTGATAATAGCGCATTAAAAGTTGATTCAAGTGTTAGTTGTATTTTTTAACGACTACATCAACGTCAGTATTACTGCCCACGCCTATGTCTCGATAACTTATTCATGACCTTACCTATGTTTAATATAGTTGTTTAACCTGTTTTTGAGTGAAGGATCATTTAATTTTTATCCTTATTCGTGCTGTGCGTCATTACTTTTAATTTTACGCTAGCAAATGGGTTATACCGCCATTTTTATATTGTTTTTTTGTATGACTAACTCATGCAAATAACCTCTGTCAATGGCTTCTATATTCAATCAAAGTGATACCACTCTTATGCTATTAATAAGTGTGATGTCATTTAAGATGTAACTTTAGCGTATGCCTGTCCTATGATTATAGGTCTACGCTGATAACGCATTTTTACGGTAAGTAGGATGGCTAAAATTAGGAGACCTCAATGCAACGTATTACTTATCGTGTCAAAGTATCTGCGCAAGGTGCCAAACGCCGTATCTCTTACCTACTGCGTCCGGCCAAGCGCTCACTTAGCACCAGAAGTAACCTCGTTCCATCCGTTCCCCACCTTTCATCATCTCGTTTTGGAAAGTCTAAAAAATTAATACAAGCATCTAGCATTGCTTTGTTATCCCTACCTGCCGAGAGTCTAACGACAATGGGCGATCCGGTGCCAGCCTATGATCAGGTCATGCTGGAACAGACGTTAACTATCGCGGCTGTGCCTGGCGACAGTACCTACTTTGCCACCGATGGCTTCCAACATGGCTTCGGTTATGACTTGGTACGCAGCTATGCTGATGAGCTTGGGGTCACTGTTGATCTAAAAGCCTATGCTAGTGAGGAAGCGGCACTAAGAGCGCTACAGTCGGGTGATGCGGATATGGCGCTAACGACTGCTAGTACCCAGCTAAGAAGTCAGCTTGGCTTATCCTCGGTGAATTTAAGCTGTGGTTATGATACCAGCTTGACTGAAAATGGCTTGAACCCAAAAATCAACTGGACGTTTAACGGAGCAAATGATCCGTTAGCACAAAAAGCCAGCTATTTTTTATGTAATGGTATCAAGCTAGAAGAGACCCAAAAACTAGCGGCATTCTATAACCAAAGCTTACTCAAAGATGCTTATAGTCAAGAGCATTTTAAGACCACCCTGACTGAGAAACTGCCTGATTATCAGTCTTCTTTTGAAGAGCAGGCGCAAAACTACAATCATGATTGGGAGCTATTGGTAGCGATGGGCTATCAAGAGTCGCATCTTGATGCCAATGCCGTATCACCAACAGGGGTGCGCGGTCTTATGATGCTGACTAATAGCACGGCAAAAGCCATGGGAGTCTCTGACCGCGTTGACCCTAGCCAGAGTATTAGTGGCGGCGCGCGCTATTTAGAGCAAATGAAGTCCGACTTTGCGGATGTGCCAAAAACAGATCGTATTTGGTTCGCGCTAGCCGGCTACAACATGGGTCCGAATGCAGTAAAGCGCATTCAGCGTGAGCTTAGTGCTGACGGTATTGATGACAAGAGCTGGGCGAACGTCTATGCCTATCTATCAGAACATAGAGCATCGAATAGCCGTTACGGTCAGGCTATGCACTATGTAAGCAACATTAGAAGTTATCTTGAAACTATTAAAACCGAGACCGTTTAAGACCGAGACCGTGTAATTAATACTGGAATGGTTTGATAACACTTTCTAAAAAAGACTTTAAATAAGAAATTTTTAAATAAAAAATCTTCAAATAAAAAAGCTGCCTTATCACTAAGGCAGCTTTTTCTATGAGTTAAAATCCAGTTAAAACCATAATTTTTCTAGCAGATATTAACGATTTGGTACGGTCAGACGCTGACCACGCTGTAACATTGTATCTGGCGCGATCTTATTCATATCAGCCAGCTCTTGCGTTGAGACCCCATATTTCCGTGCCAATCCAATCAAGCTATCGCCTGAGCCAACGGTATAACTGACCGTGACTTTCGGGACCTTGATGGTTTGCCCACGCTGTAACTGTGCATTAGCCGCGATATTATTGGTCGCCGCTAAATCTTCTACTGAAACACCCAAGCCACGTGCTAAAGCAATCAAACCATCACCTGACTGAACTTTATAGTTTTCTGTATTACCCAGCTTCTTGCCACTACTGCTAGTAGTCGCTGTATTGCTGCTCTTGCTAGTTGGGATACTCACGCTACTACCACTGGTAGGAATAGTGATAGTACGGCCAAGTATCAAGTTTGAGGTACTGCTCAAACCATTCGCTGATGCTAAGTCGCTCAAACCAATATTATAGCGTTTGGCAACCCCAGTCAAAGTATCACCCGACTGCACTTTGTAGCTGGTCGGTTGATCGTTTAATTGACGGTTTACTTCTGCTTTAGATACCGGCACTTTAATCGTCTGTCCACGTTGCAAACGAGCCTTAGCATCAAAGCTGCTGTTAACGGCTGCCACTTGCTGTGCACTAACTCCTATACTATTGGCAATACCGATTAAAGTGTCACCTGACTTTACCTTATAATTACTGGTAGGTGTTGAGCTGCTTGTATTACTACTGGCAGCAGTAACGTCTGCGCTGGCAGGCACTTTCAGCGTTTGACCCACATACAGCGAGTCTGTGGTACCAATGCTATTGAGACTGGCTAAAATATCGATTGAGACATTGAATTGCCGTGACAATGCAATCAGACCATCGCCAGATTGTACTCTGTAGTTTTTAGTCGCGCCTGTTGGCTTGCTGCTAGGTTTCGAAGATGGTGCCGCTGGCGTACTTACAGGTGCGGTCACTTTACCTGATATCAACCATAGCTTCTGGCCTCTTAACAAGTCAGCACGGCTGCTCAAATTATTATAGGTTGCCAACTGGGTCACTGACAAACCAAAACGGTTAGCGGTACCAATAAGAGTATCGCCCCCTTGTACCACGTAGCTTTCTGGTTGATTTGCGCTGTTCGTACTGGCACTGCTCAGTGGTTCAATTGTTTTGGCATTATACAGATATAAAGTACTACCAGAGAGCAATTTTGAGCTGGCATCTATTTGGTTCCATTCTGCGATATCACGCCAGCTAACACCGGCTCGGCTGGCGATATTAGACAAAGTATCGCCACGTTTTACAGCGTAGGTGGTACGTTGACCTTGCGGTTTTGGTTTGCTGGTTGAGGTTTTAGGGAAGCTAAGCTTTTTCTCTTTGCCGCTAGCTTCTAATATAGACTGCTGCGTCTGTACTGCCGATAATTTAATGTTACCGTCAATGGCGCTAACCACATTCGTTTCAGGCGTTTGTGTCTGAATTTGATTAACAATAAAGTCGCGCTCTTCTTTACTTAGTGGCGGTTCTTGAACAATGGTATTATTTTGGGTAATCGTGGCTGAGGTGGTCGGTAAGCTATTACTTCTTTTTAGCTCAGCATTGATTTTACTGGTTTCTTTACTGGTCAGAGGGGGTTCGGTACGGACTGACGCGTTACTACTATAAACAGAGCTACTAGTGGGCGTACTGGTTGGGGTGATATAGCTGGTCGTCTGCTGAGGTACGCTAGCACTGGCTGCATAATCGGCTAAACCACCACCCGTAGAGGGCAATGATGAGCTGGTATAAGGCTTGTTATTATAGCTAGGAGACGTTGGACTTGAATAGCTAGGGGCAGTCGCATTACTATTAGCGTTGCTTGAAGCAATGACATTGCTGCTACCATTACCTCTCAATGCACTTAACTTAGCATCGAGATTAAGACTGACATCATTAGGAATGATGATCCGCTGTGGACCTGAAGAATCAATACGTGATGAAGTTAGAGCTGTATTGAGCTTTTCCAGCTCATCGTAACTAACTCCTGTTAATTGTGACACTTCAGCTAAGCTCACACCATAATTGGCTGGCACACTACGAAAATGCTGTCGGTTGGCAATCGCTGGCAAATAGACACCATATTGCTCAGGCTTAGCGACGATTTCAGCAACGGCTAAAAAGCGTGGGACATAGTTCATGGTCTCAGTAGGTAATCTGAGCGACCAATAATCGGTTGGCAGACCTTGAGCAGCATTAGCATCAATGGCTCTTTGAACACGCCCAGGGCCGGCGTTATAAGCGGCTAAGGCCAACTCCCAACTGCCAAATTGATTGTGTAGTGCGGTCAAGAAGTCATAAGCGGCGCGTGTCGATTCGATCACATCACGGCGACCATCATAGCTACTACTTTGATTCAGACCATAAATACGGCCAGTACTCGGAATAAATTGCCATAAGCCTGCCGCAGCAGCGCTACTCGTGCCACTAGGATCATAGGAGCTTTCAATAACAGGTAACAATGCCAACTCAGTAGGAATATTACGACGCTCAGCTTCACGTACGGTATGGTACAAGTACCGACTGGCGCGCGCAGTCAAGCGGTTTAGGTAATCCTGCCGGCTGGTAAACCAGCTCTTTTGTCCTTCGATACGCTGGTTATAAACGGCTTTACTCCCATTCATCTGGTAGCCAGCACGTAAGCGATTCCACAAGTCCCCGTATTGTTGAATGGCAAGTCTATTGTCTTCAACCATCGTCATATCGGATGCTTCCAATAAATCTGCTAGCTCATCTAAGCTATCAGCATCTAAATATGCGGTTGAATAGTCAGCACTGGTAGTTGGTTTTACAGACTGGTTCGCAGGGCGTTTGCTGACCACAGGCGAGCTATGGGTAGCACCGGTATTTTTCACCGTCGACGTGTTACTACAAGCACTAATGAGTAAGGCCGACACCGCAAGTGTCAGTGGTAAAGCGATAAAGGAGCGAGAAGTTGATGACACAGTAGACATGATAGTAGAAGCTTCCTAACGACAAGAATAGATAAAGGAATAATTAATTGACAGTATAGTATGCAATATAAACCAAAGACCAGTTTAATGTAAAAGATAATGGACAAGACTGACGGGAATGCTGATACCAGTCATCTCTATTCACCCCGATTACCAATCGCGTTTACTTATTACCTCAACTAATCACAGATATTAATGACCGGTTTACTAATGATTAACTCACTAACCACAGCTATTAATCAATAGTTATTAATGGCTAGCTACTAATCAATAGTCACTTGCGATACAGCGCGTAAGAGTACCGCGTTGCCCGTTGATAAGGCCAACGTTACTCTAGAAGTAGTCACAAATGAGACATTTTTACCGTCTTTTACCCAGCTCTCATTTGTGGTTACATTGGCTTTAGCCTGTGATCCAGCAATAACAATGTTATCAACAGTGATATCGTAGCGATAATTCGAGGTTTGGTTCCAGCTGTTTTGCAATAACCTTAAATACGCATCTTTGTCTAAGCTGGTAGATTTGCCTTTTCTTGACAATGAGATCAGCGCATCATCAGAAACCAGGCGCGCCACTTGGTTGGTATTTTGGCTGTTGGCGGCTGATTTCATAGCCGAGGCGTAGTTTTGTACTAAGCCTTCGGTCATAGTAGCCGCTTGTGCACTGATGCTTGCTGTACTTGCTACAGCGATTAAAGCAGTGGCGCTAGCAGCTTTGATCAATAGAGCAAATAGCCCTTTTCCCCATAATCGTTTCATCATAGTCCTTAGGTAGCGTGGCCTTCCATTAGCACAGTTTTTAGTTAGCACAACTCTTAGTTAAAAAGCCTTTAATAAAAAAGCTCTTATCGATATTATTTTCGTCATCGTGGTTAGCCAATAATATGCTTTAGCCTAGCATTTAATCCTCACAGCCATGTAACACCATGTGTAATTCTTGCGTGTACCCTAATCCTGAAGTGAACATAATGAATTTGCCCATAACGGGTAACAGTTAGGGTCTTATGTTGTTACCGCTAGCATTCCCATTGCGGTGTTTATAATGCTACTTTTATCCTATTGCGTTTAAGTTAGCACTATACTGAGTATTCTTCTTTAGAGCTTGATCTAAGTATTAACATCATCATACCCTTCATCATCACTAAGCTTCATACCTAAGCGCTCTACTCGCCTATCCATCATTTGCCGTGCCAGTGCCTGCATGTCTTCTACTCGGTCTATCTCATCAACAATTTCAAGACCTAATAAAGTTTCGAACACATCTTCTAAAGTAACCAGTCCTTTTACTTCACCATACTCACCGACGGTAATAGCGATATGAATACGATTTTTTAGCATCAAATCTAATAAATCAAACAGCTTCATTTTTGAGAATACATAAGTAATGTCTCGTTGAAACTGAGTCAATGGCTTGTGCATGGCATGATTAACTTTCGCTAATAGCATATCCGTTTTTAATACAAATCCGGTGATATTATCAAGCTCACCATCATAGATTGGCAAGCGTGAAAAAGTTAATTTTGGTCGATCAGCCATTACTTCGGCAATAGTTTTGGTTTGCTCAAACGCCAGCATTACCGAGCGCGGCGTCATAATATCCTCAACCTTAATCGCGCCGAACGCTAATAAGTTACGAATGATACGCGCCTCTAGCGGATCGATTTGGCCTGCTTCCTCACCGATACTGGCAAGGGCAGAAAACTCTCGACGACTAAAAACGTTAGCCTCTTTACCGCGTACCAAGAACCTAGTCAAACGCTCGGACAACCAAATAATCGGGTATAAAATGACAATAATACCGCGTACAAAATAGGTTACCAGACCGCTTAGCTGTCGCCAATACATAGTACCTAACGTTTTTGGGATAATCTCTGAGAATATCAAAATAGCAAAGGTCATGATCGCAGAGAATACCCCAAACCAGGCGCTGCCGAAAACGATCGTTGCCTGCGCACCTGCTCCAATAGAGCCTAAGGTATGAGCCATAGTATTCAGGGTCAAAATAGCAGCTAGCGACTGATCGATATTATCGACTTTTAGGCGTCTTAGCATGTCTGCTTTTTTAGGATTGCTTTCCTGAACATCGGCAATATATGAAGGAGTCATGGTCAGTAGTGCAGCTTCTGCCAATGAGCAGATAAAGGAGATACCAATGGCTATTAAAACAAACAGCATCAGAAATAGGACATTGGCAGTGGTTGGCTCTGCTAGCGTCTCGGCTGCCATTGCAGGATAAGGCAACATCGTCACCAGCATTGCTAACAGTAAAGTTGCAAGTGCTCCTATAGCTCCAAAACGGCCTTGATAGCGCGTCGTCGGGGGAGGTTTAGCAGACGCTTCTTTACGATAAGCGCGTGGACGACACAAACGTGGTGTAAACAAAAAAGTGGTGGACAAGTTAGGTAACCTAAACAAAAAGAGAGAACGAAAAAGGATGAAATCTGCGACCATATATAAAACATTAACTAAGTACTGTTTATCATCTATCTCACTAAAAACTGCTACTAAACACGGCATCAATTGATATTACTAATCAATTTTTATAAAATTTAGTAGAGATAAAAATAGCCATTTGATATTAGCATTGATACTGCTGTTTAACAATAATTTGTGATGATATCTGTTTTTTTCATGCTATCTGTTTTTCAAAAACAACAATTTATTATAGATAAACTAATGTAAAGTAAATACAGCACTTAAGTATGACTGTTAATATTAACACCGCTCGTTATTACAGTCGATGTTTATGGCATCTCATACGCCTGAATTCAATATCTATCTGCCTATTAGTTTTGTACATTCTCCTCTTTAATAGGCCAAAAGGATTGTCGTGATAGATAACGACTGATAGTATGCCGATGCGTCAAGAAAAATACGTTCATCCCATGATTAACAGTTACTAAGTCTGGTATTTTTTGTTACTATGCGTCTAATTTTATTATTGTCTATTATATATTGAGAGAGAGATATGGAAGTATTCGGTCAAATCTTATTACCAGTAGCATTTTTTGCCATTTTTTACTTTTTGGTAATCCGTCCGCAGTCTAAACGTACTAAAGAACACCGCGCGATGGTCAGCTCTTTAACCGTTGGCAGTGAAATAATCTTTGCGGGTGGTCTGATGGGTCGTATTAAAAGTCTTGAAGATATCTATGCCGTTGTTAGCTTAAACAATAATACCGATGTTAAGGTGCAACGCGCGTCTGTGATTTCAGTGTTGCCTAAAGGTACTATTGAGAGCGTATAAATAACAGCGATTATGACTTATGGTAGTTGTTAACAACCATGATTGATCACAGTCAGATTTGATTACTTTCTGACTGCTATTAGAGTCGTTGTATTTATCTATTATCATCGTATTTATAAAAATGACCGTTCATTGTTTACGGTCATTTTATGCTATTAGCCAGTCAATTAAAGCAAGAATACAGTCAAACAGGCTTCATTTAATGGGCTTGTCGTTACACCTTAAATTTTTAGAAATGGCTCAACTAGTTTTATAAATAACTTAACTTGCAGTTATAAAAGTAATATAAGCTTTTAGAAAAAGCTAAGTAGCTATTCTTAGAAGCTATATCGCTTTGCACCTTAAAATATTTTATACGCTACCGTTTTATGCTCTATTATCATAGCGGATGATCGCGATGGTGGGCAATTGCAAATGATAAAGATGCCAATTACTAAACATGGCAGTCACCCATTGCGATCGCTAACATCCCATCTGCTAACTTGTGGCCTGCGTCGCCAGTACTTTATCAACCTAAAGAAGTGATTATGCAATATCCCGCTTGGAAATATTTCGTCATCCTCATCGTGCTAATCGTTTCCGGTCTGTATGCTGCCCCAAACCTTTACCCTGATGAACCTGCCGTGCAGATCACCAGTGCAGCGGCAGGTACACAGCTGTCTGAGGGTATCTTGACCCAGTCACAAAGCCTGCTAGAAGAAGCTGGCGTGAGCTATCATGATGGCACATTTGAGGGTAATAGTGCCTTGGTACGCGTCGACAATCCAGTCGAGCAGCTCAAAGCACAAGAAGCATTAAGACAGAACTTGGGTGATGACTATGTGGTGGCACTCAACTTAGCGCAGACAACGCCGCAGTGGCTACGTGATATCGGTGCTAAACCGATGAAGCTAGGACTAGATTTACGTGGCGGTGTCCGCTTTGTGTTAGAAGTCGATATGGATAAGGCGCTCGAGCAGCGCCTAGAAAGTGCTAGCCGCGATGTGCGCCGTGAGCTACGTGCTGAGCGTATTGCGGTTAAGGGTATCAAAACACAGGCGCAAGGTATCGTGCTACATTTTGCCGATACGGATATTCGTAATCGTGCCCAAAACATCCTACAAGGATCAATGGGTAATAACTTTAGTCTCCAATCCTCTATTGATGATCAAGGTCCGGCGCTAATCATGGCGTATAACGATGCGACATTAGATGAGATTAACAGCTATGCGGTCAATCAGAACTTGACTACCTTGCGTAACCGAATCAGCGAGCTTGGTGTTACTGAAGCTTTAGTACAGTCACAAGGTGCCAGTCGTATTGTGGTTGAGCTGCCTGGTGTGCAAGATACTGCTGAGGCCAAGCGTGTGTTGGGTCGTACTGCAAACCTTGAATTCCGGATGGTGGCAGAAGACAGCGAAGACTTCATGGGCGGGATTCCGCCTGCTGGCACTGAAGCCTTTCCGTTTAGAACGCTTGATGGTCCACCAGTACTGTTAGATCGTCAAGCTATTGTCACTGGTGATAAAGTGACTAATGCTCAGACTGGTCTTGATGAAGGTGGTATGCCCGAAGTCAGTATCACCTTAGATAGTGCTGGCGGCAAGCTGATGCAAGATGCCACGCGTACTGCAGTTGGCCAGCAAATGGCCGTATTATTTATCGAAAACAAGCAAAAAATTACTTATGAAGAAGATCCTACTACTGGTGAGACGGTCGAAGTACGAACGCCTTATGCTGAAACTAAAGTGATCAACCGTGCCAATATTCAAGCAGTACTTGGCTCGTCTTTCCGTATTACTGGTTTAGACAGCAGTGCTGAAGCGGCAGAGCTTGCTTTGTTATTGCGCTCAGGCGCATTAGCGGCACCCATGTACTTCGTGGAAGAACGCACTATCGGCCCGTCATTAGGACAAGAGAACATTGACAAAGGTCTGTTTTCTACCCAAGTTGGCTATCTGTTAGTTTTTGCCTTTATGATTATTTTTTACCGCTTATTTGGTGTGATTGCTAATGTGGCACTGGCAGTTAACGTCATTATCATTATCGCTATCATGTCTATTTTAGGCTCATCACTGACCCTACCTGGTATTGCGGGTATCGTATTAACTATTGGTATGGCGGTCGATGCCAACGTGCTGATTTTTGAGCGCATACGCGAGGAGCTGGCAAATGGGGTGCGGCCCAAATCTGCTATCGTGGCAGGCTTTGATCGTGCCTTTAGTAGTATTTTCGATGCCAACATCACCACTTTATTAGTCGCATTTATCCTGTTTGCTATTGGTACCGGTCCAATTAAAGGTTTTGCGATCACTTTAGCAATTGGTATTATTAGCTCATTATTTACTGCAATTTTAGTCACGCGGGCACTGGTACAAATTGCTTACGGTAAGCGCAAATCTATCAAACGTTTGAGCATCGGCTAGGAGAAACATATGGCGATTGAAAAGAATAATCCCACGAAAAAACCAAACACGCCGACCTCGAACAGCTCAGGCGGTGGTTCAGATGACGATAAACGTCGCCGCCGTAATAAGCCGCGCCGTGATGGTAAAGGTAGCAACAACCAAACCAATAAGTCTACTGCTTCGAAATCGAGTAAAGGCAAAGGTCGTCGCGCCGGTCAAAACAGTCAAGCATTAGCAACACAAGGTCCTAATTCTACTACTGATATCGATCCTAATATCTCGGCAGATGACGCAGCTGATGACGCGGCAGCAAAAGCAGAAGGTGGCATCAAAGCCATTGGCAATCAGCGCCTCATTCCCTTTATGAGTTTAGAAAAGCCGATGGCGATTTTATCTATCGTTTTAATTATCGGTAGTATTCTGGCTATTGCGATTAATGGCCTTAACCTAGGTCTTGACTTTACCGGCGGGGTCTCAGCAGATGTGCGCTATGAGCAGCCAGCTGAACAAGTGGAAGTGGTTAAAGCACTTGCTGATAATGGCTTTGATGATTCCGTAGTGCAGTATCTTGGTACACGCCAAGAGCTGTTAGTGCGCCTGCCACCACAGTCAGATAATATCAATGGCCTAAATGCTAGTTTGAATCAAGCGCTTGATTTACCCAATAATAATGCTGAAATTAGTAACGTTAATATTATTGGTAGCCAAGTCGGCAACGAGGTGTACTTAAACTCATTAATGGCAGTGGCCTTAGCGCTAACCTGTATGCTGGGCTATGTTGCCCTACGCTTCCAGTTTAAGCTAGCAATAGGCGCAGTAGCTGCCCTCTTCCATGATGCTATTGTGACGGTCGGTGTTTTTGCATTATTCGGTTTCCCATTTGACTTAACAGTACTGGCCGCTGTACTCGCGCTTATCGGTTATTCATTGAACGATACTATTGTCGTCTATGACCGTATTCGCGAAAACTTTCGCCGCGTCCGTGGTATCAGCCCTCGTCAAACGATTGATTTATCATTAACAGAAACCTTACGCCGTACCATTATGACCATCTCAACAGTGATGTTAGTGGTGTTAGCCATGATGTTCCTAGGCGGTGATGGTTTATTCTGGTTCGCGGTAGCACTGTTCATTGGCTTGATTGCGGGTACTTATTCTTCAATCTATATTTCAAGCTCTATTCCTCTAAGTATGGGATTATCACGTGATGATTTTGTGGTAAAAGTAAAACCAGAGTTTGAAGAAGAAATTGTTACCTTTAATGATCCAAAGATGTTTGAACAAGATTGATAGTTAATTAGGGCTAACAGTCAAAATTTTTAGTCTATTAACCTTATAAGTATTATCATGACAAAAGCACCTAATAAATAGGTGCTTTTGTCTTTATGTGACTATCGAATCGTAGCTTTTTTAGAGCACTCCCACCCTATCGCCAAAGTTTAAGGTGACGGGCAACATTTTCTGTGTTTCAGCATAAGCGACCCTAGAATGCCAACTGCTACGCCGTCTCGCGCCATGCCGCCTATTGATACCCGCTACTCGCGGATCATTGCCATTGCCTTGCCGGTCTTATTGGCCAATCTAGCCATGCCGCTACAAAGCGTCATTGATACGGCGATTGTTGGCAATATGAACGATACGGCTAAGCTTGCGGGTATGGGTTTGGCGATACAGCTGTTGTCTCTATTACTGGTTAGCTTTAATTTTTTGCAATATGCCTCATCTGGGCTGTCCGCTCAGGCACTAGGGCAACTGGCTAATAATGGTGAGCCGTCGACAACCAACACCTCGAAAAATGACACCTCAAGTAATAAGCTGCAGAAGCAATCACCACTACTGTCTATTTTACAGCGAGCATTAGTATTAGCGTTTATCATTGGGGCAATACTACTACTCGCTAAACCGTGGCTGATTGATTTTGGTTTACAAGCGTTATCAGCCAATCCTAAAAGTGGACTTGCGGCAAAAATTTATCTAGACGTACGATTTTGGGGTGTGATAGCTGAGCTGATGAACTTTGCTTTTATTGGCTGGTTTGCAGGGCAAGGTAAGACCCGTTATATGCTATATCAACAAGGTTTTATCGCGATACTCAATATCATTCTTACCTTGTTCTTTGTCTATGGCATGCAGATGGGACTGGTAGGCGTGGCACTAGGGACGACTATCGCCTTCTGGTTGGGAGTTGTTCTAGCTTTATGGCTGAGCCGCCGTCACTTGCAACTGACCTGGAGAGCGCTATTTACCGCTGACCCGCAACATTTTGCTAAAGAGAAAATGCTTAGGCTATTTTCGCTAAATAAAGATATTTTTATTCGCACGTTAATTTTAACCTTAAGCTTTGCATGGATAACACGCTTATCGGCTCAGAGTGGCGATTTGATACTGGCCGCCAATGCTATTTTATTACAAGTGTTAAGCATTTCAGCCTTTGCGCTTGATGGCGTGGCGGTCTCAGCAGAGACGTTGAGTGGTCAGGCCGCAGGACGGCGTGATTGGCCGCGCTTTCGTATTATTGTCAAGCGCACCGGTGTGGTCAGCTACGGTCTTGCCTTGATATTAAGCGCGATATGGTGGCTTGCGATGCCAACATATTTGCAACTAATGACCAATATTGAGCCAGTCTTTACCCTTGCTTATAATTATCATGTGTATGCGGTATTGCTACCCTTAATCGGTGTCGGGGCATATTGGCTCGATGGAATATTCTTTGGATTAACCGCTGGCAATGTGATTCGTAATGCAGCATTAATATTAGCCGTTATCTTTTTTCCGCTCAGCTGGCTACTCTATCAACAATGGGGTATGACCGGTATTTGGCTAAGTGTTTGGTGCTTATTACTCCTACGGTTCATTATTCTTAGTGGATTTTTATACCGCGCTCATATCACTGGTAGCTATGAAAAATTACAGCCCCATTTATAAGCAGCACGAGTTATAAGCAATGCAAATTATAAGCAGTACAACTATTTAAAAGTCGTCATTCATTATCAAACCAAAACAACGACTACAAAATTAATAATCGAGCTAGAAAAATTTAGGACATCCTGTGACCACTTATTCTAAGCAGCAACGAGAGCCGTCCTATCAATGGGCTGAAGGCTTTAAAAAAAGTATTCCGGTAGCGATGGGCTACCTGCCTGCGGGTATTGCCTTTGGCGTATTGGCTCAAGTTGCAGGCGTACCAATATGGGCGACCATTATGCTCAGTATCGTACTGTATGCGGGTGCCGCTCAATATGCCTGCTTGCCTATGCTTAGCGCCGGATTGCCAATTGGTAATATCGCGACCAACATTGCCGCTATTAATTTACGCCACGTATTTTATGGTGTACCTCTATTACAATACTTACCAACCCATAAACTTGCCAAAACTTATTGCTTATTTGCCCTCACTGATGAGACTTTTTCAGTGATGACCAGTTTGCCTGCGAATACCCGGCAAGCACTTATACTGCCGGTAAGCTTATTTAACCAAAGCTGGTGGGTACTGGCGAGCGCCGTTGGAGTAATGATAGGCAGCGCTCTCAATGATCTAGTACCAAACTTGGACTTTGCGCTTATTTGTTTGTTTGTGATTTTAGCTTATGAGCAGTTTCAGAGTATTAAACGTTATTTTCCGATTGGAATTGCCGTTATCGCCTTAGTTATCGCCTCACTATTTACCAGTCATTGGTTGTTATTAGTAGCGATTGCGATTTGTATGTTGCTGATCTTAACGCGTGCATTTTGGATACAGCGGACAGTAATAGGAGATTCTAATGACCAGTAGCTATCTGATTTTCGCAACCTTGGCAATGGCAGGAGTCACGTTTATCACTCGTGCTATTCCAGCACTGATACCACAAAAACTACTTGATAAACCTTGGTTACATCGTCTTAATGAGAGTTTACCGCTATCCGTTTTGATATTATTAATCTTAACCAGTCTTTCTTACCAAGATTTATCAGCGAATATTGGCTTGAGTAGCACGGAGCTGCATTTATTGTTGGCGCAAATTGGTGCCCTACTACTAGTGTTGCTGGTCTATCATGTCAGTCGCCAGCTGCTAGTGAGTATGGTGGTTGGTATCGCCGCTATTAATGGGTTATTGTGGCTATTTAACTATTTTTTAGGTTAGTTTATTGTTAGATGAGTTAGTACAAATTAACTTAGTTTTAACGAAAAAGGCTGAATTCCTTATAGAATTCAGCCTTTTTGTATTTTAAAGTCAGTATTGTTTTTTAACCGTTTGGTAAATTAAAACTCTTCTACACCCATCATATCAACGGGGGTATCAGCAACAATCTGCATCCCCTTCTTACCTGTTTTAGCAGTTTCATTGCGCTGATCTTGTAGATGATCAAGATAGGCTTCGTTAATTTGACCCGTAACATAACAGCCATTGAATACTGCACAGTCAAAACCTTCAACCTTACTATACTTAGTATCTTTTACCGCATCGATAAGATCATCTAAATCTTGAAAAATTAAGCGGTCTGCACCGATAATATCACGTACTTCTTCTACAGTATGACCTGAGGCAATCAGTTCGCTACGTACCGGCATATCAATACCATAGACATTAGGGTATTTCACAGGCGGCGCCGCACTGGCAAAAAACACCTTTTTAGCGCCTGCATCGCGTGCCATTTGAATAATTTCATGACAAGTAGTACCACGGACGATAGAATCGTCGACTAACAAGACATTTTTGCCCTTAAATTCTAATGGTACAGGGCTGAGTTTTTGACGTACAGATTTTTTACGTTGCTGCTGACCTGGCATAATAAAGGTACGACCGATATAGCGGTTTTTCATAAACCCTTCACGGTACTTGATGTTCATCTTTAGAGCTAATTCCATCGCGGAAGTACGCGAGGTATCAGGAATAGGTATGACCACATCAATATCGTGATTTTCACCCCATTCAGCAAGGATTTTATCCGCCAGTTTCTCGCCCATACGCAACCGTGATTTATAGACTGAGATATTATCCATAATCGAATCGGGACGCGCAAAATAGACATATTCAAAGATACAAGGCGTATATTCTTGCTGCTCCACACACTGATGAGTATGTAATTGATGATTTAAGTCAATAAAAATGGCTTCCCCTGGTTTAACATCACGAATAATGCTAAAACCTGAGCCAGTAAGCGCTACTGATTCTGAGGCAACCATATACTCAGTACCGCCATTAGCCGCCAAACGCTCACCAAAAATCAGCGGACGGATACCGTTTGGATCACGGAACGCGAGTAAGCCATGACCAGTTATCAGTGCGACCACACCATAAGCCCCTTCACAGCGACTATAAACCGCTTTTGTTGCTTCAAAGATATCATCAGCAGTCGGATGAGTTTTACCTAAGTTTTGCATTTCGTGCGCTAACACATTCAACAATACTTCAGAATCTGAGTCGGTGTTTAAATGGCGGCGGTCATCTTGATACAAGGACTTGGCCAAGCTCTCGGCATTGGTCAAGTTGCCATTATGTGCCAAAGTAATACCATAAGGTGAGTTGACGTAAAATGGTTGAGCCTCAGCGCTGCTTGAGGTACCAGCAGTAGGATAGCGGACGTGACCGATACCAAACTTTCCGACCAACCTAACCATATGATGGTTCATAAAAACGTCGCGTACCATGCCGTTTTCTTTACGTAAATATAAGCGCCCGTCCTGCAAAGTAACAATACCTGCCGCATCTTGTCCGCGATGCTGCAACATGGTTAAGGCATCATAAAGAATTTGGTTGACTGGCTCATGAGCTGCAACCCCAACGACTCCACACATAGTTATGTCCTATTTTAGATCATACATTAGTAACGCAATGACGGCACCATTACTGACAATAATATCTGTCAGACGATCGGCACTGATGATTTTTTTGCTGAAATTAGGCTGTTATAAATTAGGCTTTTACTAAAAATAAAGTCTTGCTGATAGGCAAAAAAGATAAGTTATTGATGATTAATAAACTGCCTTTATAGGCGCTAAATGCTGTTAAATAATTTTTTATCAAGGTCAGTTAATCAATACTCGATTTATCGAAGCTCAGTCTATCAAAGCTTACGACTGATTAACTTGGTCCCAAGCAACCCCGAACGCATCTGTTACTAAAGTTTTTGCCATTGGCGCATAAGGTAGCAATTCAGGAGCAAGTACTGAAGTCTGCCATTGTGGCATCTGTACTAATAAAGGGGCGCTGACACTAAGTATGACCAATATCATCAGTACATTTTTGGCTGCGCCCAGTACGCCGCCTGCCATCTTATCAACTACCCCAAGCCGCAAGGTTTTAAGCACCCCTGAAAATACAAAGGCCACTATGTGCATGATGGCTAATACGACTATTACTACCAATAAAAAGGCCGATGCCATTTGTAAGACAGGGTTTTGAACGATACCTGCTAGTTGTGGAGCAACAGCGCTTGCCAACTGGGTAGCCGCAATAAGGGCAATAAACCACCCAATTAAACCTAATGCTGTCTTAATCAGCCCAACCTGAAAGCCTCGCCATAAGCCAATTAAGACAACGATGGCAATCACAATATCCAGACCACTCATGCTTTCCGCCTCATTATTCTATTAACTTCAGCCTATTGATTGTGTTTATTTGCTGTCCGTTTGGTATTTTTAGGCCGACTTTATCTAACTTTCCATTGCATCATAATAACCACCGATTGCCTGAATACAAGACTGTACCAGTCCGGGGCCTCTATAGATAAGACCAGTATAGAGTTGCACCATATCTGCGCCTGCTTTAATCTTCTTAACGGCTTTTTCACCACTATCAATGCCACCAACGCCAATCAAAGCTACTTTACCATCTAGCTGGTCAGCAAACTGTTGTAAAATTTGAGTGCTAATGTGGCTGACGGGACGACCTGATAAGCCGCCTGTTTGATTGCCGTCGTGCAAATCTTCGACACCGACCCGGCTCAAAGTAGTATTGGTCGCAATCAAGCCATCAATCTCAAAATCTAATAACTGCTGGGAAATATAATCGACTTGTAGCGGATCTAAATCAGGCGCGACTTTTAGTACTAGTGGCACATAAAAACCATACTCTGTTGCCAACTGATCATGACGGTTCTTAATAGTATCTAATAAATGAGTTAACGCTTCACCACTTTGTAGGTCACGTAAATTTGCAGTATTTGGCGATGAGATATTGACCGTAATGTATGAGGCGTGAGGATAGACACGTTCTAAACAATAGACATAATCATCAGCTGCATTTTCGACCGGCGTACTGGCATTTTTACCGATATTAATTCCAATATTACCTTTATATTTACAGCGCTTGACGTTTTCAATAAGATAATCAACGCCTTGATTATTAAAGCCCATCCGGTTAATAATCGCATCCGCTTGCTTAAGTCTAAATAATCGCGGTTTATCATTGCCAATTTGCGGCTTTGGAGTCACAGTACCTACTTCAATAAAGCCAAAACCTAACTCTGCCAAGGCGTCAATATAGTCGCCATTTTTATCCAAACCTGCTGCTAGTCCGACCGGATTAGAAAACTGCAATCCCATACAATCCGTCGGCTGCATAGATTGGCCATAGACCAAACCTAAAGCACGCGCTTTATGGGCTTTATCCAATAAAGACAAGGTCATGTCGTGAGCGTGTTCAGGATCCATCTTAAATAAAAACGGGCGAAGTAAGGCATAAGACATAGTGGCGATAAACCCTGCTTAAAGAGAAATAATGAATGGGACAAAATGAATAGGATCAGGCGCTGCGATTATATCAGCTTAACAGGAATAAGACCAAAGTTTCATACGCCAACACTTTATATAAAAGGGTTGGCAAGCGCTCATAAACAAAGACTTAATTATCATCATAAAGGTCTAATTTAATAGCAATTAGGGTACGGGGCGACCATCTGTCAGCGCAATCCAGCCGCGTATAATACGGTAAAGATGCCAAACAAACGTAAAGACCATAATCAACAGACCAAGACCGGTGAATAAAAATGAGCCAATGGTTATATTACCACTGTCCGCCATGATACCGACCCCCAAACCGCCCAGTGCAAACACGATCAATAGTGCTCCGATGGCAAACAAGACAATACTGTACCAGAAAGTCTTAATTTGCCAATCAAAATGGGTTGCTAACCATGTGCCATTGGCATCGTGCCGCTTCGCATAGTTCATCACAATCGGTACAATCCACAGCAGTCCTGCGGTAAAATAGCTGACCACATACAATAAGTAAGTCACATGGTTGTAGGTGATTAAAGAGCGGCGCTTATTATCACTCATCATGCCATTTTTTCCCTGTCGTGTAAGCTCGTGATTGGTCTGCTCATAATTAGGCTGCTCATGATTATACTGGCCACCAAAAGAGGCTTCATAGTCAGTAGTAGGATCAGCTGTCTGAGATTGACGATACAGACGCTCGTTAGATTGAAGGTCAGGAGATTTAGGATCAGAAGAATGATTCATAATAAATATCCATAACTTAAAATAACTTCTAATAATAACGTAGCCACTAGGTATTTAATTGTGGCGGATAAGACTGTTTTCAAGATACAGATATTGAAGTATAAATTCTAGAAACCGTTACCAAAAGATAAGACGCTATCGCCTAAACCCTAGCCTATCATTAAAATTAAAGGCTTATGAGACTGCAATGCCACTAAGAGGCTGTATTTAAAAGACCCTATTTAAGAAACAGTACTTAGGAGACAACCGTCGCTTGTACTTGAATAGCTTTAGTGGCTAGATCTTGCTGCATAGATAGCTGAGTAAATTGCCAGCCTTGCTGTTCAAGCTTGCCAAGTGCCGCGCTCACTACCGCTTGGCTAGGATGAGTAAAGCTCAGTTGCACCGCGTCCCCAGCAGCAACCACTTGTGCGTTATTGATACTAGAGGCATTCAATAACGAGCTGACACTACTGGCAGGTGGCATTTCTGCATCACCGCTTTGCGTATTAGCAGCGCTTAAAGCATTGCTATTAATATTGCCCGCTTGCGTACGTAGCCAAAAATAATCAGCGACCTGCTCTTGATAGTCAGACTTACTGTCTTTAGCCGCTTGATGAACGCTATAGCCACCATAGCCACCAACGAATAGTAGTAAAAATACTAACAATATACCTAAGGCAACTTGATCACGTGGCGGCAAGGCTTGCCAGCGTGTCCACAGCATATTCTGATAGCTGTTCATACGCTCTGATAAGACGTTCGCAGAACTACTGTCTTTAGCACGACTTTTGGCGCGACGCTGTAATAGTTTCATTACCTGACCTTTATTACTAGATGGGTTGCTGATGGATGAATTGCTAATAGTTGGGTTGGTAATAGATAAACGTTTAATGGATAAATAAAACTAAAGTTAAACCAGGCTAAGATTAAGCATATCTCCAGTCAAATAATTAAGAGTCAGCCATTTTATCCTGTGTCGCGCTGTCTTCCATGATATTTACTGTGATTTGACCACTAAACTGCCCTTGCTCATTACTATTGACCCGCTCTAAATTGGCAGTCAAACCTTGTGCAACCAGGGTACTGGTAAACTGATCAAGACTACCACGATCCGGCGAAATCAAGGTAAAGCTAAGCGCAGACGGCTGCATAACTAAGGCTTGCGCTTGCATTGAGGATTGTTTAATCAGTGGTGATATTCGTGCCAATACCGCCATATGCGAGGCTGGTGCTTGACTGTCGCTACGTAGTTTTGGTTGCAGTTGCACTTGTAGCTTGGTACGCGTGCTGAGTGGTTCATTAGGGAACCAAGACTGATACTGGTCAGCAACCGCTATCTTAGTGGCAACCGCCGCTTCGTTATAGCGATAACTTTGCACACCATCGGTCGCAATTTGTAGCACTAATGCCGATAACGCTACCATCATCGCCACGCGTAGATAAGGAGACAGCTGCGAGTCCGATGATTTGGTAAAGAAATTAAGCGCATGGCGCTCAGGACTGTCAACAGGCGTAGGAATAGTGGGCAGCGTGGTTAATAGCAATTTGTGCTCAGCTATAAGCGCTGCTGTTTGCTCGGTAATAGTGGTTACTGCTGTTCCTGACATGGGTTCTGATGCTGATGTGGTCTTTTGTAAAGCTATACTACTATCATTATCTACAACGTCAGCAAACGCATTAACAGAAGCATTGGTTGGAGAGCTGATTGAGGAGCTGCCAGACGATTCAATAGATGGCAACACACAAACTTCGCTCAAATGCGGCAATCTTTCAAAAATTAAAGGTAAGTAGCTGACTGCCATCCCTTGAAGTAGCGATTGCCGTAGTAGCATCGTCTGCTCATCTTGATATAAGACAACTTGCTGCCCGGCGCCCTCTTCTGGAGTGGGTAACAATAAAAAATCAGGCAGTAACGATATAATGCTTAATCCAGCGAGAGTAGCACTCTGTTGCCAAGTCTCAATATCACTTTGAGCCAGTGCATATAGATAATGGGCATTGGCATGACTCATTTGCCGGACTAACAGCTGTTCAACAGGTGTTAATGACGTTTCTTCAAATAAATATTGCTTACCGCTACTGCCTAATTGTTTAAGCTGAGCAGTATTGAGCGCCGTATCTACTTGTAATACATGACTTGAGGGAAAATACAAACACAGTGATTTATGTCCACGAATACTATAAACATCATGCAACTGCTGCCAACCATCGACTGACTGCCACTGTTTTGTATCGGCATGCCAAACAGTTAGCGAACTATGCTGCGCTCTTAACCAAACGTGTAACACTAAGCGCGTCCTTACTTGTTAAACTGCTAATTTATTTAACTACTGATTTGTTAAAACAGGGATAAAAGTAAAATCTAAACGGTTGTTATAAAAGTTGCTATTAAACTTGTCGTCGATATTAAACAGCATTGATGCTCAATTAAATAACAATATGGCAGTGCGGCTATAAATCTTAGTGCGGCTGAACAGGAATAAAGCGGTCAATCTCAGTTGCCATTCCCGACATTACAAATTCCATTTCAAACACCCTAGCCTCACCTAAAGAAAAGCTCTCAGGGTGATCACCAGTCAGAAGACCAGCAATATTAGCGACGATAGACATGTGACACACTACCACCAAACACTCTGCTTCAATATTCGCCAGTTCGGCTAAAGCGGTACGTGCGTCATCAGAAGGCGTAATATTATCTTGCACAGTGGTGACAACGTCAGGCGCGCGCGATTGCAATTGAGCTAGGGTCTGCTGCGCTCTATCATAAGGACTAACCACAAAAGAATCTGGCGCGTAGCTTTTAGTAATATAATCTGCCGTTTGCGCAGATTGCTGTTGTCCGAAATCGGTCAATTGCCGCGCGCTATCTGGGCGCGTTTCATCTTCTGCTTGACCGTGACGCATCAATATAATTTTCATATCATTCCCTGATTTAGGTCTCGATTGAAACCTTTATTCCTATTATTTTTATAACGTTTAGTCTTTATTTTTATTAACATTACTATCTTTAGAAGCTTTATCTTTATCAGCTTTATCTTGAGCCAGTTCATTGTCGGAAGCATCAGTGTGCGAGTCGTCATCAACCGAGTTATTGCTTATCGCTTGCATTTGTGCCGTGAGCGCGGCATTGCTATGGTCATGAGGCATCACAAACTCGACGTCGCTACGAAATCCCGCTTCCATCAAGTGCAAAGCGACGCCAAGTGCGGCTTTATCTTCATAAATTACCGCATATAGAGCATGGGTAATGGGCATATAAATACCCTCTTTGCTGGCTTTTTCGTGCACCTGCTGAATAGTGTTTACCCCTTCAGCCGTCTGGCCCAGTTTCTTAATTGCGGCATCGATACTCATACCGCGACCAAGCATATTGCCAATGCGGTAATTACGGCTTAACTCTGAACTACAAGTAGCATATAGGTCGCCAACACCAGATAGGCCTAAGAATGTCAGCGGATTAGCGCCCATGTCGACCCCAAAACGGCTCATCTCGGCTAAAGCACGCGTTAACAACATCGCTTTGGTATTTTCACCTACTTCATAAGCGGCTGCCATACCCATCGCAATCGCATAGATATTTTTAAGCGTGCCACCAAGCTCAACACCGCGAACATCATCACTGGCAAATACTCGAAAAAATGCACTGTGTAGCGCCGCTTGTACCGCATGACGTAATGGCTCAGAATTACTGGCAATCACGGTTGCGGACGGCATACTTTTCATAATTTCTATGGCTAAGTTGGGTCCTGACATGACTCCAAAATTGACCTCAGGCAGCTCATCTTTGATGATGTCACTCATGAAGGCAAAAGTATCTTTTTCCATACCTTTGGTCAGTGAAACGATCGACTGCCCTGTGATAAAAGGAGCGATACTTTTTAAAGTCTCACGAAAAGCCAAACTGGGTACAGCAATGAAGATGATGTCTTTATCTTTGACTGTCTCTTCTAAATCATGGCTGTATTTGAGGCGATCATCAAGTTTATAGCCGGGTAGATATTTTTTATTCACCCGGAGCTTGGCCATCGATTTGACGGTACGCTTATTACGTACCCATAGCGTGGTATCACAGCCATTACGTGCGGCTAAGTTTGCCATCGCCGTCCCAAAACTACCGCCACCTAAGAACGCTAGGCGCAATTTAGCAGGGTTGTTGTGGATTTGCGCCATGTTTTTGGCTACAGCAGTCTCAACGGTACTAGGATTTAGTTTTTTACGGCCAAGACCTGACGCAGCACGTTCAATGATACTTGCCAGCAACCTATTTTGTTTTTCAACAGTATTTTTCTCTGCTTCGCTATTGTCAGTACTTGCATCTGTATCGTTAGAATTATTATCAGTTGAACTGGTCATAATCATTTATCCGTGTTAGCCGACTTATATGGTTTATCGCTATTATTTATAGCACATGTAGTGCACATATGGTGAGGCTAATTTGCTTAATTAAAAGCAGCCTATTTGATAGTATTAATATTTTGATAATGCCAAAGTAATGCGAAAGCTTTGATATTGCCAACGTTTATTTATCACTCAAAGCGTAGCAACGGCTCAATATCCATAGGTTTACGTACGGGTTTATCACAGGGGCTGGTGCCAGTATAAACAAAAGCCGTGACATAATCATCTTCTGCAACTCCGAAATATTCTTTTACCGCAGGCTCATTACACAGCAGACCCGTACGCCATACGGTACTGAATCCTTGCGCCTTTAAAGCCAGAATAAGATTTTGTACTGCCGCACCCGCGCTCAGCATTTGCTCGAAGGGTGGTACTTTTTTATGGTCTTGCATCTTAGTAACGACGGTAATAATAACGGGTGCACGTAGCGGCATATTGTAAGTTTTTTGCTGGGTTTTCTCAGACAGTGTCTCGCCTTCTCTAACCGCTTTCGCTTCAGCAGCAGCAAGGAATGCGCGCCCTAGTTGATGACGGGCATTGCCTTCAGTGACAATAAAGCGCCACGGTTTCAGCTTTTTGTGATCAGGCGCAGTAGCCGCACACTCAATGGCAGCTTTAATCTGGGTATGAGTAGGCGCAGGAATATCTAGATTACCAATACTACGTCTTGATTTAATCCAATTGATCAGCTGTTCGTCAGTGACTTGGGCGTTATCTGACATCTCATCTTCGATACGAGCCTGCTCGTTATTTTGCTGTATTTTATTATCGTCAAGCGTGCTCATGAGTTATCCTTATCTGTAATTTTAAGCCGCGTCATCAAGGCGATGTTTCATTTTTAGGTAGTCTTCTGACTGCATCTCGAGTAGCCGCGAGCGGGTACGCTGTATTTCAAACGTTAGCTTTTCGCCTTGATATAAATCAAGAATAGACTGCTCTGCCCGAATCAATAACTTTACGCGGCGATCATAAAATTCATCAACCATATAGATAAAACGGCGAGTCGGATCGCGAAGATCATCATCTAGTGCGGGAACTGCATTGACCAGTACCGTGCTAAATTGACTGGCAATTTCAATAAAGTCAGCGGCTGAACGCGGCTGCATGCATAAATGGCGAAAGTCACAAAACAATATATTTTCAGTGCGAGCGTTGATTTTAACTTCACGGCCATTAATGGTAATGGGTTCATTGCTAATCTTTAAGTTATTCGAGAGACTAGCAAAGCGGTTGGCCAGCCAGTGATGGTTGCTTTTGGTCATAGGCGACTTATATAGCTCGGCTTGCTGCAATACTCGCAGGCGGTAGTCAATACCAGAGTCAATATTCATTACGGTAGTATGACGCTCAACCTCAGCAATCGCAGGCATAAAACGGTCGCGATGTAGGCCGTCTTTATATAGTCCCGATGGCACAATATTTGAGGTAGCCACCAAAGTAATACCACGGTCAAACAGCATGGTAAATAAATCACCCAAAATCATGGCATCGGACACGTTAGAGACAAAAAATTCATCAAAGCAAATAATGACCGCTTCTTCATAAATAATATCTGCAACTTTCTCCAGTGGGTTACTTTCGCCTTGTATCTGGTTAAGCTCATGATGCACACGCTGCATAAAATGATGAAAATGTTGGCGCATTTTGCGATCGATGGTTAATGAGTCATAAAAAATATCCATCATCCATGTCTTACCACGCCCAACGCCTCCCCACATATACAAACCTTTTGGTGCCGCAGGTTTGGATTTTAGAAAGCTAAAAAACCCTTTTTTCTGTTCCGCAGTATCGTTGAGCTGGTGATATAAATCATCTAGGTAGCTCATGGCCTGATACTGCTGTTCATCTCGGGTAAAGTCATCAGTACTGATGGCTTGCTCATAGCGCTGCAGTGGAGATAATCTCATAATGCGACTCGTCATTAGACAAAATAAATAATAAAGTAATATGTTGATACCGTCAGTTGCCACTAACTTATGGTTTTCACACTGAGACAGTGGCGACTGATATGTCAGAATGGCTCATCATAGCCATTCTTTAGGTTAACACGGCTTAAGGCATTGCTTTAATAAATAGGTATTGCTATAAAATTAGTGCTGTTAAATACGATAAAAATAATTATATTTTGGGGAAGAGCTAATCTACGTTACCAAAGCTATGCTGCTCTAATAAGCGCTTGAGTTCAGACAATCGACCATGGAAAAAGTGCCCAGCGCCTTCGACTACACTGACCTCAATTCCCAAACGTTCCGCAAAGGCTTGCATATTAGCCGGATCGATTACCTCGTCAGCGTCACCATAAATCTCAAAAGTCTTTTCAATAGGCAAGCTTAAATTTTCGCTACTATTCTTCTCTATCGATGGTGAGATAAGGGCAACTTTGGCAATCTCAAAATCGCTCAAACCCCACACATGCGGCGATAATAGAACTTGTTCAGCGACACGTGCTGTTACGTAGCCCCCAAAAGAAAATCCACCAAGCCATAACTTACGCGCATTGGTTTGCCCAGCAATCCATTGTAGCACGGTCATGGCGTCCAGCACTTCCCCTTCAGCATAATCATGTTCACCGGTTGACTGCCCCACACCGCGAAAGTTAAAACGTACCACATGCATACCATGATCGCGCGCAAATCGGTACATAGTAGTAACGACTTTATTATTCATTGTCCCCTCGAACAGCGGATTAGGATGGCAAAGTAGCGCCACCGTATCAGTACTAGAATCGTTTGGGTTGTCTTGTTGCCACAGCGCATCGATCTCTAACACGCCGGCAGGAGCAGGAATTAATGGCATAAGTTTAAATACTAGTTAAAAAGTTGATTCAATTATCCTAGATATGATTTATATTTCAAGTGATTTGCTGTGTACTGACAAGATTTGTCCTATTTCACAGTGATCCGTAGTACTTTTTACAGTTAGCGGCCCCTCTTTAAGCAGGCATTCAATAACTAGAATAATTTTGCAACGAAGTTACAATAAAACTCGAAACATGGCCGCAACACCGCACACAATAACCGTCTAGACGCTCATGATACAAATAGGGTAACTTCATAATATTTACTGCCCAGATTTTGATTTGTTTTACTTTTGACTTTTCACAGGAACCTTTTATGACTATTTTAAACACAACGTTTACCAAAACAGCCACTTTAACGGCAACGTTAGCCGCTGCACTCGCTTTGAGCGCTTGCCAAAGCACCCCATCATCACCAGTAATTCAGCGTGCCAACTCTATTTATGAGACCACAGGTATTGCCACTACCAAAGTGAAAGCCCAACAAAACGCGCTCGACAGTGCCAAGAATACCTGCCGCAGTAAACAAGTTATTGTCGTTGAGGATAAGGTTAAATATAATGGCATTTTAGATGAAAATACGGGTCGTATGATTGGTCAAGTGGGCGCAGTCGTCGGTTCGATATTTGGTACCGGCTCGCCTAACTTATCTCGCGATGATGATTATGAATATATGATTAAATTCCGCTGCCAATAAGTGTTGATGCTAATAAATTAAGATAATAAGCTGTTAGCAAATAAGTATGCGATAAGGACACCGTCTTAATCGTATGCTTATTGGCTTTCTTTTTATATATACTCTGTTGGCCAGCAAGCTTTTAAGCTAAACTCTCAACCACACCTATTATCTATAATCGGTCTGATATTATGCGCAAACCCAATTTGGCACAAATCAATACTAAACACGCCAAAACATTAGCCCCTGCCAAGGACTTAGCGACCCTCGAAGCCGAGCTTGCTGAGCGAGAAGGCAGTCTTGAAGAAAACCTTGAAGATACCGTGCTGCGTCTCAGTGATTACTTGGCGGCGGTTGGGATGGTCATCAAACAAACCTTTGATCACCGCGTTTGGGTCAAAGCTGAGATTCGCAATTTGTCTAGCAAAGGTGGACATTACTACTTTGAGCTGGCTGAAAAAGACGATGATGGTAAAGTGGTCGCTAGCTGCCGTGGTAACCTTTGGCGCTTTAAAGCCGCCCGAGTCTTGGCAAAGTTTGAGCGCGCAACGGGTATGGCACTCAGCCGTGACCTGACTGTTCTGCTCAAAGTGTCCGCAGGCTTTCATGCGCAATATGGCTTTTCATTAACGATTGAAGATATAGATCCCAGTTATACCTTAGGTGATTTGGCGCGGCAATATGCCGAGATGGTAGACCGTTTGGCTGGCGAAGGGCTGGTGAATCTGAATCAGCAACTGCCAGCCCCATTTGATATCGAACATGTCATCGTTATCGCCCCTGAAAAGGCCGCAGGATTGGGCGACTTCCAAGCCGATGCGGACAGATTGGCAACAGCAGGTGCTTGTCAGTTTCATTACCATAATGCGACCTTCCAAGGCAATCACGCGCCAGCCGAAATACGCCAAGCGATTATCAGCGCCCAGCAACAGTTCTACGCCACTTATCAGCGTCTGCCAGATTTACTGGTTATTATTCGCGGTGGCGGTGCGGTGGGTGATCTTGCCTATCTGAATGATTATGAGCTGGCAGCCTTAGTCGCCGAGCAGCCTGTCCCGGTGTGGGTAGGCATCGGTCATGAACGCGATAAGGTTATTTTAGATGAAGTGGCTCACAGTAGTTTTGATACGCCATCGAAAGTCATTGCTGCCATTAGTGCTCATTTAGCACAGCTGGTCACTCAAGTGCTCCATTACCAAGCACAAATCAAACAGTCAGCCCAGCGTCAACTGACTCTGGTTGAGCAACAAACCGCGCGGCAATTAAGCCAAATACAATCACAAACTATCGGGCGATTGACGGCAATGCGAAAAGATAGCAATTTTGCTTGGCGTAGTATTCAACAAAGTGCTCAGCGGCAGGTCAAGCAAGCAGCAAGACTGACTACTGAATGGCAAGCTCAAACAAAAATAGCGGCTTATCATCAATTAACAAGCGCGCATGTTGAGTGTGACAGCTATCAAAAAACTACCATGAAGAATGCCCAACAGCAGGTTATTCAGGCACAGCGTAATAGTGAGCACCTACGTGATATCGTGCTATTACATCGACCTTCTCGCGTGCTTAAGCAAGGCTATACTATGCTTACTGATGAGAAAGGCAAAAAGATACTAACAAGTAGCGACCAGCTCCACCCTGAGCAGACCATTCATATTATCTTAAAAGATGGTAAAGCAACGGCGCGTGTTTTGGATGTTAAGAGTACTGATATTGAAAGTGCTCATCTTGAGACCGCAGCAATTGATAGTTTGCCAAAGTAATAACACATCCTTATCTAGCTATTTTTTTCATACTTTATTATTTACTACTCTAAAACCTTAGGAACTATTATGAGCACTGCCCCCACTCGTAAACGCAAAAAAGCCGCCCCAAAAACCTTTAAGGCAGCTTACGATATTCTGAAAACCAATGCCGCTGAGCTACAGCAACAAGATGAGCCTGATATTGACAACTTAATGACTACCGTTGAAGAATCAATCACCGCTTATCGAGTCTGTGAAACTCGCATCAATGCGGTTCAACGTGCCTTAGATGCTGCCTTTTCTGAAGAAGATAGCACCACTATCGAAGACAGCAACGCTAATTAACGTTTGGTTTTTATTCAGTTTCAGGTTTAGGTTCATCAACATCAAATACTTGGCGCAAATAAGCCAAATAGGTATCGTTATTAATCATGGTTTTGCCAGGGCTATCAGATAGCTTAGCAACTGGCTGGCCGTTACATTCGACCAGTTTTAGGACGATATTAAGCGGAGTCAAGCCCATATCATTGGTCAGATTGGTACCAATACCAAAGCTGGTCTTGATACGGTCTTTAAAGTATTGATGCAAATCCCATGCTTTATTGAGATCCAAACCGTCACTAAAGGTCAATATCTTAGTATTCGGGTCTATTTTTAATTTTTGATAATGGGCTATGGCTTTATCACCCCAGATATAAGGGTCGCCGCTATCATGGCGTAGCCCATCAAAGAGTTTGGCAAAGTACAAATCAAAATCACGCAAGAACGCATCCATTCCTACTACGTCGGTCAAGGCAATGCCCAAATCACCTCGATATTCATGCACCCAAGCTTCAAGGGCCGCTTTTTGGGAGTCGCGTAAACGCACATCTAATGCCTGAAAAGCCTGCATAAACTCATGCGCCATGGTTCCTATCGGGGTCATTCCTAGTGTTTTGGCAAGCAGAACGTTTGATGTGCCACTGACAATATTGGGCTCAGCATTATGTAACGTAGCCACCACATGCGCCTGCCAAACCTTACTAAAGCGCCGACGCGTACCAAAATCTGCAACAATAAAGGGTGGTGCATTGGTCTTGTGCTTCTGAGTTGTCTGCTGTTCAGCCTTTTGTTGCTTAGCATAGCCATGCAACAGAGCCACTTTTTCATCGAGCCGCCGCTGCCCTTCTTCAATCACAGTGGGATCTGATAATGCATTGAAATACAGCTCATTGACGATAGCCAATACAAACACTTCAAAGAACATCGCCTGAATCATCGGCCCTTCGATGTCAATAATCAAGCGACCTTGAACATCGGTGCTGACCGTAATAAAGCGACGCTTAAGTTTGAATAATTCCAGGTAATCAACAAAATCTGAGCGCATAAAACGTAAGTCACGCAAATAATCTAGCTCATCGGGCAAAAAACGCAATTCACATAAGCTGTCTAATTGCTGCTCTAAAGCGTCCTTAATATCGGCAAGCGGATAAGCAGCATCCTTGTTATTGCGACAGCGAAAACGATACACACCATGAGTCTGCGGAAACTGATGCAGCATGGCTTGTAGCATAGTAAATTTATACAAATCGTTATCAAGTAATGAGGTAATAATAGGTGCATGGGTAACGGTCATGTTACAGCCTTAAACGCAAAAACAAGAAATGAACATCGCTCAATTAGTTAAGCGACAAAATATGGGGGCGAGTGTTACTAAACGCGGTTAATAATATTGTGTATGGATGAATAATGAACTATTAATAAGCTATTGAGTATAACGAAATTTAGGGTGCTTTTCTGAGTTCGCACGCTATAACAGCAAAACTACTACGATTAATAAGATTATCTACAACCCCGTTTATATCACATAAGCTATAAAAAAAGACGCTAAGGATATCCTTAACGTCTTCTTTGCAAATTAGATTGTATTTATATAATAGCTATTAATAAATAGTAATCACTGTTGATAACTACGATTTCGCCGGTTTAACCAACTTCACTAATGGCGCGTAGCCTGATTGCGGCATGACATCGACTGGAATGAACTGCAACGCTCCGCCATTGATACAATAACGCAGACCGCCGCGATCTTTGGGTCCATCAGGGAATACGTGTCCCAAATGAGAGTCAGCTACCCGTGAGCGGATCTCGGTACGTACCATATTAAATGCTTTATCGTCATGTTGAGTAATCACTTGCATATCGATCGGCTTGGTAAAGCTTGGCCAGCCGCAACCTGAAGCATATTTATCCGTTGATAAAAATAGTGGCTCACCGCTCACAACATCCACATAAATACCTGGCGCAAATAAATCATCATATTCATGGCTGAATGCCCGCTCAGTACCGGCATTTTGAGTAATATCATACTGCGCTTTAGTTAATGTATTTTTGAGCACATTCTTATCGAATCCAGCATAGCGCTTGGCTGCTAAGGTTTCAGCGACCGTACTAACAGGCGCAAGCTTAGTTTTTGCAGTAGCAGCAGGCTTGTCATCAGCAAGACTTAAATCAATATGACAATAACCGTTTGGATTCTTGGCGAGATAATCTTGATGATACATCTCGGCCACGTAGAAGTTATCTAGCGATTCGTTCTCTACCACAATTTTTTGCTTGTATTTGCTTTGTACTTGCTTAACGGCGGCATCAACGACGGCTTTATCATTTTTATCAGTGTAATAAATACCAGAACGATACTGCACGCCACGGTCATTGCCCTGCTTATTAAGACTGGTCGGATCAATCACGCGGAAGTAGTACTTTAAAATAGTCTCAAGATCAGTTTTATCCGCATCATAAGTTACTTTCACGGCTTCAGCATGCCCTGAACCGCTGATAACCTGCTCATAGCTTGGATTGGGTTTATTATCGGCACCATTAGCATAGCCTGACACCGCATCTATAACGCCGTCAACGCGTTCCATATAGGCTTCAACGCCCCAGAAACAGCCACCAGCTAGGTATATTGAGCGGGTATTGATCGCCTTGCCTTGATCGTTATAATAAACGCCATCTTTTTGCTTGATGGTTTCAATTTTACTGTTGCTATCTAATGCTTGTGTTGCAGCAGGTTTAGCGCTGCTCGCTTTAAGTTCCGCAAAATCGTTATTGGCATTTTCGGCTAGCGAGTACGCTTGCTCTTCCGACATATTACCTTTCACAAGATAAACTAGATTACCATTTTTATCTAATATCGCCCAGCTTGGATAAACCTGTACGCCAAGCTTATTGACAAGCTTACCTGAGGCATCAATCAACACCGGCAATTGCGGATAATCGGCTTGAACACCGGCATACCAAGTGCTAAATTCGCCATCAGCTTTTTCATTAAGATGACCCGGGCTGGCAACTGTTACGACATTTAGGTCTGCAAATTTGGGATCCGTACGCCAGCTTTCCGTTTCTTCGAGGGTACCCAAACATAGTGGACACCAGCTTGCCCAAAATTTGACTAAGGTTGGTTTATTGGGATCAATAACCGCAGCACCATTTTTGCCCAATCCTTTAGTCAGCTGTGGCAATGCCTGCATTTGCCCCAACGTATCGGATGGCAGCATATCGCGTGAGCTGGTTACTCCCGTGTTTTGACTGCCTACTTTAGTACTACTGCTAGCACTATGTTCTGCATTACTTATCTGACCACATGCCATTAATAGACCTGCGCTCAATACACTAGTTACTCCAAATGTGCTAACGTTTCTTAGCCAACGTGAGGGCTGATGCGGCGTCTTTTCTAATTTATTTTGGGTTAAATGCTTATTATTATGGGAATCTTTATGTAGCATAGCTTGTCCTTTTTACGAAGCCTTTCAGCTATATATTGCATGGTAGCTAACCGTCTATTTTAGTTGTTTTAAATACTTTCCTTACGTCTAACTGTTTTCAATATCAACGATATTCTAAATAAATAAAACGAGGAAAAGATATCAAAATAGTTTCGATTGGCAGTCTTAATTCATAGCTAACCAGTAAAAAGATATTAACGGCAAACTTATTGGTGAGATAATAGTACGGAAAATTTTGTGTGAATACAATAAGATAATATTAATAATAAAGGGTTATAGTTTATTTATTATTAACAGTTGCATACGATTTGATACGCTTACCAGACAGGGATGTGATGGCAGGAATATAAAATAGTGATTGTCTAGCGCATAGATATTTGCTTGACTGTTATATGAAGATGAATGTAGAAAATTAAATGCTTTATGTCTTAGCACTCATAAACTGCGCTACATAATCATCGGCCGGATTATGGCGTAAATCGCTTGGGGTGCCGGTTTGCACCAAACGTCCGCCATTTAGGATGCTTATACGCTGGCCAACTTTGACTGCTTCATCAATATCATGAGTGATAAACACAATGGTCTTATTAAGACGCGCTTGTAGCTCAAGCAGCTGATCTTGTAATTGGGCGCGAATTAACGGATCAAGGGCAGAGAATGCCTCGTCCATGAGTAAAATAGGCGTGTCAGTGGCTAACGCTCTTGCTAATCCCACGCGCTGTTGCATACCACCTGATAATTCATCAGGATAGCTGTTCTCTAAGTTAGGCAGACCAACTTCATTCAACCAATGCCGTGCGATTTCATGGCGCTCGGCAATACTCATCTTACGTACGCGCAGACCGTAAGCCACGTTTTGTATGACCGTCATATGCGGTACTAAACCAAAATGTTGAAACACCATACTGGCTGTTTGCTGGCGATACCCTTGTAACGCCTTATCATCGAGCTCTAATATATTGATAGCTGACGATGAAGAAGTGTTCTCTGTTGGCATTTTTCCTACATTTTCAACGGCCGCTGTTGATGTTGATAAAGCAGGTTGCGAGATATTATTTGAATCGCTGTTTAAATTAACACCAGTATCGACCCATATTTTGCCGCTAGTAGGATCAATTAAACGATTAATATGTCTTATTAGGGTCGACTTCCCCGAACCTGAGAGTCCCATAATACAATGTAGCTCGCCAGCTTTAATCGCTAAATTAATATCATAAAGTCCTACCGAATAACCTGTTTTTTCTTTGACCGCAATGCTGTCCATACCTTCGGCCAGTAGTGCTAGCGCGGACTGTGCTTGGGTCGCGTTGGCATTATAAATTTTACTGATATTCTCTAGCTGGATATGATTCATTATTATTCTCGTTGTTTTTTAGCAGCGATTTTATAGTGATTGGTTTTTACAGTAAGTGGTTTATGAGACTCTAGACCACTCTTTAACCAATCTGTCTCCTACCCGCCTTGATGGTTTTTTGACGTGCACGCTTACCTTGACCAAAGGCTTGGGTTATACGGTCAATGATAATCGCTACAATGACGATTGCGGTACCTGCTTGCAAACCTTGACCGATATTTAGGGTCTGAATAGATTGCAATACATCTTCACCAAGACCAGGGGCACCAATCATAGATGCCAAGACCACCATTGCTAGCGACATCATCACTGCTTGATTAATACCCGCCATAATACTTGGTAGCGCTTGCGGTAGCTTAATCCAAATCAGCAATTGCCAATGAGTACTGCCAAATGAGCGTCCGGCCTCAACCATCTCATGATTCACTTGGGTAATACCTAATGTCGTCAAGCGAATGAGTGGCGGCAGTGCATAAATAACAGTGGCAAACAGCGCCGGCACTTTACCAATGCCGAATAACATCAGCACCGGTATCAAGTATACAAAGCTCGGCATAGTCTGCATCACATCGAGTATCGGTGTAATAACTTTGCGTAACAATCTGCTGCCCGACATGGCAATACCAATGGGAATACCAATGACCACGGTCACTAAGACCGATACGATCAATAGCGCTAAAGTATCAATCAATGCGCCCCATAGTCCAAATGCACCAATCAAGAATAGCCCTGCTCCGCAAGCCAGTGCAAACCATATCTTACGCACCCCAAACCAAGCTAACACGGTTACTAAGGCAATGATTAGCCACGGTGGAACAAAGGTTAAAAACCGTTCAATAGGCAGCAGCAAATACTTCAAGGCGACGGTACTAATACTGCGAAAAACGTCACCATAATTTTTGACTACACTGGCCAATGACTCATTAAGAGAGGTTTCAAGCGACCACGAGGGAAAGTTTGATGACAGACCTAAGATATTGTCAGACGGTGTGACCGTATTAAGCGGTGAATTGATGCTGGTATCACCGGCCCCATCTGCTGTCAGGCTGATACCCAGTTTGGCAGCAAGAGCGGTTGCCGCGTCTTCAGATAACCAGTCTTGCCAGACATTCGGATTATCACGCAAAAACTTAAGCGCTTGCTCATCGCCACTGCGCTTACTCTCAGTCATCTCAAGAATAGCGCCATTCAGCTCCTTAGGAGTGAATTGTACTTTTTTGAATACCTCAGATAGCTCAGGATTAGCCTTAAGAAATGGCGTCGATACTGCAATTTTGAGCGGTGATACTGGAGCGCCAGATATACAATCTGAGGTACCGTTAGCCAACAGCAAGTCTTGCCAGCAAGCCTCGTCATAAGCGGGGAATTCTATGGGTGCAAAATCATATTTGGCAATCAAACCTGTCGGTTGCCAATAATAAAATAATAGTGGTTTACGCTGCTCAAAAGCTGATGCAATCTCAGCATCAAGGGCAGCGCCGGTACCGGGATGGACATTATTAAAGGTGTTGTCCAAACCAGTATTCTCAAGCAGGCGCGTATTGAAAATCTCACACGCCCAGCCTGATGGACAGTTCATAAAACGAGATTTGTTTGGATCTTCAGGATCCTTAAACAGCTCAGCATATTTTGGCAAGTCTTGATAGCGGCGTAGACCTGGGTTTTCATCAATCACATACTTAGGAACGTACCAGCCTTGAGTGGCACCGCCTTCAAGCGTATCACCGATGACCGCCACCTTATCATCCTCGATGGCTTGCTCCATGATAGGCGAACGCCCTACCCACTGCTCACCAATGATTTGAATATCATTTTGCGATAAGGCAGTCTCTAACGCCGGCCCAGCTCCTGGAACCTCTTCAACAGTACAGCCATAACCGCTCTCAGCGATATACTTGAGCACACCAGTTGTAAACTGCCCACTCTCCCATGTTAGCGCGCCAAACTTAATTGGATTCTCGCAAGCCGATGTTGTGGTCGAGGCCGCCGATGTGGATAGGGGAAACAACAACGAGCTTATCAACAGTAAGCTTAATGCAATCCATTGGCGCATAGCATATCCTATTTATTGTTATTTTTTACTGAGCTGCGGCGGTTGTTTTCTTAACACTCAACTCTACGATTACCCAATTTTATGACTAAAAGTTATGGTAGACAGTTAATTTAAACTTATCATTGCTATCCTTTAGCCTTACTACGAAGTGTAGCGATTTATGCGACTGATAACAAATACTTATTTATCAATTATTAAATACCACTTTTGGTTAATAGGATGTGTATAAATACAAATTCTGACTTTAATAACAATTTATAATAAATAGCCATCAAAAAAAATAGCGCCTATCATAATAAGCGCTATTTAAATGGGAAGAAAGGGTTACTCCACAGGCTTTATTTTAACATTAGCGCCATGCCTTTTTTAAACAGTGCACCATAAGGCGGCAAGAGCAAATTCATACCGTTAACTTTGGCTTGTACAAAAACAGGCTTCATGTGACTTAAGCGCTCAAAACCTGCTTGACCGTGATAGGTGCCAAAGCCGGAATCACCAACACCGCCAAACGGTAGGTCGTGCTGTAATAAATGCAGGAGCACTTCATTGATAGCGACACCGCCTGATACTGTACGCGTACGTACTTGGTCAATATCATGATCATTTTTACCAAAAACATATAGCGCCAATGGCCGTGGACGCGCATTAATAAAGTCAATGGCCTCATCAAGAGTCTCATAATGCATCAAGGGTACAATTGGTGCAAAAATCTCGTTTTGCATCAGCTTACTGGTTGGGTCAGGTTCCGTCACGATAAGCGGCGGCATCAAACGCGTCTCAACGTTAGACTCAACATCGGTTAGCGGATGTACGCCTTCAGCTGGTAAGCTGTCGAGATAGCCTTGTACTCGCTTAAACTGTTGGTTGTTAATGATATGGCTATAGTCTGGGTTATCGCCAATATTAGGATAGTGTTCTTGCATCCACTCTTTTGCTAAGCTAATAAAACGCTGATGATGCTGACGCTGAATCAGGACATAATCAGGGGCAACACAGGTTTGACCGGCATTAAGCGTTTTACCCATCATCACCCGATTGACCGCAGCTTCAAGGTTGACATCATCCAAAACAATTACTGGCGACTTACCGCCAAGCTCAAGCGTAACTGGCGTTAAATTGGGTGCGGCAGCAGCCATGATTTTTTTGCCCACTTCAGTAGAGCCGGTATAGAGCAAATGATCAAAGGGCAGTTTGCTAAAAGCTTCAGCGATATCGACTTCACCCAGCACCACACTCACCATATCCGGTGAAAAGTAATGCGCAACCGCTTCTGCAAAGGCTTCTGCAAATTGGGGTGCAGCCTCGCTCATCTTAATCATGATTCGATTGCCCGCTGTTAGCGCATCAATCATCGGGCCTATCGCTAGATATAGCGGATAGTTCCATGGCACCATGATACCTATCACGCCTAATGGCTGCGGCTGAATTTCGTTATGAGCAGGCATATAGAGTGTTGAGATGCCTACACGCCGAGTTCTCATCCATTTTTTACCGTTCTTTTTAGCGTGACTGATACCGGCAAAGCTTGGGAATAGTTCTGCAAACTGGGTTTCTGACTCGCTACGATAGCCAAAGTCCGCACTGATGGCTTGAGCGATATCTTTTTGATTGTCACTGAGCATCATCTCTAAATTATCTAAGTGAGTTTCTCTGGTCGCCCAGTCAAGTATAGGCTGGGTACGGCTCAACGCTTGCAATCGCAAAAACTGCCCTTGTAGTTGCTCGGTGGTAGTAATAATGCTAAGTGAGTGGTTAGTGTCGCTCGTGGTTTGAGTGCTGCTGCTTTGAGTACTGTTAGTTTCGTTATTGGCTGTCATGTGTCGTCCTTGTCATGCGTCCTAGAGTCAAAATTATATACTTAAAACAAAACTCTATATTTATCGTAAGGTACTTTAGTAGTGATGCCTAAGTATTAAGTCTGGAGATAAATCCATTAATCACCATTCAATGTAGCGTATTGACTAGCGAATAGAAAGTGCGTTTGGCATACTGGCGGGTCTGTATAAAATGAATGTTGGTCAAAATATTAGTAAACATTTTTTTAGCATCAGCCTGTTTAATAACATCACCTTATGATGCTTCAATTTAAATTTGGGCGATGATATTAAAAACTGCTAAACTCGATGACATCAATAAACTACTTTCATAATCGTTAAAACCATAAGATGCAGACTGTAATGCCAAAAACTACGCAAAAAATTAATGAGCATTTTATTAATGAAACCCTTATTAGTAAATCGCTGATAGCTGCTGATTATAATACCACCCATTATGCCATGCTACAGCGTACCTTAGAACGTATCGCCTTAAAAAAACAGCAAGGCTTGCGGACTCCAGACGAGCTATGGATAGTCGACCATAATGACGTCTACACCTTAGGGCAAGCAGGTAAAGAAGAACATATCTTACAACGCACCGACACCCCTATTATCAAGACCGATCGTGGTGGACAAGTGACATGGCACGGACACGGGCAACTGGTAATTTATTGGCTGTTTGACTTACACAGTTTGGGTTGGAGTGTACGCAATCTAGTTACGCATGCGGAGCAAGCTATCGAGGACGTGGTCAATGACTGCCTAAATAATCAATCATCAGGTTCAATAGACTCATCTACAAACACCAATGCTAATACCAGTGCTAATAATAATGATACAAATATAAGCGCCCATGCACGCCGTGATGCGCCAGGCGTATATTTATACAACAGCTCATATGCTGATATGTCTAATATTAATAGCAAGATTGATAGTGGTGATAAATCTGAAACACCAGCTGCTGCTGATAATAACAGTGCCATTATGCTAGGTAAAATTGCCTCGCTAGGCTTTAAAATTAAGCATGGCTTTAGCTATCATGGTATTGCGCTAAATTTGGATTGTGATTTATCCGCATTTAACGCCATTAACCCGTGCGGCTATGCGGGTATGCAAATGCTACGACTCGCTGACTTTACCGCCATGAAGGATGCAATGGATAAGAAAAATGAGCAAGGGGCCGAGCAACTAAGCTATGAACAAGTCACCCAAAAATTGATTGATAATATTGCTCAACGTCATGCCGGGCAAATCAAATTGCGTCCAATAGCGTCAAAATAGCGGTTTTGAAACTGTTTTCTTTCTTATATTCTATACTCCACTCTCAACTCCCATAATTTTTGGCGTAGACACCATCTTGCCAAATCATAATCAAGCAGCAGTTTTGGCAAATTGTTACGATTGGCTGGGCTAAAAGCGCCAGCCTACGATAGCCCATATTAAGTTGAGAGTCGCGTATTCTATATACAGTATTAGCAGCCATAACTTGAGTCTTATTTTGCATAATATCGTGCGCGCTTAGACTTAAGTATAGCGAGAAAAATTAAACCAAACTTGTTATAATCGCAGTCAGTACAAATTAAGCGCGGTCATAACCTCACCGTGCTTTCATAGATATTCATACCACTCTCTAACCTTTAATAACAAAAGCAAATAGGAACCCTTTATGGCAGATTTTAATAAAATTTTAGATGCAGGCGACGTAGATGGCGGTATTATCAACGTAGTTATTGAAATCCCAACCGGTAGCAGTCATAAAATTGAATGGAATCGCGAGCTGGCTGTGTTCGAGCTTGATCGTATTGACCCACAGATTTTTGCTAAGCCATGCAACTATGGTTTTATTCCGCAAACGCTTGACGAAGACGGTGATGAGCTTGATGCTTTGATCCTTACTGAGCAGCCATTAACCACGGGTATTTTCTTAAAAGCCAAAGTTATCGGTGTCATGAAGTTTGTTGATGATGGCGAAGTGGATGATAAAATTGTGGTCGTGCCAGCCGATGATCGTAACAACGGTAACGCTTACAACAGCTTAGAAGATTTACCAAAGCAAATTATTGAACAACTACATTTCCACTTTAGCCACTATAAAGACTTAAAGAAAAAAGGCACTACTGTGGTCGAATCATGGGGTGATGTAGCTGAGGCCAAAGAAGTCATCAAAGAGTCTATCCAACGCTGGAAAGACCTGTAAGTCATCACTGACTCTTGATGAATTAATACTTTATGATCAATAAGAACCATTTACCGCCATCATCACTGTGATTGCGGTATTTTTTTGCTTGAAATTCGCTCAGTCATAAAATTGTAGGCGTAAAGTTGCCATCATAACGTTACGATATAAAGTTGCTATAATAAACCGTATTATAACTATAGCGTTTTGACGCCCGCAGACAATAGAAACAAAAATAAAGGACAACCATGTTTAATTCTGATCCTAACTCGAAACCCGTCAGCGCCAAACTGCCAAAAGAGATCATCATGATGATCGAAAAAAACAATCTAGTTATGGCGATTAAGGCCTTGGCTGCTGATGAGAATATCAGCATGGATGCGGCCAAAATACGCATTGATGCTTATGAGACCGAGCTTAAGGTCAAGCAGCAGCAAAAGTTAAATACTATTGCTACTAAACAAGGCATTCCTAACGGAGCAATTAGCTTTGATAGGGAGCCGGCTGAAGACAGTAATGAGCGACTGATAAAAAACCGGGTCAAAACCACCCCAGAAGAGCAAAACTTTAAAAGCCTACAGCGTGGGGTCGATAGCCAATTAAATAATTTGGGCTATAAAAAACCACTTGTACCCTACTGGGCTAAGCGGTTGCTGATTATTGCTATTGTTATGGCAGGACTGTTTTGGATACTGTGGCGGGTCTTTGGCTAAGGCACACCATCAATTAGACTATTAAGCCAAACAGACTGCTATATTATAAGTAGGATTATTCGGCTTGGCTTGCGCGTTTTCTGGTTACTTTTATAAGTTGCTCTATTTATAAATTGCTGTGTTTCTAATATTTCACGAAATAAAGACGGATACTTCGGTATCTGTCTTTATTTTTTTATGTTGCAATCTTTGCGCTGAGTTTGCTAGCACTGGTACCCAACCTACCTTAGTGAAGTTCACCAGGAATAATTTTTGCAAACGCACGCTGAGCAAGGTTTGGCTTAGAGTCTGTGGTTTGCGCAGCATTTGAGCTTGGAAAGATACGATAACCAATGGATTGAATACCAACGTTAAATGCTGGCACCAATGAATAAGTCGCTGACGCAAATTTACCCATATTACAAGCAATACTATTTGGTTTATTCACGACGGCTTCTGCCACCATTAATGCGGCTTCCTCTGGCATAAGGGCGGGCATATAGCGGTACATTTTGGTTGGTGCAATCATAGGTGTACGTACCAGTGGCATAAAGATATTAGTCACGGTAACTTTGTCACCTTTAACTTCAGCGGCTAAGCAACGGCTAAAAGCATCTAGCGCTGCCTTTGATGCCACATACGCTGCAAACCGTGGACTGTTTGCCAACACCCCAATGGATGAAATATTAATAATTTGACCTGATTGTCGACTAATCATCATCGGTAAAAAACAAAGGATGGTTTTGACCGCCCCAAAGTAGTTGATATCCATAGTGCGCTCAAAATCATGAAATCGGTTGACGGATTCATGAACCGAGCGACGAATCGAACGACCCGCATTATTTATCAGGACATCGACATAGTCGAAATCAGCGATAATTTGACTGGTGGTTTTTTCAATATCGTCCATATCCGTGAGGTCGCAAGGATAGTAACTGGCTTTTCCGCCAAGCGCTTCGATTGCGTCTTTAACGCTTTTTAGTTTCTCTTCAGTACGTGCTAGTAAAATCACATGAGCACCACATTCGCTCAGCAAATAGGCAGTACTCTCGCCAATACCGCTCGATGCACCGGTAATAAGAATGTTTTTGCCTTTAACCGCTTTGGCAATTGCCGTTTTTGAGGGAGCAGCCATAAAATTTCCTTTTTATTTATTATACTTCCATTGATGTTTAGTTTTAGCATAGCAAAAACAGGGTGTTTGTAGATGAGAAAATAACGGCTGAAGAAAAAAAGACAGTAGCGCCTATCAATAACGCCTGATAGCACTGAAACTGTCATAAGTGTTATTCGCTTTGCTTCCATTCTGGTTTTATAATAAATCGGTATGCGCGCTCAAGAATGAATCGACTACCCGAAACTGTCCAGCGGTACTTTCCTCACCATACATCGCTTGGCGAAAGGCATTGGAATTGGGAATGCCCGTGGTATACCAAGCGATATGCTTGCGAGCAATTCGGCAACCAGAGTACTCACCGTAGAAGGCGTACAACTCTTGTAGATGGGTCAATACAATGTCTCTTATTTCGCTGACAGTAGGCGCAGCAAGCATCTCACCCGTACGCAGAAAATGTTCGATATCACGAAATATCCACGGCTTCCCTTGAGCGGCACGCCCAATCATCACCGCATCACAGCCTGTCAGCTCATAGACCTGCTGGGCTTTTTGTGGACTGTCAATATCACCATTAGCAATGACAGGAATGCTGACGCTTTCTTTCACTTCACGTATCAGATCGTAACGGGCATTCCCAGTATACATATCCTCACGCGTGCGCCCATGAATCGCAATCGCAGCAATCCCCGCTTGCTCCGCTCGGCGCGCAACACGTAAAATATTCTCTCGTCCATTCTCATAGCCCAGTCGCGTCTTTAAGGTGACTGGAGCATTGACCGCATTCACTGCCGTATCAAGCAGTCGTGCTACTAAGTCCTCATCTTGCAGTAAGGCCGAACCGGCAAGTTTACGACAAACCTTCTTAGCCGGACAGCCCATATTAATATCAATAATTTGCGCCCCATTGTCAATTTGATAGCGAGCAGCTTCGGCAAGTTTATTCGGCTCTGCCCCCGCTATCTGTGCTGAAATGGGTGCTATTTCGCCATCAAAGTTGGCACGGTAGAGCGACTTCTTACGCGCATACAGCGCCGTATCAGCAATTATCATCTCACTGACGGCATGACCAGCGCCAAACGATTTGCATAACTTGCGAAACGGATTGTCCGTCACGCCTGCCATCGGGGCAACCATGAGACGGTTTTCAATCGTCAAGCCGCCAATAATTAATGGCTGCAATAAAGGATGCTCAGAATTTGATAAAGATGCGGATAAAACGGGAGTATCAACGGACATAAGAAAACGGCTTGCCTCTTAATGAAAATAAGTCAATGAAAACAAGCCGTTATTCTAAGCATTCGTACGCATATTGCAAGTTATTAACATGAATAACTTACTTATCAAACACACTGCCCTGCTCTAGGGTAATATCTTCATCATGCTCTTGCATACGCCACGGTAAACTGTCTGGTGAGACATTCAAGAAGTGTAGATATTTCTCAAACTGATCAATGATGTCGTTAATTACTGACTCAGACTCATAGCCATATAAATCATAGGTTTGACCACCACGGCGCAGATATACTTCAGCGCGATGATGATGCTCTTGCGGCAGTTCATTAGCCATACCTTCAGTATAGTAGTCCGGTACATCATGCTCAGACAAACGCACTTCATACCAAAACTCGACATCATCGCCACGCTGTAATTCTAGTACCGCGCGATTATTGACCGCATCATAATTGACATGAGTCGTCCAGCCGGTTTCTACAAATTTTTCTGACACTTCTACCATTGAGGGCATAACCACCCCTTTGATATAGCTTAAGACCTTATCACGAGTCGGCTTATCAGTCATATAGTCAATACGCTCGCGCCATGCTGAGGGTTTGAGTAGATGCGGTGGTATTCTATTATCGTTAGCAAGGCTCTGGTTACGATGTCCTTCAATACGTAGCGCACGCCACATCCCGAACATCGAGATTAATATAATAATTGCAAAGGGTAACGCACTAACAATAGCTGCGGTTTGCAATGCGGTCAGGCCACCAGCTAGCAGCAACACAGATGCTACCGCCCCTTCGGTTATTACCCAAAACGACCGCTGCCACCATGGCGTATCGCTGCGACCGCCAGCGGCTAACGAATCAATAACCAATGAGCCTGAATCCGATGAGGTCACAAAAAAGGTGATAATTAATAAAATAGTTAGTGAGGATACAAACTCAGTAAAGGGTAAGTTTTCTAACAACTTAAATAAGGCAATAGCTTGGTTGTCTTGTACATCACCAATTAATGAGGTGTAACCTTCTACCATGATCATATGTAGCGCGGTATCACCGAATACCGAAAACCAAAAGAAGGTAAAAAAGGTAGGTACTAGCATCACACCAAACACAAACTCGCGAATGGTACGACCACGACTAATTTTGGCAATAAACAGACCAACAAATGGCGCCCATGCGATCGTCCAGGCAAAGATAAACAACGTCCAACTGCCCATCCAGTCGCTGCTTTCATAAGCCTGCAGACTAAAGGTGCGTTCAACGATATTACCCAAGTAGCTGCCGGTATTTTCCATAAAGGCATTGAGAATAAATATAGTCGGGCCGACGATGAATACAAAAACCATCAGCGCAGTCGCCAACACCATATTCAAGATAGATAAGCGCTTCACGCCTTTATCCATTCCTGCTAACACCGATACCAGGGCCGCTGCTGTAATCAAAGCAATAGCAATGACCTGTACCGTCGTGTTAACTGGAATCAGATCTGGTAACAGATAGTTTAAGCCCGCGTTAATTTGCGATACCGACAACCCTAAGCTGGTAGCAATACCAAACATGGTACCCACAATCGCAAACACATCAACCGTATGGCCGATAGGACCATAGATTTTATCACCGATTAATGGGTATAGCGTCGAGCGTATTGACAGCGGCAAACCATGACGAAAGGCAAAATACGCCAGTGATAATCCGACTACCCCGTAGATGGCCCAAATATGAAAGCCCCAATGGAAATAAGCAATTTGCATCGCTTCTTTGGCAGCTTCAATGGTCTGTGGATCAGAGAGCGGCGGACTGGCAAAGTGCATTACCGGCTCTGCTACCCCAAAGAACAGCAAAGCAATTCCGTAACCTGCCGAAAACAACATAGCAAACCACTCTAGGAACTTATACTCAGCCTCAGCGTGATCTGGACCTAGCTTAATACTGCCATAAGGTGAAAATGCCAACACAATAATAAACATCAAAAACAATGCCACGGCCAGCATATAAAACCAACCAAAAGTATTGGTAGTAAAATTCAGTACAGTACTGAATAGCTCGCCAGCAGCTTCAGGGTTAACAGCAGTGCCAATTACTAATAACAACATAATGACCGCTGCCGGCACAAAAACCGGCAGTAAAATAGTAGATCGAGGTAATTTATTCTTCATAAAAATGGTCTCTTAAAAATCTTACAAAAGCGGTTGTCCTTAAAGCGATCCCTAGCAAGGGGCCACTCCAAATAAAATGAAAATATCTTTTGACAGCACAAAACCTAATGCTTACAACCAGAATCTAATGACACTTACAATCAGAATCTAATAATGATAGTGATTAAAGGTCAGAGCTGCCAATCAGTAGCAAATAGTAAAATGCATGTGAGGTTTAACACACACATGGTATAAACCCCAGAACTACCACTATTTTGTAACATTTTTTTAACACGTGTTACATCATTATTACCAAGCAATAAAAAAGGCAACTTGTTAGTTGCCTTTTTATATTGTTAAGAAATACTGAACTTTAAACGAGTCAGTCTATTAAATACTACTCGTATTATGGGTCACTTGAGTAGCAATTACAGCAGCGAGTTGTTTGGCCGTCTCAGCAAGCTTTTCTTGATCAGCCATTTTTGCCGCATGCATACCAAGTTCTTGGACGCTGGCAGGAATAAGATGCACGTGATAATGAAAAACGGTTTGTCCTGCCTGCGCGCCATTAAACTGCATCTGAATAATGCCTTCACGCTCAAATACTTGGCGCTGCGCTTGCATTATTTTTTTGGCCGTCATTAATACAGCCGCGGCATACTCGGGCTCAAGCTCACCTAAATCAACCGCTTTTTGCTTGGGTATTACCAATACATGACCTTCTGCTTGTGGCATGATATCCATAAAGGCGAGGGTTTTATCGTCTTCATATACCTTATGGTAAGGAATCTCACCCTTTAACATTTTGGCAAAGATGTTGTTGTCGTCATAAGTAGTTTGTTGATTGTTCTGACTCATTATTTCTTCCTTAGTTTTTCGATAACTTAGTTTTTTGATAAGCTGGCTATTTGATAATAGTATTTGACAGTGATTGCTGTTAAGTACGGTATCCACAATATAGTGGACGAAATCTGGTTATAGTACAAGTTGCTGATACCGTGAAGTAAGTTGATTGTTAAAACTTAGCAGTAGCGCGTTATAAATAACAAATCTCGTGTCATCAATAATAACGCTTGTATCTTAAGCATACTAATTTATTAGCGAATATGCCCTATTAAATGTTATATTAATCACACGTTTTATTAACTTTAAGTTTATGGAATCGATTGCCTTGTCCACTCAATTATCAGATCATACTGACACTTATGTAGAACCACCTAATGCGATAGAAGCGGCTACCTCTAGTAGTGAATCGCAACAGCCTACTTCTGACAATAGCAATAGCAAAACTATCGATCCCAACGCTATTATATTGGCACAAACATTGACAGATCCTGCTATTGGCTGGCGTATTCATAATTGCAAAATAAGCAAAAAAACGGTGACCCAAGAGTTACCGATGCTGTTTTTATATCACTACGATAGTTTGGATGACAGTGTCAAACAGGCACATCCGTTAACGCCAGTCCTACTCGCACAATTTAATACCTCAATGACTGCTGAGGCTGCTGCCAAATTGATTGGCATTACAAGCGACTTAGTCGCCAGCCCTTGGCATGTAAAAGTTATTGGCTCATTAGTAGTGTTTAGCGAAATATTACAATTAGCGGTACGTCTACATTGGACCAATACCGGCAAAAGCACCCAACAGCTTTATACCCAAAGCGCAGAGGAAGCCGTGACTGCGGCTTTTAAAGACTGGCAGTTTTTTGGTCGTATTGATGTGCTGTATAAAAACGACAAACAAACACTAGTCAGTATTGATGAGCGAGCCGAAGACAATGAGCAGCTAGTTGCTATTGAGGCCAGATCTGACTATCAATTCCTGCCAGCAACTCATGCATTAGTGGTTATTGCCAAACTAGAGGCTGACAAAGCCGAACTACCTTGGTTTGAAACAGCAATTTTAGAACGGCTTGAGTAGTGTTATGTACTTAAGTCCTTTATGATTATTGGCTGATTATTTTCAGTTATCCATAGCTAATGGTATGGTAACGACTTAGTATTATTCACTAGTACTCACTCTCCATAAAAAGCACACTATCAACGTCACACCTGAAGGTGAAATTTTGATACACCTCGCCTAATTGTAAGGAACATTATATGGATTATCTCTCAAAAACATCTACCGGCGGTCGTAATATGGCAGGTGCGCGAGCACTATGGCGCGCAACTGGCATGACTGATGGCGACTTTGGCAAACCTATTATCGCTATTGCCAACTCATTCACTCAGTTTGTGCCCGGTCATGTCCATCTTAAAGACTTAGGGCAACTGGTCGCGCGCGAGATTGAGAGTGTTGGGGGCATTGCGAAAGAGTTTAATACCATTGCGGTCGATGACGGTATTGCCATGGGACATAGCGGTATGCTGTACTCTTTGCCCAGCCGTGACTTGATTGCTGACTCTGTTGAATATATGGTCAATGCCCATTGCGCTGATGCCCTAGTTTGTATCTCTAACTGCGATAAAATTACCCCCGGTATGTTAATGGCCGCCATGCGCCTCAATATTCCTACCATCTTTATCTCAGGCGGCCCGATGGAAGCGGGTAAAATTCTCGCTAGCACGGTCGGAAAAAGTCATAATAATGAAGACAGTGGTGGCAGTACCATTCGTAAGCTTGACCTTGTTGATGCGATGATGGATGCGGCAGATGAGAGTATTAGTGATGAAGATGTCGCCGCTATTGAAGTCTCAGCTTGTCCAACTTGTGGGTCGTGCTCCGGTATGTTCACTGCCAACTCTATGAACTGCTTGACCGAAGCATTAGGATTGGCATTACCGGGTAATGGCTCGCTGCTCGCGACTCACTCACTACGTCGCGATCTGTTCTTAGAAGCGGGACGTACTATTGTGTCCCTTGCCAAACGTCGCTATGAGCAAGATGATGATTCAGTCCTACCGCGCTCAATCGCTACTAAAGCGGCCTTTGAAAATGCGATGACCTTAGATATCACTATGGGCGGCTCGACCAATACTATTTTGCATCTACTTGCTGCCGCTAATGAAGCAGAAGTCGACTTTAAGATGCCTGATATTGACCGTTTAAGTCGCAATGTACCTTGTCTGGCTAAGGTTGCCCCTGCCTCGCAAAAGTATCATATGGAAGATGTGCATCGCGCTGGCGGTGTCTTTGCGCTATTGGCCGAGCTTGACCGAATCGACTTGCTCAACACTGATTTGCCGACGGTTCATAGTCCAACGTTGAAAGCCGCCATTGATAAGTGGGATATTATGAATCCTGACAATACTGAGGCGCGGGCAAGATATATCGCAGCACCAGGCGGCGTACGTACCACTGAGGCCTTCTCACAATCAAAAGAATGGTCGAACCTCGATGTTAACCGTGAGTCAGGCTGTATTCGTAGTGCCCAGCATGCTTATTCCGAAGATGGTGGCCTTGCCGTCCTCTACGGTAATATTGCAGAGCGCGGCTGCGTGGTCAAAACTGCCGGTGTCGATGACAGTATCTTAGTATTCACCGGACGCGCGCGTATATTTGAATCCCAAGATGACGCGGTAACCGCTGTACTTGCTAATAGTATCGTGGCCGGTGACGTGGTTCTTATCCGCTATGAAGGTCCCAAAGGTGGTCCCGGTATGCAAGAAATGCTCTACCCGACTACTTATCTGAAGGCTAAAGGCCTCGGTAAAGCCTGCGCGCTATTCACTGATGGTCGTTTCTCGGGTGGTACGTCAGGTCTATCCATTGGTCATTCCAGCCCTGAAGCGGCTGAAGGTGGCGCGATTGGTTTGGTTCAAGAAGGCGATACCATTCATATCGACATTCCTAACCGTACCATTAACATGCAGGTTAGTGATGATGACATAGCCGCGCGCCGCGAAGAGATGGAAAGTCGTGGACGTGATGCGTGGAAACCCACCCATCGCCAGCGTCATGTGTCACCTGCTCTGCGTGCTTATGCGGCTATGACCACCAGTGCCGATACCGGTGCGGTGCGTGATGTGACCCAAGTCGAGCGCTAAATAAGCATTTAAACCACAAGCGTTTGCACGATTGCGCTATGTTTTATTAACGCCTCTATTCCAAATTTCTCAAAAGCCTGCGTCATGCAGGCTTTTTTTTCACCAAAAAACAACGGAGCTGGCGATCTGATAACTATTATTTGCGGAAATGTGCGTGTTTTATTGTCATGATAAGCCGCTTGCTATAAGTTGACTATAAGTTTTAGCAAACTCTGTTCTAAGCGCTTGCCCCAATTAAAATTCACATACCCGTGTGCACAAACCTTATGGCTGAAAAATATAATTTATTTTTATTAATCTGCGGTATCGCATTCTTATTTGGCGCACTATTCCCTATTGTATTTAAGCGCGCCCCTATTTCCTTACCCATGTTGCAAGTAACTTTAGGGATTGTAGTAGGCTATTTCTGGATAACACTCACTTTTTTAGATCCACTTGAAAATGGTATGATTATCGAAAAGCTCACCGAGATTGTGGTGTTAGTCTCCCTAGTCGGTGCCGGTATTAAAATCGATACGCCATTATCTTGGCGATTATGGCGACCAACCGTAAGGCTATTGCTCATCACTATGCCAATTGGTATTTTCGCGATGGCATTCTTAGGCTACTACGCATTTGGGCTCAGCATGGGCGCAGCGATTTTGTTAGGTGCTGTACTTGCGCCTACCGATCCAGTGCTGGCCTCCAGCATTCAAGTGGGGCCACCTAATACCGGCGGTGAGGATACGCCGCGCTTCGCGTTAACTTCAGAGGCAGGACTAAATGATGGCTTGGCTTTTCCCTTTGTTTATCTGGCGATAAAAATAGCAGAAGCCTACAGCGAAGGAAAGCGCTTTGATGGCGAGATGTTATGGTCGTGGTTTACCCATGATGTACTGTGGAAAATTGGTGCAGGGGTATTGGCGGGCATCATAGTCGGTAAAATCCTAGCGAAAATAGTATTCTCAAAACACACGAACGAGACCACCATTTCTCAAGGTTATGTGGTGATTGCGCTGACGTTGCTGGCTTACGGACTGGCCGAATTGGTGCACAGCTATGGTTTTATTGCGGTGTTTGTCGCCGCATTTGCATTTCGTCGTTCAGAGTGTGAACACGCCTATCACCAAAAACTGCATGATTTCGCCGAGCAATCAGAAGGTCTGTTGATGTCCTTGGTGCTGATAGTTTTTGGTATGCTTATTGGTCAGGGCTTACAGTCTGGGGTCGAGCTGACATGGCGAGTTTATATCGTTAGCTTTACGTTTTTATTACTAATACGTCCAGTTGGCGGTATCATTGCGCTATCAGGGCTTAATATGCCTCGTACAGAAAAATACGCTATATCGGCTCTAGGCATCCGCGGTATTGGCACCTTATATTACTTATCTTATGCCCTCAATCAAGGTTTTTTTGGGGACGAAGACGCGCTTAAGTTGTGGGTGGTGTGCTCTATCGTGATTTTGGCATCTATTTTCGTCCATGGTTTAAGTGCACCTTGGTTATTAAAAATGACACCAAAAAATGCGCACGATTAACGTCTGTCATCAATCGAGCGTCTCTGTATCTATCACTTCCAGCAAGGCTTCCGTCAGCGCAAACTGGCGGATATCATTAAGCATAGTGACATCAAAATTGTGCACAAAAGCGAATGACAGTTGTCGCGCCGGATCACACCAAGCTACTGAACCGTTGTAGCCCATATGCCCAAACCCTTCTGACTCACTGGTATTGATCCCCTGTACCTGACGCTCATCTTGGCAAAGATGAAATGGACGATGGTAACCCAAGCGCCAGTCCATATTACTTGGCATGACGGCGTCCATACCTGTGACTTGTGGCGCGGATAACTGCGAAAATGTTGCGCTGTCAATGAGCGTCCTCCCCTGCCACTTGCCACCATTTGCCAGCATCGCGTAGACAGTAGCCAGTGCCTTTGCGGAAGCAACACCATTAGCGGCTGGTATGGCCGCTTGTAAGGTCTTCGGTCTATAATAGTCAATGGCCTGCTGACCATTAGGAATTAATGCCGCTTTATAGTTTTTTAAATTGAGCTGATTATGATCAAAGTACAGACGGTTTATTTGCGTCGTATTTAGCTTGGCTTCTACCGGTGCTATCTTGCGGCTCATTGCTTGCTGTTGCCAGCAGTTATAACTGGTCAGCTTGGCATAAGTACTAAGCGTCTGCGCAGACTCAGCTTTTAGAACAGGTTTATGACGTTTGCTACGGTGTTGCGGGCTGTCTTGCTTTGTCGCATGAAAGTTTTTAACCAATTTTGCCACATCATCTACTTTATCAGCGGGCACACCAAAGTAGCAGCTCTCAGGAATACCTAATGGCTCAGTTAGATAATGACGTAGCGCTGCGGCAAGCGACATATCTGTAACCGCCTCTATCAAACCGCCCAATACCCATCCATAGATCAGTGCGCTATAAGCACTTACATATGAGCCACTGACGTACGAGCTACTGACATATGAATCAGGCTCAGCTGTCGGCATGGCGGCGACTTTAGCGACCATTTCATCCCAATCGAGTAATGTCTCACTATCAGCATCAATAGTAGTAATCGCAAATAGACTGGCTTGATGCGACATCACCTCGCGTAAAGTGATATCTGCTTTGCCATTAGCCGCAAATGCAGGCCAATAGCTGGCAATCGGCAGGTCATGATTTAATAATTGACGGGTTACCAAAACATGAACCAACGTTGCCAGCACTCCTTTGCCGGTAGAGAAGTTCAGAGACAAGGTATCGGTCTGCCATGGCAACTCTGCCTGCGCCATACCGACACATGCCTGCGCAATACACTTCCCAGCTTGGTACACCACTAGCGCGCCACCTGCTGGCGCATCGTCAAGCTGCAAGTCTGTGAGTAGCTGTTGCATGCGTTGCTGAATTTTAGGATTGATGGCAGTGCTGTTCTTATGACCGTTATCTTTAGGACAGTTATTGGTATTGCTATCTATCATGACTGCCTCTTATTTATTATTTGTCTAATTACTAGTGCTGATTAGAATAGTGAAAGCTTTAAGATAAAGTCCTAAAACTAGGCCTTGCTGATATAAAAAAAGGCCACCTATTGGTCGCCTGTTATTTTTAAAAAACTATGTTTTTATCGTTCAATATAACTGCTGCATACCTAATATATATCTAACTACTTAGCGTGGCACTAACAAACGGTTATGAACTTCTTGTGTCAGCTGTGGCATCGTCAGACCATGACTGCGTCCACGCTCCATAGCCGTCTCCATCTTGCGCCCACGTAGCCAGCCTGCTCGTAGTGCCATAGCTGCACCAACGCGATTACCAGTTCCGCAATGCATAGCTACTTTTTTGCCATGATATTGGCGCAAAATACTATCAAACGCTAATATTTTTAGCTGCTTCAAATCATTAGTACCGCTTATTGGCAACTGCTGATAATGCATGCCAGATTGCTCAACAGCGGCGGCCTCATCAAAACTTAGCTCATCATCAGGCTGCAAGTTAATCACTAACTCAACCCCAGCATTCGCCAAAGCGGTAACTTTGTCATGATCGAGCGCACCACAGACAATAGTTTGTTCATCAGGACGAAAATAAGGCTCAAGAACGGCCGCAAGGTCGATACCATTATCAGCATCGATGTTTTTGCTATGCTTTATCTTATTAGCATCACTATCGCTACTCACAGTACTTTCAACGTCGTTAGCAGCTACTTGATCAGTAGTAGACACTGGAGCTGATAAGCTATTAGAGACAGCTGTACTCGTGGAACTTTGGAGGCTGGTAGAATCTTTATGTGAAGTCATGGTCATAATTTTGATAGTTAAATATAGTGGTTGAGTAAAGGTTGACAATCATTGGCACTTATATTGGTAGTTGTGTTGCTACTTACTTATCTTCATTGAGCAGCTTAACAACACCTGCAAGATGCGGTTTATCGTTTTTCGCGCTATATAAACCAAAATTACAGCTGTCTTCTACGCTCTCAAGTTTCGCTACCGGTTCGGCAATTAGCTCCACTTCTGCTGGCAAGAAAATAGGTAATTTGAATGACACTTCAACCGTACAAGCATCCGGTAACTCGCCCATCATCGCCAAGCATTTAGCCTTTGACCACATACCATGAGCAATGGCTTTAGGAAACCCAAACGCGCGCGCTGATAAGGGATGTAAGTGAATAAGATTAAAATCACCAGAAACAAAAGCATAACGGCGTCCAATATCTTCAGGCACTTCAAAGATGCTATGCACCCCTTCTTCATCTACCATTGGCTTAACAGTCACCGGACGCGGGGCGCTTTTAGTGCTCACGCTGTTGTCAGGTTTTTTGCTGCGTGACAAATAGGTCGATGTCCCTTGCCAAATCACATCTTCATGTGACTTGATAGTCGTGACAAAATCAAACTGCTGTCCTTGGGCATGATCGCGCAAATTATCAAACGTCACTGACATCGCAACGGTCTCACGCTCGCCAACAGGACGATACTGCGTGACGCTATTGTCCACATGTACTAGACCTAACATCGCAAAGGGGAACGGCTCTTTGACCATCATGTTCATTTGCAGCGCCTGTGACAGCACCGAAAAGTAGGTGACAGGTACTTTTCCATCATCAGCGAAACCGCATATTTTACGATAATCCTCAAGGTTACTCTGATCAATGTGCAGATCGTCCACATAGTAAGTCGCTTGTGGCAACTCATCTTTACCGACTTTAGCGTTATCACCGATAGGCAATAAGCTTTTGATAATATTGGCGTAGGTGGTATGCGCTTTTGGCAACGCATCATAGTGTTTATCTGACATAAATCTATCCTAAGTGGGGCTTGAGCAAATTTTATTAGCCCATCCATGCGGCTATAGAGGGGCTTATTTTATAGTATTTTATTGAACGACAGATTAGACGACGCGTTCAATCAAAGCTATATGCAAATACAAAAATAAGCGAATACAAAAGTGGCAACTGCTAATTCAGCGTGTTAGGCCTGTGTTTTTATCATAAAAAAGCCACCCTTGGGCAGCTTTATTACAATTTATAAGCAATTTTTTCGTAAGCATATGTGAGCTAAATTAAAAATAACTATTAAAATCAGGTATTTAGCATTATTTATATATTATAAATACAACTCATTATGTGTTGATAGTATCTAGCTATTTCGAGCTCATGGTTACAGATAAATGACAATTAAGCACCAAGTAAGCTTTGACCACAAACACGGACGGTATTACCGTTGAGGCCACCCGAAGCAGGTGATGCAAACCAGGCAATTGTTTCAGCGACATCGACTGGCAACCCACCTTGACTCATTGAGTTCATACGGCGGCCTGCTTCACGAATCGCAAATGGAATCGCTTCAGTCATTTGAGTTTCAATAAAGCCTGGCGCCACCGCATTAATGGTCATGCCTTTTGCATTGTTTTCTAACTGTTTAGCCGTCGCATCAACCAGTCCAATAACCCCTGCTTTAGAAGTCGCATAGTTGGTTTGACCAAGGTTCCCGGCAATTCCTGAGATTGACGACACACAAACAATACGTGCGTCATCTTTTAAAACATCATTGGCAAGCATGTAATGATTAAGCTTAGCAATACTAGCAAGGTTGATATTGATGACCATATCCCACTTTTTCTCATCCATGTTAGCGAGCGTCTTATCACGAGTCACGCCAGCATTGTGAATAACAGCGTCAAGACCACCGCGTTTTTCAGCAGCATCCGCTATTTCTTCGCCGGCATCCTCATTAGTGATATCCAGCATCAATGCTGAGCCACTAATCTCACTAGCCACTTTTTGTAAGTCAGCTTGCTGCTGCGGAACATCCAGACAAATCACATGAGCGCCTTCACGAGCCAATAACCGGGCAATTGCTTCACCAATACCGCGGCTTGCGCCAGTGACCAGCATGGTTTTTCCACCTAGCGGTTGCGTCCAATCGACATCAAGGGTATTGCCCTTACCAACACGTACTACTTCTCCTGAAACATAAGCTGAGCGCGCTGAAGTAAAGAAGCGCAGCGTTGAGTCAAGATTTTGCTCAGCGTCTTCAGCGACGTAGATGAGCTGCGCCGTAATACCGCGTTTAAATTCTTTACCGACAGATTTCACAAAGCCTTCAAGGGCACGCTGGGCCATTGCGGTCTCGATATCATCAATAGCTTCAGGTGGACGACCGATAATGATGACGCGACCTGATCTCTCAACGCGACGCGCAACCGTGTGAAAAAACTCATAAACCTGTTTAAGCTCATCAGCGTTACTGATATTACTGGCATCAAATAATAATACTTTGAACTTATCATCACCGCCCGTGTTGGCTTTTGCTTCAATATCCGCATCAGCAAGAGCGTCCTTGATGCTATCAGAGCTATTAACAAATACTTCGGCATGTAGATCCGAAAAAATACGAGCTACTGATTCACTGATACGCTTATCGTCACCCGTGGCTGAACCAACGAGTACGCTGCCTCGAACCAGACGCTGACCACTTTCGAAACGATCAAGATTTACTGGTAAGGGTAAACCTAAGTTTTTCGCAACTTTTTTGCCAAGAGAAGACTGAACAAAATCACCATAACGGTCTGACATAACATATTCCTGTAGTTAGTGGTTAAATTAAAATAAGGGTAAACAAAAAATATAATGCGCCTAACAAAGTGCCCAACAATGCGCTCAAGCGCTTAACATAGGCAGTTATTACTTAATACTTATTACTTAATATAGGCACTTATTATAGGGGCTTACGTATAAAGACTCATAGCCATTATAATTATTAAAAGTTATTAGTAGTTAATAAATAGCTATAAACTGTCTTAACTATACACGCCCGTCGTAAACAAGTCCAAAATCCAGTAATCTCTGTGAAGATCTTCTGTCGACAAACCAGTAGCCTACAATAATCTATAGACCAGACAGTTACCTTCTCTATATTTAAAAAATTAACGCTTATGTTAAGATAAAACCTATAAGTTATAATTGCTTTACGTATTGATAACAATATATTATCGAATATGCTCTGAGGCAATATCAGCAATCGTTACCGACCTGTTTGTGTACTAAAACCCTGTCTAAAAGTAAGTAACCGTTACCTGACTTGCTAAAGACATACAATAACACGGTAAAAGTTATTATCATAAACAGCTACCATCTTATATATTAATAGCATGTTTTACTTATCGCAGCTGTTTTCCTATTACATTTTCATCTATATATTTTAAGGACAATTTTATGACTAACGAAAAGAACAGCCCTGTTATTGAGAGCACTGTTGTCAAAAAGAACAACACAGTAACTGACAATAAAGACACTAGTAACCAAACTAAGAACAACGATAAAGACAGCAATGGTCATTATGACTCTATCGCTGAGCTCAAACAGGCAACTGATATTGTCGATACTGAGGACGAATCAGCGGATGGTGATAAAACAGACAGTCAAAATGAAGAACAAGCACAGAAAAAAGCCAAGCTTAAAGAGGACTTGATTGAGGAGTCTAATGAGCTTAAAGAGCTTAATGCATTAGATACTACTGCCCATTCAAAAGCTGCTGACATCGATAACGATACTAAAGAAAACAACGTTACTGAAAAAGATGGCGAAAAATCAGCAGAAAAAGAGGCCGACTCTAAAAAAGCTAGCACTGATAAAGCTAGCACTGATAAAGAACACACAGATAAAAGCAACAGTGATAAAAAATCCGACAAAGCCGCGGTCAAAAAAACGCGTACCGCAGCTAAAAAGACTAATAGTACCAAACTCGTTTCAGGCCAGCATCGTGTTGCTATCTTAGGCGGCAACCGTATTCCATTTGCTCGCTCAAACGGCCCGTATGCCGATGCTAGCAATATTGATATGCTTACTGCCGCGCTTAATGGTCTGATTGAACGCTATAATCTGCAAGACGAGCAACTGGGCGAAGTTGTCGCTGGTGCAGTAATGAAGCTAAGCCGCGACATCAACTTAACCCGTGAGTCGGCACTCAATACCGCTTTAGATCCGCATACCCCGACTTATGACATCTCACAAGCTTGCGGTACCGGTCTACAAGCAACGTTTGCCTCTGCTAATAAAATTGCATTGGGCATCATTGATTCAGCCATTACTGGCGGCGTTGACACCACATCAGATGCCCCTATCGCTATCGGCGACGGTCTACGTAAAGTCATTATTAAGCTAGGCGCTGCTAAAAACAACAAGCAACGTTTGCAGGCATTGATGGGTCTTAATCCAAAAGACTTAATCGATTCTCCACAAAATGGTGAGCCACGTACGGGGTTATCGATGGGCGATCATCAAGCGATTACTGCGCTTGAATGGAATGTCAGCCGTGAAGATCAAGATGAGCTGACGTTTAATAGCCATAAAAACTTAGCACGTGCCTATGATGAAGGCTTTTTTGATGATCTAATCACGCCCTATAAAGGCCTGACTCGCGACAATAATTTGCGTCCAGACTCCACCCTTGAGAAGCTGGGCAAACTTAAGCCAGTGTTTGGTAAAAAAAATGCCAATCCAACCATGACTGCGGCTAACTCTACCCCATTAACGGATGGTGCTTCGTGTGTGCTATTGGCTAATGATGAATGGGCAGAAGCGCACGGCCTTAAGCCTCTTGCTTACATCGTGCATCAAGAAACGGCCGCCGTTGACTTCATTGGTAAATCTGGTAATAAAGAAGGCTTACTGATGGCCCCAGCATACGCGGTACCGCGTATGCTCGAGCGTGCGGGTCTTAGTTTACAAGACTTCGACTTTTATGAGATTCATGAAGCGTTTGCCTCACAAGTGTTATCAACACTAACCGCTTGGGAAGATGATACTTTCTGCCAAGAGCGCTTGGGACTTGATTCGCCATTAGGATCCATTGACCGTAGCAAGCTAAACGTGAATGGCTCATCACTCGCTGCCGGACATCCATTTGCCGCAACTGGCGGTCGTATCTTAGCCACTGCTGCTAAATTACTGGATCAAAAAGGCTCAGGTCGTGCCCTTATCTCTATTTGTGCCGCTGGTGGCCAAGGCGTGACTTGTATCTTAGAGAAGTAATAGCATCTATTTCTTATCTGATTGAGTTCTAAAACTTACCCTTTAATCGCTTGGTTAGAGGGTATTTTTTTGATTATTAATTGTAATTGTTCTTATAAAGAAATAGAAATAATGGATAGAATGAATAAACAATCATAAAGCATATAGCCGATCCAAAATAAAAGGACTACCCTATAAAAGGACTACGCTTGTAGCAACGTGCCATTTTTAAATTGGATTAACTATAGCTTGTTTTGCCTGAAGATTAGATTTTTAGGCTCAAGATTAGATATGCTAAAGTAAGTAGTAACAATAACAAATGAATCTGAACTGACTCATAAGGAGTTTACTATGGCGAGAATACCTTCAACAATTGACCCAAAATCTCTAACGCCGCAAGAACGTAGCGAGCTAAGCGCAGCTGAACAAAGTAACTTCATTGAGCGGATGGATAAAGAAATTTTTAATGATGAGCTGCGCCGTAAAATGCATGAAGATTTAATCGATACTTATGACGAAGAGCTTGAAAGCGAAGTAGATGATTATATACGCGATTTTCGTTTTGATGGCTTTGAGATGACTGAGCAAGACCGGCTTGATCGCCGTATGTATTTCCAAGAGCTGGTACGCTTGCAACGTGAGCTGATTAAATTACAAGATTGGGTGGTTGATCGCGGTGAGCGTATCGTAGTGATATTCGAAGGCCGTGACTCTGCCGGTAAGGGCGGTGCGATCAAACGCATTACCCAGCGACTAAATCCACGAGTTTGCAGAGTAGCGGCTCTACCTGCACCAACAGAGCGCGAGCAGTCGCAATGGTATTTTCAACGTTATGTAGCCCACTTGCCAGCAGCTGGCGAGATCGTGCTGTTTGATCGCAGCTGGTACAACCGCGTTGGCGTTGAGCGAGTAATGGGATTTTGTACCGATGAGCAGTACGAGGAGTTTTTTCAATCGGTGCCCGAGTTTGAGCGCATGCTAGTACGCTCTGGTATCCGCTTGGTAAAGTATTGGTTTTCGATCACCGATGATGAGCAGCATTCGCGCTTTATGAGTAGGATTCATGACCCACTTAAGCAGTGGAAACTGTCGGCAATGGACTTGCAATCTCGTCGACGCTGGGAGGATTATACTAAGGCGAAAGAGACCATGTTTGAGCGTACCCATATTCCCGAAGCGCCGTGGTGGGTAGTTGAGGGTAATAGTAAAAAACGTGCGCGCCTAAACTGTATCGCTCATCTGCTTGAGCAGATACCCTATAAAGAGGTGCCGCGTGAAGAGGTAGAGTTGCCAGATCGCAAACGTGATGATGAGTACTATCGCGAGCCTATTCCGGACGATATGTATGTGCCCCCACGTTATTAAAGGGAGCTACTACCAGAATATTATGACGATATAATATATACCATTGCCAAAAACTAAAGAAGACAAGTGCAGGCATTACAATGAGTAGGCTTAACGAGTCTGACACTCTTAGCTTACTCTTTGGCAATGGTATTACATAGTATAAGTAGACTGCAAACCATCAATTTTACCGACTAATAAGCGTTCAACTTCGTTCTTGATTCTTTGTCCTGCGACATCAGTGCCCATCTGTACGGCAAAACCTACTGGACGACTGGCTTGGGCTTTTTGATTGATCCAGACCACCTTACCATTCATTGGTAAGCGTTCACTGGAATTGGGCAGCGTAACGGCAATAAACACCTCATCACCCAGCTGCTGAACGCGGTTAGAGGGAACAAACAAGGCGCCATTACTTATAAAAGATAAGTAGCTGGCATATAACGTTGCGACATCTTCAATATGACAGGTAACAATCCCGCCACGTCCTGGCATTGCCATGATCCGCTCCTTAGATTAAATATGTTTATAAGTACGTTACAGTCAGTTCAACTACAGAAGCGCCAAATCTTGCATTAGCTTATCATAGCCAAATTTTTCTTGCACATTTTGTTGTAGTGACATTTTCGTCTGTTGTAAGCTAGTTGCTAATGCCTCTAACGCGCTATCGGAAGGTTGATAGTCTTTTAGTGCTGCCAACAAATTGACATCTTTTTGTACCGCCTTAAGCCCCAAACAGACACGCCGGATATCGAGTAACATCAGCTCGGACAACTTGATAAATTCTGCGATACTGAGCTGGTTTTGCCAATAGTCGCTTGCTGCCACACTACTACGTTTGCCACTACGTAGCGCTTGCCACGTGGTCAACCACAGTGCACGTTTGCTATACCATGCTGCCTGAGCTAAATCGATGGCCGCTAAAGGAGCGCCATTTGCCAATTGTAACAGCTGCTCAATCGCCTCAGTACCAACAGCTTCACGGTTGACAGTGCTACCCAACGCCTGGGTGACATACTCCAGTGCAACCATGGCATCAATAGATTGCAGTGCCAGCTGCTGGACACGGCTTTTAATAGTCGGTAGGAGCTGCGCAGGAGTATCACTAATAAGAAAAAGGTGGACTTGCGATTGCGGCTCTTCTAGGGTCTTGAGTAGAGCATTAGCGGCGGCAATGGTCATTTGCTCAGCGTGGTCTAACACACAAATTCGCATCCCTCGCCCGCCTTGATAGATAAAAGGCTGCAATGCACGGATGTCATCAACCTTTATCGTCAGCGCGGCATTGCTTACTGATTTGGCAGACTTTTTATCTGATTTACTCTTTTTTGTGGTGCTGCTTGATGCTTCCCTGCTATTAGCATGGTCGGCACTGATTGGCATAGTGATAATAGGCAACACTTGCAAGCTTGGATGAGTACCAGATCTGAGCCATTGACAGCTGTCGCAATCGCCACAGGCACCTAAGGGATGACTGCTACGTTCGTGACATAACAACCATGCCACTAATCGCCAAACAAACGCACGCTTGCCCATCCCTTGCATACCCGCAGCCAGCAGTGCATGCGGTAATGACTGCGGCGGTGTTAATACTCGATTAGTAAGCTGTGTCCATAATGCTTGCTGCCACGGTAATAGAGGCGCAAAATAGATACTATCTGTCATACTCGTTGTATCTGTCATGTCACTCACACTTACTGCTCCATAACTTGATAGGCACTTGGAATTCTCAATAATTTTAAAACTTATCTCAAGAACATAGCTTAGCTTAACTTATACTTAGGCTATTTATTTTATGTCGCTTCGAAATTCAGTTAAGCTCATAGCATTTAAACGGTCTAAATCTTCTTGAGTATCTACGCCTGCCGGTAACTGAAGCGCGGCCGCAGCGATAGCAATATTACCGCCATTTTCTAAAATCCGTAATTGCTCTAAGCTCTCAAGCATCTCAAGTGGCGTTTGGGGCCAGTGGACAAACTGCTGTAATAAGCTAACCCGGTAAGCATATAAGCCTAAGTGTCGATAGGCATGCTTTGGCGGTGGCAATTGTGATAGCTCTTTTGTTGATAAACCCTGACTCTTGCTTTCCATAGCCAGTGCTACATCACGATCGCAGGGTATAGGCGCACGGCTAAAATAGAGCGCGCGTTGCTGCTTGTCATGAGTTTGACTAACCACTTTAACTACCGATGGACACATAAAGGTATGATAATCGTCAATAGATTCATATAAAGTCGCCATGACGCTACCGCTATCTTGTACCAATAAGGTCTTGACCTGTTCTAATAGCAGCGGCGGTATTAATGGCTCATCGCCTTGCATATTGACCACGATATCATGATCTGCCCAGCCCTTAATTGCGGCGACCTCAGCTAAGCGATCTGTACCTGATGCGTGGTCAGCGCGCGTCATTACTACCTCATATCCGGCATCCATACATACCTTAGCAATACGCTCATCATCAGTGGCAATACACATATCATCGGCAAAATGGGCCACCTGCGCCTTTTCAGCTACCCAAAGTATCATGGGCTTACCGTGAATGTGCAATAGCGGCTTGCCAGGTAGACGTGTGCTTTTAAAACGCGCAGGAATGACAATATGAGTTTTGGCGGGCGTTACTGATGTTACGGCTGACGACATGATTAATTCCTATAATAAGTCATACAAATAGCTCATATTAAGAACTTATACAAAATTCTAGGTCGTGCTTATTGTGCTCTCTTTATCACTCTCAATGTGAATACCCAAAGTCGTTAATTGCTGATGTAGTTCATGATAGCAACCATCAGATAACACCGCTGTCACTGGCAATACCCATAGCCTGCTTATTAGTTCTTTGTAATCATCGTTGAGCGCTTGCTTAGTTTTGGCTTCCAACGATAATTCATTTATTAGTAGGGTCTTTATTTTTACCGCATCTTTGCTAGTGACGATGATTGGGTGCTGGGTATATTGCAACAGCTCAGCAAGGCTAAAATCATAATGATCAGGATAAGAGTGCGGGATAACGTCAAAGCCAAGCGTGCTGAGCGTATTAAAAAACCGCTGCGGATAGCCAATACCGCTAACCGCATGGACTTGACTGCCTTTAGTTGGTGCTGATTTATCAATTGACACTATCTTATCAGTTAATATCTTACTATCACTTAGCAGTTCGTTATTCACCTGAACACTAGATAATAAAGGTTGCCATAAAAGTTGTAAGCTATCTGGCTGTAACTGCATGGTTAAACGCGTACTTAAAGATTGATCGTTGTATTGATGGCCATATTTTTGATTGGCAGGCGTTACTGTGCTATTGGTTTTTTCATGATAGATCACATTAGCATTTTTTAGCCGCGACATTGGTTCCCGTAAAAATCCTGTCGGTAGCAGCTGCTGATTACCAAAACCGCGTGCCGTATCTACCACAATCCATTCAATATCTCGTTGCAACGCATAATGCTGTAAGCCATCATCCGCTATTATCAGCTGTAAATCAGGGTACGCAGCTAATAGCATAGTAATCGCTTGCTTACGATCGGGGCATACCGCCATCGCCGCGCCGGTCATATTAACAATCAAGCAGGGTTCATCACCAACTTCACTAGGTACACTATCTGCAGTGACTAATGCTGGCATTTTGTTACTATCACCACCATAGCCGCGACTAATGACCCCGACCTTTACCCCATGCTGCTGTAAATAACTGACCAAAGCTATAATTAGTGGCGTTTTACCACTGCCACCGACCGTAATATTACCGATTACCATCACAGCAGTGGGCGCACGATAGCTGGAAAATAACCCCGTTTTGTAGGCCTGACGCCGCAACATCATTAGCAAACTATATAGCCAGCTAAAAGGCAGTAATAGCCATAACCAAGCAGCTTGACGTTGCCATGCACGGGTCATTGTCGTTTCAATGCTCATGGGCTACCACTTCACCTATCATTGCTTAATTATGGATTATTGTACTGTCATTTATTAGAAATTTGACCACGCGTCTTTATTTAGCAGCTTTTAAATTATCTGACGTTTAAAAGACTATTTATTACTTAACGGTCCTTTAATAACTGGCTATTCAATCGTTTTATCAAAAGCAAAAAGCTACTCAAAATCTCTTTCATACATTTGCGCGTAATGACCTTGCTTTTGCATCAGTTCGCTATGCGTACCAATCTCGACAATCTGGCCGCCATTCATCACTGCGATGCGGTCGGCGGATTCAATAGTGGTTAAGCGATGAGCAATGACTAAGGTCGTGCGATTTTTCATGACATTATCGAGGGCTTGCTGGATGAAATATTCAGACTCATTATCAAGCGCGCTGGTGGCCTCATCTAAGATTAAAATGGGCGCGTCTTTTAGAAGAGCACGAGCGATAGATAAACGCTGACGCTGTCCACCAGACAGCTGAAGACCTTCCGCGCCAATCTCACTCTGATAGCCGTGCGGCATTTTCATAATGAAGTCATGAGCAAAAGCATCTTTAGCTGCAAGCTCAACTTCAACCTGTGTTTTTTGCGCTAAGCTACCATAAGCAATATTATTAAATACGGTGGTGTTAAACAGTACCACTTGCTGATTGACCATCGCAATCTGCGAACGCAAACTCTCTAAAGTAATGTCCTCAATCGGCATACCGTCCATCGTAATTTGCCCTGAAGAAGTGGTTAGGGTGCGCGTTAGTAAGTTCACTAAAGACGACTTACCGGCACCACTACGACCAACCAATGCGACGGTTTCGCCTGCCCGTATGTCTAAGTTAAAGTCTTGTAAGGCCACAGTCGAGTCTGGGTAGACCAAGCTGACATTCTCCAAATGAATCGCGCCTGATAGGGCCGGATTAAGTTTCCCTGTGTCCTCTTCTTCAGGCTCGTCGATGAGCGCAAATATAGACTCACCAGCAGCAATACCTTTTTGCAATTTTTGATTAACATCCGTCAACGAGCGCACCGGCTTGCTGAGCAAACCTGCCGCCGCAATATAAGAGATGAACTCACCTGCTGAGATGTTATCAATGACTGCAGGACGTAGCGCAAGCCACACCACTACGGCCATCGCAATTGCCATCAATAGCTGTACCGCTGGCGTATTAATGCTGTTAGTAACGACTACCTTCATGCCTTGGCGTAGGTTCTTTTTTGAAGTAGCGTCAAAACGCTTCGCTTCATAAGCTTGCCCGCCATAATTTTTGACCACCTGATAACCGCCAATCACCTCATTAGTGATGTGACTGACATCACCCATAGTTTCTTGGATGCCCTTTGACAGTTTGAGATAGCGCCTAGAGGCAATACGAATCAGCCATAATATTGGCGGTAACACTAAAAATAAAATTAAGGTCAAACGCCAATTGCTATACAGCAAAAAGCCCATCAAAGCTAAGACCGTTAAACCATCACGCAACAAGGTCTTCAACGAGTCGGTACTGGCAGCGGTCACCTGCTCCACATCAAAGATAAGCTTAGAAGATATCGTACCTGCTGGATTGGCTAAATAGAACGAACTCGGTAAGCGCAGTAGTTTATTAAATACCTGCACCCGCAGCTCATAAACCAGATTCCGCGATACTAAGGCCGTATAGTAGTTACCTAAAAAGCTACCCACACCGCGCACAAAGAATAGCGCGATAATAATGAATGGAAATAAATCTTGCTTGCTTTGGTCGTTTTGGTTGATAGCGTCAGTGATGTATTGCAATAATTTAGCAATCCAAATCTCGGTTCCCGCATTGATGGCAAAACCGACAACGGTTAGCATCAGCGCCCACCAGTACGGCTTTAGATAGCTCAGCAAACGCAGTAAGGTCTTGTGCTTAGGTGGACTAAGTGGCGGTGCTGGTGTTTTTTTAATAGAAGTCTTTGTAGAGTCAGATTGACGAGCTTGGCTCATAAAAGCCTCAATTCGGATATAAATACGTGAGTTTTTCACACTTAGAGCGTGGCGGTATATAACGTCAGTAGCATGCGTATAAAACAGCAATACAAGACGTTTTGATCAACGGTTTAAATACGACAGTTGACCGCAGTAATGGGCGATAAAGTATAGCATTTTGTTATTAAGAGTATCTGTACTGGAATGATGTAGCATTTGGACAGTTCGCTCCAACCACAAAATCGCTCATAAAACCCAAACGAAAATTATTGTGGTAAAGTCTGGCCGAGTGGTACCACTGTACTGATATTTAGATTTAAAAACCCCAGTTTACCAGCGATATCCATCACCCGCACTACCGATTGGTGAGTCGCGTTGGCATCCGCGGCAATAACAAACAGCATGTCACGATTGCTGCCCGCCTCTTGCTGTAGCATATTGGTCAGCTCAGCCTCACTACTACTAGCGAGGCTAATACCGTTAACCAGATAGCTGCCATCTTCTTGCACAGCCACCTCAATACTGTCCTTTTGCTCCATCTGTGCCACACCCTCAGCTTCAGGAAGGATAATATTTAAGCGGCTAAAATGATTAAACGAGGTCGCAAGCAGCAAGAATATAATCAAAAACAACAAGCAATCAATCATTGGGGTCAGATTAATTTCAAGTGGCTCGACGGTAGGTTTTCTAAAGCGCATAGCAGTCTCTTCAATGTATAGTTGAGCGCCTTTAAAACGAATACAGTATGGCTGGGAGAAATTTTCGAAGCCTCTGGGTTGCCGCAATCGCACAGCAGGCTAGAAAATTTTTACCCGCTATACGAAATCATATGTGTATCCATTTTATTTGGTACTGACTATACCTAATAGGATATGTCTAATACAATTATCAGCATCAATAGACAGCTATTAAAAAGTAACCGTCGGATTTTAATCTAGACCTACTGTGTCACTGAAGCGCCTATCGTCTGAATCGCTATACAATGCTGAATTATGAGTGGAAATAGGTACGGATGGCTTATGAGCACTATCTAATAGCTGATAATCATATAAATCTTGAATCATAAGCCCTGCTTGAGTCTCAAACTGGGCATTAATATCAATAATACGACGCTGAAAATAGCGATAGGCGACCAGCGCTGGTATCGCTACAATCATGCCCGCGGCAGTGGTGATCAAGGCTTGTGATACACCGGCTGCCAGCAACGTTGGATCCTGCATTGCACCGTCGGTAATCGCCAAAAACGAAGATATAATCCCTAGTACCGTTCCCAATAATCCTAGCAGCGGCGCAATCGCACCTATGGTGCCCAGCATATTAATATTCTTTTCTAACTGGTGAACTTGTACGCTGGCACGATTCTCCATATGCATGGTCATCGACTCTAGACCATATTGGCGATAGAGCAAACCGATCGCCAGAATATCACCCAGTGCGGTTTTTTCTTTGACGTTCATCAGCTGCGTACGCCCAATATCACCGTTTTCGCGCAAACGCGTAATCAGCTGTTCGCGTAATCTAGCCGGCGCGATTTTATTGAACTGTAAGGTATGGCTACGCTCAATAATAATAACCAGAGCAACTATCGAGCACACAACAATAGGCGTCATCAGCCATCCGCCCGCTTTTACCAACTCCCACATAAACAACTACTCTCTTTTATATTCTGGTAAAACAATACTACAAAATCGCTTAAAACCTAGAGGGTTATGGCGACTTGTTTATTATTGTGAGTAATACATTAGGCTAATAAAAGCAGACGAACAAATAAATAAACATTAAGCCTGCGCTTCTAGATATTTAATTAAAGCGGCAAACTCATCTTGATTGTGAAAAAATATCTCAACACTACCCTGACCGTCTTTTTTATGTTTAAGCTTTACCTCTGCCCCTAGCACATCTGTCAGACGCTGAGTTAAACGCTCAGCATCATGAGTCTGCGCTTGCTCAGTACGGCTAGCCTTCGGAGCGGGTTGTAAGATTGATTTGACTAATTTTTCAGCTTCACGGACGGTTAAGTTCCCATCAATGATTTTTTGAGCGATGATAGGCTGCTGTTCAGACGATAACGCTAACAGCGTCCGCGCATGACCCATATCCAGCGCACTAGCCGCCAGATGATCTTTAACAGTATCGTGTAGCTGATTTAATCGTAATAAGTTCGATACCGTCGTCCGCGCCTTACCAACAACCTCAGCAATCATGGCATGACTCATACCAAATTCAGTATGAAAGCGCTGTAATGCTGCGGCTTGCTCAATCACAGATAAGTCTTCACGTTGAATATTCTCGATCAGTGCCAGCGCGATGGCCAGCTCATCAGATAGCGCACGTTCAATCGCTGGGATGACCGTTTTACCGGCCATTTTTGCGGCACGCCAGCGGCGTTCACCAGCAATAATTTCATGAGTAACGATCGCAGCGCTTTTGTCTTCGTTTGCTAGCAAGGGACGAATAACGATCGGTTGCATGACACCATGCTGTTCAATAGAAGAAGCCAACTCTGCAAGAGCCGTTTCGCTCATATCACGGCGCGGTTGATATTTACCCGCTTGCAGTCGCGTCACCTCTATTTGCACTAAGCTTATTTGATCTTCATTGCCGCTATTGTCTATACCGCTGCTACGGTTCCTAGTCCCATTACGGACCGATCGTGGCGGACGGCTACTCGAACCACTAGCTTCTTTAGCAAGCTTTTCATAAGATTTGTCACTGGCTTTTTCGCGAGAAATTCCGCGACTGGTTTTGGTAGGCTTATTTGCGTCCAAGGTCACTTCTGGTATTGACTCTGAGGCCGCATTTGACAAGGTGTCATCATGCGCAACCGTATCATCTTGTAAGGCAGAGGCGGTAATTTTCTTTTCTTTTTTGATTGACCCTAGTAAGGCATCTAAACCTCGATTGGCAGCCAACCCTCGTTTCTTCGCCATGATTACCTATCCTCTAACGCTAAAATAAAAGCCAAATGATTGTTAATAAGTGCTTATTGGTGACTGTATTAATTAATAAATGCGAAGATTAACACATGTACTGTTTAATAATTTATTGTTTAATCGTTGTTTAATCGATTTTTAGCATAATTTTTACAGAATACTGTTTTAGCCTATTGTTTTTAAAATACTATTACCGGCTTTGCTTAATAACCTCAGCAGCTAGCTTTAGATAAGCTTGTGCGCCTTTTGAGCTTTTTTCGAACGCCAGTACCGGCATACCATGGGCTGGTGCTTCAGCCAAACGGATATTTCTTGGAATATGTGTTTTGTACATGATATCGCCAAAATGCGCATCAAGCTCAGCAGATACATCATTGGCCAAGGTATTACGCGCATCGAATAAGGTTCTGACCACACCGCGTATATACAGCTTAGGATTCAGCTCCGTTAAACGCTCAATTGTCTGTGATAAATCTGCTAGACCTTCCAGCGCATAATACTCACACTGCATCGGAATAATGACCCCATCAGTGGTCACTAACGCATTAATAGTCAGTAAGTTCAAACTTGGTGCGCAGTCCATAATAATATAATCATAAGGCTTTGTTTTACCGTTGACTTGGTCAGTCACTAGATCCGCCATAGCCGTCTTCAATAACTCATGGCTATTGGTTTGACCCATTAAGGTAATGTCCATACCTGCCAGCTCACGATTAGCAGCAATAACATCAAAGCCTGCTGGACTTTTGACAATAGCCTCTTGAAGCGATACGCCATCAAGTAGCACATCAGTAATCGTCAGTTCAAGGTCATTCTTATCAAGACCAGTACCGGTAGTGGCGTTACCCTGTGGGTCTAAGTCAATCAGTAGTACGCGCTTGCGCTTGGCAGCCAAACTCGCGGTCAAGTTTACCGCCGTCGTGGTTTTACCAACGCCGCCTTTTTGATTCGCAATTGCTATGATTTCCATACACTCACTCAATTTAATTAATATAACGCTCGACGCTTATTCTTAAGCTTTCTTAATCTAGTGCTTTATCCACCAGCATCTCTGACTTCATAGCCAGTTTCATAGCCACTTACTTGCCCATAACTTAGACACTTTTATGGGACAGTTCAATCAAATGGCGGCTATCTTCTAAACGCGGTACAGTAAGCTTGATAGTCTTAATCTGCCAGTTTTGATCCAACGCTTGTAACTCTTCAACAGTCGGTTCTTTGCCTTTCATCGCACACAGGCGACCATTATCTGCTAAGCGCGGTTGAGCTGCCTCTACAAAATCTATCAAGCTGGCAAAAGCCCTAGAGGTGACCACGTCATACTCAGCGTCATGCGCTTCAATCCGAGCAGCAATCGGTTGCACATTGGTCAAGCCAAGCTCACTACTGATCTGTTTGATAAAGCGTATCTTTTTCTGATTGCTGTCTAAAGCCGTACAATGACGCTCAGGCTGACAAATCGCGATAATGACTGCAGGTAACCCTGCGCCAGTACCGATATCTAACAAAGACCCAGTCGGTAAATGCGCTATAATAGCCAAGCAATCGATGACATGCTTAATCAGCGCCTCTACGGGATCGGTAATAGCGGTTAAATTATACGCTTTATTCCATAATAAAAGCTTATCCAAGTACAACAATAGGGTGCGCTGCTGCGTGTCGCTTAGCGGTAGCGCCAACGTTTGCACTGACTGAGCCAATATGTCAGCAAGCATCGGCAACTGCGTGCTAAGCTTAACAAAGCCAGTCGGGTCAATATTAGAGAGACTCGCGCTGTTAGTAGAGTTGACAGAAGACTTAGCAGATGCTGACATAGAACAAGTTATCCCGTTTTGGCATGTGAACCGCCTATTTTATCATGAGGTCGGCGCGTTGAATAGTTGCAGATTGCGCCAATGTCCGCCATCTTATACTATCTTCGTGGTTATTAATGACTTATTCGTCTTTTGTCGTACTAAACTTATAATGCTAAACGGCACTTAATCCTCTATTTGACATACCAACACAATATTTTAGATACGACTTAGAAGCGTCATTTATTGTTTATTAGTCCTACTCAAGACCGACAATGAACAGCTTATTTTTACTTTTTTACCTTGAACCAATCATGATATTTACTACTAATCCTTCTATTTGCTATACCTAACTTTTTTGATGACTCACTATACGCCCATGAACGAAAAGCTAACTGAACAGCCAAATACTATTATGACTCAAAGCCCTAAATATATGACTCAAAACTCAAAAGATTATAAAAATATGCTAGCTTCTACCGTTGACTTAACTGAAACTGAGCAAACCTTGCCGCCTACCCCTGATCCTATATTTGTAGAAGTGAACCAACGCTGCCAAATAAGTGCTGATCGGCTCAAACGCTACAGTGACTCTAAAACGCTACCGAGGGATACGCGCACTGCACCAGATTTAGATATCGGCTTTGGGCAGCAACGTGCGCTCAAGGCGCTACAGACCGCACTCGATATCAAGGCTAGCGGCTATCATGTGTTTGCTGCTGGCGAAAATGGATTAGGCAAGCGTACCGTTATAAGGCGCCTACTACAACGTATTGCTGCAGACGCGCCGACACCTGATGATTGGGTTTATGTGCACAATTTCACCGACCCTCGGACTCCAGTAGCATTACGCCTGCCTGCTGGTCAAGCGGTGCTGTTGCAACAGCAGGTCAATAACTTATGGCAACAGGCCAAAAAGCGGCTAACTCAGCGCTTTCGTAGTGATCAATATCAAAGCAAAATAGAGATTATAAAAAACGATACCCATCAAAAAGAGAGTTACGCTTACGAGGCGCTAAATGCTGAGGGTAAGCAGCATGACTTGACGCTGACCTTTCGTCCATTTGATAATAAAGCGGTCTTTGTGCACCCCAGTCAACTGACAACAGAAAGCAATAATACGGTTGACGACTGGGTCAATAATGATGCGAAAAAGGCTGCTAGTAATAAGCACTCAAAGACTCAAACAACCTTAGATAAAGCGAAAAATTCTAGCAAAGATATTGAAAATAATAACGACTATGAAGCTGAACTCAATAATTTCGCTCAAAAGAATCATATGCAAAAGCGACTCAATCAGCTGACCATAGAATTAGAACAGCTAGAAGATGAGGCCAATGACGCTATAGAAGTACTGCATCGTAATATTGCCCGCCGTGCGCTACAGCCTTTGTTCACACCTATTCGTGAGCAGTTTGCTCTACTACCGTCTGTCATTGATTGTCTTGACGCAATGTTTGCCGATATGGTTACCCATGTCGAGCGTATTGTGAATGGTGATGATGAAGAGTTTATCGCAGCAGTATTGGCAACCACGCCAAGCCGTTACGCAGTAAACGTCATGGTCAGCCATCCGCCTGAAAACGGGGCACCAGTCATCTTTGAAGACTTGCCCACCCATTTAAACTTGCTCGGTCATGTTGAGCAAATCACCCAACTTGGCACAGTCACCACCGATGTCAGTATGATTCGTGCGGGTGCTTTACATCGTGCTAATGGCGGCTATTTGTTATTAGAAGCCAGTCATTTACTTGAGCACCCCTATGCCTGGCAAGGGCTAAAACGTGCGCTACAATCGCGCAAAATCAAGCTATCAAGCCTTGAGCAAATGCTGACCTTAACAGGTAGCTTATCCTTAGCTCCTGCACCGATAGAACTTGATATTAAGGTGATTTTGTTAGGGGAAGCGGATTTATATTATGAGTTGTTAGAGCTAGAGCCCGAGTTTGACGCGGTGTTTAAAGTACGCGCTGACTTCCATGATGATGTCACTCGCACCAGCGAGCATGAACTGGCCCTCGTGGCAAAAATGGCTGATATTATCGATTACGCCAACCTCTATCCGTTTGATAGTAGCGCTCAAACGGCTCTGCTTGAACATCTAAGTTTGCAAGCGGAAGATCAAGACCGCTTAAGCCTACATAGTGACCGCTTAATTAAGCTGCTGCATGAATCTAATCGTCATGCCCGTCTCAACGATCAAAATATCGTTGATGCCAACCATGTTACCCAAGCCATTGCCGATATGGATGAGCGCTCAGGCTATTTGCGCGATCTGTACTGGGACGAGCTCAAAAACGGCCAGCAGCTCATTAACACTCAAGGTCAAGCGGTCGGTCAGGTCAATGCCTTGACTGTAGTCAGCTATGCGGATAGTGAGTTTGGTATGCCAGCGCGTCTAACGGCAGTGATTCAACCCAATATCGGTGCTGGTGATATTCTCGATATTGAGCGCGATGTCGATTTAGGCGGCAGCTTGCACGCCAAAGGCATGCTGATTATGACCAGCTATTTACGTGCGCTATTTAGCCAGCATCACGCGCTAAATTTTAGTGCCTCTTTAGCGTTTGAGCAAAGTTACGCGCATATTGATGGCGATAGCGCCACTGTTAGCGAGGCCTGCGCGTTATTGTCAGCCTTAGCAAACGTGCCGATCAATCAAGCATTTGCTATTACTGGCTCTATGAACCAGCTGGGTGAAGTTCAAGCGGTTGGCGGTATCAATGCAAAAATAGCAGGCTTCTTTGATGCTTGCCGTGAGCAAGAATTAACCGGACAACAAGGCGTGGTCATACCGATGGCCAACGTCAAGCAGTTAGTGCTACGTGATGACATCATCGATGCCGTTGAGGCAGGATGCTTCCATATTTATGGTGTAAATACTCTTAGTGAAGCCTTAACTCTAATGACTGGGCTACCTATCGATAGCATGAATAAAAAAAATCGCTACCGCAAAGGAACCTTATTTGGCAAGGTTCTAAGCCGCTTGACGCTATGGGATGACAATCAAGACACGGCTGATGATGCGGATGATAAAAAATCTAATAAAAAAGCCAAGAACAAGCGCAAAGCTAAAAAACAGAAAAAAGAAGATAAGAGAAAAAAAGAAAAAAACAGAAAAGAGCGAGAGGATGCAAAGGACCGTACAGAAGGCGATATAGAAAGCAATAACTTAGAAATATAGTTTAATTTTTAACCCTACTGCTATGATGTGATGTGATGTGATGTGATGTGATGACTAGGGTAGATTTAATAGTACTCTAGGCAATAGGTCTGTGAGCAATAGTACTTTAAATAATAGCTCCTAGACGCTACTGCCCTTTTCTGCGATGATAAACAAACGACAATCAGCCTGACAGATAGAAAGAAGAACAGAAAGACCTCGATACTAGGACTGACTTCATAAAGGTTATCTCTTAATGACTGTACAAAATACTGACGCCGATAGTCCCCAAAATCAGCCCTCTCATGATGAGCAGCAGTCTGGTACGCTGCCAACTCCAGCTAATAACGTCTCTGAGGACACGCCTGATAGTCGACATGGTGCGGCGACTACTGCGCGTCAGTGGCAAGTGCTATCACAGCTACAGCGAAATCGCTGGGTAGGTACTACTCATGTTTATGAGCAGCTCATATTAGCCGGATTTGATATCAGTTTACGCACTGTTCAAAGGGATTTGAATGCGTTGGCCAAACGCTTCCCTATCGAAAAAAACAATGCCAATCCACAAGGTTGGCGCTGGAAAGATGATGCACCCTTGCAAAGCTTACCGCATATGAACCTATCACAAGCGGTCGCCTTTAACATGGTCGAAGCCAACTTAACCCAATTGCTACCGCCGGTTATTTTAGGAGAGCTGTTTCCCTGGTTTGATTTGGCGCGGCGACAGCTCAAGAATAGCAAGGTAACTCATTCATGGATTGACAGAGTACGTATTGAGCCCGCCACCCAGCCCTTGATTGCGCCTCATATTGATTTGGACAGCAAAGACAATATTTACCATGCTCTATTTTATCAGTTACAAATTAGAGCCTGCTATACCCGCAGCAATAAATCACAAGCCAGCGAGTATGTCTTAAATCCCATTGCTATTATTCAGCGCGGGGTCATTATCTACTTGCTCGCTACCCGTACCGATGATCCAGATATTATTATTCGTACCTTTGCTCTACATCGATTTGCCAGTGTTGAGGTGCTTGATAGTACCGCACAGACTCCTGATAACTTTCAACTCGACCGCTATCTGGACGCTGGCAGTATGGGCTTTACCCATCCGCTACTGAGCCAGCTGCCCGACCATGGCAAAAATACGGCTATCGAGCTGCAATTTACCAAAAAGGCCGGCAAGAGTCTTACTGAAAGTAAGCTAAGCGAGGATCAAACGGTAACGACGAATACCGATGATACCCTGACTATAAATGCGACCGTCAATTTAACCTCACAGCTGGTCTGGTGGTTACGCGGTTTTGGTAAAGGTCTATTAGATGCCAAACCACAGCTGCTTCATCAAGTCGTATTAGATATAGAATTAGCTGAAGAGCTATCATTATAGTTGTTTGTTTAGATGTACCGACAGAACTAACGCATATAGTTAATACAAAATAAAATGCATACGTTAGTAATCAGATGCAGTTGGGAAGAATTTCTCCTAGCCACACTGTCTCTGTTTTAAAGTAGATCGACTATAGCCATCACTTATAGAAAACCCTAAAAAAAACAAATTAAAAATTAAGAAGGACTATTATGCCGACTACTACCTCACTACCGCTGCTTTCAGACAGTTTAAACGGGCTTGGCTTGACGGCTGATACCTTATTTTTTGCTTTAAACTATGAATTTACTAAGACCGAACCCAAAGGTATGCTGAAGCGCTTTAAAGAAAATCAAGGCGCGATTGATATCGATCTAGCTTGCGTACTGTATGATGATAATTGCACCATAAGCGACTTAGTATGGTTTAAGCAATTACGCGATAAGAGCGAAACGGTACGCCATCAAGGCGATAGCTTAGACGGTAAAGACCGCGGCGAGCAAGCTATGTATCATGCACCGTTAGATCAAGAGCAAATCCGCATTTATTTAGATAAAATTCCGGCACATATTAGCCACATTGCTTTAATTGCCAGCTCATACTTTGGTCAACCATTCAAAGCCGTTGATAATGGTGAGATCCATCTCAGCGACGATGAAGGCAACCGCGCTTTTGAGGTAAATCTAAAGCAGCTACCACGTGACTGTAGCACTATTTGGGTGGCAAGTTTACGCCGAGAAGTTGACGATTGGCATCTAACACTACAAAATTTACCTCTTCCCGCAGACGAGCTGCCCAAGGCGGCACAAGAAGTTGCACACGAACTAGCCCGTGCCTTGCCTGTTCCACAAGGGGTTGGCGGCTAATACTATAGTTGAGCCACTTTAAAACGAACACAGTATGGCTGGGAGAAATCTTCAAAGCCTCTGGAGTGACGCAGGCATACAGCAAGCTAGAAAAATTTCGGCCAGTAGCACGTTGTTGTAAACGTATCTCTTTTATTTTGAATCAACTATACCTAAATCAATTTAGTCTAAAGCCTCACCACAATGCGGGCAGAAATTCTTTTTTCGCACTTCTTTTTCGCGCTGCTCGAGTGCTTGCTCACGCAGTACTTGTAACACAATATCTTGCGCTTGCTCTTTATCCAGCCCCAGCTCACGCCGAATTTTTTCGACCATCGTCTGGTTCTGTACCAAATCAAAGTCACCATCGACCAAAAACTCACGAAACTGCTGCTCGAGCTCATCACGGCGCTGGGCAAGCTCATTGGCAAGCCCAGTGGCTAGGATACCAGCCGGTAGCGCGGCTAGACCCACGCCTAATATCGTGATAACCGCCCCCAAAATCTTGCCGGCGTTAGTAATCGGCGTCACATCCCCGTAGCCTACCGTAGTCAGGGTAACTACCGCCCACCACATAGCTTTCGGTATCGATTCAAACTCTTCTGGTTGGGCATGGTTCTCAACCAGATAGATACCGCTAGAAGCGGTGACAATCATGATAATCAAAATAAAAATAACGGCTTGAAACGAGCCTCTCTCTTTACTAATGACCACCAATAAGATACGTAGCGAGGCAAAATAGCGCGTGAGCTTAAGGATACGAAATAGGCGAAGAATTCGTAAAAAACGCAAATCGATAGTGACAAAGAAGTTCAAAAATGCGGGGGCGATTGCTATTAAGTCGATCAACGCCGAAGGACTTTTTAACCAATCCCAACGCTGGCGCCACGTAGTGCTATTGGGTTTTGCTTCACCAATACTCCATAAACGCAGCAAGTATTCAATAGAAAAAACTAAGATTGAGAAGTTCTCAAACCAAGTAAAATAGTTTTGATAAGGGTAATACCACTGATCGACAGATTCAGCAATCACTGCAGCCACATTGGTCATGATTAAAAGAATTAGAAAATAATCAACGTAGCGACTAAAGAGCGTGTCATGCTCATCATTTTGTAAGATATTATAAACAAAAAGACGCAAGCGCCGTATAGATTGGAATAGCATGCCGTCCCTTAGCCGTATAATACCGTGAGAATATGAGTAAAAAGCAGGTGGTAATCAGTCAAAAAACCAAGTTACAACAATAATTCAGAACATGTAAATAAAGGTGCAAGCAGAGAATAGCAAAGTAAGGAATATAAAAATAAAAATAAGAATAAGAATAAGAATAGCTTTGAGTCCACCGCAGAACGATTAAACCTAAGGCTACTTATGACAGTTCTACGATAGCTACGCTGATTATACAAAATTTTCGTAGTAAATGTAGACCAAAGCTAGCAACAGTAGCCCCATGATAACCAGAGCCCATTGTAAAACTCGCTGCGTAACCCCTGTGCGATTGCTTATACGCTGAACAGGTAATAAAAACAGACCACATTCAGGACAACAGAGGTCAATTTGGTTTAGTACTACCGCCGATCGCGCATTGGCACAGCGAAGAGGAGAGTTACTACAATAGCCGCGCATAATATATAGCCAACCCTTTTATAAGGTATAGGCAGAATACGATACAAGCAAAAATAAATTAATAAAACACCTATAATTGTAACTTATTATGCGAATAATACCAGTTTCTATCCATAACCCTACAATTAGTAAGGAATTTGTATTATAATAAATTCAAGGTGTTACTGGTTAGCTCATAACTACAACATCGTGTATCGATAACTAATGTCATCCCTCATTAGAATTTTATCGATAATCATTTATTACGTTGAGGAACCAATGATGAAACTACAATCCCTAGTTTTAGCCGCTGCCGCTGCACTTACGATGACCACTGCTTTTGCTATCCCTGCTGGTACTTGGTCAGTTGCTGCTGGTGCACACTATGTTGACCCTAAAAGTGATAATGGTAGTGTCTTAGGTGGTGCATATGACGTTGATGTTGACGGCGATGTGCGTCCAACAGTCAGTGGTGAATACTTTATCGCTAATAACGTTGGTATCGAATTACTAGCTGCTATTCCTTTTCATCATGACTTTACGCTAACTGATGCTAGCGGTAATAAAATTGGAGGTAAGACTCAGCATTTACCACCTACCCTTTCTGTACAGTATCATTTTGACGGCTACAATATGCCGATGAATGTGAAACCATTTATTGGCGTTGGGGTCAACTATACTACTTTCTTCGATGAGAAGATCAATCTTAGTGGTGCTGATTTAGACCTTGATGACAGTATTGGTGTAGCCGGCCACATCGGTCTTGATATCCCATTCGCGGCGACTGAAGCTTTCCGGATTGATGCCCGCTATATGGACATCAAAACCGATGCCAGCTTGAATGGTGCAGATATTGGTGAAATAGATATCAGCCCTTGGGTCTATGGCGTTGCTTTTGTTAAACAGTTCTAAGATAGCAATGACTTTAAACCAAAGATTTTGAATAAAAAAGCTGGCTCTATGCTGGCTTTTTTGTGTTTTTCATTTAAGGATTTCAGTAACTCAAAACTCAAAACTCTAAATAAGACCCATAAAAAAAGACCATCCGTAGACAGTCTTTTTAGTAGTGTTAATTTGCTAAATAGCTTCTATCAAACAAATTTTACCGAAAAATTTATAGTAAGATACGGCGCGGATCCGCCAATAAGCTGGCAACATAGCGAGTGAATACAGCAGCATCAGCACCGTTAATGACACGGTGATCATAAGATAAGGACAGAGGAAGCATAAGGCGCGGCTCAAAGACTTGCTTATCCGCATTCCAGCGTGGCTGCATAGTGGCTTCTGAAGCCCCTAATATACCCACTTGTGGAAAGTTCACTAACGGTGTAAACGCAGTACCACCTAAAATACCTTGGCTTGAAATAGTAAAGCTAGCCCCTTGTAAATCCTTAGTATTTAGCTTTTTATCGCGAGCTTTTACCGCCAACTCACCAATCTCGATGGCAATCTGCTTAATGCCTTTATCCTGCGCATTCTTGATAACCGGTACAATCAGACCATCATCAGTGGCTACTGCAATACCCATATTCACGCTTTTTCGCAAGATAACTTGGGTATTGTCATCACTTAGATGGCTGTTAAAGCGTGGGTGCTGAGTGAGCGCATAAGCCGTTGCTTTGACAATAAAAGCTAAAATAGTCAGGCCAATACCTTGCGCTTTCATGCCACCTTTTAGCTCGCCACGTAACTTTTCAGTCTCAGTGATGTCCGATAAATCAAACTGCGTCACTTGCGGTAGATAAGTATTATAGTTAAGCTGCGGTATCGACACTTTTTGTAGACGGCTTAAATCTTGCGTTTCCGTCTCACCCCAAATCTCGACATTACTCATATCAGGTAATTTCGGTAAGCCTGAGCTTACTGCACTACTGCTAGTAGGTGCCGCTTGCTCGGTAGTCAGATTGTTTTTGACGTGGTCGAAAAGATCTTCTTTTAAGATACGATCATTCAGCGCTGAACCATTCACTTGGGTGATATCCACACCCAATTGACGAGCAAGTTTACGTACCGCAGGACCGGCGTAAACTTCAGCAGACTTCTCGTTAACCTGAGATTCAGTCAGCTTATTACCATCTGTGTTCGCCACTGCATTATTGGTTGCAGGCGTCGACTTAACCGCTGCTTGCTTAGGCTCACCAGTCGTTTGCGATGGCTTAGATGCTTTGTCAGTACTGGCTTTTGGTTCAGAACTAGCAGTCTTAGACTCATCAGCATCAGACCTGTTATTAGTACTGCTGCTAGTATTGCTATTGTCAGCTTCTGTGCTACTACCAACGATAATAATAAAGTCTTGACCGTTGGCAACCATATCACCGGCCTGTACTAAGATTTTTTCAATCTTACCCGCTTCTGGCGCCGGCACTTCAACTGAAGCTTTGTCAGATTCAATCAGTAAAATTGACTGATCAGCAGTGACCATATCCCCTTCACTAACCAAAATTTCAGACACTTCTGCTTCATCTACGCCTAAATCTGGTAGCGCGTGAGTGGTTGCTTTTCCAGCTCCAGCAGTAGGCTTGTCATCAGGTTTGGACGAGCTTGGCTCATCTTTAGCACCCTCAGTAGAGACATCAGTTTCTTTATCAGCGCTCGACTGTTCTTGCTTTTCAGCTTTAGGCGCTACTGTATTGTCTTTATCAGCCTCTTCACTGCTGTCTGAGCTATCACTAGCAGCATCGCTATCCAGCTCAATAAGTACCATCCCTTCGCTAATCTGATCGCCAACAGCGACGTTGATCTTGGTGATTTTCCCAGCAGCGGAGCTCGGTACTTCTACCGAGGCTTTGTCAGATTCTAATAAAATGATGTTGTCGTCTTTTGCGATGACATCGCCAACCTCTACCATAATCTCACTGACTTCAGCGCTATCAACACCCAAATCGGGGGCTTTAATGTCCATCCTTACTCTCCTTATCTTACGATTGCCTTATAGGTTTTATTCTGCGACGTCGTCATCATTGAGTAAATCAGCATCGGCTTGGTCTTCAGCACGGCCTTCACTGTTGATCTCGTCATCATCTTCATCGACAAACTCAGGGACAGGATTCGGATTCACATTGTCAGGTGCTGGTGCATCTGGGGAATGGTCATAATAAGGCTGCTGCTGCCATGCTGGCGGATGATCGATGTCGATATCCAAGCTAGAAATAGCGTCTTTGACCAAGCGCATTTCTACTTCGCCTTCATCAGCCAAACGTTTAAGCGTTGCCACAACGATATGAGCGGCATCAACGTTGAAGAAGCTACGTAATTGCTCACGAGTATCAGAGCGGCCATAGCCATCAGTACCTAGCGTGGTATAAGGACGGTTGTCCGGTAACCAAGCACGGATTTGCTCTGAGTAATTGCGCATATAATCTGTTGCTGCGACCACGATACCTTCGTGCGGGACAAGCTGCTCAGTGACCCAAGGCACACGCTCTTCATCCATTGGATGCAGACGGTTATAGTCATCACAGACCATACCATCACGTGTCAGCTCATTAAAGCTGGTCACGCTCCATACGTTAGCAGTAATATTAAATTCATCTTTCAATATCTGCGCCGCTTTTTGTACTTCACGTAAGATAACGCCGGAACCCAGTAACTGCACTTGGCTTGAGCTATTATCCTCTAACAGATACATACCACGTTTGATGCCTTCTTCTGCTCCTTCTGGCATCGCCGGTTGCTCATAGGTCTCATTCATCAAGGTCAGATAATAATAGACGCGCTCGCCTTCGCCATACATCCGGCGTAGACCATCATGCATTACGACTGCCAGCTCGTAACCAAAGCAAGGGTCATAAGACACACAGTTAGGTACAACGTTGAATAAAATTTGTGAATGGCCATCTTGATGCTGCAAGCCTTCCCCATTTAGCGTGGTACGGCCAGCCGTGGCACCTAATAAGAAGCCCTGTGCTTGACAATCGCCTGCTGCCCATGCCAAGTCGCCAACGCGTTGGAAACCAAACATTGAGTAATAAATATACATCGGAATCATCGGTAGAGCGTTAACAGAATAGCTGGTTGCTAGCGCAATCCAAGCACTCATCGCGCCAGCTTCATTGATGCCTTCCTCTAACATGTGGCCGTCTTTGGCTTCTTTATAGCCCATCAAAGCTTCACTGTCTTCTGGGGTATATTTTTGCCCGATAGCAGAGTAGATACCAAGTTGACGGAACATGCCTTCTAGGCCAAAGGTACGCGCTTCATCAGGTACAATCGGTACGACACGATCTTGGATGTCTTTATTTTTGAGCATCGCGGATAGCAGACGCACAAAGACCATGGTGGTCGATTGTTCTTTACCGTTACTGCCTTTTAACACCCGATCAAAAATAGACAGGTCGGGGATGTTCAGTGGTATATGTCCACTGCGGCGATTGGGTAAATGGCCCCCTAACGCTTCACGGCGACCTTTGAGATATTTCATCTCCGCTGAGTCTTCCTCAGGACGATAAAATGGTAGGGTTTCTAATTCCTCATCAGTAAAGGGCAAATCAAAACGATCGCGGAAATACATCAAAGCTTCTTGATCTAGCTTCTTGATTTGATGTGATTTATTGACCGCTTGGGCTTGATCAGATAAGCCATAACCTTTAACAGTTTTTGCCAAGATAACGGTTGGTTGACCTTTGGTTTTCATCGCTTCACTAAAGGCAGCGTAGACTTTCATTGGATCGTGACCGCCGCGATTTAGGCTGGCAATATCTTCATTAGATAACGCATCGGCCATTTCCTCAAGTTCTGGATATTTACCAAAGAATTCTTTTCGTACAAATTCAGGGTCACGCGCTTCATACAGCTGATACTCACCGTCGACGGTTTCTTCCATACGATGTTGAAGGACACCAGTAGGATCATTGGCCAGTAGATTGTCCCACTTACCACCCCAAACGACTTTGATTACCCGCCAGCCTGCCCCGCGGAATACCGACTCTAGCTCTTGGATAATCTTACCATTACCACGTACCGGACCATCAAGGCGCTGCAAGTTGCAGTTGACCACCCAAATCAAGTTATCTAGCTTCTCGCGGCCTGCAAGAGAGATTGCCCCTAAGCTTTCTGGCTCATCGGTCTCACCATCACCTAAGAAGGTCCAAATCTTACGACCTTCATCCTCAAGCAGACCACGGTTGATCATATAGTTCTGCACGTGGGCATGATAAATCGACATGATAGGACCCAGACCCATTGATACAGTAGGGAACTGCCAATAATCCGGCATTAAGTACGGATGCGGATAGCTTGATAAGCCCTTGCCGCTTACTTCACGGCGGAAGTTATCCAGCTGCTCTTCAGTTAAACGGCCTTCTAGATAAGAGCGTGCGTAGATACCTGGCGCTGAGTGACCTTGGTAATAAATCATGTCACCACCAAAATGATCGCTGGCCGCACGGAAAAAATGGTTAAAGCCAGTTTCATAAAGAGTAGCACTAGAGGCAAATGTCGCCAAATGACCACCTAAATCGTCATCATTTTTATTCGCTCGCATCACCATCGCCAAGGCGTTATAACGAATCAAGGCCCGAATTTTGCGTTCGATAGCCAAATCGCCGGGATACATAGGCTCATCTTCAACCGCAATGGTATTAACATAAGCTGTGTCTAATCGATTAAATGGCAGTCCTTCTTGTACCGCCATGTTGTATAGCGCCTTTAGCAAGAACTGGGCGCGATCCTTATCCGCATGTTTGATAACGGATTCAAAAGCCTCCAACCATTCCTGGGTTTCGGTGCTATCAGCATCCTTGTAATAATTCATCTTTATTAATCCTTTTTTATCAGTCATACCTACCTAATGGCAGGGTCTTATTAATAGTGTGTAATGAGGTACCGGCTTACTTACGACTTCCTTGCTACGCTCAAGCATTCCATTGTCTTATGCGGTTTATAGACAGCTAGGTTATACAAAATAGTGGCACTGTGCATTGACGTACGTGGTAAATGAGCATAATTATAAATAGACCCTACAGGCAACTCTGTATATTCGGTCATTAGATGATTAGCGTACTCTATTATAGACGCTTATAGTTCAATTGTTTATAGCTGTAGAGAAATGCCGATATAGCAAGTATTTTTCAAATAAATAGTGATTAGTTTTTTTAAAAATAATCGTACTGAACCCACATCTTTTTTTACCTTTGTCGATAGAAATTTTTATATGTTATATGCATAAAAAAACTTCGTTATCAGCATAATTCAGTCTATTCCGCCTAATATTTAACCAATTCGACTATGACCGTCTATCGTTAATTACCAAAAAAATACACTAGTATCCTATATTTTCATTGTTTTTTATCATCTAAATTAACCTTCTATCTATATTAATACACCTTTAGTCGGAATATAACTCTATTTACTTTACTTTTTTTAAATATTAAAGAACTTATTTACAGCAATAAATGTTACAATATCTACACATTTTTTACATATCATTTACATATTCACTATAAAGAATATGCCGAATTAAAACATTGAGAAGCATTAACTGATCGTCTGAATTATTCATATTTAGTAGTAATACCATTTGGTCAGGTCTCGTTTGCAAGCTCTTATATGACTTGCCTATCAACAAAGGATTTTACAATGAAAAACACCTACTTCCTAAAACAGCTGATGATGACTGCGCTAATATCTACTGCGTTTCTAAGCAGTGCGCAAGCGGCAGATGCTCTAAAAATGGAGCTGACAGCTAATAAAGTCGTTAAAGATGCTGAAGGTAAAGTAACTTACTTACCAGTACGTACCGCACCAGCGGGTACCGTCATTCAGTACAAAGCAATCTATACCAGTACTGTTAATCAAAGTATCAATGACCTAGCAGTGACCTTACCTATTCCCGCCAATATGACCTTTACTGGTGAAGTGTCTCCTAGCAGCGCTCAAGCCAGCATTGATGGTAAAAACTACGCTGACATGCCGTTGATACGCAAAGTCAGTGGCAAAGTGGTCAACGTTCCCTTATCTGAATACCGCTCAGTACGTTGGAACATCAAGCTATTACCCGCAAAAAAATCAGCTGCTGTTTCGCTTAACACGATTACTGACTGATACCATTAATAATTCACTTTGTATTTTTTGTTCGTCACCTTTTGGAGAAGTATCGCATGAAACCCAATGTATTTAAATATTCTGTCTTAAACGTAGGTATCGTCGCTGCTATGGGCGTTACTGGTGTCGCTAATGCTGCTGGCCCAGCTGCCACTACTACTGCCGCTGTTTTCGACGTTGTAAGTCAAGCAAGCGCTACTTATACTTTCGATAACACTTCACAAACTGCCACATCAAATAAAGTAACCGTAAAAGTATCTGAAACTGGATCATTTACACTTCTTGCTAGTACAGGAGCAGGTGATTTCAATGAGAATCTCACCATCAACCCTCAAGCAGATGAAACGGTAGATTTTATTCATACCTTGAAGAACACCGGTAACGTTGCTGATACTTATACTATTAATCTTAGTAATGGGACGAGTGATGACTTCGACTATAATACTGCTAACTCTACTATCAGTTATCAGATAAAAAATGCGGAAGGCACTGATGTAGGCGGCCCTACGACTATTGTTAGTGATGGAATGGGAACCATACCCCTTAAAGCACAAGAGTATGCAGTCATTACCGTTACCGCAAAAGCTGATACAAAACGCGTCATCGATGCGAATGGTATTCTTACCGTTACCGCTACCAGTACTTATCTAGCAGGTAAAAGTGCGACAGAAACCTCAGCAACTAACACTGATAATGCTAAAACCACTACCCCGGTCTACGCCATTACCAACTCTGCCACTACCAACCTTGGCAATAAAAACTTCGATCTTCAGAATGATAATGCTTTTGTTGACTATACTATTACCGTGAAGAACGAAGGTAATATTGATGGTACTGCTGTTAAAATTGTAGACACTTTACCAGATGGGTTAGTCGCTATTCAGTCTGGAGAAGCCAACTATATGGCGCCAACAAGCTCTAGTACGGTCACGCCTAGCATTTCAACTGATGGCAAAACCATTACTGTAGAAGGTCAGGATATTACAATAAATGACACTATCACCCTTACCTTCCGCGCGAAGAAAGATACGGCTGCAGTTAAAACCAGCAAATTTGCTACCTACGTTGTGATTAGCGACAGTACTAAAGATAACACTGTCTTTGATCTAGTCGATAGCTCAGATGATACCAATCAAGCAGGTGTAGTTGAGAATAACTACGAAACCGATATTATTGGTAATCTTTACAAAGGTAAAGGTGTCGACGCTAACATTAACTCTATTATCGAAGCTTCTTCGCAAACTCGTCAACTAGACATCAGTGAGGGTGATAGCAGAGAAGTTGCTCTATTAAGCGATAATATCTATACCTATACCATTACCAACAATGGTACAGATATCGACGAAGCTACTATTGCTGATCAAACTTACTTCACTATCGTCCCAACTACCCAAAATGATAAAGTTACTATTGGACGAGTGTTTGTAGATACAGTTAGTGATGGAAAATATGTTCCAGCAGACGATATTCTCTTAGAGAAAATTGATTTAACTGAAAACTATGATTTAAACGTAGCAACCGTTGATGGTCTAACACCTACGGAAGACGTCACTATCAGTGTAGAGGTTAAAACTACTGGTCTAGGTAATAATGATGGAGAAAACGATCTTCGTAAGTTTGAAGTGATGACCATTTCAGTATTACCGCAAGGTCCGATCAAGAGTACACCAAAACCTCTAGACGTCGCCACTACTTCTACAACCACGATGCAAGGTATCGATTTACAAAAATTCCAAGCAACGGCTGATTGCGGTACAGATGTAAGTACCCTTACTTGGGACAATAAGGAGACTACTGCAGCCGCAGGCCAATGTATTTTCTACAAGCTTGATGCAAAAAATACCTTTACCACCGCTAATAACGATATCACTAATGTTATCGTGACAGAGACGTTAGTCGATAGCGTTACTTATCAAGATGACTTTGTATCCGCCACTGATGGTACATCAGACGGAGCGATAGAATCTGCTTCTGGATCACCAGTTACTGGTACCTATGCTACTTTAATATTTCAGGAGACCGGTACTATCACCTTCTCAGCAAAAGTATCACAAACAGGCGCGAATTAATAATATTTGCTTAATATACTATTAATCCTAAGTTAATTTATTTATAACATTTCAAGAGGTTTTCCTAGCTCCCTGTTAGGAAAACTTCGGCATTTACCCTTGATACCATAGGGGTAAATGCACCATATTTTTTTGCATAAGTAGGATTACTGACTATGCCTCACACTATGTCATCGTCTCGTATCCCGCGCTATTCTATTGGCGCACTTACGATGTTGGTCACGTCGATGCTACTTATGCAAGCAAATATCGCTTATGCGGAAAACGGCAACGATGTTATTAATGTCAAAAACACGGCCATTGTCAGCTATACCACAACTGCTGGAAGTCAACAGCAGGGTTTCTCCAATAAAATCAACCTTATAGCTCATACCTTACCGCAATACGCACTTACCCTCTCGCAGCCGTCCGTGCAAACGGTCGGACTGGGCAATACAGCCGAGTGGACCAACCTACTGACCAATAATAGCTATAGTGATGAAACCATCGCCTTAAGCTATGACTATCCCGATACCCTATCGAACTTTACCGTTTATCAAGATATCAATAAAAACGGTCTTATTGATAAAGACGATGTCGAACTCAGCAATCCCAATCAAATTAAAATCGGTCAAGGTGAAAGCATTCAGCTTATCGTTCAAACCTTAACAGCTAGTGAAGCTCGCGATGGCGATAGTGCTGATATCAAAATCGGTGCGGTAGTGGTTGAGGATAAATCAGTAACGGCGGCGGTCACCAATAGTCTAGTCACCGTTGCTTCTTATCTTAACTTTACAACTGCTAATTTCGATGCGAGCAAAAGTAACTCACAAGTGGGCGATAATATTTATATCGAAGCCAGTTACGCCCAATGTAACGTCCAGCCTGATAAAAAAGATCAAGTATGGATAGCCATCACCTCCCCTATAACTGGTGACAAATACTCCTTAAAAGCGCTAGAGACCGGTAATAATACCGGTAAATATCGCCTATCCGCACCCACTCAAAAAAATGCTAATAGAATCACCGATGATATTATCCAAACCCTTCAAGGTGACACCTTAGCAGCAACTTTAGAAGGTTGTATTAATCCATCGGTGAGCGCAAATACCAACCAACGGTTAAGTCCCTCTGTGTTCAGCACTATTGATGAAAAAATCAGTAGTGAGGTTGCAATTGTTAATCAGTCCCCCAGCCTACAAGTCACCAAACAAGGCGATGTCAAAGCCGCCGAGCTTGGCGACTATATCAACTATAGCATTACCGTCAAAAATGACGGTGCCGCAACCGCGTATGATGTACAGCTAAAAGACGCGCTACCGCGTGGCTTTGATTATGTCAAAGGTAGCCTGCGCATAGATAAAGACATTGATAACGGCATTGATAACGACAGTATCGATATTGCCAAATCCCAAACCACTGAGTTTAAGACCGACGGTAAATACCAAGTTTTAAACTTAGGTGTTATAGAAAAAGATGACGTCAAAAAAATCAGCTACCGCGTACTTATCGGCACCTCCGCGTTAGGCGGTGACGGTATCAACCGTGCGGTCGCTCATGGCCGTGATGAGAATGATAAACCCCTCTCATCAATGGAAGCACAGTGGTCGATTGAGGTCAGCCGCGGGGTCATGAATACCGACGGCATTATCGTTGGAAAAGTCTACCACGACATTAACCGTGATGGTATTCAACAAAAACATGATGGCGAGCTGGGCGTCGCTGGCGTGCGTATTTATATGGAAAACGGCAGCTTTGTGGTCACTGACCCTGAAGGTAAATATAACTTTTATGGGGTTAGTGCCAAAACTCATGTTTTAAAAGTCGACCGCACTACCCTTCCTATAGGCACAGAACTGATTATCCAAAGCAATCGTAACGCAGGCGATGCTGGTAGCCGCTTTGTCGATCTAAAATATGGTGAGCTCCATCGTACCGATTTTGCCATCGTTGGCGGTATGAGCAGCATGGTCGACAGTACCGAACGCCTAAACGAGCGGCTGCTTGACCGAAGCAAATCTGTCGGTGCTAAAAATAACAGCTTAGAACAAGCAGTAAAAAGTGAGCTAATCTCAGAGCCGGACTATAATCGCAATAACCAAAACAACATCGATGCCAGCGGCTGTAAGTCTAACGATCTGTTAGAACGCGGCAGCGAATGTGATTCAGCGATTGTGGCTGAGATGGTCAATCCCAATGCCAATCGGGTGGACATGAGCGTTATCACTATCACCCCACCGAAGACGGAAGAGCTTGAAGAGTACCTTAAAAAGGTAGTGGATAACGATGTTGCTTTTATTAATTTAAGCAGTGGCCAGCAGCTGACTTCTTACAAGCAGCTGGTACAAGTGCAAGCGCCACTGGGATCGAACTTCACCCTTTATGCCAATGACAAAGCAGTGTCTGAGGAACAAATCGGTAAAACTGCCAAGCAGCAAAAACAAAGCGTCACCGCCTTTGACTATTATGCGGTTGATCTTAAACGCGGCCGTAATACCTTACGCGGGGTAGCCACCGATATGAATGGTGACGTTATTTCTGAGCAGTCTATCGAAATCAGCACTCCTGATAGCTTGCAAGCCATAGACTACCGCACTCAAGAGCATTTAGTAGAAGCCGATGGGGTTAGCGACTATCAAGTGGTCATTAGTTTAAAAGACCGTGACGGTCGTCCCTATATTTCCTCAACGCCTATTACTATCGATACCAATATTGGCCGTATCGACCTACTCGATAGCAGTAAAGACCAAGTGGGCACCCAAACTATCGTCAATGGTGGTGAGCTATTGATCTCCGTAATTTCTCCCAGCGTCCCCGGTAAAGGCGAGCTAGTAATTAATGCAGGCAGCAGCAAACAAATCATTCCGTTGCAGTTCACCGCCAAATTACGTCCGCTTATCGCCGTCGGTATTGTTGAAGGCGCTATCTCCTTAAAAGACTTTGATGGCAGTAATATTACCGATGCTCAAGGGGCGTTCGAACAAGAGCTGCAAGAATTCGCTGGTAATGACGATTACTCGGCGACTGGTCGGGCGGCAATGTTCCTTAAAGGTAAAGTACGCGGCGACTATCTATTAACCCTCGCTTATGACAGCGATAAAAAAGGCGAGCGACTATTTCGTGATATTGAGCCGGGCGAATACTATCCAGTTTATGGCGATTCCTCCGCCAAGGGCTTTGATGCCCAATCAACCAGCAAGCTCTATGTGCGCGTTGATAAAGGCCGCTCCTTTGCCATGTATGGTGACCTAAAAACCAGAATTGATAATGATGACGGCATCAAGCTTGGTCAGTACAACCGCACCTTAACTGGTGTTAAAGCCCAATATGAAAATAACAATACTCTTATAACTGCCTTTGCCGCTGAAACCAGCTCAACACAACGGGTTAATGAAACTCGCGGTTTGGGTATTTCCGGCCCGTATCCGTTGGCCGAAAACTTCGATGCAGTACTAGAGAATTCTGAAACCGTAGAGGTCATCACCCGTGATGCCAATAACCCAGGCCTCATTGTTAGGCGCGTGACCTTAACCCGCTTTGCCGATTATGAAATTGATCCGATCAGCCGTAGCTTATATCTCAAAGCACCAATTGCCAGTCAAGATTTAGAGGGTAATCCCATTTATTTACGCGTCACCGTTGAAATAGACGAAGGTGGCGAAAAATATTGGGTCGGCGGTGTGGCCGCCAATCAGCAATTGACCCCTAAAATGTCGATTGGTGGCAGCTATATTAATAGCGATGACCCGCTTAATAAAGAAGAACTTGCCAGCATCAATAGTGTGATTAAAATCAACGGTAAATTAAAACTGGTGGCGGAATATGCGAAAAGCAAAGCAGAGTACATCAATGTTCTTTCAGATAAAAAACCAAATTATCAGCCTAGCAATCAAATCAATGGTGAATCATTGAATGATAAAAATACTGAGGGTGACGCCTTACGTATTGAACTGGACTATGATGATAAAAAACGCACTCGGGCCAAAGCTTACTACAACGATGCTGATATTGGCTTTGTCACTGGTGCCTCACCGTTAACTGCTGGCCGTACCGAATCCGGGGTGGAAGTCACTCATGCATTAGCCAATAAAAAAACCGCCTTAAAGCTTGAAGGCGTGCGCACCAAAGACCATAGTACTGACGCCAGCATTGAGGGCGTGCAGGCCAGTATCGAGCAACGTCTAAGTAAAAATATCGTCGGTGAAGTCGGGCTGCGCTATTATAAGCAACAAGCCACCGACGCTGCGCGTAATATCCAAGGTGCCACTGATGTAGTTGACGTTACAGACGATACGATATTCAACGACGACATCATCAACCAATCGGCACTCAATGGCACTAGTGATTCTGACGAAGACCTTGAAGGTACCACGGTCCGCGCCCGTGTCACTGCCCGGCTACCCAAGCTCAATAAGTCCTTGGTGTTTGCTGAATACGAGCAAGATATTGACCATAGCTCGCGTAATGCTACTTCTATCGGTGGTGAAACCCCTTTAGGCAAGTTAGGCCGTCTCTACGCACGTCACGACTTAATCAATAGCTTGTCCGGCAGCTATGGTCTCGATGATAGCGACGAGCGTCAGCGCACGGTCATTGGTTTTGATGCCACTTATATGAAAGACGGTAAAGTCTATAGCGAATATCGCCTGCGTGATGCCATTAGTGCCCGCGAAGCAGAAGCGGCTATCGGTCTCAAGAACAAATGGTATGTTCAAAAAGGCTTAACGGTAAACACCTTGCTTGAGCGCGTTGAATCGTTAGAGGGCGAAAAAGACAGTACCTCAACCGCTGCCGGCTTTGGGGTGGAATACCTTACCAAAGAAAACTATAAAGCATCAGGGCGCTTCGAAAAACGCTGGGGCGAGACCAGTGATACGTTACTCGGTAGCGCCGGTATTGCCTATCGTTATACCGATGACATTACCTTACTGGCAAAAGATATCTATTCCCGCGTTGATTATGACGACGGTCATCGGACTATCAATCGCTTACAAATTGGCGGCGCTTATCGTGATTACGATAGCAACCAGCTCGATATGCTCGCTAAACTCGAATATCGTCTCGATGATAATGCTACCGGTGAGGATCCTTATCAAAAAGATGCGGTTATTTGGTCATGGAGTGGCAATTATCATCCCACCCGCCCATTAACCTTATCTGGTCATTATGCGGGTAAATATACGCAATACACTGCTGACGAGATTACCAGCGATAATACGGCGCATGCCGCTTATGCGCGTGGTCTTTATGATATCAGTGAACGTTGGGATGTGGGTCTACAAGCGGGTACTTATTGGAATAAGCAAGCTGATGATTTAGCTTATATGCTGGGTGCTGAGGTTGGCTATAGCCCAATGACTAATTTATGGTTGTCGCTGGGTTACAACTTTATGGGCTTTAAAGATGAAGATATCGCCTATGATGACAGCACTCAAGAAGGCGCTTATTTTAGACTGCGCTTTAAGTTTGATGAAGACTTGTTTAAGCGTCATAATCCTCGTAAAAATAAGTAGCCGACGTTATAGATGATATATTACGTTGCTACAGTCCTTATAAATATGACTAGATTTCTAGTAGAAATATTGCCGTAGTATGTCTGCGTTGTACTCACTCCTACAACTTTTATCTTCCAGTATACAAAGCCACTTTAGCCTAATATTTAGGTATTTCATCGGTTTGTAGTAGTCAACTATATTTAGACAACTCATAAGAGAGGTTTGTTGAAATAACAGCACTCTTTTTCTGCTGGAGTTAAATAATCGTTGCAGATATTATGAATGGCAACTTGGGTATTCCTCACGCCGTCGTTGGTGAGACCTACAATAAATGGATTAGTTTTGGAGTAGCAAGCGAATCTTACGCTAGTCATAAACATATCTTTTCGGGGACGGTGTCTATGGTGGTGTCCCTACTTTCTCAAGCAACTCAGTAGCCATTGACAGCAATGGCAAGATTATTACTAATAGCTTCATCTTAGGAGCCACCGGCTCTAATGATCGTAAAGCGATTCGATATAACACCAAATATGGTTCGACTACTGATAAATAAAATGACTTAGTGCTTACGTACAACCTCAGCTATTTATAGCAAATCCTACCTACCTAACTAACTTTAAATCCAAATCTCACCTAAAATCAAACAAAATTCTGTCTTTCAGATAGGACTTTGACCAAAAAGGACATACGGAGGTCTCATTAGTTACTTTTATATTGCTTCTTTTTGTAACAGGCTTACTAGAACCAATAAGTCTCATGCTTATACTTGAAATTTTCGTCACTCATACCCTTCAAACAGGCATTCGTCTTATTTTTGTATCTTAATTGTATTTTAGATATTACAATTACTTGGAGTATTATTGATATTATGCCAATATTTTTAGAGTTATCGTGAATTTGTCTGTTGAGCCATCAGAACTAAAATTCAAGGTAACTCATTGAGTAGCTTTAGTCTCTTTATTGATGAATTACCATAATTGTTAGGAAAACTCGGTCGTAAACAGGGATAACAATATGCATAAGGCGCAACGAATTTCAAAGATAATAAATGCTTGTTCATTTAATGGATCCCTGTCTCAAATACTGAGTTTGATAGGCTTTATAATGTTGTCATTGATAAGCAGCTCATCATTTGCAAAAGTTGATAATCCAGGCGCGGTTTGTTCTGCTGGTTTTTCTCAAGATAAACTAACAGATGGCGACTATACCAACTTACTTATGAGTAGTAGCAATAATAACTATTTTGATGTCGCGGGTAATGCTTCGGGAAGTATTCCATTACAAATAAAAATGGATCTTGTCGAATCTAATACCAGCAACACTAGTAATGACTTTAGCATTATAGGTGCTAGCCAATATAAACTTATAAATATTGGTAGAAACTTCCCTACTCCAACTGCCTATACAGATATTACACTGAGCTTTCGTAATAAGACGACCCAGCAGCCCCTCTATCTGACCAATGTCGCCATGAGTGCATTTGATGTTGATTATTCAAATTCTGGCAATAATTTATTCGATGATTATGTGCGCATCACAGGTACTACTCAATCTGGCTCTGTTATTGATGGCACACTACAAACAATAAGGGGGTCAAACGTTGCCTACTCTGAAGGATTAAACAACAGGACAAACATCAACTGTCCTTCAAGAGATTTTGACACACGCTGCCAAGGATCTATACAATTCTCTCAACCTGTCGATACAGTAAAAATTCGTTACACCAACAATCCTATATATGTTGGTAGTAACCCGTCTAGTCAAGAAATTCAACTTCGATTAGACAATTATTGTTACGTCCCTCAATATGTTTTCTCAGGTACCGTATTTGATGATAATGGTGGTATTACCAGTGCTCGAGCGAACGCTACTAATGCTGATATTACTACCAGTACCAGTCCTTATACAAACAACCCTAACTACTTTAACGGTATATTTAACCCTTCTGTCCCTAATGCCGAAACCGGTATTGCTGGTAGCACCGTTAAGCTAGCGAACTGTTCTAATATTAATACTGTTTATTCAACACAATCAGTAATCAGAAGCGGTGCTCCCATTGGCGAGTATCAAATCAGTATACCTATGACTACATTGAATAATACCAATCTCTGCTTGGTAGAAAGCCGTACTGGTAACACCTACCCTATTCGTACTACCGATAATAGAAGAACTGTCGGATTCGTAGCCACTACTTATAATTATCCAAATAATAATTTTGGTAGAGTGATTGCCGAAAATGTAGCTTTAGTACTAAAAAAATATCAATATATAAATAATTGCCCTTCTACCCTTAATTACACCAGTATTAACGACTCACCCAATCCTGTCACAGGCTTTAGCACGGCAAGTATTGAAAATATTGATCCAGGAAAATGTATTGCCTACAAGATTACCGCTACCAACCGTGCCTATATCAATATCGATACTTTTATTATGAAGGATGTCTTACAGAAAAAAGGAGTAAGTAGCGCTATAGTGACATCGGTACTTGCCAACCCAGTATCTGCATCGGCTGACTACGCTTCTGACAGCGTGGCTATCGGTCAAAATGGCACAGTGAAAACCAAGCCTCTTACTTTAGCACCAAGAGCGAAACGCGATTTTTATTTCAATACGAAATACGGTACGACTGCTAACCAATAGTATTACTCACCGCTTACAACCTCAGCTATTTATAATAAAAATTGCTTATATGACTATAATTCAACTAAAGCCCTGTCTATTAGACAGGGCTTTTACCATTTAACCCTTCCGAATTGCCATTTGTCGCTTTTATAGTGATTAATCCTATCTTTTCTATGATGATGCTAAAGAGTGGGCAAATGTACTTCCTATAGAACTGATGTTTATAATTAAAGTCTGTTAAATTTGTATTTCAATTACTAATCTCTTTGGATATTTCCTATAGCCGTGTATCTGATAAGTTTAACCTAACGAACGCCTCCACTTCGACAGCCCTTTTCAATAAAACTCTCAACAGCAACTCTGTTTTTCGGTACGGAATACAGAATTACTGTTTTCAAACAGTAGCCGCCACTGCTACAACCTCAGCTATTTTCAGTAAATCCTATCTACGTAACTCTGAATCTGACTTAAGTTCTGTTTGTTAGATAGACCTTTAACCATTCAGCCACCCAGAATCGCCACTTGTCGCCTTTGTAATGACTCTTTGTACATTTTTTGTGACAATGCTATCAAGAGATAATTCTCTTTCCCTTCAGCGCTACCTACAAACAATAATTTGCAAATCGTGATACTACGTAGCACGAAATTATGGCCGTCCTGATAGTAATGGTTTAAGCAAGGAATACGATATGAAAGGTTTTAATTCTTTACGCAATGCTTTAATAGCTACCGTAGCGTCTGTGTTTTTACTAAGTGCAGCCCATGCTGATGACTCCCTAAAAATGGAGCTTACGGCGAATAAAGTCGTCAAGAATGCCGAGGGTAAAGTCACCTACTTACCAGTCCGTACGGCTCCAGCAGGTACCGTTATTCAGTACAAAGCAACTTATACCAATACTGTCAAACAAAACATTAATGACTTAGCGGTGACCCTACCTATTCCTGCCAACATGACCTTTACTGGTGACGCTATGCCTACCACTGCACAGGCCAGCATTGATGGCAAGAACTACGCCAACATGCCGTTGATGCGTAAAGTCGATGGCAAATTGGTAAAAATCCCCTTTTCCGAATACCGTACTTTACGTTGGGATATCAAGCTATTACCAGCGAATAAATCTGCAGCCGTAGCACTTAATACAATCGTTGACTGACACGATAATTGATTGAGGCACGCCAGTTACAATCCTTGAATCCCAACCTGTAAATCTTTTTTAACTTTGGAGTTTTTATATGAAATCAAACACTTTTAATTATAGTCTGTTAGCCGTTGGTGTCGCTGCTGTTCTGGGTATCAGCACTACTGCTAACGCAGTCGACAGTGGCACAACAACAACGGACGTAAGTATCACCAACCAAGCTAGTGCCAGCTATAACGTTGGTACTGTAAAGCAGCCTGATGTTGTATCTAATGAAGTTAAGATCACCGTTTCAGAAAAGGTATCATTTTCATTAGTAGCTGACAATGACGATTCAGCAGCGGGTGGTCAGCAAGGCGATGATACAAACATCAAAGAAAAAGTAGCACCTAATGGATTCGCAGTATTTAGGCATACTTTGACTAATACGGGTAACCGCGACGATATCTATACTGTAAACCTGACCGGAGCTGATACAAAGTATAATCCGAGCAGCTCTACTGTCTCATTCGAGATATATAACAAAGATCAAGTTCCTGGTACAGATGACCCAGTTTTTACTGGAGAAAATATTTCCTATGCGGATACCAATGGTCAGGAATTTCCTCTAGAAATGGGGCAGTTTATCAAGTTTACTCTCAATGCCAAAACTATTGGTAACAAAGGCGAGGAAGTTCAACAACTAACCATATCTGCCAAGAGTAAAGCCTTAACTGATAATGGAGCTGGAGTTAACACTCTTACCAACACTGACGGCTCATTCACTAGGCTCCCTACCTTTGGTATCGTTAAGACCATTACTAATGGCCTAGACCTCAATGATATGGGTGATACTGCTACTTATAAAGTGGTCGTAACCAACCAAAGTACTGACTTTAGTACTGATGCGACTGACATTGATATTGCTGATTTCCTACCGGCCGGTTTAGTTCTCGCAGTACCTCTTACTTCCACTAATATCAGTCCCAGTAGTACTGCTACTGTAGGTGATATCGATGCTAGTGCTGCAGGTGATTCCGGCTTTAATGTTACTGGTAACACTATACCAGTGGGTCAAAATATCACCTTCCTCTTTACAGTCAAACAAGGTGGCTCAGGTACGCTTGATCCTGCCACTGCCATCAACCACGTCACCGTTACTGATGACTTAGATAATGGTGCGACTGATGGTAATACGCTTGTTGATAGTACAGACACTGGCAAGGAACTACTCGTTGATGTTTTCTACCCTACTACCGAGACTAACTATACCGACGGTGGTCAGCGAACACTTGAAACAGGTGATGACTCAACTGGACCATTGTCAATAGGAGGCACTATCCAGCGTGCTCTAACTCTAAGTGGTGTTACTGTCAGAGAAATTGCACCGACCTCAGGTACCCTTGGTCAAGTGACTCATACAACGGTCATTACCAACACGGGTAAAGACGTCGAGGGTAGCAACGCCGGCGAGTTAACGTTCACTATCGATGATAATGATGCTGATGCGCCAGATGCGATTAATATAGTACCTGGTAGCGTCACTGTCACTTATTATCCGGATGGTGATGACACTACAACACCAACTGTAGTAGATAAGGAAATCAAAGCTGTCGATGGAGTCTATGATATTAAAAGCGCATTGCCTGGTGGTATAGCCACTGATGGCACTGTTACGATTAACTATAAAGTCTCCTCAGTCGATGCTCCTCTATACTCACCATCGAACACTACTACTCCTACATTTGAAGACACTATTGTCACCTTGATTCCAAAGCTAGAAGGCGCACCTACAATACCTCCAGTAACAGATGTAACAACGGTACGCGGCTTAGTGCTGCTCAAAACCCAAGCGATAGATAAAACTTGTAGCGGTAGTGCAACAACATTCGTTTCTACACCTCTTACTGATGATGATGGTGCTAAGCCTGGTGAGTGTATTATTTATAAAGTCCAAGCTCAAAACACCTCTTCTGCTGATGCGAGCTCTTCAACAGGGGTAGGGTTTGATATTACCAATATAGTTATCTTAGACGCATTCTCCAACTTTGAGAATGAAGCTGACTATGAAGTAGACTCTGTAACTACTACTAAGGGTACAGCGGCTCAGAATTCAGATAATGTTACGACTACTATTGATACCTTAGCGCCTCAAGAAACGGCAACCATGCAGTTTTCAGTCAAAATCAAAACCGCTCGTGTGATTACAACACCATAAACTTAACTTGAGATTACAACTTTCAACTTAAATTAAACTTTTAATTTCAGCGTATATTTTTAAAGTCTATAAGTATCTACAGGTACTTATAGATATTCCCTAGCCTGGATTTACTTAGGCTAGAGGAATCTAGCACTCCCCATTTTGTTTTATTGGATAAGCGACATATGACAGCTCATTTAATGACATCGTCTAAACACATGCCATTGCGCACCGCCAAGGTCTCTGCGTTGACGCTAACTATGTTTCTTATGCAATCAAATACTGCCCTAGCGGCACCTAATCCTCTGCTACAGTTCATCGAGAACACTGCTAACGCCAGTTATATTATCAATAACGGTACTAACTTCAATCTAAGTAGCACTTCTAACCAAGTAAGTGTCCAGTCGTCTGCTTTTCCTCAGTATGGTATCTCCTTAGAATCGCCACTAAGAAAGACGGTAGAGCCAGGTAAGACAGTTAGTTGGAAAAACGTTCTTACAAACACCAGCTACAGCGATCAGACTATCGATTTGTCGCTTATCATAGCTAATAGCTTGTCGAACATAAAAGTCTATCAAGACTTGAATGATAACGGCATTTTCGATGGTGCAGATAAAGAAATTAAGTTAGATAAGAATCTAACCACTCAGATTACTTTGGGTCAAAGTGAAAGCATCGACCTCATCGTTGAAGCGCTATCTGACCCTAGTGCCGTAGAAGGTAGTACTGCCGATATCGAAATCGATGCCATTGTTGTAGAAGACCCTTCAGTAAAAGCCGCCACTGTAACAGATAGTTTAATTATTGTTACCCCTAGCATTAACTTTATGAGCAGTGACTGGGCGATCAATAGCAAAGGCACTTCTCAGATAGGCGAAAATATTTATCTACAAGCCAGCTATGCGCAGTGTAACGCTGACCCTGATGAGCAAGATCAAGTCTGGGTCGCTATTACGTCTCCTGCAACAGGTGATATCTATTCGTTAAAAGCTTTAGAAATCCCAGATGATGTTACGGGAAAATACAATACTGGTAAATTTCGCCTAAACGCGCGAACTGAAAATAACGCTAACGCTATTGATGACAAGATTGTCCAGACACTACAAGGTGATACTTTAGGAGCAGAATTGGTCGCCTGTATTGATCCTGAGCTTCCTCTAAACCAAAAGCCCAACCAATCTGACTTTACAACTTTTATCAGCGGCTATACCAGTAAGATCGATATCGTTGACGGAAACCCTAGCTTACAAGTCGAAAAAGAAGGCGATGTTAAAACAGCATCTTTAGGTGACTATGTTAACTACAGTATAACTGTTAAAAACGATGGAAAAGCGACTGCTTATGATGTTGAACTAAAAGACGCATTGCCACGCGGCTTTGATTATGTCGAAGGCACAGTTCGTTATACTGAAAATAGTTTAAAAATTGATAAAGCTCAGACTAATGATTTTAAGACTGAAGGTAAATACCAAGTCCTAAGTTTGGGTGATATGGATGTAGGCACAAGTAAAAAAATAACCTATCGTGTGCTTATCGGATCATCAGCACTCGGCGGTGACGGTGTCAACCGCGCTACTGCTCATGGTCGTGATAAAAAAGATGATGCTGGCAAGGTGCTTACTTCAAGAGAAGCCCAGTGGAAGATCGAAGTAGATCGCGGCGTGATGAATACTGACGGTATTATTATCGGTAAAGTCTATCACGACATCAATCGCGACGGTATTCAACAAAAGGCTGACGGCGAGCTGGGAGTGGCTGGCGTCCGTATCTATATGGAAAACGGCAACTTTATCGTCACTGATCCTGAAGGTAAATATAACTTTTATGGGATTAGTGCCAAGACTCACGTCTTAAAGGTGGACCGCACTACCTTACCTAGAGAAACAGAACTAATTATCCAAAGCAACCGTAACGCTGGTGATGCCGGTAGCCGCTTTGTCGATCTCAAATACGGCGAGCTACATCGTGCTGACTTTGCCATTGTCGGCGGGATGGCAGACAGTACCGAACGCTTAAACCAAGAGCTGGTTGCTCGTAGCAAGAGCATTAGTGCTAAAAATGATAGCTTAGAGCAAGCGGTTAAAAGCGAGCTGACCCTAGATCCTGATTACAATCGCGATTATAAAGATAACGTTGATGCGACTGGCTGTAAGTCTAATGATATATTAGACCAAGGTATTAATTGTGACTCAGCGATAGTAGCTGACATGGTCAATCCTAGTGCTGCACGTGTAGATATGAGCATTACGACTGTTGCTCCACCAGTAGAGAAAGAGCTCGAAGAATATTTAAAAGAAGTGGCTAACAACGACGTTGCCTTTATTAATTTATCAGCAGATCAACAACTTAGTACTTACAAGCAGATGGTACAAGTACAAGCGCCATTAGGCTCTATATTCACCCTTTACGCCAATGATAAAGCGGTATCAGAGCAACAAATTGGTAAAACCGCTGAACAAGAAAAACAAAACGTTACTGCTTTTGATTACTATGCGGTAGATCTAAAACGTGGACGTAATACCCTACGTGGCGTCGCAACCGATGTGAATGGTAAAGTCATCTCTGAGAAGACCATTGAGGTCTTAACGCCAGATAGTTTGCAAGCCATCGACTATCGTACCCAAGAGCAGTTAGTACAAGCGGATGGCGTAAGCGAATATCAGATGGTCATTAGTTTAAAAGACCGTGATAACCGTCCGTATATCGCATCAACGCCTATTACTATCGATACCAATATTGGCCGTATTAATCTACCAGATAGCAGTAAAGACCAAGCGGGCACGCAAGTTACTGTAAATGGCGGCGAGCTGTTAGTTTCCGTAATTGCGCCTAGTGTACCGGGTAAAGGCGAGTTGGTAGTTGATACTGGCAGCAGTAAGCAAGTGATTCCGCTACAGTTCACCGCCAAATTGCGTCCTCTTATCGCCGTCGGTATTGTTGAAGGGGCGATATCGCTCAAGGACTTCGACGGTGGTAATATTACCGATGCTCAAGGAGCGTTCGAACAAGAGCTGCAAGAATTCGCTGGTAATGACGATTACTCGGCGACTGGTCGCGCCGCTATGTTCCTAAAAGGCAAAGTACGCGGCGACTATCTACTTACCCTAGCCTACGATAGTGATAAAAAAGGCGAGCGCCTATTTCGTGATATTGAGCCGGGCGAGTATTATCCTGTGTATGGCGACTCATCAGCCAAAGGCTTTGACGCTCAGTCTACTAGTAAGCTGTATATTCGCCTTGATAAAGGCCGCTCATTTGCCATGTATGGCGATCTAAAAACCCAAATCGAAAATGATGATGGCATTAAGTTAGGTCAATACAATCGTACTTTGACAGGGGTTAAAGCCCAATACGAAGATGCCAATACCCGCATTACTACGTTTGCCGCTGAGACCAGCTCGTCGCAACGCGTGAACGAAACTCGTGGTCTAGGCATCTCAGGCCCTTATCCGCTCGCTGGAAACTTCGATGCGGTATTAGAGAACTCTGAGACTATAGAAGTTATCACTCGTGATGCTAATAATTCGGGGCTTATCATTCGCCGCGAGACCCTTACCCGCTTTGCTGATTATGAAATCGATCCTATTAGCCGTAGCTTATACTTAAAAGCGCCGATTGCCAGCCAAGATATTGAGGGTAATCCTATCTATTTGCGCGTGACTGTTGAAGTAGACGAAGGCGGCGAGAAATATTGGGTTGGCGGTGTGGCAGCTAAGCAACAACTGACTGATAAAGTGTCTATCGGCGGCAGCTATATTAATAGTGATGACCCGCTGAATAAAGAACAACTTGCCAGCGTTAACAGCGTGGTTAGGATCAACGACAAATTAAGACTAGTCGCAGAATACGCGATGAGCAAAGCTGAATATATCGACAAAGACTTGGAAATAACTGACCCAGATTTTAAAAACCCTAATTACCAACCAAGCAATCAAATTAATACAAAGTCATTAAATGATAGTAATACTGAAGGCAATGCATTACGTATCGAACTGGACTACGATAATAAAAATACGCGTGCTAAAGCTTACTATAATGATGCCGATATAGGTTTTGTCACTGGGGCTTCTCCGTTGACTGCTGGACGTACGGAGTCTGGTGTAGAGGTGACTCACGCACTCAATAATAAAACAACCGCGCTTAAGTTTGAGGGTGTACGCACCACAGACCATACTACTGAAGCCAGTCGCGAAGGCGTACAAGCTAGCGTTGAGCAACGCTTAAGCAAAAATATCGTTGGTGAAGTTGGTGTACGTTACTATAAACAACAAGCCACCGCCGCCTCGCGTAATATCCAAGCAGCAACCGACGTAGTAGATGTCACTGATGATACTGTTTTTAAGGACGACATCATCAATCAGTCGGCGCTTAATGGCGTTAGTAGTGCAGAGAAAGACATTGAAGGCACCACTGCCCGCGCCCGTGTTACTGCCCGTTTGCCCAAGCTAAACAATGCCTTAGTGTTTGCTGAATACGAGCAAGATATCGATCATAGTAGTCGCAATGCCACCTCTATCGGTGGGGAGACGCCACTAGGTAACCTTGGTCGGCTTTACGCCCGCCATGATTTAATCAACAGCTTATCAGGCAGTTATGGTCTTGATGATACCGATGAGCGTCAGCGTACGGTTGTTGGTTTTGACGCCACTTACATGAAAGACGGTAAAGTCTATAGCGAGTACCGCTTGCGTGACGCCGTTAGTGCACGCGAAGCTGAAGCCGCTATTGGTCTAAAAAATAAATGGTATGTACAAGAAGGTTTGACTCTAAGCACTTTATTTGAGCGTGTTGAGTCGCTGGAAGGCGAAAAAGACAGTACCGCGACCGCCGCCGGTTTTGGGGTTGAATATCTGGCAAAAGAAAACTATAAAGCCTCAGGGCGTTTTGAGAAACGCTGGGGTGATACTAGTGACACCTTACTCGGTAGCGCTGGTGTTGCTTACCGTTATACTGATGATATAACCTTACTGGCAAAAGACATTTATTCACGGGTGGATTATGATGACGGTAATCGCACTATCAATCGTTTTCAGCTGGGTGCGGCCTACCGTGACTATGACAGCAACCAACTCGACATGCTTGCAAAGCTTGAATATCGTCTCGATGATAACGCCACTGGGGACGACCCTTATAAAAAGAATGCGCTGGTATGGTCATGGAACGGCAATTACCATCCAACACGGCCGTTAACTTTGTCTGGTCGTTACGCAGGTAAATACACAGAATATACTGCGGATAGTATATCTAGTGATAATACTGCTCATGCCGTCTATGGTCGTGGACTTTATGATATTAGCGAGCGCTGGGATATTGGCTTGCAAGCTGGTACTTACTGGAATAAGCAAGCTGATGATTTATCCTATATGCTAGGTGCTGAAATTGGCTATAGTCCAATGACTAACTTATGGCTGTCACTTGGTTATAACTTTATGGGCTTTGAAGATGAAGATATCGCCTATGATGACAGCACTCAAGAAGGCGCTTACTTTAGATTGCGCTTTAAGTTTGATGAAGATTTGTTTAAAAGTGATGACCCGCGTAAAAACCAACGCTTAAATGATGAGCCTAGCTTGTAAATAGTTATAACTGGCTTATAATCTGCCTACAACTTACCGCTATGGCTATAGAATGACTCTATAGCTAGCTAGTGGCCAGTTAACTAATCATCGTAATACAAGGTTGGCGTTATGTTTAACCCTACAACTCTAGCGACTGAATCAGCCGCTAGCAGACCTCAGCTGTTTCAATTATTGACACGCACTGTGTTATCAGCGGCATTGTTACTAACACTTATGCCATCTGTGCAAGCAGCGGGTAACAATATTCCAGATAACGCTAAAAATGTCTCAACGACTACTTTTTCTGATGTTTTTAAAGAACGGGCAACTGCTTGTCATAACGGCATTGAAGCACAAACTTCGAATTCAAAACATTCCAATCACCAAAGTTCACAGCGTCAGAATATAGATTGTATGCTCACCCAGTTACGTGTGTATCAACAACCAGCTGACCACTCCTCACGTCAACAATACTTCGCCTATAAAGCTCAAGCTTGGCTCAATTATGCCTCCTATGAAGACAGCATCAAGAGTCGCTCATCTGCAGGCGTACATGCTTTACAGAGCGCTACTGCTATCTTGAAAGCGCTGCAAAATTCTGAAGAGAGTAGCCTCAACTTAACGATCGATATTCCCTCGACGTCTGCATTGATGCGCCCTGATCTGTGGGCGAATTTAGTTGCTCTAAAAGACAGTGGTGGCATAACGACTGCGCCACGTGAGCTGGCATTTAGTGAAGTCGCTTTAATTTGGGCAGCAGCTAACCACTGTGATCACGGCTGGCGCCAGTCAGCTAGCCAGTTCCGTATGGCCGATCGCTGGTTAGAACAAGCACGCGAAGCTTATGTCAATGCACACGATTCAAAAACCAACGCGGCACTTGAAGAGTTAATAAATGACTATTACAAACAGTATGCGCCATTAGATCCGAATGATGATAATTGTCGCGGTCAGGTATTGTAGTTGAACACTCAAACCCTAAATATAAAAGCGATACATAGATAAATGCGTGTGGCTGCTTTAAGTTGTACCGACTACATCTACCGATTGGTTTATTAAGCTTTATTTTTAAATAAGTTACTCTTAAATATTTACTTTGAAGAAAATTAATCAAAAAAAAGCTGGCATCTTGCCAGCTTTTTTATTGTGTTTTTATCAAATATTTTAACGATTTTTACGAGGTAACTTTTCTGGCAGATAGCAGCGTAGGTAGGCGATAGACGCTGTATTGGCTTCTTGTAGATAGTTATCTGTGATACTACCGTGACGACGATAAGACAAAGTAAAGATACCGTTCACTATGCTATAGGCAATCAGTAAAGTGTCCTGAATGTCTTCAAACTTTGGCATCTGATAACGCTCTGATAGACGCTTATATATCAAATCAACAATTTGATGGTCCATATCTTCACCAAAGCTATCGCCTTCAAAATCTGGTGTATTGGTATCGTAAATCAGTTTGGCTTTAGTGGTATCAGCATGATAGATATCTACGCAGCGGCTAATTAGAGCGTTCAAATACCCTTGCCATCTATCAAAATCAACAGTCTCAACGGTCGTTAATATTTCTAGGATTTCAATAGCGTTCAAAAAACGCAATGCTAAAAATATTGCTTCGATATTAGGAAAGAAATGATAGGCAGAAGCTCTTGGAATACCCGCTTCTTCGCACACAGCAGCCAAAGTAATATCGTTAATAGCATGAGTTTCACTCAGTTTTTTGGCACCCATCAATAGTTTTTGACGGCGTACGCGACCCTGCTGACTGGTAAACTTAAACTTATTAGGTACCAGTTTTTTTGCTAGCTCTGAATCTACCAACACGTCTTCTATTTTGTCGTCTGTATATTCACTCATTATGAATCTCTTGATGTTACGCCCTATCTTTATAAATATAGTCTTCGATGTATAGCATGCATCCTAAATTGTAGGATTATCTGCTATCATTCGGTAGTTTAGTGGTAAATATTACCGCTACCATATTCAACGAAGAAGCATCATAAACGCTTGTACATCATCAAGCAAGGGACGTGAATGGTTTAAAATATAATGTATAAATTAACTATATTGTGAGGTTAATCGTGAAGTTTAATTTTCGCTCTTATAATACCATGATCTGTAACTCTATCTGCATAGTCCCACTTCAAATGGTCGTTAAAATAATCTACTCGCTCAACCTGCCCAAGGGCAAATTTGCTGTCGGGCAAGAACTCTTCTGACACAAACAGCTGATCAATAACTTCTGGTATACCTTGATAAATATGGGTATAAGCCACATCCTTCATCCAGCCATAACGCGCTTGAACACGGGCGGCATCGAACAAGGCGACATCGCGCATACTTTTATCATAATTCACCTCGCCGGTCTCGGTCATTAATTGGGTAGTCACGCTTCCAGTGACATCATTCATGTCGCCCAACAAAATTAATGGCTCGCGAGTATGTTGCAGACGATCAATAATAGACATCCGAATTGATGCTGCTTCAGCTGCTCTCATACACAAACTGCGAAGCTTAGCACGGACACGAATATTTGGATCATCCATATCTTCTAATAGATTACCGTCTTTATCACGTAGGAAAAAGGCGCGTTTGCTTTTTAAATGAGCAGTAATAATGGTTATTGGTTGGCCAAAAGCATTTACACGTAGTACTAAAGGCGGACGGTTGAAACGTTGATAAGGCCCAACATCAGGGATATCAATAACCGCTTTAGGAGCAATTTCTTCTAATAAAGTAGTCTCTAACTGCTCGAAGCGGCTAATGATACCCACAGCAGGTGTTTTTTGGGCGCCTTTGCCTTGCGTGTATGAACTGTTTGGGTCATTGCTCGCTAGCGGAATCACCACGTGTTCTGGCTTAAAACCTAAAGATACCGCGACCGCTTCTAACGCCTGACTGTCCCAAACTTCCTGCACCGCAATAATATCGGCATGAGCTTTAGCTAGCAATTCTGTAATACCCTGCACTTTTTTATCATAGCTTTTATTATCATAAGCGGGTGCATTGTCATAATAAATACGATTAGGATTGGCTAAGTTAAGTAAATTAGCAGTAGCAATATAAAACTGCTTATGACTGTTGGTTTCAGTATGGCGAATCATAGGTTACCTATTGTTTTTATTTTTAGCTTTTAACGATACTTTCGAATTATTTATTTCTCAATCTATTTATTTCGACATCTTTAATCTAAGGATTATCAAGAGTTGGTATTTTATTTAAGAACAATTATTTAATGCTATTAATTTTTATACGTTTTTTAGTACTTACTCTATAAAAAATTTAGGTTTATCAGTTAAGAGTAATAAGCTTGAATCTGATCACGTTCACTTTTTTCGTACTTTTTTATACCTAATAAAAAAGCTTCCAGAGTAATCCCTGGAAGCTTTAAGATAACATAAATTATGTTGGTTAAAACTAGTGGTCAATAATTGCCTACAATTGATATAGCCTTAATAACAATTTAACAACGAGGTAGTAAGCTTTTGCATTGTTCGTTTACTTATTTTGCTTCAATCCTTACTTACTAAGGTTCTACCTCGTTACGCTTATCTATAATATTTTACTTTCTATAGCAAGCTGTTTATTTATGATACACGGGTCCAAGCATCGTGTGAGGCTCTACGCGCATCCTTCCATTCCATACGTGAATCGCCTTTTACCTCGTTCCATGAACGCTCTAAATCAGCTTCGTGATCTTCAAAACGGGCGTCGGCGGGATAGCGACCACGGTTAGCATAACCTACCGCATAAGCGGGATGCATGTCTCGATCAAAGTCATAGCCCTCTTTATGATAGTCGGCATTGGCATGTTCTGCGCGCCAGTACGCCTCTTCACGAGTTGGATCGATTGCTTCTGCTGATGCATGGCCTGCACCGCCACCTGCAATGGCACCAACAGCTCCGCCAATTAGCGTCCCTAGTGGACCTGCCATTGAACCAATAGCTGCCCCTGCTACTGCACCGCCAACACCACCAACCGTAGTGCCTACTGGATGCGAACCTGGTTCGCCAGTAATAGCGTCAGCATTTAATTCATCTTTGGATTCATCTGACATATCTTTTACTTCATGGCGGTCGATATTATCGCGGTCGATGTTATCGCGATCGTTCATTACTCTATCGTTTGTCACGCGATCGTCACCGGCCAACCTACGCTCATTATCGTCAATTATGCGTTCTCTGTCACCTACTTCAAGGTTGTCATCAGTAATTACACGATCGTTTGGATCTATTACACGATTATTAGGGTCTGTAATACGGCCATCGTTATTCATAGTATTGTCCTTAAATTATTTATTGTAATTTGCTTTTATTGATTGCCAATCTAAACTAATCTAAAACAGGTCAGCAGTCTTATTTAACTCATTTAAAGTATAGGAAATTAAATAGGAAACCCGATAGGCCGAATATGTAAATTGTGTCCAAATTGCGATGACCTTACGTTACAGCATGTAGCTTTATGGAGATTTTGTACGCTAGCCTAACGTTTTAAGTAACATATAATGTGTCCTATATTAATCCTATCAAATATAGAGTCCTTTACTTTATTCGTTGATTGGGTGATTCTTTTATATATCTATCAATGCTCTTTTAATGGCCTGTTGCCATTTATTAAGATGCTGCTCGCGGTTATCAGCTGACATACTCGGCTCAAATATACGATCGACTTGCCATGATGCTTTCATCGTTGCCTCATCATATAAGCCACTTTTTAGACCAGCCAATAAAGCCGCACCTTTGGCGGTAATTTCGGTATCTTTGGGTCGTAGTACGGGCACACCAAGTAAGTCAGCTTGAAACTGCATTAGTAAATCATTATTAGCCGCGCCGCCATCAACTCTTAGCTCGGTGAGAGGATGAGGACTGTCTTTTTGCATCGCAACTAATACATCATAAGTCTGATAAGCAACCGCTTCTAAGGCCGCTCGCGCAATATGCGCTTTGGTAGTACCGCGGCTCATGCCACTAATACTGGCACTGACATCAGAGCGCCAATAAGGGGCACCAAGTCCTGTGAATGCGGGCAGCACGACTACCGACTCGCTACTGTCTACTTGTAGTGCTAGCGCTTCGACATCACAGCTTTGCTTAATCATACCTAAATTGTCGCGTAGCCATTGCATGATCGCCCCAGCCATAAATACGCTCCCTTCTAGCGCGTAATTTATTTCTCGGTTAATACCAAAACTGGACGGCTGTAACATGCGTTTTCCGGACTGCATAATCTGTCCTAGTGATCGATTGTCTATACGACTAGGCCCAATTTTTCGTTGCCAAGCTATGGTAGTTAGCAATTGATGTTCACTCAGCTTAGGTGCTTGACCGATGTTCATGAGCATGAAGCAGCCGGTGCCATAAGTATTTTTGGCCATGCCGGCATCGAGACAACCTTGCCCAAAGAGCGCAGCTTGCTGATCACCTAATACCGCGTGGATAGGAATTTGCTTAGCGAACAGCCCTTTTTTAGTTTTGCCAAAGTCGCCATCAGAAGGCAGTACTTTGGGTAATATCGTCATCGGTATCTCAAAACGTGCGCACAGCTCATCCGACCATGACAATTTATGAATGTCATATAACAAGGTACGTGAGGCATTGGTAATATCAATGACATGCTCGCCGCCAGTCAGTTGATACATAAGCCAGCTGTCAATCGTACCAACCGCTATCTGGCCACTGCTTGCACGAGCTTTAATATTAGGATTATGCTCAAGTAGCCACGCAATTTTACTGGCACTAAAATAGGGATCTAGCCGCAAGCCAGTGATACGTTGTACTTCTTTCGCCATATTCTGATTGCTATTATCAGTACTATCACCGACACTCTCAGCAGCTAGGTTTTTACAATAGCTTGCCGTACGCCGATCTTGCCAGATAATAGCAGGGGCCAATGCTTTGCCCGTTTGTTTATCCCAAATGACAATCGACTCACGCTGATTGGTAATCGCAATACTAGTGACATCGGTTGCTAGTAGCCCTGCTTGATTAATCACATCATGAGCGCAGCTGATTTGCGTCTGCCAAATCTGTTGCGCATCTTGTTCCACATAGCCAGCTTTTGGAGTTTGTAGCGTCGTTGGCTTTTGCACCATTTTAATCGGACGCGCATGGTCATCATATAAAATCGCTCGACTCGATGTTGTCCCTTGATCTAACGCCAAAATATAGCCTGCCATCACCGACTCCTTTTTATACTATCGCTTATTTTGATAGCGTATTTTTTATAAACTGTATTCTTATAATAAGCATATTGATTGTTAGTGCGCGCATTTATAGCTAGCAAAAATATAGCATACAACATCACTATATGACGGTTGTAAAACCTACTATAGTAAAAAATTTGATGTCTTCAACCCTCAATCTATTATGAACAGGGGCTTGACGCCTAACAAATCTCTTGTCATTTATTAGGAATAAATAGTGCTATGGTTCACGCAATAAAATTATTTCTTTAACAGAAATAGACCCGGCATTCAATAGGAAACAAGATAATAGTAAGCCTTGACCCGTCACTATTGTGGCTCTACAGTGTACGCTTTGTTAGTGACGATGGCTTTTTTAACCACTAATTAATAGACTTTTGTTAGTAATTTCGTCATCATACCAATTTATACGTTATGGCAGATCAAAAATACTAACACTGGGCGCTATTTTAAAATACCTTACATTCTAATTAATGGCTTATGTTACTTATGAAATTTGTTTTTTGGTCTCTGCCTACTGCTGTGTTTGCTCTTATGCTGACAGGGATATCTGTACATACCGTAGCAAGCACTGATATCAACACGGAAAGCAGTCAGCCAAAGGATGCAGTGGCACCAACAACGATTACCCAAATTGTTGATGTTGATAATAATTTTAAACCTAATAACACCGCAACGAATGCAACAAATTTGACAGTAGCTGCAAATATTGAGACCAATGACAGCGCGCAAAAAAAAGGCTTGGCCACCCTTGTTGACCCCATTACTCATAAGCGCATTGATAATAGTTATGCGCTAGAAGTCTCTAGCTTTTTAAGCCTAGAGCAGGCACAAAATATCTTATTGCAAGTCTCGCCAAAACTTGCTGCCAATCAAGCCGCTATTGCCTCTAGTGAATATCAAACCGACGCTCTCAAAACCATAGATAACCCTTTTGTGTTCGCACGGGTATCTGCTAGTGCTTATAGCTTGCAAGAAGATATTAACTTATCAGGGCTAAAAAATGGGATCGAAAACGAGGTGAATAATGCGGTTAGTGATATTGTTCCGCCTACTCCGCCGCTACCCAATTTTGGCGAGTTGGTCGGTGAGCGTCTTCCAGACTCTTACGACTTCAAGCGTTCAGGTTCAACGACAGGCGCAGGTATTGGTGTCGTCTGGCCGATTTATACCGCTGGGCGCACAACCGCTTTAACGGGTGCCTCAAATGCACGCACTCAAGAAGCTGTAGCCGACAGTATATTAGATAAAAATGAGCTGTATAACACTCTGATTGATCGTTATTTTAAAGCGCAACTGGCTATCATCGCCGCCTATCTACGTGAAGATGCTTATGACACCTTGCAGCAGACCGATCATATGGCGAAGCGGCTGTTCGAAGAAGGGTTTATCTCGCGGGTAGATCGTCTAGAAGCACAGTCTGCGCTGGCGAATGCAAAGAGTGAAGCCGTTAATGCTAATAATGATGCCCGCCTCGCTATGATTGCCTTGCAGCGTCTATTACGCACAGATTATCGTATCAAGCCTACCACCCCATTATTTGTCTCCAGCCGTCCGTTACCAGATGTAGACTACTTCCAAAAGTTAGCACTTAATAATCATCCAGGACTACAGAAAGTTGCTGCTAAACGTGCGCAAGCGCAGCAGCTACACGCACTATCAGATACTGGCTATAAACCGACAGTAATGCTCTATGGCTATGGACAAGTCGAAAAAGACCCAAGCTGGGTCGCTGGCATATCTGCCAGTTGGAAGTTATGGGGTGGACTCGACAAAACGGCTTCACTAGCATCCAGCAAGGCCAAAATACGCCAAGCCGATTTGTCTGAGATTGAGGTGAGTGACAATCTGCTGCTATTGGTCGAAAAAAACTGGCACGATGTTAATAATGCCCAGTCTCGTTATCAGGCATTACAGAGCAATGTTGACTTAGCCGCAGAATTATTACGTCTGCGCCAACTTGGTCTGCAGGAAGGCGTGAATACCACCATTGATGTGGTACAAGCACAAACGCGATCGCTGAAGGCGCGTACCGAACAGGCGCAGGCTGCAAATAATTATGTGCAAGCACTTGCCGCATTGATGCAAAGCTGCGGTACGCCCTTAGCATTCAACGCTTATCTGAATGCTGCTGATATTCAGCTACCGGCATTATATAAAGAATAATATTTGTAAAAACGATGATATTGATGATATCGAAGACAACTGAATAAAGCGCTCACTACTATATGGCTATGCTATGAATAAACCTACTATGAATAACCCTACTCCAGCAGCAAAGTGGCAACACCTTATACTCAGAACATGGCGAAATACTAGCAAATCTAATGTTTGGGCACATTGCGCCAGCGTAGGTTTTTTTGGTTTTTTATCTATTTTTCCAGTAATGGCTGTGTTTGTGCTGATTTATGGTTTGGCCTTTTCACCTGCTGAAATGGAAGCACAAATCTCAATTCTGCGTCCATTCATGCCTCCGACAGTGTATGACGTCCTTGATGCACGCTTGAGTGAGCTGGTTGCGAACACCAAATCGCGCCTGACTTACAGTCTAATCCTCTCAACATCGTTGGCACTTTATGCAGGCTCTCGCGGTATCAAATATTTGATTATTCTCATAAACCTTGCCTTTCATATCACCCAAGAGCGAAATTTCATACCAGGCCTTATCCGCGCAATTGGTCTGACTATTGCAGCACTAGTCGTATCTATCATAGCGCTGGCATCGATTGCCGCCATTCCATTAATAGCCACGTATTTTCCTTTTCCGCAGATAGCAAAGACTATTGCACTTTGGAGCAGGTGGCCTATATTAGCGGTCATCATATTCTTTAGTTTTCTAGGCCTTTATCGTTTTGCGCCAAACCGCGAAACAGTGCGTTTCAAAAAACTAATACCAGGGGCTGCCTTGGCAACCGTGCTTTGGATTGTATTGTCTGTTGTGTTCTCAATCTATGTACAAAACTTTAATAACTATAGTGCTGAATTTGGTGCGCTTTCAGCTGCCGTAGTGATAATGCTGTGGCTTTATTATTCGGCGTTTATTGTGGCGCTTGGTGCTGTTTTTAACTCTGAACTCGTAGAAAGTGCTAAGGCCGATGCTATTCGAGTTTACCCTTAAACAGCTTGTTAAACGATTAAATAAACCCTTTATTCTCTCCTCTACTGCTTTAGGAAACCTGCTGTTATGTCCGAACCTCACAATGAATCTGATAATGACTCTGATAACACTAAAGAATTAGACCCATCAGATACTCTTGATAACGAGCAAACATCTAATGCAGTTGAAACTGATACCGTAGAGCAAATAGCGCCTAACTATAATCGTGTCAGATCAGAGGCAGTAACTGCAAAAAAATCAGCAGTGATGAAAAAGGCTATCCTTACGCTACTGATTATTATAGTGCTGGGCTTTATCGCTTATGGATTGTTTAAAAGCAATGAACACAGCGAGCCCGAAGTCATTACTTTGCAAGGGCAAATGCAAATGCAGCAAACGTCCATCGCGGCTAAAGTGCCGGGTCGTATTGCTCAAATATTGGTCACTGAAGGCGATACAGTCAGCGCCGGTCAGCAGTTGATTGAGATGGATTCACCTGAAATTACGGCAAAGATTAATCAAGCGCGTGCGGGTAAGCAAATGGCACAAAGCCAACTGGATAAAGCAGAGAATGGCGCACGCCCGCAAGAGATTGCGCAAGCAAAAGCAGCATGGCAAGCCAATAAGGCAGCGTCTGATCTAGCAGCAAACACCTATGAGCGTGTCAATCGCCTTTATGAAGAAGGCTTGATGGCACGGCAAAAGCGTGATGAGTCTTATGCTCAATATCTGGCCACCCAAGATCAAACGGAAGCGGCGCTCTTGCAGTACGACTTAGCGATGGAAGGCGCACGCAGTGAAGATAAATCAGCAGCAACCGCACAAGTAGCCCAAGTGGATGCCAAGCTAGAAGAAGCGCTGGTCGCTCAACAAGAAGCCAGTCTAAAAAGCCCTATTGCTGGTATTGTTGATAATGTTATCGTTAGCGCCGGTGAAGTCATCGGGCAAGGCGTGCCACTACTAACCTTAGTCGATACCAATGATCAATGGGTGGTCATCAATGTTACCGAAACCTATTTAAATCAGTTTGCTATTGGCCAGCAGTTTACCGGCACTATCCCAGCTCTATCATCACCTGAGCGTCCCTACTCTAAAAAGTTCACTGTCTATGCGACCTCATCATTATCTGACTTTGCCACCTGGCGAGCGACCAATAATGACGATGGCTTTGATGTGCGTACCTTTGAAGTCAAGGCACGACCAACGACTCCAGACTCGCGTATTCGTTCAGGAATGAGTGTCATCGTGCGCATCAATCCACAAGCTGCCAACAATCAGTCTATTAAGGCTCAAGAGTAAGCTATGCGCTTTATCGAGGCTTTTTTACGTAGTGCCGCCTATGAGCGGCGTTTTTTAGCCAAAAATCATTGGGACTTTGCGATGGTGGTTTGGATACCGCTGGCAACGGTATTACTAATTTGGTGGATATTTTCGCAGACTCAAATTACCAATCTGCCTATCGGGGTCATTGATCAGGACAATAGCCCGGTCGCTAATACGGTTGTGCGTTATTTAGAAGCCAGCCCTGATCTTACTGTCAAGCAACTCTATTACTCGCCAGCTGCCGCCGAATCGGCTATTTTGCAGCGGGAAATTTATGCGGTCGTTATTATCCCTGAAGACTTTGAACGTAATATCTTATCGAGTAAACCGGCACCTATTGTCTTGCAAGTGAATGCTCAGTACGGTACCCATTCCGGCATTATCCAAAAAGGCGTACAATCTGTCGTCGGCACCTTGTCCGCAGGCGTCGAAATACAACGTTTGGTCAAGCAAGGTATGGCACCATCGCAAGCCGCTATCGCTTACTCGCCTATTGGCATTCAACGCACTAGCTTATTTAACGCGGCGACCGACTATCAGCAATTTTTGGCATCAACGGTCATTCCTGCGCTATTACATATATTAGCGATGGTGATTGGTGCTACGACTATCGGTCGCGAGCTACGCGATAAGCAACTTGGCCGTTGGTATCGTTTTATTGATACTGGCCGCCCTGATTTAACCTTGTTGAAAGATGCTGAAACAGTATCAGTTCTAGAAAACAAACAAGATAGCGTGCCTAATACTGAACTATTATTACGCTCGAAGACGCCTAAACCAGTCAGTACCTTGGTATTACTATCAGGATTGTTGGGAAAATATTTTTGGCCGATACTGGCTTATAGTGTCTGGTCAGCGTTGGCTCTATGGTTGGCAACTCCTCACCAAACGATTGCTATCAGCTCGTGGATAGCGATTTATATCGGCCTTATATTGCTCATGACGCTATCATTTTGGCTTGGTGCCATTTTTACTTTAGGCTCGTTTTCATTACGGGCTGGATTGTCTGCTACCGGCTTTATTTCAGCACCTTCTTATGCTTTTGCTGGTGTGACTTTTCCTTATATTGCGATTAGCGATAGCGCCAAGCATTGGTCGGATGTATTACCGCTTACCCATTACCTTAAGCTACATATCGCCCAGCTACAAATGCAGGCACCAGTCGCCGTCTCTCTACCCATCGTTTACGGCTTAACCATAGCAACTTTGATTACGATGACATTGACAGCTTTGTTAACCAAACGTGCGCTTGCGCATCCTGAACGCTGGGGGGCACGCTAATGTCGCCACAATCAGAAAATAATCTATCAAAAACCACGTCAGCATCTACGGTCTTGCCAGTATCGGAGACATTTTGGGTAAGCTTTATCCGGACATTCAAAGATATCTTCGCCGATAAAGGCGTGATCTTGATGCTTATTATTGCGCCAATTATTTATGGTTTCTTTTATCCATGGCCGTATTCAACCGAAGTGGTCAATCATGTGCCGGTTGGTATTATTGATCATGACAATAGCAAACTGTCGCGCACTATTGTCCGTTATGCTAGCGCCAGTCCGCAGCTGGATACTGAGCGCTTTATCAATGAGCAAGCAGCTAAAGAAGCCATGTGGTCAGATCAAATCGCCGGCTATATGATTATTCCGAGCGGTCTTGAGCAGCAAGTATTATCAGGAAAATCGGCTAATGTCAGCGTCCTAGGTAATGGTGGCTACTTTATTTTAAATAAAAATGTTCAATTAGGATTTTTGCAAGCGGTAAGTACGGTATCAGCCGGGATTGAGGTTAAGAAAAAGGTAGCACAAGGGGCTTATCTACCTACCGCAGCACAAAATACTCAAGCAGTGCCGCTACAGATTATTCCTTTATACAATCAAACGGAAGGCTATGGTGCTTATGTGGTACCAGCAGTGTCTATTATCATTTTGCAGCAGACACTTTTGATGGCCACGGCTATGCTGATTGGTACGTGGTATGAACAACGCCGTCATGTCACTAGTATTCGCGGCTGGCTCGGGCGGATTATGGCACTCAGTCTGCTCAGCTTTATTATTGGCTGCTTTTATTACGGCTGGGCATTTGAGCTCCATCATTACCCACGCGGTCAAAATATGCTGGGCAGTTTGTTATTTTTACTGCTGTTTTGTCCGACCGTAGCGACGCTTGGCTGCGTACTTGGGCTGTGGTTCCGGCAACGTGAGCGTAGTATGCAGATCTTGATTTTCAGCTCGCTACCGATATTTTTCTTAAGTGGTTATCCTTGGCCTGCCAACCAACTTCCCGAAGCGTTACAACTGGTGCGCTGGCTGGTACCAACTACCCCTGCTATCAATACTTCTGTACAGCTCAATCAGATGGGAGCAAGCGTCTCGCAAGTTGCCACAGGATTTTATGCGCTTGCAGCTTTATGGCTATTTTACTTTATGCTACTGATGCTTTTCCGTTGGCGCACTACTCAAGATAAAGCGATTTATTAAAAATGTAGGGTGCATTGCATGTACCAATAAAGTGTGAAAGCTCCAATTTATATAAACAATAAAAATATCATTAACTATAGCCAATAAAAAAGCGCCTACTAGAATCGTAGACGCTTTTATTATCAGATTATTAGAGTGTTTCTTTATTTAGCCTTACCTAAAACACGCGGTTAAGACCATTCAACGCCGCTACCCGATATGCTTCTGCCATGGTTGGGTAGTTAAAGGTAGTATTCACAAAATACTCAAGAGTGGCATTGCATTTCATAACGGCTTGTCCAATATGAATAATCTCTGAAGCATGGTTGCCGTAGCAATGAATGCCTAAAACCTCAAGTGTTTCACGATGGAATAATATTTTTAATACGCCCGTACGTTCACCAATGATTTGAGCGCGTGCCAAGTGTTTAAAGAACGCTCGCCCGACTTCATAAGGGACTTTCTCATCAGTTAGCTCTTGCTCGGTTTTACCAATACATGAGATTTCAGGAATGGTATAAATCCCTGTTGGTACGCTAGAGACGGGTTCGGCATCACTGTCACCAACCATAAAGGCGGCGGCACAGCGACCTTGGTCATAAGCGGCGGAGGCCAGTGATGGCCAACCAATAACGTCACCAGCTGCATAGATATTTTCCACTTCAGTACGGTAAGTATCATCTACACTTAACTGACCACGGCTATTGGCTTTGAGCCCAACCGCTTCTACATTTAAGCCTTCAGTATTACCTGAGCGTCCATTTGACCACAAGATCGCATCGGATTTGATTTTTTTACCACTTTTTAGATGCAAAATGACATAGTCATCATGAGTCTCAAGGTAATCAATCTCTTCATTGCTACGAATGAGCACGCCAAATTGTCTAAAGTCATGAGCAATAGCGTCACTGATTTCGCTATCAAGATAACTGAGCAATTGGTCTTTGTTATTAATTAAGTCAACTTTATAGCCAAGACCTGTAAAGATAGAAGCATACTCACAACCAATCACACCCGCGCCGTAAATAATAATTTTTTTGACTACATAATCCATTTGCAGGATTTTGTCAGAGTCAAAAACGCGCGGATGACTGAAGTCTAGGATTTCAGGTCGATAAGGGCGGCTACCTACGGTAATTATGGCTTTATTAAAAGTGATGGTTTCAAAGGTATTTTCATCAGTTTCAACTCGTAAGGTATGAGCGTCAACGAAGCTCGCCCAGCCGTGAATGACTTCAATCTGGTTACGCTCATAAAATCGCGCGTGCGTGCTAACTTGTTGGCGAATCACTTGACGCGCATTGGCCAGTACTTTAGTGAGCGGTACTTGATGATAATCCATCGCTTTGGTGAACATCGGGTCACGGCGAAAGTTAATCAAGTTAAATACTGATTGACGCAGCGCCTTACTCGGAATCGTACCGACGTGGGTAGAGTTACCGCCGACTTGCTCACGCGGATCAATGACCGCTACTTTTTTGCCAGATTTGGCCAACTTCATCGCAGACGCTTCACCAGCAGGACCGGCACCTAATACTACGGCATCATACTCAAACTTATGCTTGTCATCTTTTAAGAATTTTGCGTCTTTATTAAAGCTAGTTTTGACATCGATTCTGGTATCATCGAGCGGATTGACCAAATCAGGGTGGTACATGACATCTTTAGTTACTTGTTCATGTGTTTGCTCAATTTTTTCTTTCTTATTCTCATCTTTGGTGTGCTCAGATGTCGTCATTGGCGCGCTGCCACTGTCTTTATTAGAAACTTCAGTATGAATATCTTCACCAGTATCATTGGTGGCGTCGTCTTTAGTTTTTTTTACCATGATGTTCTCTTTATTTGTTCGTTTATTTATCAGTTTGTTTGTCTATTGGCACATTTAGAGTTTTTTAGAGCACTTTTCTATGCTACTAATATGTGCCCACCATACGTTGCGATAAGATATTTTGCAATATCTCGTATCTAGTTGGTCTTATGTATCCTTAACCAATACGGCGCTTAAGACCCGTCATCTGTAGGATACGGGTGGCAATCTCTTCAACTGACATCTCTGAGACATCGAGACTTGGAATACCTTGCGAGGTATAAATACCTTGTATGGCACGCTGCTCTTGCTGACACTGCTGATAGCTCGAATAGCGACTGCCCGCGCGGCGCTCTTGACGAATTTTAACCAAGCGATCGGTATCAATAATAAGGCCAAACAGCTTGTCTTTATGCTCACGTAATGCTTTTGGCAACTGATTATCGAATAAATCTTCTTCAGTCAGCGGATAGTTGGCCGCTCGAATACCGAACTGTAAGGCCAAATATAATGAAGTCGGGGTTTTACCCGAGCGTGACACCCCAATCAGAATAATATCTGCCGCATGATAATGGCGTGTACGCGCACCATCATCATTATCTAAAGCAAAATGTACCGCATCGATACGTTCTTTGTAGGTCTCAGAGTCGACGTTATCATGCGCATGACCTGAGTCTCCATCAGGCTCAATACCCGTTTCTTCAGCGATACGCCCGATTAACCCCTCATACATATCCAAATTACAGCCATGCGCCGAGTTAATCTTTTCGCGGATATCAGGATTAACAATAGTATCAAAAACTAACGGCAGCAGACCATCGCGTTGATAGGCCATGTTGATTTGCTCGACCGCATCTTCAGCGCGCTCTAAGCTATCCACATACGGCAACACTCGCGTCTCAAAAGGCACCGAGGCAAACTGACTTAATATAGAACGCCCCAAAGTTTCAGCAGTAATGGCGGTACCATCAGAGATAAAAAATGCACTTCTTATGGTTTGCGAGTTGTCTAAACTTAATGCATGGCGGTTTTGAATAGTGGGCTTATCTTGTTCGGACGGATTGTTAGCGTACATAATTTAAAGACCTCGATAGTAGCGCTATGATGTATGATTTTTAGATGAATGGTATGTGATAAATAGCACTGTTATAAACAGTATTGTCACAGACTATGCTGAAGGACAGTGGTGGCTTTTTGTTGTTCAGGTATCTTCTTCATACAGATATCTTGGTCATAACCCTATAATTCAAGCTGGTCATTTTAGACTGTGATAAATGATAAGAATAGACAGTTGCGAGGACAGACATTGTTTTGCTTGTTATTGCTTTGCTAGCTGTTACTTTACTAATGAGAAGCCTACTACTATAAGTAACACCTTACATATATAATATCCTACATATATACTAGCTGACGGAATGCTAATAGCAGTCTTCGAATATCTTATTATACGGAGTTAGCATTTATAAATTCGATGAACATACGCGTCATCCCACGCTTGATATTTATGCCTTACATTATACGCATAATAGACGCTTAATAGAAATCAATGTTAGCATAACTGCCTACAGGCAAACCCATACAACTCTACTCAATATCAACGTTACTTACTGTACTAAAAATTAAGATATAAATAAGTGAATTACTGATGGTTCTATGTGAATCAGTTTTGTTACTGTGTATCGTTTGCTATTGATATTTCTTACTATTGAACCAATTGATTGATGAATTAGGGACCGATTATTACCGAACGCTATCGTTTGTATCTTTTTCATAAGTTTTTTAGCTCAACCTATCGAAATTATCCAAATATAGCGGTATAATCGACCCTTATAATCCTTACTAAATAACCTTATTTTCTGGAGTTATCATGGCAGCGCACTCTACAGCACTTGTAATCAATCTTGATCAGCTAGGAAAAAACGATATTGAGACGGTTGGTGGTAAGAACGCCTCGCTTGGCGAGATGATCAGCCATCTATCTGATTTAGGCGTTAGTGTTCCAGGCGGCTTTGCCACTACCTCAGATGCCTTCAATCGCTTTTTGACTGAAACGGGTTTACTTGACAAAATTAACAGTGAGCTTAAAGACTTAGACGTTAATGACGTTAACAAGCTGGCTGCTACTGGTAAAAAAATCCGGAACTGGATTATTGAGCAAGAGTTGCCAAAAGATCTTGAACAAGAGGTTCGCAAATCATTTGAAGAAATGAGTGATGGCAAAGATATTGCCGTCGCAGTGCGCTCTTCTGCCACTGCTGAAGATTTACCAGATGCGTCATTTGCTGGTCAGCAAGAAACTTTTTTGAACATTCGTGGCATTGATAACGTTTTAGTCGCTATTAAAGAAGTGTTTGCTTCACTATATAATGACCGTGCAATCTCTTACCGTGTTCATAAAGGCTTTGAGCATGAAGGCGTTGCCCTATCTGCTGCTGTACAGCGTATGGTACGTTCAGAGACTGGCGCGGCTGGTGTCATGTTTACGCTAGATACTGAAAGTGGCTTTGACCAAGTGGTGTTTATCACCTCAAGTTACGGCTTAGGCGAAATGGTTGTGCAAGGCGCGGTTAACCCAGATGAGTTTTATATATCAAAACAGCTATTAACTAATGGTAAGCCTGCGATTATTCGTCGTAACCTAGGTAGCAAGCATAAGAAAATGATCTATGGTGATGAAGGCAGTACTGCTAAATCGGTTACAGTCGTTGATGTTGAAAAACAAGAGCGTATGCAGTTCTCTTTATCAACTGAAGAGCTGACTTCACTTGCTAAGCAAGCGATGACTATCGAGAAGCATTATGGTCAAGCGATGGATATCGAATGGGCAAAAGACGGCGATACCAATGAAATATTTATTGTTCAAGCCCGTCCAGAAACGGTTAAGAGCCGCCAAGACAGCAATGTAATGGAACGCTACGTAATCAATACTACTGGTGCTAAAGTATTATGCGAAGGTCGTTCAATCGGTCAACGTATTGGTTCTGGTAAAGTACGTATCGTTGATAACTTGAACGAGATGGACAAAGTACAAGACGGAGACGTACTTGTTTCAGACATGACTGATCCTGATTGGGAACCGGTTATGAAGCGTGCCTCAGCTATCATCACTAACCGTGGTGGGCGTACTTGTCACGCGGCGATTATCGCTCGTGAGCTTGGCGTTCCCGCTATCGTTGGTTGTGGTAATGCTACTGAGCTATTGGTTGACGGTCAAGACGTTACCGCTTCTTGTGCTGAAGGGGATACCGGCTTTATCTATGAAAGCCAGATTGATTTTGAAGTAAAAACTAACTCTATCGAGTCTATGCCTGATCTGGCATTTAAAATCATGATGAACGTCGGTAACCCAGACCGCGCCTTCTCATTTACCCAAATGCCAAATGAAGGTATTGGTCTTGCCCGTCTTGAATTCATCATCAACCGTATGATTGGTGTGCATCCAAAAGCGTTATTGAACATGAACAGCCTACCACGTGAAGTGGCGCAAGCAATTACTGAACGTATTGCTGGCTATGCCTCACCAGTTGACTTCTATGTTGATAAATTAGTTGAAGGTATCTCAACTCTAGCCGTTGCTTTTATGGATCAGCCGGTTATCGTTCGTATGTCAGATTTCAAATCTAACGAATACGCGAACTTACTTGGTGGTAAACTATACGAGCCATCAGAAGAAAACCCAATGCTGGGCTTCCGTGGTGCGAGCCGCTATGTCTCTGATAACTTTCGCGACTGCTTTGAGCTCGAATGTAAAGCACTTAAGCGGGTTCGTGATGAGATGGGCTTGACCAACGTCGAGATTATGATCCCATTCGTTCGTACGGTTGATGAAGCGGCGCAAGTAATTGAAATACTTGAGAAAAACGGTCTTAAACGTGGCGAAAATGGTCTACGCATCATTATGATGTGTGAGCTACCAACCAACTGCTTACTTGCAGAAGAGTTCCTAGAGCACTTCGATGGCTTCTCAATCGGCTCTAATGACTTGACGCAGCTAACCCTAGGGCTTGACCGTGATTCAGGTATCGTTTCACATCTGTTTGATGAGCGTGATCCTGCGGTCAAAAAGCTACTGTCTATGGCGATTGATGCGTGCCGCAAAGCAGACAAGTACATCGGTATCTGTGGTCAAGGTCCATCAGACCATCCAGACCTTGCTTACTGGCTCATGGAGCAAGGTATCAGCTCAGTGTCACTTAACCCTGACTCAGTGCTCGATACTTGGTTCTTCTTAGCAGGTGAAGAAGTACAATAAGCTACCGCAGTAGGTCACCGCAGTAATTTATATTGTCATTAGGGTTTGTCCTATATTTACAAACATAGCTTATTTAATATAGAGCTTGTTTAATATCGAACATACCCTAATATCATCCTTTAAAGTAGCGACTTAAGATATGACTAACTATACAGGCAACTATGCAGATTTTCCTTGCTCGAAATAATGTACAAGCGGGTCCCTATGATTTGGATCAACTTAATATCATGTTGGCGTCTGGCGAAGTAACGCTTGATGACTTAGTATGGCATGACGGTTTAGATCAATGGCAGCGTGTCGGCAACTTAACCGGTAATCAACATACTTACCGCCCTACTGCTGTGCCTAATACTTCCATTACTAACGACTCTATTGTTAATAATGTGACTGTATTTCCTGAAGATTCTGATACCAATCCAAACGGAAAAAGTAATCAGGACGGCAAAAAACTGTCTATTGATAGACTTTACGGTAAGCCTGAACGGCCAAAACCTGACGCTAAGAACAGCAAAGCTGATTTGACAAGCAATCGTCATCAAACACCGCATAACAATGTGACCTTGAATAAGTCTAGCGCTGCCAAACCTACTTCAGGTAAGGATAAGGTAGTCGGTAATATGGTACTTGCGCCTATCATGTCGCGAGTATTAGCCACCGCAATCAATGCTTTGATGTATTTATTAGCGATTTTTCCGCTGGTGATGGCATTGACTAAAATGGATGTAGACTACAGTAAGTTTCAAGACATCCAAAATATGGACGCCGCTTACCAGTATTCAATGACTCTAATGGAGAGTGTTCCAAGCACCACCCTGATGATGTCACAAGTGCTAGTGTTTGGTCTGTTTGCTTTGCAGCTGATATTTATAACATTGCGTGGTCAATCGTTAGGGAAGCTAATTACCGGCATTCGAGTCGTGGATCAAACCACTCATCGTCTACCGTCTTTTATTAAACTTATCGGTATTCGCACCTTGTTGTTGTTTGTTATTTATAACTTACTGTTTTCGTTCACTAGCTTTTTAGGTTTTGTGGTCATTGGGATACATTATTATATGGCTTCTAAAAGCCCTGAAAATATCGGCTTACATGATAAGTTAGCTAAGACTTTAGTAGTCAAAGCAGACAGCAATCAGTTGGTTAAACAGCCCAAAATAAAATAACTTATAAGTACGGTTATTAAAAATAAATTATATGATAGTTGTCAAAAAGCAGCGCTCAGTCGTTGCTTTTTTTATTTACACCATCCATTGATAAGCATTTATTTATACTTATCTTTTTATAAACAGTCACGCGCTGATTAGCCTTTGTGTTAGTAAGCAGTTACTGTTATAATGTGGCGCTTTATAAAATAAGCTTAGCTCTTATTCTTCTTTGATTTTAATGTTTTATTCGAGCTGGGGCTTACTTTATAACTCTCCTTGCTATTGACATAGGGTCAATAGCTACTAATCCGTAAGGAGTCCATTATGCGACATTACGAAGTGGTGTTAATTGTACACCCAGACCAAAGCGACCAAGTGGTTGGCATGGTTGAACGCTACATTAAGCTAGTTCAAGACAATAACGGTATCATCCACCGTTTAGAAGATTGGGGTCGTCGTCAACTGGCTTACCCAATCGACAAGATTCATAAAGCTCATTATCTGTTATTCAATATTGAAACTAACGGTGAGACTTTAGCTGAGCTTGAAGAATTATTCCGTTATAATGACGCGATCATTCGTAGCCTAGTCATGCGCCGTGACGACGCAATCACTGAAGAGTCGCAGTTAGCTAAGAATGCCGATGAAAAACGTGCACGCAAAGCTACTACTACTACTAGCCGTCGTCCAGACAGTCGTAATGACGAGAATGACGACGACAATAACGACAACAGTGAAGACTAATTAAAGGAGAATACTTATGGCACGTTTCTATCGCCGTCGCAAATTCTGCCGTTTCACTGCTGAAGGCATCACTCACATCGATTATAAAGATGTTGAGTTGCTAAAACAGTATATCAGTGAGAATGGCAAAATCGTACCTAGCCGTATTACAGGTACATCTACTAAATATCAGCGTCAATTAGCTACTGCTATCAAGCAAGCTCGCTTTCTTGCGCTACTTCCGTATACTGACAACCATCAGTAATTCGACGGTTAACTAGGAGTGACTCATGCAAGTTATTTTGTTACAGCGTATCGTCAACCTTGGTAAACTCGGTGAAACTGTCGATGTGAAACCAGGTTACGGACGTAACTTTCTTATCCCTCATGGCAAAGCGTTACCTGCAACTGCAGTTAACATTGAAAAGTTCGAAGCACGTCGTGCTGAACTTGAAGCCGAAGAGGCAGTAGAGCTTAACGCCGCTCAAGAACGTGCTGATGCATTAACTGATGTTAATGTTATCATGCGCGCCAAATCAGGCGATGAAGGCAAACTATTCGGTTCTATCGGTACTCGCGATATTGCTGAAGCGTTGACCAATTCAGGCCTAGAAGTTGACCGCTCTGAAGTTAAACTTCCAGAGGGTGCTTTACGTCAAGTTGGCGAATATAACGTTGATATCCAACTACATCATGACGTTATTGCCAGCATCTTAGTGACTATCCTATCTGAAGATGGTGATGACCAAGATGTAGCAGTAGAAGAAGACCAGAGCGAAGACGACTATTCTGAAGAGTAATCTTTAGAACGTCAGATTCAGTTTGAAAAAGCCAGTAACTTAGCGTTGCTGGCTTTTTTTATGCTTATCAATATTTGCAAAGTTTTTATAAAAGTCCTACTTTATTTAAAAGCCAGCATCTACTGGCTTTATTTTTCACTAACACATAATCTCATTTTACTCAGACGAAATCTCCCCCATATCATCTAGCAACTAAAGTACTTCCACGTAAAACTATTTGATATGGAAGTAACAGTCCTTTACTATCAATGTTATTAACATATTTTTAAGATACTATTATGTTCTTATCAGGACGCCAAATAGTACGATAAGCGTCTTTTTTTTATGGGCTTATCACGAACTAGGGAATTCACATGACATTTTACTCAACGCCAAATTATTCTGAATACCTACATGAGTGGCTCAAGCGCGGCAGAAATTGGCACATTGAATATGAAGGCTATCTATCAAATCACATCACCCACAATTGGATTGCGTTAGATGCTGCGGGCGCTAACCACAAAAAAATGCAGTGGTGGGAGGATACTTATACTAAGAAAGCTACAAACAAAGCTACTAAAGCTACTAAAACTACTGGCAAAATAACTATCAGCGCTGCAAATAAGCTAGAAGCTCCTCGCAATAATCCAATAGACTACACAGAAATAACAGACACCAACTGGTTGAATAATTTGCAGTCTATTCGGATTGCTTTTCCTTTGTATCGCGATTTTTTTGATAAAAAGATAGCCGAGCTAGGCTTAAGCGCATGCCTAAACCGCTATTACCCTGCGCTGTCAGAAGGCATGGCCGGTGCAGCGTTGCATGCCACGATACACCTCGGTTGGGCGGTTGATGTTGAATCTGCTGATATGGCGGCTGAAGGGTTAGCATACATGGCAACCGCATTCCAACCTCTGGCTACTGGCTCAATCCACACCAAACATCAGCTTTGGTCGCCCGATGCGCCTAGCCCTATTCAAGCGCTTAAGCAGATATTAAATGACGATAGAATACCGCAACTGACTGAAACAGCCGATTCGTTAAGTAAAACCCAAGACTATAAAAAGCTAAATAGAGGTAGTTTTCAGCAGCGATTGATCACTTTTGATAATCCCGGGCAACCAATGTCGCTGTTTCTCAACGAGGTTGTGACGCTTAGATTACCTGATATGGGACATGATCTAACCACAGCAATCGAAGAGTTAAGCGTTATTGCAGCGAGTGCCTTACTGGGCAGCAACAACGAATTTTTTATACTGCATGGGTTAACGAGCCTACACGCTGTTTTATGTGTACTGCCGCATCTTGATGAAAATGCACAGAGAAATGCTTTAGGTTATTGGTTTAGAGCGCTGGTGGCTACTATCATAATTCAAGGCAGCCCTGGAATGAAAGATACCCTTGCACTGCTTGAGAAATGGAACGCAAATGAAGGTAATGAAAAAGCTAGCGGCTATCAGTTGAGTGACGAACAAAAAGCTTGGTGGCTGCAAACTCTGAAATCTACCACAGACAGTCTGGATGAGCATGTGCCGAAGGCGGTCTACGTTTTAAAGCGTTGGGCTGAATGGCAGTCGTTCTCTAGTGCATCGAATGATTTATATGCTAAAGCGGCTCGTAATATGGTAGCAGCCAATGCGAGTGGCGAAGTACAGGATAATTTACGGTTTAGTAAGAGATTATCAAAAGCCTCGCAAGATAATCGTAGAAGGTATGATTAAGTTACAGCACCATTGAAACCAATGACTGTCTTTAAATCCAATAAGCTCTCTATCCTTTAGCTTCGTGTAACTAAGCACATCAGCAACCGTAGTAGATGCTAAAAAATTCACGGTTTAAAAATGCAGTTATATTTAATTTATATATAAAAAAATCCGACCACATTAAGTGATCGGATTTTTAGTGTGTGGTGGAGATGGCGGGAGTTGAACCCGCGTCCGCCAGCATTACGCTCATGAATCTACATGTTTAGTTTCTGTCTATGGTTTTAATCCGCACCGATCCGACAGTCAGGATGGATTGGACGATTCTCTACTTTTGAACCCAAGCGATTGAGACAATCACTTGTGGCGAGCCTATATGCGGACGCCTCAACTTAGTTGACCAACTATAGGTGATCAGCAACCAAGTAAGCAGGGTTTAAGCTGCTAGAGCGTAAGTTTCGTCGTTTGCGACTATAACAATATATGTTGGATTAACGAGAGGACATATACTCTCGACATGCATCATTGAGTTTCATCACCAGCGTCGAAGCCAGAACATCCCCAATTGATGAGCATATTATATACGAATTAGTAGCTCTACATCAACCAATGAATGACCAATATTACATTAATTTACAGCTGATAAAGTATTATAAATCTGTACAGTATTTATGGTAGCGTCCCTGAGCGGAATATTAATCTAAAACCTTATTCAACCATACCCCAATACCTTGAATCTGCGGCATGCATACCTGATGAGCCATCGGATAAGTACGATAATCAACTTTATAGCCCTTAGATGATAATAATTGCTTCGCTTGCTCACCCAGAATGACAGGGACAACCGGATCTTGAGTGCCATGTTCAATCAAAACTGGCAAATCTTGATTCGCTACGCTGTAGTCGATATTATCATTGGTTGCCAGATAAGTAGATAATGCCATTAGACCTGCTAAACGCTGTGGATAGCCGAGTGCCACATGATAAGCGACTGCCCCGCCTTGCGAAAACCCAGCGATGACGATATGCTCAGGCGCAACACCACGTTCTATTTCGCGAGTGATTAAATCATGAATTTGTTGGGTTGATTGTTCAATCTGGGCAATATCAACTTTGCGCTCAAGGCTCATCTCAAATATATCGTACCATGCGGGCATCACCATGCCACCGTTAATCGTCACTGGACGCTGGGGCGCATGCGGGAAGATAAAGCGCACGGCCATATCATCAGACAAACCCAATTGCGGTACAACTGGCTCAAAATCATGACCACTGGCACCTAAGCCATGTAGCCAAATAACAGCGCGATCTATCGTTTTTTGGGCGGGGTTATGCTCGACGATGACGGCATCTAAGTAGTTACTCATATAATATCCTCTTTGCGTAATAAATTTATGTACATAAGAAATATGCAGGTCAAACAATACTTACCTTTATAATATGGCTGTCATTTTTAGGTTCTTATCCTTCCTATTGGGCGCTCAGTATACTATAGCTGCCATCACCGTTACTATTAAGCCTGACCGTTGCCATTATTCATAAACTTTCCATAGCTTTTGGTGAGTGACATCACAATATAATCGTACTTTTATGCTAGGATAATTTGATAGTTTTAGTATTCAACACTTCTGGCCTTTATGCTTTATGTAGCGTCATAAAGTAACTACAGCTAGTTTATGATGCTTTGAAATCGTTTTTCAACGACCACTTTTTTAACAGTTACTATTAAACAAGTATATAGCGCTTATGACTCATATTTTATTGGTAGAAGATGACCCTGCTATCGCCATGTCTCTAAAAGTCACTTGCAAACGTGAGGGCTGGCAAATCACTTGGCTGGATAATGCCAGCAGTGTACTGCCGTTCCTTCATAGTGAGCAGGCGCAGACGCTATCGGCTATTATTTTAGATGTTGGTCTCCCAGATGGTGATGGTCTGAGTTTATGTCAACAAATTCGCCATACCTCTGACATTGAAGGCTTAAAAGATACTCCTATCGTATTTCTGACCGCCCGTAGTGATGAGGTCGATCGGATTTTGGGTTTAGAGATGGGCGGTGATGACTACTGTACTAAGCCTTTTAGTCCCCGTGAGTTAGTTGCGCGTCTAAAAGCGATTTGGCGACGTGAACAATTACTCTCTCAGCAGACCACGACCAACAGCTCAGAAGCTTATCAGTCACTTATTTCCCAAACAGCCTCAGCAGATAACACAAACCCTGATAGACTCGCTCATAGCTCTAATAATAGCAATCCTATGTCAGCACAAGCCTTGACCTTTCAATGTGGCGCTGGCATTTGGCATTATCAACCGCTTAACTACTCACTAATGTGGCAAGATGAGAAGCTTGAGCTTAGTAATACCGAACGCAAGATTTTATTAACCTTACTACAAGCGCCCAATCAGGTCTTTAGCCGTGAGCAGTTATTGAGTGCGGTGAGTGACTATCCCGATCATCGCTTGGCGCGGACCATAGACAGTCATATTAAGTCCATTCGTAAGCAGCTGGCTGTGGTTGATGATAGTATCGATGTTATTCATACCCATCGCGGGCTTGGCTATGCGCTATGTCCTGCTTAGTAAGTGAAGCCGTCCGATTTGGAATAGCCGTATTCAAAATAGACCCCTGACACATGACATCACGCCGTCCTGACTCAATCGATCATAAAACTAATAGTAGCGCTAAGCCCAATCAATCTAATTGGTATGCCAAACTGCATCCGGTTGGTGCGGCTCAGCAGACGAGAGTGCCTAAACGCCTCCTTAACTTAAGTATATTTTTTAGGATTTGGCTGGCGGTTGCTTTGGTGCTCATCCTATGCGGTGCGGTGATTTTTACTCAGCTGTTTGGGTACGTTAAGCCAACAGCGCAGCAAGTTATTGAAGATACCTTGTTAGACACCAGTAAGTTGCTGGCGGCCAGTCTTCAGATACCGCTACGCTCAGGTCAGCTGTACAACGAGGCCTATCAGACGCAACTTGATGTCGCATTTATTGGCAAACCAGTATTCGGAGAAGTTACAAATTCGGACTATCAGCCAAAAACATACAGCAGCTTTCGGGTATACATCACTGATATTAATGGCATCGTCATTTATGACTCGCTACCCTCGCCTAACAATGCTAAAGGTGAAGACTATAGCCGCTGGAATGATGTCTATTTGACGTTAAAAGGACAATATGGTGCAAGAAGCACAGTGCGTGATAGTCAGCAACTTAACAGCTCAATCATGTATGTGGCGCAACCAATAAAAGACGCGTCAGGTAATATTATCGGTGTGGTGAGCGTGGGTAAACCTGTCGTGAGCGTATTACCCTACTTAGATAACACGCGCCAGCGGATGCTCATCACTGCCTTGTTTATTAGTATTTTTGCACTGATTTTAGCGGGGCTAGTGGCATGGTGGCTCAAGCAAAGTATTACCCTCGTCACTCAATATACCGGCGCACTGGCAGAAGACTCCAAAAAGCCCTATTTTTATTTAGGTCAGGAACTTAATAGCTTAACCGATACCATTGAAACTATGAAGCATCGGTTAGAAAACAGAGCTTACGTTACTGACTACGTGCATACCTTAACCCATGAGCTCAAAAGTCCTTTGACCGCTATTCGTGCCAGTAGCGAGCTATTAGAAGATGACGGACTCGATAGCGATGATCGGCACATGCTTATCCAGACCATCGGTGAACAAAGCATAAAAATGCAACAGCTAATTGATCGGCTACTGCTATTGGCTAAGGTTGAGCAGCCAACGTTTAAATTAAACCGTCAAGCGTTACCTGTGTTGCCAATACTTCATCGTTTAGCAAATGAAAGCAGCGCAAAGCTACAACAGCAACATCTAGCGCCTATTAATATCACCATCAATGACCAGACCTTCACCGCAACGACTGCTATATCATCTGACCTTTTATCAAAAACAACCGTCTATGCGGATAGCTTTTGGTTAGTACAGGCCTTACAGAACATACTGGATAATGCGATTCATTTTGCTGACAATATTGTCTCTATCAGTATCAATACCTCCACCTCACATTCAGTGACGATTGATATCTTCAACGATGGCAAGCTACTGCCTGATTATGCTGTCACTAAGGTTTTCGATCGTTATTTTAGTCTATCGCATCAAAGCATCGCTAATCAAAGTCAGCCAGATCAAATCTCTGCTGAAGAGCCAGCGAATAATGCATTCAACACTAGCCCAAAAAAAGGGACGGGACTTGGTTTAACCTTAGTAAAGCAAGTCGTTGAGCATCACGGCGGCACTGTTACTATCCTCAATGTCACCGCCGACCTTACTCTTGATCAAATTTCTGGTGTGACAGTAAGCATGACACTACCCTTAGCTAAGCCTTAAAAAGATAGCGACTGTTATCTACTTTCGCCCTCCTCTAAGGTTAAGGTTATTTTAGTCATCATTATTCAAAGACTTCGCCACGATCCATCAGTTTTTCATCGTATTCACACGTGTTTTATATCTCTTTGTTTTACTATAGTGCTACTAAAATTCATAAATGAGACAGAGAGATAACCTAGTATGAAAAATACATTTACTAAAAATTGTTTAGGCCACAGTCGTCAGCATTGTGCGCAAATACTATTAGCTCAAGGTATGGATAGTATTACCTTTGGACACTGGTTAGCGATTCCAAGCCAGCAGCTGTTACTTATTTTTCGGCATCAACACTGTGTCGCTGTTGATAGCTATCAACGCGCAGCTTGAGCCCTAACAGAGTTAACACGGTCTTTCTTTTTGAATATCCAAAAAAACCCTTTATGTTTCTTCTATTCAAACTCATGTGAGCTTGCTAGAAAAAATATAAAGGGCCAATCGTTCGACCATAAATAGCTTAAGTAATTGAGGTCACTGGTTGCTCAACATCGGCATTTTGACCACGATGACGTAGATAATGATCGAGCAAGACGATGGCTAGCATGGCCTCCGCAATGGGCGTTGCACGCACACCCACGCAAGGATCATGACGACCTTTAGTAAGCATATCGACCGCTTCACCTTGGGTATTGATACTTTTACCAGCGGTAGTGATACTAGACGTGGGTTTAAGCGCAATGCTGACGCGAATATCTTGACCTGATGAAATGCCGCCCAAAATACCGCCGGCATGATTGGCCGTAAAGCCGTCCGGGGTCATCTCATCACGAGCGCTATGACCGAATTGTTCAGCAACTGCCATACCGTCGCCAATCTCAACGCCTTTTACCGCATTGATACTCATCATAGCATGAGCAATTTCCGCATCTAATCGATCGAATACGGGTTCACCCAGTCCTACAGGGACACCGCTGGCAATGATTTCAAGGCGTGCACCGCAGCTGGTTCCTTGACGGCGCAAGCTATCTATCAGAGTCTCAAAGCGACCAACGGCTTCTTTATCCGCACAAAAGAATGGATTGCTATTCACAAACTCCCAATCAATCGTATTAGTATCTAATACTTCGCTACGTTCAGGACCTATTTGAGTGACATGACCACGGACTTGCACCCCTAGACGATCTTGCAAATACTTTTTAGCGATAGCCCCAGCAGCCACCCGCATCGCCGTTTCGCGGGCTGAGGAGCGCCCACCACCGCGATAATCGCGAAAGCCATACTTCATACTATAAGTATAATCAGCATGGCCGGGACGAAAAGTATCTTTAATCTCGGTGTAGTCTTTGGATTTCTGATTGGTATTACGAATCAGCAGCCCAATAGACGTGCCCGTCGTTTTGCCTTCAAATACGCCAGAGATAATTTCGACCTCATCGGACTCACGGCGTTGGGTTGAATATTTAGAGCTGCCTGGCTTGCGGCGGTCTAAATCAACTTGTAAGTCCGCTTCGCATAGCGCTAAACCTGGCGGCACACCATCTACAATGGCTAACAAACCAGCACCATGTGACTCACCGCAAGTGGTCACGCAAAAAAGTTTTCCAATACTGTTGCCTGCCATATCTGTCCTTAAACTTGTTGAATCTACTTGCGGGTATTTAGTTATTATTCATCAAAAACAACTATTCAATCAATACTAGCTTAACGGCTATTATTTTAGTGTTTAGTACTTTAATGACTAGTACTTTAATGACTAATATTTCAATGACTAGCATCTAATAGCTGTACATAGTTTGCAAACAGCTCACGGTGTTCCATTAATTCATCAAAAGTAATAGCAAACACACCATGACCGCCGTGTGCAAATTTCAGCCAATCGAACTGAATATCTGGATATGCTTGGCTTAATGCCCACTCGCTATCACCCACTTCACAGATCAACAAGCCTTCGGGGCTTAGATAATCTGCTGCCTCGAACAAAATACGATGTACCAAGTCCAGTCCGTCTTGACCAGCCGCTAGCGCATTTTCAGGCTCATATAAAAACTCAGGCGGCAAATCTGCCATAATGGCAGCATCGACATACGGTGGATTGGTAACGATCAACTCATATTGATTCTCAGCTGGTATCTTAGCAAATAAGTCAGATTCAATCACATTCACTTGATGACCGAGATCATGGTGATCAACGTTGACCATCGCTACTTCTAATGCTCCTTTGTCAATATCAACAGCATCAACCAGCGCATCAACGAAACGGGTTGCTAGCGCAATGGCAATACAGCCTGAACCGGTACATAAGTCTAAAATACGCTCTGGCTGCGACAATTGTTTCATCTCAAGGCCATGTCCATAAAACGCGGTTGAGTGATCGTTAACATTGGCACCAAGGGGCTTAGCCAGCTCGTTAGCATCAAAATACGGATGAAACTGCTGACGAATCAGCTCTGCTATTGGTGAGCGTGGAATCAAAACCCGCTCATCAACATAAAAGGGCAAATCACAAAAGTAAGACAGATTAATCAAATAGCTCAGTGGCTTACGTTCAGCAATACGCTCTTCTAACAGGCTAAGCACTGCGTTCTTTTCTGAGGTAGTCAAACGACAATCAAGAATCTGCTCATTGGCTGACCAGTCTAAAGACAAAGAATGCAAGACAATAGCGGAAGCTTCAGCAAACTCATCCGTCGTTCCTTGTGCCACTACCACGTCATAATTGCGCAGCTGAGTCACTGAAAAGCGAATAAAGTCGCGAATGCTAACCAGCTGCTGACGAGCTTCTTCAAGCTCCACATGCAGGGTGGCAAACTCACTATTCCCAATGAGAAGTCCGGCTTCATCCGTCTGCAAATCGTGATCCAAGTCTAAGTCTTGAGACTCATTATCACTGAAATATTGGTTCTGAAAATCTTTTGCGCTCATGATCTGGTCTTCTGGCATATCGCACCTTGTTAATATTGGTATTGTTAATACTAATTATGGAATTACTCGCTCATTAACTACATGCGGGCTGGTTGCACCGCTTTCAATTAAAAGCTTATCAGTTAAATAAAGCAGTTTAAGTATTATAGACGCAAACGTTAAACAGCGCCAATTACTGTAGTCTTTACTTTGACAAAAAATGGATTAGAGAAAGCATTCATTTAATGCAAGGTGGCTTTTTTAAACCAGCTGTATTGAATCAACTCTATCAAATCAGCTCTTATTAAAAAAGTACTATTAAAGCAGTTCTGTAGTCAACTCTATTTTTATGTAGCCGCCACCTTACCAAAAACTTGCTAGGCGCATAATCTGCGCAATAAAGCAGTTAAACCCTAGCTCAATTATCACCACATTGTTGTGAATACGTCAACAGCTGACGCTTGGCACACTATACGCAAAGAAAGGTGTGTCAAAAGTTTGCGAAGCGTTCAAATTATGCGCATAATAGCCCCATTGTAACCACCAACTGTGACTAAATATGATGAAAATAAAGCCACTTATTACCGCTATGTCTGTTGCCGTCCTTAGCGCCGGTATCAGTGTTAGTGCGCTTGCTGCGCCTAATGATAGTACACGCACCCTACCGGTACGCACGGCTGATAAGCTACCTAGCATTGCCAAGTTAGCTAGCCTCAATGTGCAAGAAAACCGTAGCAGCTCAATCGATGGCAGTGTGCCAGTCGCTACGGTTAAGCCAAAGTCTGAATCTGCTACCAATACTAAGCTTACCGATCGTATGGGGCAGCTTATTGATGCTAAGCAAGCGAATCAATCAAAATCAACACCAGAAGCAGTCGCTGCTGACAACATGAGCGCAGCAGAGCTGGCGCGTAAAGATGTACAATCTGATAGCACTGACGATATCAGTGAAGGTCAGGCCGTTGCCGCACCTAGCGATACTTCATCTATTGACTCGTCTGATCCATTGGCTTTTGAGCTGCCTGAGCATGAGCAGCGTCAAGACTTCAGTGATGATCCTACCATTAAGAATATCGAAGATATCGATGGTAAAAAACATACCACGCTGAACTTATCTAACTATGCCAAACAAGTTAACGGTGCCATATGGTCACCGAATATGAAAGTCAACTCGGCGATGACCATTAAGATGCAAGCCTTGCTGGATTGGAACCACGCCTCTCCTGGTGCTATTGATGGCGGTTGGGGTATGAACAGTAAAAAAGCCTTAATCAATTTCCAAAACATGAGAGATTTACCAGCAACGGGTAAGATGGATCAAAAAACATGGGATGCACTGATTAAAAACATCCCTGCCAACAAGCCAGTCTTGGTAACTTACACGTTAACCGACTCTGACATTAAGACTAATTTTGCTACCACGCCTTCAGGGTCAGAGGCCAAGTCAAAAATGAAAGGCTTGTATTACCAAGACATTAAAGAGATGCTCGGTGAACGCTTCCATATGGACGTGCGCTATCTTGATAAGTTGAATAAAAGCAAAACCTACCAAGCAGGCGAAACGATTACTGTACTAAATACCCGTTCGCCGCTTAAACAGCGTATCAACCGTGTGGTCGCTAATAAAGCAGACAAAACACTATATGCCTACAATGATGACAAGCTAGTCGCTACTTATCCAACTACCGTTGGTAGTGACGCCACCCCATCACCACGGGGTACCTATAAAATCATCAATAAGGTAAAAATGCCTTGGTATAAAGCGACTGTCGGTGAAGGCGATCAGAAAAAAATACACATGCTGCCACCCGGACCGAATAATCCAGTAGGCGTGGTATGGATGGGCCTGTCTAAGCCGTCCTATGGTCTGCACGGCTCACCTAAGCCTGAAGGCATTAGCCGTCAAGCGTCAGCAGGCTGCGTGCGCTTGACCAACTGGGATGTATTAGAAGTCTATGCCAATATCGAAAATGGCGCGACGGTTGAGCTAAAATAGAGTTGTTTGATTGGTAGAAGTATCTAACGGACACCAACGAAAAAAGACCTTTAAATAAGGTCTTTTTTTATGGCTGGTCTTTTACTGGCTAGTTTTTTATAAGCTATTTTTTATAAGCTATTTCTGTGAGCCATTGAGGTCATTACCGTTTATTTTAGATGATAGTTATTAGTGTATTTCTTTATAACCTTCTTCATTACCAGTAATGTTGCCAAGTCTTTTGGCAAAATACAAACTGATAGGTATACATATAATAAAGCCAAACGCGATAACTATTTGAATATGTAGTATCTGATTAAACCCTGTCACTAGTGCTGTAATCATGAGTACCCCAATAACTACAGTCAGTGCTATGGTAAAGACTACGGAGAATAGTGGCCAGTTCATGATTTAATCCTCATATTTTTTATGGGTATAATACCTTTATACACTAAATCCATACTAATAGTAAGTATTTAGCCTAAACGCCCAAGATACTTATGTCACAGGACTTTTATAAAAAACCATGATAATATTAGGGAGTTAGTTGATGACTTATAAAAATGTTTTATTTACATTAATTTTTTCCTCTCGTTTTCCCCGTTTTTTTCTCTTCTATCAAATTCCTATTTCTATTATCTTTGGGCGACTTGTCAAAACCGCTCACGACCTGCTTATTAACGTAACATCATCCGGTAGTAAAAAGCTCAGCCATCTTTTGTGATTTATTATTACAATTTTTTATAATTTATCATTACAATGGCTCCTCTCTTTTATTTTACTCATAAAGCCTTGTTATCATGACGTCATCTACGAACGCCCCACCGCCAAAAAAAGAGCCAGACACTCAATCGTCAACTCATGCGTTAGATAATGATAAAACTGGCAACAGCCATACAAGCCATCCTGTAGCAACTGATGAGCAGGTAGAAGTTAGCGAAGCTGATAAGAGTATAAAAAAGAATAAAGACGCCGGTGCACAGTATCCTGAAGTTGAAGTAGCCATGACTTCGCCCAGTCCCGACGTGGTCATCGCAACCTTGGAAACCCCTGACTCTCAGACTAAACTTTCTATGGAAGTACTCAAATCAGAGACACAAAACCAAGACGGTGCTCAAACAACCAATCAGGAAGCAGAAGCTGTTGCCGAACAAAACCCAACACCTGAGCCAACAGATAATACGTCTACTGACTCTATAAATATATCTAATAACTCTAAAAAGCCTGTTAACTCTGAAGACAGCAAGAGCGATAGCACTAATACCAACAACATGCCGCTTGAAGAAGATGTCAGCGAAAAAGAGCTTGATACACCGCCTCCCACTGCCGATGACAATCAGGACTCTGATGAAAACCAAAACTCTAATGGCAATCAAGAAGATGAGCTATCAGAAGCAGAATCCTTAGAAGAAGAACAAGAAGAGGTTAAAGAAGAACAAGAAGAGGTTAAAGAAGAAAAAGAATCGAAACTTGAGTCATATAAACAGTTCGTCGCTGAGCAATTTAGCAAGCAAAAAATTGACTACCCTGAAATACGGGTCACTATTGAGGCCAACGCATTACCAAGTAAAATGTATTTTGTCATGAATGTGCTGTCAGCCATTATTGCCAGTTACGGGCTGATTGCTAATTCAGCGGCGGTAGTTATTGGCGCGATGTTGGTCGCCATGATGCTAGGGCCTATTACTGGGGTAGCGCTGGCAATCATTGACTACCGAATGCCGTTACTACGCAAGTCGCTATTTACCGTAGCCGCTGGTGGGTTTTTGGTGATATTTGTGGGCTTTGTAGTGGGGTGGTTACATAAAGGTCAACCGCTGACCGCTGAAGTGTTATCGCGAACCCAGCCTACCTCTATGGACTTAATGATTGCGCTTGCCGGCGGCACGGCTGGTGCCTACGCCATGGTGTCGCCGCATTTATCTGTAGCGGTGGTCGGGGTGGCGGTAGCGACGGCTTTGGTGCCTCCACTAGCTTCAAGCGGCATCTTATTTGCCAATGGCGAGATGACACTTGGTTTTGGCGCAGCACTACTGGCATTAACTAATATTATTGCCATTCAATTTACCAACGCGATGGTGCTATGGTTCTTAGGATTTCGGCGCTTGGTCGATGATGATTATAAATCCAACACCTATTTGACTTTTTTGCGGCGCAATGCGGTGACTTTATTACTATTGATCGGTTTGGGAACTTATTTGACCATTAATCTTAATACCAATGCTCGACAACAAAACTTTGAGAATAACGTCAAAGAAACTATCAACAGTTACTTCAAAAACCAGGGTAATGTTCTGACTAATACTCAGTTTGATAGGGCAGATGGCAATGAAGTTGTGCGGGCAGTTATTCGAGGCGAGACCACGCCGAGCTCATATGATGTGCGCCAAATTGAAGCTACCATTACTCAAAATATGGTGGACAATTTCCCAGATTATTTGCCTATTAAGCTACAGCTGCGCTATCTACCCGTACAAGTGATTGAGTCCGACCCAATGATTCAAGATAAGCTTGATCAAACCGATGCCGCGATTTTGACTAACTAAGGTATGACACTAAATCTTGCGATAAACGTCCAAATAACATAACAATTGGACTGTCGTTTACTTAGTGCCTATTTGTGAATGATTAAACACGCCTTAGACGATTGTGCTAAAATCGCTTGCAAAATTATTTAATCCGTTTTTATTATTGTTCTTATTTAATCCGTTACTCATCCTATCCGTCAGTAAGGAGCCGCTGTGAGCCAGCCATTTCGCTCAGCCGATATTCGCCAAGCCTTTATCAATTTTTTTGTAAATAAGCAGCATACCCCCGTCTCCTCATCGAGCCTGATTCCACACAACGACCCAACATTGCTATTTACCAATGCCGGTATGAATCAGTTTAAAGAGACGTTTCTGGGCATGGAGCCACGTGATTATACGCGAGCAGTGACCTCGCAAAAATGTGTGCGCGCTGGTGGTAAACATAATGATTTGGATAACGTCGGCTATACCGCGCGTCATCATACCTTCTTTGAGATGCTGGGTAACTTCTCCTTTGGCGACTACTTTAAGCAAGCAGGTATTGGCTATATTTGGGAGTTTTTGACCTCAAATGAATGGTTAGCGATTGATAAAGACCGCTTGTACGTCACCATTTATGAGACTGACGATGAAGCGTACGATATATGGCACAAGGATATCGGCTTGCCAGCGGAACGTATTATTCGCATTGGTGATAACAAAGGCGCACCCTACGCCTCTGATAACTTTTGGACTATGGGTGACACTGGTCCTTGTGGTCCTTGTACCGAAGTGTTTTATGATCACGGTGCCGATATCGAAGGTGGCTTGCCTGGTACCCCTGAAGAAGATGGCGACCGCTTTATTGAGATTTGGAACTGCGTGTTTATGCAGTTTAATCGCCAAAAAGATGGCACCTTGCTACCGCTACCCGCCCCTAGTGTTGATACTGGTATGGGGCTTGAGCGTATTAGTGCCATTATGCAAGGCGTCCACGGTAACTATCAAATCGACTTATTTACCCATTTGATGGATGCTGCCGCCGAGATTTTAGAGATTAGTAATGAACAGCAAGCGTCCCTAAAAGTGATTGCGGACCATATCCGTGCCGTATCATTTTTAATTGCCGATGGCGTCATGCCTAGTAACGAAGGTCGCGGCTATGTACTACGCCGGATTATCCGTCGCGCGGTTCGTCATGGTAATAAGCTTGGCGCAGAAAGTGAGTTTTTCTATAAAATGGTCGCGCCTCTAGTGGCTGAAATGAGCGAAGCTTATCCAGAGCTTAAAGACCAGCAAAGCGTCATTGAAAACGCGATTCAAAAAGAAGAAAGCCAATTTGCCAAAACATTGGCGCAAGGGTTACGTCTATTAGCCACTGAACTCGAAAATTTGCAAGACGGTAACGTACTGTCTGGTGAAGCGGCATTTAAGTTATATGACACTTACGGTTTTCCACTAGATTTAACCGCTGATATTACTCGTGAGCGCGGTATTCGCATTGACGAAGCTGAATTTGATGAGCACATGCAAGCGCAGCGTGAACGCGCACGTGATGCTGGCAAATTTGATGTTGATTATAGTAGCGTCATCCAAGTAGATACCCCAACGACCTTTATCGGTTATGAGCAATTAGTAGAAGATAATGTCAATATCGTTGCCCTATATCAAGATGGTCAAGCAGTCGATAGCTTAGATGAAGGTATGGAAGGGGTTATTGTCCTTGACCGCACGCCCTTCTATGCCGAAGGCGGTGGACAGGTCGGTGAGCTGGGTGAAATTCGCAGTGCATCTGGTGTCTTTGAAGTGCAAGATACCAAAAAATCGGGGCAAGCCATCATTCATTATGGCGTGGTCACTATGGGCGAGATTAGTGCCCAACAAACAGCCGATGCCCAAGTGCTCTCCAGTATCCGTGCTGCTAGTGCTAAAAACCACTCTGCAACCCATCTACTTCATGCGGCTCTACGTCAAGTATTAGGCGCGGAAGTTACCCAAAAAGGCTCATTGGTCTCCAGTGAAGTACTGCGTTTTGACTTCTCTTACGACCAGCCTGTTACCAATGCAGAAATCACCCAAATTGAGCGCTTGGTCAATGAGCAAATTCAAGCCAATGCCCCTGCTTGTATCGAAAACATGTCCATCGATGAGGCCATGAATAAAGGGGCGATAGCGCTATTTGGCGAAAAGTATGGCAGCGACGTTCGCGTATTGACTATGGGCACCGATAGTATCGTCGATGGTCAACGTCAGCCCTTCTCTATTGAGCTGTGCGGTGGTCTCCACGTGCAACGTACCGGTGATATCGGGCTATTAAAAATTACCAGCGAATCGGGTATTGCCGCAGGCGTACGCCGTGTTGAAGCCGTTACGGGTATGAATGCGGTCAAATACGTTCAACAAAGCGAACAACAATTGAGCGAACTGGCCGGACAGCTCAAGGTTAAACGCCCTGAAGTGGCCCAGCGTGTCCGCACGATGGCAGACAAGCAGCGCGATCTAGAAAAACAGCTTGAGCGTTTGCAACAAAAAATAGCCAGCGCTCAAGCTGCTAATTTACTTGATGACGTGCAGACCATTGCGGGAACGCCAGTACTTATCAGCATTTTATCTGGTGTCGATAGTAAATCGATACGCACGCTAATGGACGATATTAAATCCAAACTTCCTGATAGTGTGATTGTACTCATTGGCGATAAAGACGAGCAGCTGGCATTAGCAGCCAGTGTTGCCAAATCTGTTACTGCTAAAGTTAAAGCGGGTGATATTATTCGTCATTTGGCAGATGAGCTTGGCGGCAAAGGTGGCGGTAAACCTGACTACGCCCAAGGCGGTGCACCAAAATCCGCAAATACGGCAGCAGTTATCAGCGCCCTACCTACTTGGCTTGAAGCTCAACTTAGCTAACAACCTTTTAACTGAGTATAGTGGTGGTGTATTGGGCACAAATCACGCGATTGGTTATACCCTCTATAACCAATCGCCATGCATCTAACCCTTACTGTGACTTAAATTTTGGGCGCAGATATGGTATAAAGTACAGCGCTCAGTCAATAAAGCAGTCAATAAAGAGCGATTCAGTTTTTATAATCCGGCTTCATTGTTATTAGCCTTAATCTAGAGCGTTCTTGATAAACAGACTCATTATAGATTAACGCTAATAACTCACAGATAGTCATTGATGAATAATAGGTAATATTTTTATGGCGTTAATAGTACAAAAATACGGCGGCACGTCAATGGGAAGTATCGACCGCATCAAAAACGTCGCGAAAAGGGTCAAGCGCTGGCATGATAACGGTCATCGGATTGTGGTCGTAGTATCCGCTATGAGCGGAGAAACCAATCGTCTCATCGACTTAGCACGTCAAATTAGCAGCGAACCTGATCCCCGTGAATATGATCAAATGGTCTCCACTGGTGAGCAAGTGTCTATTTCACTTCTTGCAATGGCGATTAAAGAGCTTGGTGTTGGTGCGCACTCCTTCACCGGTCGTCAAGTAGCGATTAAAACCGATGGTGCTCATAATAAAGCCCGTATCGAAAGCATTGATGATAAAAATATCCGTGAGCAGTTAGATGCTGGCAATGTGGTGATCGTTGCAGGTTTCCAAGGAATCGACGACCAGGGTAATGCCACCACCTTAGGCCGCGGCGGTTCTGATACTACTGGTGTGGCAATTGCAGCCGCATTAGGCGCAGATGAGTGCCAAATCTATACCGATGTTGACGGCGTCTATACCACCGACCCGCGTGTCACCTCAAAAGCCAAAAAGCTTGAAAAAATCACATTTGAAGAGATGTTAGAGATGGCAAGCCTAGGCTCTAAAATTCTACAGATTCGCTCAGTAGAGTTTGCCGGCAAATACGGCGTGCCGTTACGTGTGTTATCTAGCTTTGACGAAAACAACGATGGCAGCTATGACGATGACTTTAAGCAAAACGTCGGCACCTTAATTACGATAGACGAAGGAGACAACATGGAACAGGCAATCATCTCAGGTATCGCCTTTAACCGCGATGAGGCAAAAATTGTGGTACGCGGTGTGCCCGACCACCCGGGTATCGCCTCTGCTATCCTGAGCCCTATAGGGCGCGCGAATATCGAAATTGACATGATTGTTCAAAATCTATCGACCAATGGCACCACTGACTTTAGCTTTACCGTCAATCGCACTGACCTGGACAAAACCATGAAAGTGCTTAATGAGGAAGTTAAGAACGAGATTGGTGCTAAGGAAGTGTTGGGCAATAATGATGTGGTCAAAGTCTCCTTGGTGGGCGTTGGCATGCGCTCACACGCTGGCGTTGCTAGCCTCATGTTCCAAACATTGGCTGAAAACAATATCAATATTCAAATGATATCAACCAGTGAAATTAAAGTCTCTGTACTTATCCAAGAGCAATATTTGGAAAAAGCGGTCAAATCGCTACATACCGCTTTTGGTCTTGACCGTGAAGATGGGGATAGTAAAATTGCTGGGCAATAATAGATAAAATAGCAATCAACACTATTCAATCAGTTCTAATCTAATAGGGTCCTCTACGACCCTATTTTTTTCGGCTTCATAACTGCTACTTTCAGTATTTATACAGCAGTTTTATGAAAAGCCGTGACAGTATCTATTATGCCACCTATAATAGACTCTTCATTTGGGCTAAATGAATTTACCTATTATCACCACGACCCGCAGCCTTTTGGGCAATTTGCCTAGCTGTTTTGTTTTTTAACGGTAAAATTTTAAATAAGATTTTTTATTATAAACAGCATGATAGTTTTGTTGCGCGGTGATATCCTGCAATTGAGATATAACTTAATGAGCAATAATTTGTTAATGCGACATAAGGAGTGTGACGCATGTTAATTTTGACACGTCGAGTGGGCGAAACGTTAATGGTTGGCGATGAGGTTAGTGTGACTGTCTTAGGCGTCAAGGGCAATCAAGTACGTATCGGTGTTAATGCACCAAAAGATATTGCCGTACACCGTGAAGAGATTTATCAGCGCATTCAACATGAGCGTGCTGTACAGTCGCAAATGCAGCATCTTGAACAAGGCAGTTTTGCGCCTTCATTCGATGACGAAGACTACTTTAACCGTTAAGCTGTCACCCCTAACATTTAATCACTAAGCATAAATTAATCATCAAGTATTTTTTGCTTTTTAATCTGCTTTGAGGTCATTTATTTATGAGTATCCGCCAATCAGATGTATCGGCTCTACTTAATGGTTTGAATAAAAAAGCCATTGGATTTAATGATGTCATCAGCTTTATTGATGATTTCTATCGTTATGCGCCCGCACCTTTTACCAATGGTATGGTAATCAATGCCGCAGGCGAGAACGAAGGTAGCGCCAAAGTGTTCGGTTTTGCTAAGCATCATGGCCTAAGTCAACTGGACACGCTAAAGCTCTTCGGTGAGCATTATGCACAAGTGGAAGCGACGCCCAATGGTACGGATCATGCCAATATTCGTAATTTTTTACATTGGGGTTGGCAAGGGTTTTTGATGCAGAAAAATCCGTTGACTGTTCGTCCAAGCGTTGATACCACAGCGCTTTAATATTGTTTTAAGTTTAATGATTTAGACTAAAAAAAGCCACGCTATTAATGATAGCGTGGCTTTTTTATTATTTATAAAGGGCATAACTGTTGTTAGATAAACACTGATATTCAACCGCTAATAAATAATCTTTAATAAACAACCACTAATAAACAATCGCGACTAAATTGCTTTATTTATCACGAAATTTTACCGGTTGAATTGCACCTTTAGGATTGGGCATATTAGGATAATGATGCTCGTGCTCGACATCACACTCAGCGCCAACAATAGAGCCGTCGTTTTTAATGGGCTTATGCATGTAGCCGGTACGCTCAGCTGGCGCTAGGTGTTCATGTTCCCATACCATTACTGCTTGCATACAAGTTTCGCGTTGCTCAGTCGTCAATTTCTGACCATCAGGCCACTTTCCTAGCTCTATAGCCATACGGAATTTGTCGGCTATTTCAGGTGTTAAGCTTGCTAATATCGTTTGTTTGTCCATTTTTCTACTCTCCGCTACTATTTTTTATATTATATATGCGCTTATTCTTCATCCATAATATCATCATCAACGTCAAGGCTGAACTCTTCGGCATGTACATTCCAGTGCAATTTGGTGCGGCAGGCTTCATAAAAGTCGAATCCTGGTGGATGCAGCAAGGTGAGCTTGTCAGGATGCTTGCGAATATACAAGCGCTGCTCTTGCTCTAAAGGCACGCTTTGCTTACCATCAGCGCTAACCATAGGTTGGGTACGATTGTCCTCGTGGATGCGGATACAAATTTCGCTATTGCCACTAACAACAATAGGTCTGCTCGACAAGGTGTGCGGATGCATAGGCACCAAACAGATAGCATCCATACTAGGATGGATAATAGGGCCGCCACCCGATAACGCATATGCAGTTGAGCCGGTCGGCGTTGCCGCAATTAAGCCATCACTGTGCTGACGATAAACATCCTGACCATCAATCTTCATTTGAAAATCAATCATATGTACCGATTTACCGGCATGCAATACCACATCGTTCAATGCCATATCTTCGTGAATAATTTGGCGCCCTTCCCGAATCTCCATGGTCAACAAAAACCGATGATCCAGCTGATAGTCGCCCATCAGTACTTGGCGCAGTTTAAAGGCCGCTTCATCAGGTTTTACATCGGCTAAAAATCCAAGACGACCACGGTTAACACCCAATACTGGCACACGATAACGAGCCAAAGCTTCAGCAGCGTGTAATATCGAACCATCCCCGCCCACCACAATAACTAAGTCGCAAATTTCACCAATGAGACTGCGCTTGACGATTTTAACTTTTTCTATTTCAGTGAGGTCTAATGTTGGCAGATTAGAGGTTTGCACATCCATGATCAGGGTCAGCCCCATCTCATTAATAGTTTGAGAAATTTGGACTAGACTTTGGGTCACGCTACGTTTTCCTGCGCGTCCCATGAGGCCAATACGTCGAAAAGCAGGATTTTTAATAGCGTGAAACAGCTCTGATTCATGCAAATGCGGCAATCTTTCTGACTGCGCTGAGTTTTCCATAAAACGACTCGGCATAACAATAAAGTACGCGACAATGATAGCGATAAATGAACGATTAAACTAGCATGTTTTACTCATCATCGTTGTTAACTGTCGTAATCGACCCCATATATGAGACATCATGCGCGCTTTTTGCACTAATTGGTAACGCGTTCATGCTGATATTTGAGATTACTGCTTACTTGAGCCCATAAACTACTAAATAACGGCGCTAAACCTTGATTACTGTCACTTAAACACCGTTGACAATATGAGCGGTTTTGCTAAAGTAGCTGACATCTATAATTACTTAATTTACATCTTTTACTGAGGACATATGTATGGCCAATCCTATTGTCAGTCGCGCAGAGCTTGCGATCGGCGGCGAGCCGATGACCGTCAAAGGCGTGATACAAAAGACCACTCTATTACTTGGGCTGTCTGCCATTACTGGTGTGGGCTTTTTCTTTTATGCCCTTATGGCAGGACTGTCGCAAGGTTTTATCACCGCTACCGCCTTTGGTAGTATGTTCGCCGCGTTCGGTTTAGCACTATATATCACTTTTAAGCCCCAAAAAGCCAAAACCTTAGCAATACCTTTTGCACTGTTAGAAGGTATTTTCTTAGGTGGTATCTCGCTATTCTTTATGAGAATGTATCCAAGCGTGCCAGTCACCGCTATGTGTGCGACCTTCGTAACTGCAGCAGTGATGCTCGGACTGTATCGTTCGGGTCTCATTAAGGTCACTGAGAAATTTCGCTCAATCGTAACCTCAGCTATCATTGCCATTATGTTGGTTTACGTTGCGCAATGGGTGCTTTCTCTAGCATTTGGCTCAAGTTTGCCGTTTTTATTTGAGGGTGGCGCTATTGCTATTGGCTTTAGCTTGTTTGTGATTGTTATCGCCTCTTTTACTCTGTTATTAGACTTCGATAACATTGACCGCGGCGTAGCGGCGGGTGTCTCTGAAGATTACGAATGGTTGTTCAGTATCGGTATTATTACGACCCTAGTATGGATGTACATTGAATTTATGCGTCTGCTAAGCTACTTACAAGACTAATTTAAAGGTAGTTTCAAAAAGCTACTTATAACTGAGAATAAGAACCGTCTGTGGCTATAATATTTAGCTACAGGCGGTTTTTTATGGTCAAGAATTTGAGTTACTTTTTTGAGTAAGTAATTATTGGTTCAAATTAAACTAAGCACGTTTTAAACGTAACGCATTTAAAACTACCAGTAACGAGCTAAGCGACATACCAATGGCTGCAAGCCAAGGCGGGACGTAACCAAATATGGCTGGCAATAACACAACCCCGTTATAACCCAGTGCCCAGCGAAAGTTTTGTTTGATAATACGTTCGGTTTTATCAGCGATACGCTTAGCGGCAGCGATAGCTTCGATTTGACCATTTAGGATAATACTATCGCTTGAGACTTGCGCTAAATCAGCCGCGCCCGCGATTGAAGTTGAAACGTCAGCAGCGGCCAATACCGGTGCATCATTAATACCGTCACCAACCATCAGTACCACCGCACCCTTTGCTTGCAGTTGTTGGATATGTTCAACTTTCGCCGTTGGCGATAGACCGTTATATGCCGACTGTATACCTAAAGAGTCGGCAACGACGAGCGCCTGTGGACTAGGATCGCCAGTCAACATCACTGACTCAATACCCAGTGCTTTAAGCTTATCAAGCATTGGCTGCGCGGTATCACGTACCTTGTCATTGAAATAGAAGCACGCCAGCGCTCGCCATGAATCTGACTCCACATCATTATTAGTACTGGTATCAGCATCAGTTTGTAATGATGGTTGGCGACAAGATAAGACCACTGCCGAGCTGGCGCGATGTGCGGATAAGTCTGGATTCAAATCGTTACTAGTGTTGACGCTATCAGCCCTTCTATCTAAAGCAAAATCAACATGACCTATTCGGTAAAATACGCCATCAATAGTAGCCTCTACCCCGCCTGCTGGATAATGTTGCAAAGCTTGGGTTGATGGTAGATGTAACTGATAGGCCGCAGTCAGCAACGCATGAGCAACCGGATGACGACTGCCTACTTCAAGGGCGGCTGCTATTGATAATAGCTTGTCTGTTTGGGTAGTTGATTCTGTTGAAGCGCTAGTGGATGCTAGCAGCTCAATATTTAATAGATTGGGCTTACCATAAGTAAGCGTACCGGTCTTATCAAAGGCGACATGAGTAATCTCTGCTAAGGTCTGTAAGGTATGACCACGAGTGGTTAAAAAGCCATAGCTGGCCAGACGATTGGTAGAAACCGTTAGAGCAATTGGTGTTGCTAAAGACAAGGCGCAGGGACAAGTAGCTACTAAGACGGCTACCGTTGCCCAAATCGCTTGGCTGGGATCAACGATATACCAGCCAATAAATACCAACGCTGACAATACCAAAATCCGTGCTACGAACCAGCGCGCCAGCTTATCTGCTTGCTGCGCTAATTTTGGCTTTTCACTCATAGCTCGGTTCATTAACCGATCAATCAGGCCAATCTGGCTGTCGGCTTGTAATGCGGTAACCAGCATCTCAAACGGTTGGCTGTCATTCTGTGCGCCACCGACGATATAGTCGCCTTGACGCTTTGCAATCAAATCTCCCTCGCCAGTCAATAAGCTTTGGGAGACGGTGGCGGTTTGGCTGAGTAAGATACCATCACTGATAATCTCAGCACCTGCATCAATCATGATGATGTCACCGACTTGCAAACTTTGTGCGGTGACCATTTTCTTTTTTGTGGTAGAAATTGGATTCTGACAGCTCGACTGTTGCCAGTCTTGAGCAATACGAGATGTGACCTTATGCACATTGGCATCTATACTTTTCATAAAGTCTGGCAACGTACGTGGCTGAGAAATGGCTAACGAATCAGTTTGCAGACTTAAATTAGTAAGAGGCAAATTATCCATGCTATCTATGCTATCTATGCTATCTATGCTATCTATGCCATCTATGCCATCAAGCCTATCAAGCCTATCAACAGACTCATTAGGCACGGTATTGCCATTAATTTGCGCCAACTGCTCAAGAATCAGCTCGGCAGCGGCTTTATCTTCAGCGATTTTTTGTACTAAGACTGGCTCCACCACCACCAAGTCATTGGCCATAGTCGCCGCTTTTAGCCGCGCGTTGTGCTCAATATAACGTCCTGCCAGTAAGAAGAAAATAAACATACTGACCGAATCATAATAAGTCTGCCCGTATCCGGTAACAGTAGCGTAAAGACTAGCAAAAAAGGTCACAATCAGGGCAACACTGACGGGCACATCCATATTGACTTGTCGAGCACGAATCGCTGACCATGCGGAAGTAAAAAATGGAACACCGGCATAAAAGAACACTGGGATACTGACAAATAAAGATACCCAGCGCAGAAAATCACGCTGTAATATCAGCATGCCGCTATATTCACCAAAATACAGGGCTACCGCATACATCATCGCTTGCATCGCACCTAGAGCGGCTATACCTAACCGCAATAGCATCTTGTTAGTATGCTTTGCCAGCATGGCTTCATGAGTGTCTTGGCGATAGGGCTTGGCTTCATAACCAATCGCATTAATCACCGCTAAGATACGGCTAATTGGCAGTTTGGTTTCATCCCAGATCACACGCATACGCTGGTTGGTCAAGTTGACCTGACATTTATCAATACCATCAATCTCGTACAGCCGCGACTCTATTAGCCACGTACAAGCCGCGCAGCGTAGATTGTTCACTGATAGCTCAGCAACCGATAACCCATCTTGCGCGTAGACAAATTGTGATTTTATTTCATCATGGTCATAAGCTTCAAGGCGGGTCATTTGCGTGGGCAAACTTGCGGTACGGTTGATCTCTGAGCGATCAAGATAATACTGCTCAAGTCCCGCTTCAACGATACTTTGCGACGCTAGCTGACAACCCATACAGCACATCTCACGTGATGAGCCGAGTATATCAGCATGAAATGGTGGGCGCGGCACGGGATCACCGCAATGAAAGCAGTGGCCTGCTGTCGGCAGCACCAGTCCTTGGGTTATGGAGTGATCGTCGTAATGAGAGGCAGTAGATGACGAGGCGCTGGACATGGTAGATATAATTTCCTTTAAGCAGGCTTACTTTGACCTTGATGATACTGAATTTAGCTTGAATCAAGCTGATACAAATTTGATAGTAGCCGATAATCCATAGAAAAAACATTATGGCAATCCACATAAACAGTTAGCATAGATTGCTGTCTTATATGGCATTCATCCATCACATTAAAAGCTTAATAACTTTATATTAAAAGTCCAATAGCTTTAAATTAAAAGTCTAGTGGCTTCGGCTCTCATTTCTCATTCGTTTAGTGATTACTTAGCCTAGCGGTTGTTTAACGACGGTTTAACACTCAAGCCGTGTGATGATAAACCGCCTGACCATATATCACTAACCAGTATACACCTCCATAGAACTATACTCAGGAATAGCGAATGAATGAAGGCGTTGATGATGATAGATTGAAAAACTTATCAATTTACGTCATTATGAGGCAGTTTTTTATCTCAAAACGGTGTGTTATCAGTGCAAAAATCCCATTCTAAGCTATCACAGTCGCCTAAGTCTGCCGTAAGCACCCTGCCCTCACAGCAGCGGGGCTTGGTGTTTAGTAGTATATTACTAATCATCATCATCGCAGGTATGGTGTTATTGGCGCTGTATTTGGTCAAGCTTGACCGTACTATTACCCACAAGTTTGAAGGCAAACGCTGGGATATCCCTGCTAAGGTTTATTCACAGCCACTTGAGCTATATCAAGGTGCCAGTGTCGATAAAGATACAATGAAGACTTGGCTTGAGCTTCTCAATTACCGTAGTAATAAGGCCTATGATAGCACTGGCACTTATCGTAAATCAGGTAACACCTATTTTATCCATACACGGGGCTTTACTTATAGCGCCAATGATGTTGATAAAGAACAAGTCATTAAGATGACCATTGCCGGTAATAAGATTGAATCGATCCAAAGCACCTTACCTGCCAAGACCGGTATCATTCGGCTTGAACCCGTTAATATCGGTGGTATTTACCCCGATAGTAATGAAGATCGAATGGTCGTTTCTCTAGATGAGGTGCCACAGCCGCTGATTGATGCGCTAATAGCGACTGAAGATCGCGGTTTTTATGAGCATAAAGGGGTTTCAATACGTGGTATTGCGCGAGCCGTGATCAATAACTTCACCGGTGGTGCTAGGCAAGGTGGCTCAACCATCACGCAGCAGCTGATCAAAAATTTCTACTTAAACTCCGATCGCACGCTAAAACGTAAAGCCAATGAAGCCATGATGGCAGTGCTACTAGAGCTGCACTATAGCAAAGATGAAATACTGCAAACCTATTTGAACGAGATTTACTTAGGTCAGAATGGCAACCGTTCTATTAATGGTTTTGGCTTGGCATCACAATTTTATTTTAATCAGCCGCTCAATGAGCTGCGCTTAGATCAACAAGCCATGCTAGTCGGTATGGCAAAAGGCCCTAGCGTCTATAATCCACGTCGCAACCCCAACGACTCCAAGGCGCGCCGTAATATCGTGCTCAGTAATATGTTATCAGTGGGTACGCTGTCTCAAGAAGACTATGATGCTGCGATAGAGAAACCGCTTGATGTGGTTGATAAACCCGTTGAAGGAAAAAGTCAGTTCCCTGACTTTTTGGATATCGTCAAGCGTGAGCTGAATGACGTCTATTATTCAGATGATCTTAAGAACGAAGGTTTAATCATTATTAGTACGCTCAATCCTATTGCCCAACTAGCCGCAGATAAAGCCGTTGATAAAAAACTTGGTGAGTTGCGCCGTGGTAGTAGTAAAACCAAAGATTTACAAGGAGCATTGGTCAGTGCCAATCCTGAAACGGGTGAGCTAGTCGCTGTGGTAGGTAGTGGTAGCGAATTTACCGGCTTTAACCGCGCGGTCGATGCCAAGCGGCAAGTGGGCTCATTGTTAAAACCAATTATCTATATGACCGCGCTTGAAAGTGGTCGCTATAACTTGGCAAGCTCGGTCGATGATTCACCAATTACGGTCAATTTAAGCGACGGCACTGAATGGAACCCCAAAAACTACGCTGGTCGCGATCATGGTTATGTCCCTTTGACCACGGCGCTGGCCAATTCTTATAACCAAGCTACTGTGCGCTTAGGAATGGAATTTGGTATCGATACTTTTGCCAAGCAACTACAGCGTATGGGAATACAAGAAAAAATCCCTGCCTATCCCTCAGCATTACTAGGCGCAGTTAATCTTAGCCCAATGGATATGCTTGGTGTCTATCAAGTGTTTGCTACTGGCGGTTTTCGCACCCCGATTCATAGTATCCGTACAGTAATCGATGATCGCGGACGTATTTTGCAGCGGACTGGATTAAATACCCGGCGCAGTATCCCACCTGAGACCAACTATTTGACTAACTATGCATTGCAAGAGGTGGTCAAAAACGGTACTGGCAAACAGGCTAAATCGCTTGGCAGTAATTTAAATCTCGCTGGCAAAACCGGCACGACTAACGATTACCGTGACGCCTGGTTTGCCGGCTACAGTGGCAACTATGTCAGTGTGGTTTGGGTTGGCCGTGATGACAATAAGCCAATTGGACTTAGCGGTGGTACAGGGGCACTGCCAGTATGGGTCGACTATATGAAGCGGCTAAAACTGACGCCAGTATCCATGCCAGAACCAGAAGGTATTGAGTGGTTATGGCTTGAAAATAACTCCGGAAAACTATCCAATGAGCGTTGTTCTGATGCACGCTATCTGCCTGTCATGTCAGCATACTTGCCAGAAGAGGCCAGCAGTTGTGCTCTTGGCTTATACCAGCAGGAACGCGCACGCGAGCAACAACAGTGGCAAAATGATCAAGGATCTCAACAACAACAGCGCCGCCGCGAAGGGCTAGATATTCCAAATGGCGAAGCAATTGATAATCAGGATAACAATGCGACGCCAAACAATGGCGATGCGCAAAAACGTGCCGACACTTGGTATGACCGTGCGCTCGAATGGTTCTAAGGTTATTTTTTGAAATTTAAGAAAGGGCTTTAACATGCTGTCATCTATGCAAAAAACTGTATCATCTAAACACAAGCGAATTACGAGCGTACGGTCTGCTAAGCAGATCAAGCTCTCTGAAATGATGCTTGCCACCAGCGCCATTATCGGTATGCTAAGTTTAAGCGCCTGTCAAACTGTGCCGACTACAACCACAGCGACGTCTACTCAAGCCTCGTCAACAGCCGTCACTAACACGACAGCTGTGACCCAAACGCCTGCAGTCGACAGTAACGATTACGAAGACGACTACCCTATTGAGCCTTATGTTCGGCCCGAACCGTCCGCTGTGCCAAATCCATCAACCGAACAAACACCAGTATCAGTGCCACCCATGACCATACCCAGTACGGTCATCATAACGCCCTCTAATGATGATTATACAATCACGCCACCGCCAATAGTACAGCCAACATTCCCACCAGCAGTGCAGCCAGAATCGCCGTCACATAATGAGCTATTAGAGCGCGCACGGCAAAATTCAAAACAGCAAAGTCGACAAGCCCCTTCTAATAACAGTAACTTACCGGCATTTCAAAATTTGATGCAATCTGGTATTGGCCAGCTAAAAGCGGGGAACTTGACCGCTGCTGAGAGTAGCTTTACCCGTGCTCAACGTCTTGCTCCCAGATCATCAGCTGTCTATTTTTACTTGTCACAAGTGGCACTCAAAAAGAACCAACCTCGCAAGGCAGAAGCGATGGCTCGAAGGGGTTTAACGGTCTCAAAAGATACCAGTCGTCGCCGTGCATTGTGGCAGCTTATTCTGCGCTCAGGGCAATTGCAGAACAGTTCGCGGGTTATCCGTGAGGCCCAGCAGGCATTGCGTTAGGTGTTCGGCTTTTAGAAGCTCAATCTAAACAATAAATTTTAGATTTTTAGCACAGCACTTTTTTATTATTTTTATTATTCCCACCTATTTATTTTTTATTTTAATCTAAGGTTATCGTTATGGCATGGCAACAACTGCATTTACAATGTGAAAAGGCAAACGTTGATTTGGCAGAGACATTATTATTGGAGGCAGGCGCACTGTCCATTGCGTTAGATGATGCGGGCGATCAACCTTTATTTGAGCCCTTGCCAGGGGAGTCACCACTATGGGATGAGGTCATTTTGACTGGGCTTTTTGATGCCACCACTGAGGTAGGCAGCCAGCAAGTGGTTGAGCAGTTGGGCCACGAAATAGCCGCCCAAGTGCAAGCCAGTCGCACTTGGCTGACTGCCGTTGATGACAAGGATTGGGAGCGCGAGTGGATGACTCACTATCGTCCTATTGAGTGCGCCAATAATCTTTGGATTGTGCCAAACTGGCTCAAACCACCAAACCCTGATGCCACCAATATTATTATGGATCCTGGGCTGGCATTTGGTACAGGCTATCATGCCACTACCCGCCTGTGTTTGGATTGGCTGACAGAACAAGATTTAAGTAATAAGGTAGTCATTGATTATGGTTGCGGTTCAGGTATCTTAGGTATTGGCGCCCTGTTATTAGGGGCTCGGCATGTCTATGCGGTAGATATTGACCCGCAAGCAGTATTGGCTACCAATCAAAATGCCGCGCGTAATCATGTCGAAGATCGTTTGCAAGCGTTTTTACCTGATGAATTTACTGCCTATTGCACTCAGCATAATGTTGAGCCGGTCGATGTTATTGTAGCCAATATTTTAGCCAAGCCTCTCATCGGCTTAGCGCCTTATTTTGCTACCTTAATTGCCTCAAAAGGTCGTATTGTGCTAGCAGGATTGATTGAATCACAAACTGAGGAGGTCAGTGATGCCTATAGTCCTTACTTCGCTTTGGATGCTAAACACGCGTTTACGGCACAAGAAGACCAACATTGGCAGCGCTTATCAGGCACATTTACAGGCTAGCAACATTTAATTACATCTGTTACGATAGAGCAGTAGTTAAGGTTTGCACATTTAACACTGCTCTGTAGTTGCCTACAGGTTTACAACGTATAACAGATCTAAACAGTTGTATTAAAAAAATAGGCAGCTTTTGGTGAGTGGCTACGCGATATTGATGACTATCGCTTTTTGGATTCGACCATATGACCTCACCAATAAGAACTCAGTGCCCGCATTGCCATAATTTTTTTAATGTACCGCGTGCCCACTTAAACCGAGCGAATGCTAAAGGGCGCTGTGGTCATTGCCAACAGGTTTTTCTGATCAACGATTATCTGGTGGTCTCAGCTAATCATCAGCAAACGGATAAGAATAAAAAAATAAGTGTTACTAAACAAAATCCAAAAAATAATGAACGACAACCTGCCAGCACAATATCAAATCCTGACACTCAATCTGATAAAGTTAGTACAACTAATAACAGTCATAACAGTCATAACAGTCACGATAGCAACATTCACATCTCAAAACCTGCTAAAAAAGCAGAGACTGATTTAGATGATGATATTCTTATTCATGATGATATGGATATTGATGAAACTGCAGGCGATACTTCAGCCGATGACTCATCAGATGGTATGGACGTATGGCTAGCGCAAACTGGCACCGTAACAGACCCCCTTCCAGCGTCAAATAAACAGCAAAAGACCAGTCCTACAATGTCAGATAAAGGCATAGACTTGACTGCAAACCCCGCAGCCCAGATCAACGCCGAAACCAATCATGGAATAACAGCAAAACCTGCTCTAAGCTCAGTAGAGGCAAATGATATCCATGCCAGTATTAATGACACTTCTGACAATGCCTGGTTAGAGCAGCTCCTCAAAGAGCAAAATGACCATGAAGACGGTCCTCAAGCTGACACTGATCTTGCGCAACTACTGATTAAAATGGGCGTGCCCATCAACGACGAAGATAAAGTCAATCAAGAGCGTACCAGCAAAATTCAAGCGCGCATGCAATCTACGCAAACCCAAATCCAAATCTCAATTACAGCATTATTATGGACTATGGGATGCGTGGTACTCGTACTATTGCTTTTTGCCCAGTATGTTATTTTTAACCTAAATACCTTGATTAAGAACCCCGCTTACGCTGAGCGACTACAAACCGTATGCTCTATCGCTGCCTGTAGCTTGCCCAGTGCAGATCTAACAACCCTGAGAATTACCGACCTTAATCATAGAGCCAGCCAAGTCAGTACTACAAGCGCGTTCAGCGATGTACGAGCGACCCTAAGCAATCAAAGCTCGCAGGCACAGCTACTACCCAATCTTAAAGTCAGTGTTCACAGTTCTAACGCCCTCATTGGAGAATTTATTGCGATGCTCGATGACTATCTGCTAAGCCCGCAATATCAGCTAGCAGCGGGAGGTAGCAAGCAATTAATGTTTACCATAGCCATTGCAAACGACCAAATTGATCACGTTACTATTGATCCTATTTATTAATATAAGTGTTAACAAGGCGTATTTTAATAGCTTTAGCACTGGTTCATTAATCTCTATACTATTGATTTAGCACCCTATTTTTGATATATCATTGATTGGATATACAATAATTTTATTTTTTATTTTACTCCCTTTACTTTTAAGGACATCACCTTATGGCACCTCACGCGCAATACCCTGCCAACCGTTTTGCCCAAAGCTCTGAACATTCTAGTGACTCTACTGATCATAGTCATCGAGACGATTATTATCATTCAGCTAGTGAGTTAGAACAACCAATGAACAGCGATTCAGATAGTTACTCGACTAATCAATTAGATAGCCACTCAAACAGCCGTGAAAACAACGCGCATGAACCTTTACGCGTGCATGTTGAACGTGTGGTACGACAGTATTTTGCAACGTTGGGCGATGAGATGCCAACCGACTTATATGAACTTATTCTCAAGGAAATAGAGCGACCACTCTTGTCCGTCGTTCTTGAACAAACCCGAGGCAATCAAACCAAGTGCGCGCAAATCTTGGGGCTCAATCGCGGCACCCTACGCAAAAAACTTAAAGCCTACGATTTAATGTAGCAAGCTTTCAAGCTATAGAGCGACCTATATTTCACAGCAATTTGACTAGCGTTTTTTTATAGCCACGATACTTTCGCTGCTAATGTTAACGACTTAAGATTTATCGCGTAATCATTCACTGAAAATATTGATATAATTAATGCTTACCTATCAAAACCAAAACTCTTTATGCATGGTAATTCATAATCTAGACGTCATGAATCGTGATAATCTATGCAATAATAGTCATTACTATCCTGCCAGACGTTTGCGTCAGGCTTTTTTTATGGAACTGTTTTTATGAGTACAACCCCACTTGCACTACTGTCGGTCTCCGATAAGTCTAATATCGTTGAGTTCGCCCAAGGTCTTATCAAAGCAGGTTTTGGCCTACTGTCTACCGGTGGTACCTATCGTTTGCTCACAGAGCACAATATAGTGGTGACGGAGGTATCAGATTACACGGGCTTTCCAGAGATGATGGATGGCCGCGTCAAAACCCTACATCCTAAGATTCATGGCGGCATTTTAGGACGCCGCGGTACCGATGACGCCATCATGAGCGCCCATGGCATTGATCGTATTGATCTGGTGGTGGTTAATCTGTATCCCTTTGCCGAAACTATCGCTCGTGCCGATGTAACCATGAATGATGCTATCGAAAATATCGATATTGGCGGCCCTACTATGGTACGTTCTGCTGCTAAAAACCATGCCCACGTTGGTATTGTTACTAGTCCGAGTGATTATGATCGGGTCATCGAAGCTTTGGGTGACAATACTGATCTGAGCGCTGCTTTACGTTATGACTTGGCCGTTAAAGCATTTGAGCATACGGCCCAATACGACGGTATGATTGCTAATTTCTTAGGCAGCCGCGTTAATGAAACCCAACAGCCAGAAGCTTTTTCTCGTACTTTTAACTTACAGTTTGAGAAAGTACAAGACCTACGCTACGGTGAAAATCCGCATCAAAAAGCAGCGTTTTATATAGAAAATCAGCCGCTACAAAGCAAGCAAGTATCTATTGCTACTGCCCAGCAACTACAAGGTAAAGCGCTATCGTATAATAATATTGCCGATACTGATGCGGCGCTTGAATGCGTGAAAGCCTTTACCGCTCCTGCTTGTGTCATTGTAAAGCATGCTAATCCTTGCGGTGTTGCCATTGATAACGATCAAGTCGCCGCTTATCGTACTGCTTTTAGCACTGACCCTGAATCTTCTTTTGGTGGCATTATCGCTTTTAACCGTCAATTAACGGTTGCAGCAGCAAAAGCGATTATTGACAATCAGTTTGTAGAAGTTATCATCGCACCAAGTTTAGAGGACGGTGTCCTTCAAGCCACTGCCAGTAAGAAAAACGTACGTGTGCTGGTTTGCGGTGAACTAACCACCTCTGAAGAGCACGTCGCCCAGCTTGATTATAAGCGTGTTAATGGCGGTCTATTGGTACAAGAGCAAGACTCAGGTATTATTAGTGCCAGTGAGTTGAAAATTGTGACCGATATTCAGCCAACAGAAGCACAAATCGCTGACCTTTTATTTACTTGGACAGTGGCTAAATATGTCAAATCCAATGCTATTGTCTACGGTAACAATCAGCGTACTATTGGCGTCGGCGCCGGTCAGATGAGCCGCGTAAATTCAGCACGTATTGCTGCGATTAAAGCTGAGCATGCAGGATTGATCACTGAAGGTGCCGTTATGGCCTCAGATGCTTTCTTCCCGTTCCGTGATGGTATTGATAATGCCGCAGAAGTAGGCATCTCCGCTATCATTCAGCCTGGTGGCTCAATGCGTGATGACGAAACTATCGCCGCGGCTAATGAACATGGTATCGCTATGGTCTTCACAGGTATGCGCCATTTCCGTCACTAATTTGCTATTAACAAGCCGTTAAGATAACGATATTTTTTAAGAGATATAGTCGATTCAATTTAAAAACCATACAGTGCTACTGGGATGCTACTTTAACAAACGTTTTGCAGCCTCTGTCCCGCTTGCGAACAGCACGCCAGAAAAATTCATACCAGTAGCACGTTGCTATACACGACTCTTTTTTATTGTGAACTGACTATAACTATCCCATCGTTCATTAAAAAGCCACGGTATAAACATATACCGTGGCTTTTTTAATTTTTACTATTTTTTATTCAGTCATCTATGACTACTAACAAAGTCATTAACGTCCCTGTGCAGTCGCCATATTGGCTTCATTCACTTCAACTTTATATAACAAGCGCAAATAGTCTAAATAATCTTGTAGCTGATCTTGTCCTAAATTATCACGAACAATTGCGGCTGTTTGGGCTCTTTCAATATCAGATAGCGGTGATTGCTGTTCGGTTTTAATACGATCACCGACTATTACTGTCGCGCCTATTTCCGTCTCGCTTGCTAGAGCCACTACGCCATTAGCGGGAGCTTGCTGGCTGAATGCCAAACCGCGCTCTTTTTCTGTCAATCGTGTTGTTTGACGATTCACCTCACCCAATGATTGCAAGCTTACCGACTGCTTACTAATATCAGCGGCAGTTTTGATACCAGCCGCTAATTTTTTAGCATCTTTTAGTGCCAAGGCACTGGCTTTTTGCTGACGCAATATCTGCGTAATCTTGGGAGTTGCAGCTGCTAACGTCAGAGTCTGAGTCGGACGATAGTTGCTGGGCTGTACCCAAGCCATGCCCGCGCCTACTTCGATACCTGTCGTCACTGCCTGATCTTGAATTATAAATTCATCAAAAGCTTGCTTGATGACCGCTGGTTGCGCCAATACTGAAGTATTGTTTTCTTTGCGATAATCTTTGATACGTTTTAGCGCCACGTTTTCTTGCTGAGTGATATCTTCGATACTAAAACCATCCGCTGCCAAGTCATTAATTGCAGTTACTTTATCCCCATAAGCGGCTTGGCGCTTGTACTCTTTAGCTTTAGCTGTCAGCTCCTCACGCATACTGTCTAGGCTTGGTACTTTAATACCCTTGTCTTCGGTTACCGTAAATATCTGATAGCCAAAGCTGGTCTTAATCGGCGCAGTCACGTCACCGACACTTAAGCCTTGCAGGGCGGTTTCAACGGCCGTAGCGTCATTACCAAATACTGATGGGTTAAAGCGACCAATGGCACCGCCATCAGCCCCTGATGGGTCATCAGACTCTTGTTTGGCAAGTGCTGTGAATGACTCACCTTTATCAAGACGTGCTTTAATCTTTTGCGCGCGTGCTTTGGCATCATCACCAGTCACTAAGATTTGGCTGATTTTACGCTCATCAACCACTGCCAGCCCTTGCTTATAGCCTTCATACTGCTGCTGCAACTCTTCTTCTGTGATGTCTTCAACTTGAATGGTCGCGGGGCTAAGCTGAATATAAGCCAAATCGACCATGGCTGCACTCTTAAGGGTGTCTTTATTGGCGTTATAATACGATTGCACATCAGCTTTGGTCAATTTAACCTGCTGCTGATAATCCTGCCAATTGAAGCGATGCAACCAAATATTGCGCGCCTCTAGCTGTAAATCAATCAACTTACTGACCGCTTTCATCGGATAAATAGCCGTACCAACAATGCTGGCATTGAGCTGATCAAGGCTCAACTGATTACGGAACTCGGCAAACAGCTGATCTTTATTCATACCGCGCTGACGCAAAAAGTTCGAAAACTGCTCATTAGAAAAGTCACCATTGGCATCTTTAAAAATATCTTCTTGGCGTAACAGACGATTAATAGTGTCATCAGATACAGTCATGCCAAGCTTGCCAGCCTGCTGTTCTAATAAAGTACGATCGATCAAACCTCTTAACACTTGCTTATGCAGCACATCTTCATTTAGCAAACTGGCGTCATCAAGCTGATCCAAAATCTCAGTGCGCCTGCTGTTCACTGCACTTTGATACTCTGATGACCCCACACTTGCTTCACCTACTTGAGCGATTTGGTTGGGATCAACGCTGCTTTGGAAGTAGCTTTCAATACCCAATAGAGCAAGCGGCGATAGGCATAAAATCAATAAAATGCGACCAGGCCAGCTTTTTAAAAAATCGCGCAATTTATCCATAATTATCTCTGCTTTATTAACCTATATTGATGAAAAACCATTGTAATACTATTAATAATATTTATGCTATCTGAGCAGGCAATGGCAAAGTGAAGGACGTCTGTATTTTATAAACGCAAAGTAAAGCTCGTTTAAGCAACCTATTCTAAATAACAGAGTTACCGCGCGGCCTATGATACGTGATTTTTGGTGTAGACTCAAAATATTCACGCTATATAAGCCATAATTACATCTATAAAAAAAGCACCTCATATAAGGTGCTTTTTTATCAATTGCTGTGCAGCTATAGTCATAAGCTGCACAGCAGCAATTTATTATTTTAGTATAGGCTTAGTTCAAGCGCTCTTTTAGGTTTTTGCCGGCTTTAAAGCTAGGTACTTTGCTTGCTGGGATATTAAGCTCTTCACCTGTTTTAGGGTTACGACCAATACGGGCTTTACGGTCTTTTACGCTAAACGTACCAAAACCAACTAACGAGATGCTTTCATCAGCTTCTAAAGCTTGGCCGATACTTTCCATAACTGCATTTAGGGCATCACCAGCTTGGGTCTTATTTAGGCCACTTTTATCTGCAATGCTATCAATTAATTCTGACTTATTCATAAAATTTCCTTCAAGTTTAAGGGGTATAATAAAAGCTAACGTCAGGCATTGTATCGCTCTCGTGCTATTTAAGCAATAAGAACCATTGTACTCACGTATTAGCAGGTCACACATTGTTAACGTCTTTATAGCAAGGCAGCATAAGGAGCGCAAGCGATTTTACATATTTTCGAGTTCTATACTACGTATTTGACACTTAACGTTACGTAAAACACCTTTAACTTAGCAACCTAGTTGTTTAATTTTCCTTAAATCCGTTCATCCAGTTGATATAGGCTGAATTCGCTGAACATCGTATTTGTTGTTTATGCTAAAAACTTTAAGTACTAAAGGTTGACGTTTATTAATGATACTGTATTTACTTACCACCTAGCTTACTTACAGCGCAACAATTTGCTAACTGACAGAGACTAGCGTTACTTTTTATTATAAAGCAGTTATTATAAGCACACTACAACTGCACGTCTTGCATTAACTTTGACTCTTATTCTTCCTTTTAACCTGCTAAATAGAAATGGATTACCTACATGAAGCGTTCTACGTTGTCTCACTCTTTTCTTAATATCATTCTGGTGTTCATCGAGTCAGCTTTGACACTGTTACTACGTTTAGATCCTGAGCTACGTAAAGCAGCTTACCCGTTAGCCAAACAAGGCACTGTAGTTGGTCTCCGATTATATCTACCGCATGTTCAAGTCTTTGCTACTTTTACTTATAAGGGCGTGCTATTAGATGCCAACTTGCCCGCTGAGCGTAGTGAGCCCGATGTCATTATCAACGCTTATAGTATTCAAGTTCTAAACGCTATTACTACTCATGATAGCGAAACCACCGATAAGCTACAAATGCGCGGCGAGACAACTCAAGTACAGCTGGTCAAACAGTTCATTATGCAACTAGGGCTAGGTAGCTTGATTCAAAGCGTCATCAGAAAGGTTAAAGGCAATAAAAGTAAGCCTAAGCCTACTGATGCTGAGATGGAAGAGAAAAAAAGCGATTACAAACTGCGTATTAAAGAACAACAAACTCAAATTAGCACCCTGTCTATCAAAAACCGCGAGCTTGAAACCACGGTAAAAGAATTGCATAGCAAGCAAAAAACACTAATGATTACTGCTGTGGTCGCAGCTATTATTGCAATTGGATCACTTGTTGCACTATTTGTGAATTAAGCTGTTTATCAATTAACGAGGGTAAGTACTTCCTGTTATTTTTTGGACCATTCGGTAATCCATCAAAATGCTCAATCACAACGTTAAGCACAAATACCTACTCTGCTTGTATGAGCCGCAATCGTATCGGTACTTAACACCCATAGCTATAGCGGTATTCAAGACAGATACCCTTAGGACATGCTTACTTAACGAGTAAGCAATTAACACTTGGTCATTTATATAGTTACTTATGCGGTCACCTATTACAGTCGTTTATATAGTTACTTATGCGGTCACCTATTACAGTCACTTATATAGTCACTTAACATGGTTACTGAGCGATATCTGGTTTGATAGTATCTATCCCCTGTGTTTGTTTTTACAAGCACTCATCGGCCTATCCCCTCTCTCATATCACCTCGAAACACTGATTGTTTTTACTAATAGTGGTGTTAGATTAGATTAACCATTTAACCACATTTCAATCTTGACTAAATTAGTCAGGATTGAGTATAATAACTTTATCGCAGCACACATCGGGTTAACCATCTGTTGTTTAATAGCGATGACGTTTGTCTTAGTAGCGTATCATTTTATTAATAATGTATATGTGATATCGAACCTAAGCTCGTTATTAACCTTAGCTCATTACTCACCAGTTTGGAGATATTTTATGCGTTTAACGACCCGAGGCAGATATGCAGTCACTGCATTGTTAGATCTGGCAATACAAACCAGCCAACAAGAAGGTGCCGTGTCTTTATCTGATATCGCTAACCGACAGTCTATTTCAATATCTTATCTTGAACAGTTGTTTTCTAAGCTGCGTAAGCGTGGTTTAGTAACCAGTATCCGAGGCGCCGCAGGTGGCTATCACTTAGCAAAGCCATTAGATGAGATTGATGTCATGAGCATTATATCTGCGGTTGATGAATCGGTTGACGCGATGCAATGTGAAGGACGCGGCGATTGCCAAGGTGGTACAATGTGTTTGACCCACGATTTGTGGTGCGCACTGTCCAATCATATCGAACAGTACTTGAATAATATAACATTGGCACAATTACTAAATATGAAAAATGTGCAGTCTGTTTCAGAACGTCAGCATATTTCTTCTATTACAAAAGACATTAATACTATTACCTTATCGACCAGCGAGGCAAACCCAGCATGAGCCAACATAACAAACTTATATACTTAGATTATGCCGCCACTACGCCAGTTGCCAAGTCGGTTGCTGCTAAGATGAGCGAATATCTGACTGTAGATGGTATCTTTGGTAACCCAGCATCACGCTCACACGGCTACGGCTGGCAAGCTGAAGAAGCAGTCGAGACGGCACGTCAACAAGTTGCCGAAGTCATCAATGCTGATCCACGCGAAATCGTTTTTACTTCGGGTGCAACAGAGTCTGATAACTTAGCCATTAAAGGTGCAGCGCATTTTTATCAGTCACGTGGCAAACATATCATTACCAGTCAAATTGAGCATAAAGCAGTACTAGATACTTGCCGTGAGCTTGAACAAGAAGGCTTTGAAATTACCTATCTTGAGCCGCAAAAAAGCACAGGAATGATTTTACCGCAACAAGTCAAAGACGCTTTACGTGAAGATACGATTCTAGTGTCATTGATGATGGTTAATAACGAGCTTGGTACTATTACTGATATCGCTGCTATCGGCGAAATCACTCGCGAAGCTGGTGTTGTATTCCATGTGGATGGCGCACAAGCCGTTGGTAAAATACTTATTGATCTTGCAACTACCAAAGTTGATTTGATGAGTTTTTCTGGTCATAAAGCGTATGGTCCTAAAGGTATTGGCGCATTGTTCGTCAGCCGTAAGCCACGTGTCCGCTTAAAAGCTGAGCAACATGGCGGTGGACATGAGCGCGGTATGCGTTCAGGTACACTACCAACGCATCAGATCGTTGGCCTTGGCGCAGCATTTAGCTTAGCCAATAAACGTTATGAAGAAGACCATGCCCATGCGGCAAAACTACGCCAAAAGCTTTGGGATGGTTTACAAGATATTGAAGAGATTTATTTAAACGGCGATCTTGAACATAGCGTTCCTAATATCGTCAATATTAGCTTCAACTTCGTTGAAGGCGAGTCACTCATGATGTCGCTGAAAGACTTAGCCGTATCATCAGGGTCAGCCTGTACCTCAGCAACACTTGAGCCATCTTATGTACTTCGTGCTATTGGTCGCCCAGATGAATTGGCGCATAGCTCTATTCGCTTCAGCTTCGGTCGTTATACCACTGAAGAAGACGTTGATACCGTTATTGGTCAAATGCATGAAGCCGTTGATAAACTACGTGACCTATCGCCACTTTGGGATATGTATCAAGAAGGTATTGATTTAGATTCAGTAGAATGGGCTGAACATTAAAATAAAAGTAAAAGTACGGCTATAAAATATAGCCGTTAGACAATTAATCAGAAAATTACAGAATAAGCGTTTGACCCCAATTACCGATGAGTATGTAGACAGTTTGTATTACTACTCATCATCTAACTAGGAGAAGAACCATGGCCTATAGTGACCAAGTTATTGATCATTACGAAAATCCACGCAACGTTGGCAACCTTGATAAAAATGCCAAAAATGTTGGTACCGGTATGGTTGGTGCCCCAGCCTGTGGTGATGTGATGCGTTTGCAGATCCAAGTCGATGCCAATGGTATCATTGAAGATGCACGCTTTAAAACTTACGGCTGCGGCTCAGCGATTGCTTCAAGCTCACTAGTAACCGAGTGGCTAAAAGGCAAAAGTTTAGATCAAGCAGGCGAAATCAAAAACAACGATATCGTCGTAGAGTTGGCATTACCACCAGTAAAAGTGCATTGCTCAGTATTAGCAGAAGATGCGATTAAAGCCGCTATCAGTGACTATAAAGGCAAGCATAGCGTTGTTGAAAGCAATGAAGAACAAGCGATCAGCTAAGTTTACTTTAATGTATTCGCTCTTTTATATTAGTAAGACTATTATATTAAAGAGCTGCTAGCGCTAAGGAGGTGACAATAACGGTTATGTAATTGTCACCTTTTACTTTCTAGCTTATGTTGGTCAGGCTTAGCAAATGCTTTATTTTAAATATTTTTTAAACATTAGTTTTTCTGAATATTAGTTTTTAGATAATAATCTTCAAATATTTTTTAGTAAGATGATATTCTTATTATTGATAATCAATAGGAGTTGGCATGATTGAAATGACAGAACGCGCCGCTCAGCATGTTCAAGACTTTCTAGACAATCGCGGTAAAGGTGCTGGCATTCGTGTTGGTATTCGTACAGCAGGTTGCTCAGGTTTGGCTTATGTTTTAGAGTTCGTCGATGTTCCTGATGAGAATGATACTCGCTATGATAGCCGCGATGTAAGCATCTTTATCGACCCTAAAAGTTTGGTTTATTTAGACGGCTTATTGATGGATTATGAAAAAGAAGGCTTGAACGAAGGCTTTAAGTTCACCAATCCGAATCAAAAAGGTGAATGTGGCTGCGGTGAATCCTTTACAATATAAGAGTTCTTTGTGGTATAGCGTACCTAAGTGGCATTGGTTTAACCTTATAGCCATTATTAAGATAACTATTTATTAAAACCACCATTTATTAAAAAATACTTATTAAAGTCTAGGTTTAAGAAGGCTTTAAAAGTTAATCCTGCAAAACAACAATTAAAAATAGAAAGTAAGGCATATGTTATGACAGATCTCATCCCAGAAGCTCAGTTTGATAATTTCTTTGCCCTATTTGAGCAACCTGTACAATTTGAGCTGTCACAAGATAGTCTAGATCAGCATTTGCGCCTATTGCAGAAACGTTATCACCCTGATAATGTTGCCAAAAATCTAGCTGATGAAACAAAAGCTCAGCAGCATTCTGAGCAAGCCTCCGCACTGATCAATCAAGCCTATCAGGCTTTAAGTGCTCCTGACAGCCGCGCCGCCTATCTACTCGATATGGCAGGACAAGCCCAAACGCTTGAAAACTCAATTGCAGATCTCGATTTTTTAGAAGATGCTATGGAGCTGCGTATTGATCTAGGTGAAGCCATCGAAAGCAATGACCGCCCAGCATTGGAAAATTTGCATCCGCAAATTTTGCAGCGATTAAACAACCAATGTGAACGCTTTAATACCACCTATCAAAACGAAGAGTGGTCGGCAGCTATTGACGCCACCCAAAAGTTGAAGTTCCTAGTCAAGCTCGATGCCGATATTACGACTGCCCTTGATGATGTCGCAAGCGCGGCACAGCCAAATGATGATGATTTATACGTCTAATGATTGGCTAAAGCCTATAAAGACGGTTAAAATAACATCCAAAATATCATAGTATTCATATTTCTAAATGGCAGTTGTAAGTGCAGCTAAGCGGCGTTTATTATCAACCTCTATATTTGAGTGAGCCGCGCCAGTTATCGCTTTATTTATGTGGTATTTGTTCAACTTTACTTATTCATTTTATATCTGAGTTATCTTATGTCTTTATTGCAAATTGCTGAACCCAATCAAAGTGCCCAGCCACACCAGCATCGTTTTGGCCTTGGAATTGACCTTGGCACAACGCGCTCATTGGTCGCAGTGGTACGCTCAGGCAAAGCGCAAGTATTAGAGGCAGATACCAGTAAAGATACTTTACTGCCTTCAGTGGTCTATTACCCAATTACAGGTAGCCCGCTCGTTGGTTATAATGCTTTAGCCCATTTGCCTAATGATCCACAGAACACCATTATCTCCGCTAAGCGTTTTATGGGTCGCAGTCAAGACGATATCAAATTCTCGCATCCTTATGAATTAAGTGGTAGCGCCGATGCTATGCCAGCCTTTGTTACCGCTCAAGGCGAAGTGTCACCCGTTGAAGTGTCAGCACGTATTTTGGCCGTACTTAAGCAGCGCGCAGCAGATGCCTTACCTGAGGACAGTATTGAAGGCGCGGTCATTACCGTTCCTGCCTATTTTGATGAAGCCCAGCGCCAAGCCACTAAAGATGCCGCGCAAGCCGCTGGTATCAACGTTTTACGATTGTTAAATGAACCAACGGCAGCGGCGGTAGCGTATGGTCTGAACGCCCCTACCGGAGATGATACTGCTCGTTACTATTTAATTTATGACCTCGGTGGTGGCACTTTTGATGTTTCTATCTTAAAGCTTACCGATGGTGTGTTTGAAGTACTGGCAACTGGTGGTAATAGCGCCCTTGGTGGCGATGATATTGACCGCCTACTCACCAATTGGCTGATCAAACAGCTTAATATCGCGCCAGCAGATGTCAGCTTACATGACAAGTCAGTATTGGCTCAGCAAGCTAAAGGTTATAAGCAAGCTTTGACCGATGCTGAAGAAGTTAATATCGATATCATCGTTAATGAGCAGTCCTACAAAGGCGTACTACGCCGTGAAGACTTATTCACTATCGCTGACCCTGTCAGCAGTCGAACGCTAACGGTTTGCGAACAAGTACTACGTGATGCCAAGCTGAGCGCCTCAGAGCTGGATGAAGTTATATTGGTAGGCGGCTCAACGCGAATGCCAGCGATTGAACAAGTGGTTACTGAATTCTTTGCTAAGCAGCCCCTATGTCGTCTTAACCCAGATGAGGTGGTCGCATTAGGTGCTGCACAAACGGCACATCAATTGGTTAATGGTGATAGCGACAATAATTTACTGCTTTTGGATGTCACGCCTCTATCGCTTGGGCTAGAGACCATGGGCGGCTTAGTAGAAGTACTCATTCCACGCAACACTCCTATTCCTGTCAAAAAACGCCAAGTGTTTACCACTTATCAAGATGGCCAGACCGGCATGGTTATCCATGTCGTACAAGGCGAGCGTGAAACGGTAGAGAACTGCCGCTCGCTTGGACGCTTTGAGCTATACGGTATTCCACCGATGAAAGCTGGTTTTGGTCGTATTGAAGTGACTTTCAGTATTGATGCTAATGGACAACTAACCGTTAGTGCCCAAGAAACCACGACGAAGACAGAAAGTAAAATCGAGATTACGCCAGCGTATGGCTTATCTGATGAACAAAAAGAGCAACTGCTCACTGCCGGATTTAAACACGCAGAAGAAGATAAAAATGCGCGTTCTTTAATTGAAACTAGGGTAGAAACTGAACGAGAATTGCTGGCGTTACAGTCGGCACTATCTGAGTTTTCAGCCTTATTGACTTCTGAGGAACAGCAAACCTTGGCGGCACAGATGAAAGAGATGCAAACAGCTTTAGACTCTAATGATTCAATGCTTATTGAAGCACAACAAGCTCAGCTTAAACCGCATAGCGATGCCTTTGCTGCCCGCATTATGAATCAAAGTGTCCAGACCAGTATGGCGGGTACTAGCGCCCAAGATTGGTAGTATTTAAAATTAATAGTCTCAAAGCAACAACAACATTAAAGAAAAAAGTACTAAAGAAAAAAGTATAAAAGCAGAAAAATAACCTATAACACGATTATTTTTAGATTGTATTTATATTTTAGAACTTACTTAGATTTCACATTTTTTGAATTGATTAGCACTGGATATATGACCATGCCAAAAATTACTGTACTACCCCACCATGACATTTGCCCTGAAGGCATTGAAGTTGAGCTAGCAGCTGGCGAAAACTTATGTAAAGCTCTATTAGAAAAGGGCGTTAAGATTGAGCATGCTTGCGAGATGTCAAAAGCCTGTACCACTTGTCACGTAGTCGTCCGCAAGGGCTTCAATGGTTTGGATGAGATGGACGATATTGAAGCAGACTTGTTAGATCGTGCTTGGGGATTAGAGCCTGATTCTCGGCTATCCTGTCAGGTAATGCTAGATGACGAGGACCTAACTATTGAGATACCTAAATATACCCTTAACCATGCCAAAGAAAATCATTAAACACTAGTAGTTTTGACGACTACTAAGTTATATTTGCATCAAAAAGCCAGCTATTATAATAATAACTGGCTTTTTTTGTGATTAGTCTCACAGTATTTAGACTTGAGAGGCATAAAAATCTTTAACTCCCCTTTCTAATATTTTATTTACCAGTTTTGTTAAACTCGAGGTCAGCAATTTTCTTTTCCTGTTCAATACGTTCAAGTGCGAAATTCAGACCTTCTCTAATCTCTTGATAATCGCCGCTTTTCATATCTTTAAAGTTTAGATGCAGATTGAAGCCAGGCAGCGTATGATCGACCCACTTTGACAGGCGGCCTTTATTGGCATCAGGATCTAGTACTTGCCATGCGCTAACCTTACCATCAAAACCTTTGAGCTGATAAGCGCCTGCATACTCACACTCATAATCATGGCAAATATAATCGTAGGTGCTTTCACTAATCAATACATCCCCTTTGCTGGCGGCCGCTTCAAGCCTTGCTGCCAAATTGGCCTCTTTGCCAATAAGCGTATAACTGAGACGGCTATTACTGCCAAAATTGCCAACATGACAGTAGCCAGTAGTGATACCGATGCGCAGATATAACCCTTCAAAACCCATCAGTCGCCATTTTTGCCGTAAGGTGCGCATTTCTCGGCGCATATCGATCGCCATGGCCACACAATCCAATGCATCTTGACGCGCGCCGCGACTATCAGGTTCACCAAAAAAACAAACCATGCCATCACCAATGAACTTATCGATTACAGCGCCGTGCTTATTGGCGATTATCGTCATACAATGCATATAAGTGTTTAAGATATCAGCCAAATTGTCCGCACTTAAACTATCTGATAGCTCAGTAAATCCTACGATATCTGAAAACATAATCGTCAGCTTTGCGCGTTTATTGGAGACACTGACAGGGCTATCCGCCCTTACAATCGGTTCCCAAATCTGAGGAGGTATAAAGCGGGTTAGCTTGTTGATGACCGAAACCATAGTATTGAGACGCCCCGCTGCTTGTTGAGCACGCACTTCATAGCTGATGTATCCGTGATATACGTGTCGAAAATGACACATGATGACTATGATAGTTGCTAGCAACACCGTAGCTGGTAGCCAACCTTCATTACAGTCTATATCAGTGCTATTTAAAAGCACGCTAACATAATAGAAAACAACGGCCGTCACCATCGACACTGTAAGCAATTTTAGATGATTTTCAGAACTGCTAATAATGATACGGATGCCAATTAAGGATGCCAAACTGAATGACATCACGGTGCAAAACTGTAGCGATCCAATGACTACGGACAATAGAATAATGACAATATTAGACGTCCAAAAGCTCGTTCGACGTCGATAGTTATAAATAAGAATCATTAAACTTGGTAGGCAAACAACGATCAGCAGTGCCGTTGAGGTAGGACTAAACTCAGAATATAAAGCAAGCAGTATGACAGTAAGTATTAAAACAAAAACTTCCGGATAATCAAACCGATACACCCCAATGTTTTCCGATGAGATCTTCGGTCGCAAAGTATGTAGGAATGCCATGTTCGATTTTCGCTTCAGTAATGAAAACTAATAAGGGTAAACAAGCAATAAGGGGACAACTTGTCTCTATAGCAGCTGCAATCTAAGAACGTATAACGATTATGCTGATTTACTATTATACGAGTATAATCTTATGGAATATATGTCATTCACAACCAAAATACCCCCATCCATCATTCATTATCGTCTCTCAACCATAGATGTAAATGTTGACTTCCTCACCGCCCTAAACGACGGTGATTCCTACAGCTAGACGCTCAAGCCCGAGCGCGAGAATGTTTTTTGCCGCATTAACGTCGCGTTGATGAGTGACACCGCACTCGCAAAGCCATTCTCTTATTCTCAAATCTGTCCTACCTTTCGGACTGTTTTGGC
>NZ_CAJHBI010000002.1 GCF_904846605.1 Psychrobacter sp. 72-O-c
ATTGATACGGTCATGACTGATATTCTCAGGATGATGATCAGCATAATTAGTAATGGTGTAGTTTATTTGACTCACCATGAGATATTGGCAATAATCTAGTCGGGTTACTTTGGGCTTTTTCATGACTTTATGCTACTACGTTATTCTTGAGGTTAGCAATACTTATTCGGTTTTGCGTAAGTCCTAAAGGTGATAGAACCACTCATCCAAATCATATAAGTAATATTGTAATGATAACTATGTAAGTTTTCAGTTATGGATTGCTAGGATTTGTGAAAGGAGCTAGTTGTGCCTCGTTATTGCAACCGTGGATTTCGCTATTGCTCCGTCCACGCTACCTACTACATACCTATCAAGCTAATTTTGATGTAGGCTGGGTTTTTAACCCAGCAGGATCTACAAGTTAAGTTTATAGTTATAATTAAGCAGGATTTGTGCTTAATATAGTATGAGTCATCTTTCTAGATTATCTATGAATTCGCTGGGTTAAAAACCCAGCCTACGTGCTACCGTCATCGAGCTTTTGTGGCGAAAAGATACCCCACGTGGTCGCAAAGTCAAAAGGCTTGCCCAGTACATCTTGGCGAAAATTAATATCATCGCGCCAGTGTTTTGCTTTTTCTAATAGGTCAGCAGGAGGTCTATGGCTTATGGGATATCTCGGATATCGGATAAATAAAAGGATGGTGCGTGTTACAAAATAAGCGAACACTTTATAGTGTGTATTGTAACGAGAAAAAGGAAATTTTGCAGCTATGGATTGGTATAATTGTACTGATAGAATTGAGAATTGAGAATTGAGAATTGAGAATTGAGAATTGAGAATTGAGAATTGAGAATTGAGAGTTGGGGTTGAAGTAGGTACAAGGGTAGGTTAGTTTAATATTTAGAGCTTAGCCTATCAGGAGTATTTACTTGAAACCTAGTACACACTTTAAAGAATATAAAGATAACTTACCTCTCGCAGTATTGGTAATTATCATAGCGGTATTAGCGCTTTCACTAGGTGATGCACTAATCAAGTTCACCAGCGCAGAGTTTGTTATCTGGCAAATATTTGTTCTGCGCTCGCTCCTAGTGATGCCTATTCTTCTGCTTTATCTTTGGATTAAAGTGCCAAGTGCTTTATCTGTTCCACCAGCGCTAGGCTGGACAATGCTTCGTAGCGTCATGCTAGTTGGCATGTGGCTCGCTTACTACCTGGCTTTACCAAATCTAGATTTGTCGATTGCTGCCGCGACCTACTATACACTACCTATTTTTATCACTCTTTTTTCAGCCGTATTCATTGGTGACAAAATCAGTCGCCTTGGATGGATGGCGGTAGTTGTCGGATTTTTAGGGGTCTTATTAATACTGCGCCCAAAAGCTGGAGATTTTAACCTCTTTGCTATTTTGCCGTTAATTTCCGCTGTGCTTTATGCCTTGTCAATGATCCTAACTCGTACCAAGTGCCGAGAAGTTAATCCAGTCATGCTATCGCTTGCACTGAACCTGACTTTCGTTGTCGTAGGTACACTGGCTGCGGTTTTGATTTCGTCAATCGTTTCTGAACCACGTAAAGGTTTCTTATTGGCTTCATGGACAAACATGGGGTTCGTAGAATGGGCGTTAATGGCACTGTTGGCAGCTGCAATTCTGATAGGTAGTGTAGGAGCAGCAATTGCTTATCAAAAGGCACCGCCCGCAGTCATTGGTACATTTGACTTTGCGTATGTTGGATTTGCTATATTATGGGGGCTAGTATTTTTTGCCGAAGTTCCAGACATGTTATCTCTAATTGGAATCTTCTTGATTGTCGTAGCAGGATTTATGTCCTTGCGGCAATAATTGCTTCGTTTGCCTATAAATAGTTTTGTAGGATTCTCCCAGCGCACCGAACAGCTCGCAAAAATTAATTTTCTATACGAGGTGGTATTTTGTAAAACGCTTGGTTCAACTAGAAATAAGCTCGTCCCAAATTAGGATTATAAGCTATATCATGGATGAAATATTATGAACAATCTAAAAAATTAATCAGGTATTCTATGACATCATTTAGCGTTGCACTTGGTGTGTTAATCTAAGCTTATAAAAAGGTTGCAAGCTTCTGTATAAAGCTGACTAGAGCCAAAATATACACTAAATGACCACTTTTAGTTTATTAATCAGCCACGCGGATGATGCTCAGCATGTAACTTCTGCAATCTAGCCGTTGCCACATGAGTATATATCTGGGTGGTCGATAAATCGCTATGTCCCAGTAATAACTGTACGCTACGCAAATCCGCACCATGATTTAGCAAATGCGTAGCAAAAGCATGACGCAATGTATGTGGTGATAAGTCTTTATCAATACTGGCAACTTTGGTATATTTCTTTAGCAGATACCAAAAGTTTTGCCGGGTCATATAACCGCCTTGCGCAGTTAAAAATACTGCTTGGCAATTTCCTGCCTTTAAATGAGCAATCAAATCACCGCGTCCATGGGCTAAATAATCTTCAAGCGCATCGGCCGCATATTCTCCTAATGGTACTAAACGGGTTTTATTTCCTTTCCCTGTGATTTGCAGCCAGCCAGCATTAAGATTAACTTGTTCTATTGATAAATTTACTAGCTCACTTACCCGCAGACCACAGGCATATAGCACCTCTAGCATGGCTTTATCACGTAAACCAAGCGCGGTGCTGCTATCAGGCGCAGCCAGTAGATTATCAACATCAGCTTCTGCTAAGTCTTTCGGTAGTGGGCGACCAATCTTTGGAGTTTTAATACGCTCGCAAGGATTGTCTTCACGTAGATTACTGGCAATCATCCATAGATAAAACTGGCGTAGGCTGGAGAGCATCCGTGCTTGGGTACGTGGGGTTTTGCCGTCTTGAGCAAGAATAGATAGGCAATGCAATACTTCATCGAGTTGCCAAAGTGTCAGTGCCGTATGACTGGTCAGCTCACAAGAGCGCAGATCGCGGACATAAGCGTTACGAGTGCGGGTCGCCAAACCACGAGCGAGCATCGCCTGACGAAACTCGGTTATATAAGTCGGCTCGTCATCAACGGCTAGCGCTTTTGGTTGTCGCTGCTGTACGGCACGGTCGCGGCTCATAAGACAATACTCGGTGATTGTACAAGACAGGATAAGGTAAGTTAATTCGTTTAGAATTTTATGATTGAGGTACTAAACACCATAACGAAGTGATTTCCGCACTGCGTGCAGCAAACAGTGGATCAGTGTTGTCTTGGCTGCGACCGTGTTTAGGTTGGGTATCGAGACGGTATTTTACCTCTAAATCAGCATCCGCAAACCAGCCCAATAACTCATCACGGGTTCGCAACTGCAAATGTTCAGCTAAATCCGACAGAATCAACCAGACTTCTCCCTGCTCGGCTAAGTGCTGTTTTGCGCCCTGCAAAAACCCACGCAACATAGCACTATTGGCATCATAGACTCCGTGTTCTAATGGCGAGGTTGGCTTAGCGGGCAACCAAGGTGGATTACAGACAATCAGATTAGCCAATGGAGCGTCAGTCGGAAACAAATCTGCTTGCTGCAACTGCACGGCAGATAACTCTAAACGCGCAAAGTTCTCGCTGGCGCAGGCCAAAGCGCGCGGATTTAAGTCCGTCGCAATAACCTGTTGCACACCGCGCTGCGCCAAGATAATGGCCAGCAAACCGGTTCCGGTACCAATATCTAAGGCGACATCACAAGTATCCGGCAGCGGTGCATCGAGCAACAGCTGCACATACTCATGACGTGTTGGCGCGAAGACCCCATAATGTGGGAAAATTGATAAACCTAAATTTTCAATCGGTACCCCTTTCGCGCGCCATCCCGCCGCGCCTAAGGCCCCTTGCAGGTCACGAAACGAGAGTAAGCACGACTCATCCATCGCCTTATCTAACTGGCCAAAAGCAGCCGTACAGGCAGCACTTACATCGGGGGCGCGACGTAACTGACTGACATAACGGGCATCCAACTTTAATAGCAAACGGCCTAATACGCGCGAACGCTGGGCTTGGGCTTGGCGTTGCTGATGAAACAAATTAGGTAGCTGTTTAGATAACACTTCAGGTATCATTTTAGGTGTTACTGAGGACTCAGCCGTAGGTTCAGCAGATTTATTCTTGTTGGCCGCTTTACTAATTTTGCGCTGCTCACTGCGCTCAATGCGTCGATTGATGGCTTGCAGTAATTGTCGCGCATTGTGAAAATCACCGTGCCAAAGCATTGAAGTGCCCGCGCAGGCTAAGCGATAGGCCTCATCTGCTGTCGTTTTGTCGTCGACCAAAACAATACGCGCGGGCGGCACTTGATTGCTTTCAGACAACCAGCGGGCATTACATAAGGTTTCGTTTTCGTGCCACTGCACATACTGCTTTTCTGTTGGTAACACGCTGCCTACCTTTAACCTGTGAATGATATGTTCCCTATAACGCAAAGATATCTTGGCGTTATGTTAAGCGCTCTTTTTCTTTACTAAATAGCGATACGTTGGCGCATCATTCATCGTTTCTTGATGGACAAGCGTGTGCCCCAAATGACGGCAAAAATTAGGAATGTCGCGCGTGGTAGCCGGATCGGTAGCGATTATTTCGATGATATCGCCGCCATCCGCTTTACGAATAGTCTTATGCAGCATCATTACTGGCTCAGGACAAATCAGCCCTTGAGTGTCTAAATGATGGTTAATAGAGATGTCTAGTATTGAAGTTGTCATAGTCATTTTTTTAAATTGAATGAGTTAAATGCAATTTTTCTGCCAAATGTACTTACTTATAATGGCTTATTATCCAAATCAGTAGCGATATCCATAGATGTCTCTTCAGCGGTTTCTGATAAATCATCTACTTCTAAAAAGTCAAAAAAACGCTTAAAACTAACTTTAAATAAGAATGCCACACCAAGCCATGAGGCCAACCCTAGCCAAGCGGTATCAGCAAACAGTAGCCCGCCGATAAGAATAATGCTCGAGACCCCAATAGTCATTATAACCATCGAGGCCTGGTTGAGCCGATAGCGATAAATAATAAAGGCATCATAAAGCGTCATAGGAATGGTCAGGGCAATCAGCACATAGGGTAGATTAAAAAACAATCGATACAGCAGCTGGTTGTCATGAAACATCTTTATGCTAGCAATTGTCCCAAATACCATAAAGGCAAAAATAGCGGCATAAATCAGGTACACCGCAATTTGGTTTAGTCGCTGTGCGCCTTTAATACGAGTAACCGCAAGCGGAGTAAAGCCGTACTGCGTAGATTGATTTGGGGCATTGGTCATAACAATCAGCCGTCTTTTAGGTAAATATTATTAACAGAGTTATAAATGTGCTGATAATTTTTGGTCTGACTACCACTTGTCTGACAGTTGCCTTAATCAGCTTGGATGGCATCAATTGCTATGCCGCTACTAGGCTCAGCGAAGTAAGTAGACATCAAGATACAGGCAGAGATATCATCAATCGGATCGCGCTGATTTTTAATCCAACCGTTCTCCCATGCCAGCTCGCGCGCTTCTACTGAGGTCAAGCGCTCATCACAAAGTATCACGGTTGCCGGTGAGTGCTGCTCTAAAAGGCGATGAGCCAACCTACGTGCGAACTTATGCGCGCGCTTCGAGAGCATGGAGCTGCTGCCATCCATATTTAGCGGTAGCCCAACGACCACTTGTGCGACGGCCCAAACTTTGATTATACCAATTAAGTTATCCCAGTCAGGTTGCCCATTATTCATCGCTAGAATATCGAATGCGCGCGCGGTCTCGGTAATAGTATTACCTAGTGCCATGCCCATCTTTTTAACCCCATAATCTAGTGCTAATATCAGATGAGGTTTAGTGGCGGGCTCAGCAACACTGGTATCATTAATTTTGTCGATTTCTTTGTCAATTTCTTTGTCAATTTCGATGTCGGTCTCACTATCTACCATAGTAGGGGACGTTTCCTATATTTTTTTATAGTGTATTGAGGTTAGCTTAGTTATTAAGCGTGACCAATATCACTGCTTAGATAATCAAAATTGACCCCAATCTTATCTGCGGCTAGCTGCCAGCGTTCTTCAAAAGGCGTATCGAACAATAAAGTTAAATCAGCAGGGCAAACCAGCCAATCACCATTATCAAGCTCGCGCTCAAGCTGCTTTTTACCCCAGCTAGCATGGCCTAAGCACAGTTGGTAATGCCCGACCCCTTGACCTGCAGCAATACGTTTAAGAATATCTTGACTGGTCGTAATACAGACGTTCTCAGAGATAGCAAATGAGGAAGCCCACTCTGGCTGACCTGTATGCAGTACAAAACCCACTTCAGGGTACACAGGGCCACCTTCTAACGCCAAATCCTCCATCACCTGTGTATCAGTGACTTCGATATCTAAATCTTCTAGCAGCTTGCCTACCCGCGATTGCTCTAGCGGACGGTTGACTATCAGACCAAGGGCGCCTTGTTTATCATGGCGACAGATATAGATCAGCGCCTGCTCAAACCTAGGGTCTGACAGCTCTGGTGCCGCAATTAAAAAATGATGGGTCAAGTTAGCTCTAGGCATAGGGGTAAGTACAATATAAAAGGGGTGGGGCACTACTATATGGTGATACTGAGCCAAAAATCAACTGAAGCCAAAAATCACTGATGTCAGAGATGGAGCTGGCTGGCAAATATTAACTGGTGGCAATATTAAACGTTATTAACTCACGAGTATTTATAAGCAACTTGTTATTCAACGGCTTTACTTAACATCAGTTAGCAAGCTTCTCGCATGATCACGAGTTACGTCGCTGATAGTAATACCGCCGGACATTCGTGCCAGCTCATCTACTTGGGCGTTATCAGTCAAGATAAGCAGCTCGCTTTGGGTCTGCTCATGATGATGTTTTTGCACTAAAATATGCTGGTGCGCTTGCGCCGCGACTTGCGCTTGATGAGTAATGGCCAATAGTTGCTGAGTCTGACCCAAGGCACGAAGTAGTTCACCGACCACTTGCGCAGTACCACCACTGATACCGACATCAACTTCATCAAAGACTAACATCGGCTTGGCGGCATTATTATCCGCATTGGTCGCTTGCAGCACCTGCATGACTAATGCCATTCGTGACAGCTCACCGCCGGAAGCGATTTTATATAGCGGCTGCATTGGCATGCCAACGTTAGCGCTAAATAATAGGTCAATATCGTAGCAGCCTTGAGCACTATAATGGGCTGGGTCTGCTTTTTTAGTAAAGACAAATTCACAGCGTGCATTGGGTAGTGCCAGCGGTTGCAACTGCGCAATCAGCTGCGTACAAATAGTCGGGGCGGCCTGCGATCGCTCCTCATTCAATTGAGTTGCCAGCTGCAGGTATTCTTGCCAGGCTTGCTCAATTTGCGCGGCCAAGACATCACTACTAGGCTCATTTTCTAACTGCTCTAATTGCTGCTCCCAAGCCTGCGCTTCGGTGATTAAATCGCTTACTGGCAAGTTATGCTTGCGTGACAAGCGATGACCTAAACTTATCATGCTATCTAATGCTTGCAGCCGCTCAGGATCAGGCAGTTGTTGCTCAGCATAGTCTGAGAGCATCGCCGTTACCTCGGTAATTTGCTGTTGTGCTAAATGCAGCTGCTCTGAGGCCTGCTCAAAAGTTTGACTGACACCCATCTGATGGTCACACAGCTTGATAGCTTGTCCGAGCAGGGTCATTACATCCGGCTCATCAGTATCATTATCCAATAGATGCAGACCCTGACTGGCTTCTTGCATCAAGGCTTCAATATTAGACAGCTCTTCGTGCTCCGCTTCGATCTCGAAATAATCAACGCTCAGTAGCGGCGAGATATCAGCAAGTTGGCTTTGCAGTAACTGAATTCTATCTTGACGTTGAGCCTCACGACTAGCAATATCATCAGCACGGCGTTTTAGCTGCTGATACTGCTGATAGCTACTTGCCGTTTGTGCCACTAATGACGTTATCTGTGCCATCTCATCAAGCCATTGCACTACAAACTGCGGCTTAAGCAATGCTTGCTGGGCGTGCTGACTATGAATATTAACCAGCAAGGCGCCCAAGCTTTTAAGCTCAGCCAGACTAACAGGTGTGCCGTTTAGCCATGCCTTTGAGCGTCCATTGCTACTTAGCTGCCGGCGAATCAATACTTCTGGCTCATCTAATAGTCGATCATGCTCAGCAAACCAATCAGCGACGACACTGTTGTCTTGAACATCGAACTGAGCATAAATATCAGCGTTAGCGGCGCCATGCCTTACCATGGCACTGTCTGCTCGCTCACCGACGCATAAGGATAGAGCATCAAGTAGCAGCGACTTGCCAGCTCCTGTTTCACCAGTGATGACATTAAAGCCTTCAGCAACGCTCAGCTCATGCTTGGCTATTAACGCAAACTGATATAAAGTTAGTGATAACAGCATCAACGCCTCTCATGGCAGACAATTAACATCGAATAAGATCCTCGGTGAGTCATATCTAAAATAGGTAGGTACTTATTAGTAAAAGGTAGGTATTATTAAGTAGGTAGCATTGATAAATAATATGGTGTCAAAATACTCTAAATACAAATTTTAGAGATGACCAAGCACATAAATCTACATAGAATAGCGCCTATAAAATCAATAAAAATAGTTGTTAATAAACATCGTAATGATAGTTAGACTAACGATAAGCTTTATCAAAAGCAACTGTATTCAAAACAGAGTACTGAGCAATTTACTTTGAGGTAATTTTATAATATCGGTGCTCAAGGTATAATTGCAAACACTACCTTGCTTTATAGCAGTCAAGCATGATTAAGATAACTGAAAAATACTGACCCCAATCAGTAACAAAAATTTCAGCTGGGTTGTAACAAAATTTGTAGATATAATGTGGTAGCATAATCTCACATAATGATAAACTCTTGCTACAATCTCTACATACGTGGCGATACATTATAAGAAGTCAGCGCGTTGTAGGACAGTGTACTGTTAGTAAAGTGATCAACTAACTCAGTACTTTAAAGAGTTTGATTGAAATTCTTTATCTGTATCTGAAGCCTTTACGTGGTTTTAGATACAACCCCTCAACCATGATTCAATCAGTCGCTTATTTTTTAGTTTAGCAATAATTATTTGATAAGGAAGCCACTATGACAGCGGCAAAATTTACCAATGTGACGGTCAATTCTCAGGCCACTATATCTTATGATGGGCGTTGTTCAAGCCACACCATCATGTTTGAGGACGGTCGCCATAAAACATTAGGCGTCATACTACCCTGTGATAATATTGTCGAACACTATCACTTTAGCACCAATACCTCTGAGCGTATCGAAATCATCAGCGGTGAGTGTGAAGTCAAAATCAATGGTGATGAGGAATTCAGCTACTACCGCGCTGGACAATCATTTGTGGTCGAAGGTAATAGCGGGTTTAACTTACGTACTGAAGAAATCGTCCAGTATGTCTGTCACTTAGAAGGCTAATGTTAATTATCCAGTAAACTATAAAACTATAGCCCAAATATTAGAGCTATAGCTTGAACCTGTAGCTCAAAACTGTAGACCGTCAACTTAGAAATCGTAGCATTATCAATTGAAAATAAAACAAATAAGATCACTCTGATTTTGTTTGTTTCTTTTTAATGAGACCGTCTACAACCGCATGTTACTTCTATTCTATTAGCCTATCTTATTTAGCGATAGCCAACTTTTAATTTTTAATCAGCAGGCCTGTTATGGCAAAACCCAGCTATTTTTATGGCATCCATGCTATCGATGCTTTACTTGAATATCGTCCTCTCGATGCGCTAAGTTTATTTGTACAGCAAGGACGCGAAACCGACAGTCATGTACAAGCTATTATTGCGCAAGCGAAAGCGAATGGTATCAGTCTTCAACCTACCCAAAAAGACAATCTGACCCAGTTGTGTGGCAGCCCGCAGCATCAAGGAGTAGTACTCCATGCCCGTCCGTTGAGTTTCGCAGATGATGGCTTGCTGGATACCATTACCGGACGCGATCAGTGTTTACTGCTGGTACTCGATCAGATTACCGATGCGCATAACTTTGGTGCTTGTCTACGCACGGCAGTAGCAATGGGTGTCGATGCCGTTATTTGCCCGAAGCATCATGCGGCTAGCCTAACGCCGACGGTTGCTAAGGTATCGGTTGGTGCAGCAGAGATGATGCCTATTATCAGCGTGACCAATCTGGCGCGCACGCTATCGAAGATCAAAAATGCCGGCATATTTGTATTCGGTACCGCACTCAATGCCGATGCCAAACCCATACATGCCGCAGATTTGACTGGCAAAACCGCGCTTGTTATGGGTTCGGAAGGTGACGGTATGCGCCGCTTAACCACTGAAAGCTGTGATGAGCTGGTTTATATTCCGATGTCAGGTAACGAGCATGGCAATCTACAAAGCCTTAATGTTAGTGTCGCTACCGGCATGGCGCTTTATGAGATCAATCGGCAGCGTACTTTAGCTGCTGGGCAAGGGTAAGATAGTTCTGATGCAAAGGCTTTAGTTGCAAATGTAGGCTGGCCAAATCACCTTCATTGACGACAACGTCATCAGCATGAAGGTTGCGTTCTTCGCGATTAAGTTGATTGACCATAATGGCTCTAATCTTTGCCGCGTTTTGCTCATCACGTAGACTTGCACGCGCAAGCTGCGTGTCCTCGGTCGCATCAATGACTAAGATACGCTGACATAGATTGGCCAATCCTGCTTCTGATGCCTCAATGAGCAAAGGTGCCGATAGCACTACATAAGCTGATGTGCTGGCCGCTAACTGTATTTTTGCCGCTTCACGTATTGCTGGATGAGTAATGGCTTCAAGTTCAATCAGCGCCTCAGGATGAGTAAATACGTGCGCACGTACCAGCGCGCGATCCATTTCTCCTGCAGCATTAATCACCCAATCCCCGAATTTTCTCTGGATTTTACGTAAGGTTGCGCTACCTTTAGTAACCACCTCATGGGCAATCACGTCAGCATCGATAATATCGATTCCTTGTTCAGCAAACCAGTTAGTGGCAGCGGACTTACCACTACCGATACCCCCGGTTAACCCAACTACTAAGGTTTTGTTTTTAGCTTGCTGACGCGTCAGGTTAGTATTAGTAACCGCGTGGTGAGACGTTGAATTAAAGTTTGTTGACATATAAATGACTTATTTGGCTGATAGAATAAAAAATAAAAACAACTAATAAATATAATAGGCAGGATCTAGCAATATGACGACAATGGAGGGTTATAACCGCTATTGCCTTTAAACGTACATGCCCAAATACCAATTGACGATATTTGAGCCATATAGTAACGCGATGATTCCAGCGATAGCGATATAAGGACCAAAGGCGAAAGGTTGGCTCTCGCCCTGTTTCTTCATCAAAATAATACCAATAATTGAGCCGAGTAAAGATGACAATAGAATTATGAGTGGCAACATTAGTGGCCCAAGCCACGCGCCCATTACTGCTAATAGTTTAAAGTCACCTTGGCCCATACCGTGTTTTTTGGTGATCAAATAAAATACTTTGACCACTACCCATAGTGATAAAAACCCTAGTAATAGGCCCCAAATTGACTGAGTTGGCGTTACAAACCAGCTTTGGGAGTTGACCGCTAGGCCGAGCCCTGCTAATGGAAAGGTAAGGCGATCGGGTAGTAGCTGGGTATCAAAATCGATGCCTGTTAGGGCAATGAGCGTCCATACCAATATCAATGCTGATAGACCCACTGCATTAACCCCAAAATGATAAACAACCACTGCTGTTAATAGCGCGGTGACCAGTTCAACGATAGGATAACGTAGCCCAATAGCTGCTTTACAGTCAGAGCAGCGACCGCGTAAAACCACCCAGCTTATTAAGGGAATGTTTTCATACCACTTAACTTTATGCGCGCAGTGAGGGCAGCGTGAGGCCGGTAGACTTAAAGTAATGGGAACATCATTAGCGACCATGCGAGTCAATGCTGCTGAATGTTCAGGATTCATATCCGCTTGTTGAGATAAGAACTGGCCACACTCTTGTCGCCAGCCATAGACCATCATTAGTGGAATACGGTGAATCACTACATTTAAAAAACTGCCTACGCAAAGACCTAGTAGCGCAAACACGACTAAAGCCAAGCTCATATTATCTTGTAATAACGGTATCAATTGCATCAAGTCGCTGTCCTTCAATTAGCCTTTAGCCTACCACGGAGCCCATCTGGAAGATTGGCAAGTACATGGCAATCACTAAGCCACCGACCAACACACCTAACACCGCCATAATTATTGGTTCCATTAAGCTGGTTAAGCCATCGACCGCGTTATCGACTTCGTTTTCATAATAGACAGCTACCTTCTCCAGCATCTCCTCTAAACTACCGGACTCTTCACCGATACCCACCATCTGGATGGCCATACTCGGAAATACGTTGGTTGTGCGCATTGAAAACTGTAATTGTTGGCCTGTGGAAACATCGTTTTTTATTTGTTGAGTGGCATTATAAAACACCACATTATTGGTTGCCCCAGCAGTGGATTCTAGAGCATCAATCAGTGGCACACCAGCGGCAAAAGTAGTAGATAGCGTACGAGCAAAACGAGCGATAATGGCTTGATAGGCAATATTACCAACTATCGGCGCCTTTAATGTAGCACGGTCTAAAAAATCGCGAAACTTCTTAGATCGTTTTTTAGCCTCTGAAAAACCAACAATGGCAGCGCCAATCACAATAATTAAAATGAACCACCAAGCTTGCATCCACTCAGACATGCCCACCACCATTTGAGTAAACGCCGGTAGCTCTGCGCCAAAAGACTCAAATAGATCTGAGAATACTGGTACTACTTTAATCAGCAAGATCATAGTGACAATGACAGCGACCACGATGACCGCAATAGGATACTTCACAGCTTTTTTAATTTTCGCTTTGAGTAGCTCGCTCTTTTCTTTATAAGTCGCCACCCGTTCAAGCATGGTTTCTAGGGCACCTGACTGCTCACCAGAATCGACCAGCGAACAAAACAAATCATCAAAGTAGCGTGGATGTTTGCGAAGGGCAGAGGCAAAAGTACCGCCAGCCTCAATATCAGCCTTTATCTGTAGGACCAAATCTTTCATACTGGGATTATCAAGTGAGTCAGCGACAATCTCAAAAGATTGGGTCAAGGGGACGCCTGCTTTCATCATAGTTGCCAATTGCCGCGCAAAAATCGCAATATCAATGGGCTTAATGGGCTTTTTAAAGGTGTATAGTGGCTTGGGCTTTTTCTTGATACCCTTAACAGTGATGCCCTGTTTACGTAAAGTCGCTTTGGCCAGCTCCAAACTACGACTGGTAGTCTCACCTTTGACTTTTTGTCCGCGTCGGTTAACCCCATCATAGATAAAGTCTAACAGCATATCGGTCTTAGCTTTCGCCATGTTTCTACCCTCAAATTTTGTCTAAGATGGACTTCTTAAAAAATAGAACAATGCCCGAACTAAGGTATAAATGTATATGTATTATTTTAGCGTAAAAAATCAGTGATTAATCAATGATTGTAAGTTTTAAGGCTTTTATTTTAGGTACTATTGACTACTGAAAGCTATTTATAGGAGTTTGAACTATAAAAGACTAAATTTTGAAAGTATTAAAGCTTAAGAGCTAGCTGTATTTCGGTTTATAGTCGCACATTCATAGCTGTTATTCAGAGGTGACCCGCATCATTTCTTGAATACTGGTTACCCCCTGTAATACTTTTAAAATGCCAGAGCGGCGCAAATCCCTAAAGCCATTCTTGAGTGCTGCATCTTTAATATCAATGGCATTACCGTCTTCCATGATTATGCGCGAAATATCTGGGCTTACTTTCATGACCTCATAGATACCCACCCGACCTTTATAACCATCGCGGCATTCGCCACAGCCTACAGGTTCATAGATCGTGTTATCTGGATTGTCCAAATCAACGTCAGCAAAACCAATTTCAAGCAAGCTTTGGCGTGGAATATTGACAGCTTTTTTACAGTTCTTACATAAGCGCCGCGCTAGCCTTTGCGCGATAACTAGGTTCACTGAGGTGGCAATGTTAAATGACGCTACTCCCATGTTACGCAGACGCGTTAAGGTCTCAGGAGCAGAGTTGGTATGCAGAGTTGAAAGTACCATATGACCGGTTTGTGCCGCCTTAATAGCAATCTCGGCAGTCTCAAGGTCACGAATTTCACCTACCATGACGATATCTGGATCTTGGCGTAAGAACGATTTAAGAGCATTAGAAAAGGTCAATCCTACTTTCGGGTTGACGTTAACTTGATTAATACCTTCAAGGTTAATCTCGACCGGATCTTCAGCGGTCGAAATATTGGTCTCTCCAGTATTGAGAATATTAATGCCAGTGTAGAGTGATACCGTCTTACCGGAGCCGGTAGGTCCCGTAATCAGTAACATCCCTTGCGGTTTATGAAGTGCTTCTAAGAACATTTCTTCTTGATCTGGCTCATAGCCTAGAGCTTCAATACCAAGCATTGCTGATGAGGGGTCTAAAATACGTAAAACTAGTTTTTCACCGAATAGGGTTGGTAAGGAGTTTACCCGAAAGTCGATGGCTTTATCTTTAGATATTTTAAGCTTGATACGTCCATCTTGCGGGACACGGCGCTCAGAGATGTCCATTTGTGACATGACTTTTAGACGTGCAGCAATTTTACTGGCCAGCTGTACCGGTGGATTGGCCATTTTCTGCATAACCCCATCGACTCGAAAGCGTACCCGAAAGGTTTTTTCATACGGCTCGAAATGTAGATCGGAGGCGCCCATGCGGATAGCATCAACCAGCATTTTATTGACAAACTTTACTACTGGCGCTTCATCGACACTATCAGAAAGTTTGGTTTCGCTCTCATCATCACTGGTCTCTTCAAAGTCGATGTTTAAGTCGCTATCAGCAAAACTACCGAAGTTTTGCATGCTGTCTTCATAAACGCTATCAATACGTTTTTTAAGTTTATCTTCTTCGACTATCACGATCTCAACAGACAACCGCGAATTAAAGGCAATCGCATCAATCGCGTCGATACGTGTGGGATCACTCAAGGCGACAAACAATCGCTGTCCACGCTTAAAGATTGGTAGTGCATTAAACTTACGGACTATTTTTTCATCAACTAAGTCTTTTGGAATCACATCGTTACTGAGTGCATTGAGATCAAATAGCGACTCACCGAATGCTTGTGACAGCATTTGTGCCAACTGATAAGCCTTGGCTACTTTATTATCTACCAGATAAGGCACCAGTCCTATTTGCTGCCGCTGCGACTCAGTCTGCGCCGTTTTCATATGCGCTTCGCTGACAACGCCTTCGCTAACCAGTTGCTGCGCTAAACCACCAAACTTGCTAGTTGTGGTAGACATTACTATCTCTCCTTGGTGCTGAATGTGCCATAAACTTATATAAAACCAAAACACTATTTATAGTGTAGTGCTCGTTTTATATAGGGCTATTTACCGACAAAGTCTGCTGTTACTGTATCAATGGGCTGGCTATTGGCCGCATGCGGTTTTTTATTAATATTGTTTTATAACGACTGAATTGTTTATCGACTGATTTTAGATTGACGCTATTGAAAATTCTAATTTGGCTGGTTTAAAAGGCCATTAACAACAGAACACATCCTTCAGCACTATACTATAACTATAGCACTTGTGAAATATTTGTTATACTTGCGCGCATATTAGCCGAATCGGCAATGATGAATACAAGGTAGATGAGTAATGCAAGCTTGGGTAATTGGAAATTGGAAGCAGAATCCAGCAACGAGTAACGACGTCAATGCACTTATGGATGATCTATTAACAGCCATTACCGCTGAAGAGTCAACTAGGGCAGGCACAACGAAACACTGTCAGTTGATGATAGCACCAAGTTGTATTCATATATCAGCTGCCAGTACGCGCCTGCAAGGGTCTTCCATATTGTGCGCCGCTCAAGATATCAGCGCTCATAGTGCTACTACTGGAGCCTATACCGGTGATTGCTCAGCGCAGCAAGTGACCGATGCGGGCGCAATATGGACGCTAATTGGACACTCTGAGCGTCGACAGTATCATCAAGAATCTCATGATTTGCTTGTACAGAAACTTGATAATGCCCTTAAGCAAAATCTAGGAATCGTGCTATGTATCGGTGAAACTCAAGCGCAATATGATGCTAACAGCACCTTTGACGTACTTGACGAGCAGCTAGCCGTAATAAAAGAGTTGTTAGAACAACAGGCAAACCAGCAGTCAGGCCAACAATCAGCTGCGCCGTCCGATTTTGCTATCACTTTATCCGAACGACTAATCATTGCTTACGAACCCGTTTGGGCCATTGGCACCGGCAAAGTGCCAACCGTAGCTGAGGTGAGCGCCACTCATAAATATATCAAGCAAACTATAAGCAGTTTTGCGGCACCCTTATCTACCGTTAGTGTGTTATATGGTGGTAGTGTCAATGCTGATAATGCCGATAGTTTTGCGGCAGATCCTATGATAGACGGGGCACTGGTTGGTGGCGCCTCATTAAAAGCAGAAAGCTTTTTAGCAATCGCTGAAGCCTTTGACCGAGCCAAAACTTAGTTAATATCGCTAAAGCTTATATGCCTAGCAACCGTATAGCATTCAAAATGTCTTTGTAAGTCAATAAAAGTGGGTTTAACAGTGCCCTTGCAATCGTGTACAATGCGCCTTATTTAACGTCATTGTACTTTTATAATCATTGTACTTCTATAATCATTGTACTTCTATATACCTAGTATTAGACCCTAAGATTTAACTCCCGTTATCAGTCGTCATTACGCGGCAAAAGAGGCCACCATGTTTACGTTTATATTAGCCCTGCACATTATCGTGGCCATTGCCATGATTGGCTTGATTTTGATACAGCATGGCAAAGGGGCAGACGCTGGGGCTTCTTTTGGTGCTGGTTCGTCTGGAACCGTATTTGGCGCGGCGGGGACAGCAAACTTTTTGACCCGTGCTACGGGAGCATTAACAGTAGTGTTTTTTATAACCAGTATGACGCTTGCTGTAAACGCGCGTAAGCAAGCTGAAGATCAGTTTCGTTTAGATGCGCCAGTTTCAGCGCCGCAAACGCCGCGTCCTTTGACAGAAAATCCTCAGTAGCTGTATTTAACTCAACCTTTTATAGTGGTAGTACCTGCTATATAGTTTCTGCGTTTTTTTATTGGCAGCTCTTGCTATTGTAGTGTGTTAGTTTTACAATGCTTTCCTGTTTTGGCAGTCTGCACTTCTCGTAAGTACCATCCTCATGGTATAGCACAATAGAATAAGAGCAGTAAGCTAAAACAGGTTAGTAAAAAAAGTTAAAGCAACAAGTAGACATAAGCGATTGTGGTGGAATGGTAGACACGCTACCTTGAGGGGGTAGTGGCGCAAGCTGTGGGGGTTCAAGTCCCCCCAATCGCACCAACTTTTTTTATACTGAACAATATTAAGTTAGTAATTATAGCAACGCTGTTTTTAGTTTAAAGTTTATTTAAAATAAAGATTGACAGTTCTATAAAACCTCCCTATAATATGCGTTCTAGATTGATGCGGGGTGGAGCAGTCTGGTAGCTCGTCGGGCTCATAACCCGAAGGTCGTTGGTTCAAATCCAGCCCCCGCTACCATATTTTATACTGATATATTGCACAATAAATTCGTCAGTGACAATCAGCCCACCATTATGCTTGTGGGTTTTTTTGTATCTGTTAGTCAGGGTTATCGCGGTATCTACCCTACTTATGCTAAGCTCTATGCCCATAGAGTACGATACTATTTGTCTACTTATGCGATTGTTCATAAGCGACACTGCCTTTTACTTCATACTCTTTTATTGATAACTTTGCTTTATATATAATAAGTACATTCATGAGCTGAGCTTGATGTTCCTAAGTCATGTCCTTATATAGTGTAGATGTAAAACAAATATTGTAATGAGCTAGAGCTATTATATAATTGATAGAATACATAACGATTACTGTGAGCCTCGTAAATAAAAAAGCAATAAACAAACAAATAGCGCGGTTCATTAAGTACGACAGATAAGTGAATAGGAAGATATAAATAGATTATGAAACTTTCGACTAAAGTTGCAGAACTAACTAACATTATTGCCCCTGCGGTAGCTGCTTGCGATGTAGCGCTGTGGGGCGTAGAATTTGCGCCACAAGGCAATCGCTCATTGTTGCGTATTTACATTGAGGCTTTACCTGAAGAAAAAGAGCAAGATAAACAGGTGAGCATTGAGAATTGTGCGGCGGTTAACCATCAGGTGAGCGGTATCCTTGAGGTACATGATCCTATTGCTGGTGAATATGTACTAGAAGTCTCTTCACCAGGCTTTGACCGGGCGTTCTTCTCAGATGAGCAAATGCATGATTACGTCGGTCAGACTGTGAGCTTACGTTTGATACAAGCTATCGGAGAAGGCGATCAAAAACGCCGTAAAGTAACAGGCAGCTTAGACAGTATAGATGCAACGTTGTTAAACTTGACTGCGGCCGATGGTGAGCAGTTTGAGATTGCTTTAACCAATATCGATAAAGCCCATTTAATTTATGAAGACGCCTAATTGTTGAAGCTATTTAGAGTTAATTATTGAAATACTTAACTAGCGTATGGCTTACGATTACAACAGAACGTCAATACAGCAATTATAAAATTGAAGCCAATTATAAAATGATAGGACAGGTATAGCATGAGTCGTGAAATTTTAACGGTAGTAGAAACTGTCAGTAATGAAAAGGGCTTAAATCCTGAAGATATCTTTGAAGCCATAGAAGATGCCTTAGTGGTGTCGACTAAGAAAAAAGTATATACCGAACAGCCAGAAGTGGCCATACGGGTTGCTATTGATCGTACGACTGGTGACTATGATACTTATCGTTACTGGACGGTAGTTGCAGATGAAGATCACGAGATGCCTGCTTGTCAGCTTGCCATTACTGATCTTGACCAAGAACAATGGTCAATCGGTGATGTTAGAGAAGAGCAGATTGAATCCATTGAATTTGGTCGCATTGCAGCCACTCAAGCCAAACAAGTTATTATCCAAAAGATCCGTGAAGCTGAGCGTGCCCTAGTGGCAGACGTTTTTGAGCCACGCGTCGGTGAAATGATGTATGGTGAGGTAAAAAAACAAACGCGCGATGGCTATATCATTGATCTTGGGGATGATGCCGAAGGCTATCTATCACGTGATCAGATGCTCCCACGTGAGCAGCTGCGCGTAAAATCACGTATTAATGCCATTCTATATCATGTGAACCGTGAAAATCGCGGTGCACAGTTATTATTATCCCGTACGCACCCTGAAATGCTCTCAGCTTTAATGCAAAAAGAAGTGCCTGAGATTGCTGAGCAAATTATTGAGATTCGTAACGTTGCTCGCTTGCCGGGTACTCGTGCTAAAATATCGGTCAAAACCAATGATCATCGTATTGATCCGGTTGGCGCTTGTATTGGGATGCGTGGTACGCGAATTCAAGCAGTACAGCAAGAGCTTGATGGTGAGCGTATAGATGTAGTGGTGTGGTCAGATGATCCTGCCCAATTCATTATTAGCGCGCTTGAACCAGCGGATGTCAGTAGCATTATTTTAGACGAAGATATGCAGACTGCTGATATTATCTTTAGTACTAATGATCAGCTAGCACGCGCTATTGGCTCACAAGGCCAAAACGTACGTCTGGCTTCTGAGCTCACAGGTTATAAGCTTAACATGATGCTTGAAGAAGAGTATCAGCAGCGTCAGGATAACGAATCAAAAGCCTTTATCGAGTTATTCTATGAGCGTTTAGAGGTTGATAAAGATTTAGCACACGCGCTCGTTGATATCGGCTTTACCAGCATTGAAGAAGTGGCTTACGTACCAGTAGAGACTTTTTATGATATCGAAGGCTTAGATGACGAAGCCATTGATATGATTCAAGAGCGTGCTAAAGAAGTGGTCATCGCTGATGAGCTGGTAAAACAACAAAACATGAAAGAGCCAAGCCAAGAATTGCAAGATATGGAAGGTATGACGGTCAGTTGGGCTTATAAAATGGCTCAAAAAGACATCATTACCGTTGATGATTTAGCAGAACAAGCGGTATTTGACCTAGAAGATATCGAAGGTTTAGATACTGAAACCGCAGGAAAACTTATTATGAAAGCTCGGGAATCTTGGTTCAATGAATAGGCACTAACGGCATATCGCTGTCTTTTGGTGATATGCTATTGGTAATAAAGCGTTGATATTGATACAAAATTAATAGCAACCTTAACGCAATCATTTGTAGCCAACAACTGAATTGAACATATAGCAAACAATAGACAGTAGGTGATAATCAATGGCAGATAAGACCGTCAAAGAACTGGCAGATATGGTAGGCAAAACCGCTATTGCTGTAAAACAGCAATTAGTGGATGCTGGGCTGCCTGCTCGTGGGGAGGATGACTCAGTCACCGAACTTGAGCAAGAGAAGTTGGTGACGTATTTAAAGCAAAGTCATGGTCAGCAAGACAAGCGCCGTATTAGTCTCAAATCTAAGACGACTAGCACTGCACGCGTGACCGGCTCTTCAGGAAAATCTAAGAGCGTCAATGTTGAAGTGCGTAAAAAGAAAGTTTTCGAAAAGCCTGATCCAGAAAAAATGGCTGAAGAATTAGCGGCACGTGAACAGGCGCTGATTGAGTCACAAGCTCGTGCGGCTAAAGATGCTGAAGAGCGTTCTGCTACTAAGAAAAAAGCTGAAGAACGCCAAGCGACTACCTTAGCGGCCATGCGTGCAAGTTTAGGATCTAACAAAAGCACAGCAGGCAAAAATGCTGAGCCTTCTACTTCTTCAGTAGTGGTCAAAAAGGGTGGTAAAGCTGCCGTTGAGATCAAAGTCAAAGAGAAGAAGAAAGTCGCTGCTACTAAGCCAAAAGTTGAAAGCGCAGCTGAACGTAAAACTCGTGAAGCTCGTGAAGTAGAAGAAGAACGTCTACGTCAAATGGAATCAAAAACTCGTCGTGCACAAGCTGAAGAGACGCAAAAACGTACTCTTGAACAGATGCGTAAAATGGCAGGTCAATATACCGATCAGCCTGTTACGGAAGTTCGTAAGGACGAGCCATTAGCCGAAGGGTTGGTAGGTGATGCGTTAGAAGAGTCATTTGAAAAAGAACGTCGTGAGATTAAGCGTGGCGCAAGCAGCACTGCAACCCGTGGTCGTCGCCGTAAGAACCAAGATGAGCGTGAAATAAAAAATCGTAAAAACGGTTTAAGCTCAGCGCAATCGTCGCAACATAAGTTCGAAAAACCAGTTGATAAAATCGTTTACGACGTCGAAATTACTGAACAAATCGCGGTAGCAGAACTTGCTCAGCGTATGGCTGTCAAAGCCCGTGAAGTTACCAAATTGCTAATGAAAATGGGCGAAATGGCGCGTGAAACAGACAGTATTGACCAAGCGACAGCCAGTTTAATCGTTGAAGAAATGGGTCACAATCCAGTACTAGTAAGTGATACTAAGGTTGAAGACGATCTTCATAGTGCAGTTGATGAGCGTAGTAGTAACGTGCAAACGCGCCCACCAGTTGTTACTATTATGGGTCATGTTGACCATGGTAAGACTTCATTACTAGATAAGATTCGCGAAACTAAAGTTGCTACTGGCGAGGCTGGTGGTATCACACAGCACATTGGTGCTTATCACGTGAAAACGGATCGCGGTGTTATCACTTTCCTTGATACCCCAGGTCACGCGGCCTTTAGTGCCATGCGTTCTCGCGGTGCCCAAGCGACAGATATTGTCGTACTAGTGGTCGCAGCTGATGACGGTATGATGCCGCAAACTGAAGAAGCAATTGATCATGCTCGCGCTGCTGGTACCCCACTTATCGTAGCTATTAATAAAATGGATAAGCCAGGTGCTGATCCTGATCGCGTGTTGAATGAATTGACCGCCAAACAAGTAGTCTCTGAAGAGTGGGGCGGCGATACACCAATGGCACGTATTTCGGCCAAAACGGGTGAAGGTATCGATGATCTGCTTGAGTACATTAGCTTACAAGCTGAGGTTATGGAATTAGAAGCGCCTTTAGATGGTGCTGCTCAAGGTGTGGTCATTGAATCAAGACTTGATAAAGGTCGTGGTCCTGTTGTTAGCGTGCTGGTCAAAAAAGGCACTCTCAAACAAGGCGATCTAGTATTAGCGGGTGAATACTACGGCAAAGTCCGTGCCATGGTCGATGAGCATGGTCAACGCATTCAGTCGGCCGGTCCTTCTATCCCCGTTGAGGTTTTAGGCTTGCCTGATACCCCAGCTGCAGGTAGTGAGTTCTTAGTCGTTACTGACGAGAAGAAAGCACGTGAAGTCGCTGACTTTAGGGCCAATCGTGAGCGTGAGCGTCAACTTGAGCGCCAGAACAAAATGCGCTTAGAGAGCATGTTTGAGCAGATGGAACAAGGTGACGTGTCATTCTTGAATATCGTGCTAAAAACTGACGTTCGTGGTTCGCTTGAAGCTTTACTTGCCGCATTAGATGAGCTATCAACTGATGAAGTTAAAGTAAGGGTTATTAGCTCAGGTGTCGGCCCGATCTCAGAATCTGATGTGACGCTTGCAGAATCTAGCGAAGCCGTATTGTTAGGCTTTAACGTCCGTGCAGATACTACCGCACGCCGTAAAGCAGATGCTGCTGGTATGGATATTCGTTACTACAGCGTTATTTATGGTTTAATTGATGATGTGAAAGCGGCAATGAGTGGTTTGCTTGCCCCAGAACATCGCGAGAAAATCTTAGGTGTTGCTGATGTTCGCGAAGTATTCCGCTCTAGTAAATTTGGTGCAGCTGCCGGTTGTATGGTGGTTGAAGGCACTATTTATCGCAACAAGCCGATTCGTGTATTACGTGATGATCAGGTTATCTTTACCGGTCAATTACAGTCATTGCGTCGTTATAAAGAAGACGTCAATGAAGTGCGTACTGGCATGGAATGTGGTATGGCAGTTCGTGGCTATAGTGTCGAAGCGGGTGATAAGATCGAAGTCTTTGAAATACAAGAATTCGAACGCACCATCTAAATGTTTTACTTAAGCATGCTATAAGCCTAATAAGCTGAACATACATCGCATTGCTTACTGATATTACGATGTATTGAGGCCTAACAGGTTCATCCTGCTAGGCCTTTTTTATCGTATATAATATGCTTTTAGCACTATCAAAAATAAATAGTAGTAAAAATAGGATAATAATATGAACCAACGTCTACAACGCTTATCGGATCAAATCCAGCGCGAGCTTGCTGTTCTTATTCGTGATGAAGTTAATGATCCACGTCTGACAGGTTTTGTGACTATCTCTAGTGTCAAAGTTAGCGCTGACCTAGGTTACGCAGATATTTATGTCACTATCATGGAACCAGAGCTCAACGGCGCCATGAACAAGACTGATCATGAACCGAGTGTGCAAGTACTTAATAAAGCGGCTGGATTTTTGCGTACTGAGCTAAGCCGTAGCTTAAAAACCCGCACTACACCGCGTCTGCGTTTTCATTATGATGAAGTCACTGCTCGTGGTAACTATATGATGGATTTGATCAGTCAGGCCGTTACTAAAACTGAGAGCAATGAAGCTGATGATCAAGAGATAGATCAGAAACAAACTGACGAATAAGTAAATACTATGTCTATTGCGAAGCAAGCAGCCGATCAAGAAAGTAAGCAAAAGGTTTCAGGGGTAATCTTGGTAGATAAACCTAAAGGCATGACTTCTCAGCAAGTGGTGTCAAAGGTTAAATATCTGTTTAAGTCGCCTATACATGACAGCAAAAAAGCTGGGCATACTGGAACCCTTGATCCGATGGCGACTGGTCTGCTGCCTATTTGTTTGGGTGAGGCGACTAAATTTAGTCATTACCAGCTCGATGCTGATAAGTCTTATCAGGCGACGATCTTGCTCGGTCAGCAGACAGATACCGGAGATGCAGACGGAAAAGTCATTGCACAAGCTGCTATTCCTACCCTTAACGAGGAATTACTGAACCGTATTGCTCAGCAGTTTATGGGCGCGCAGCAGCAAATTCCGCCCATGTATTCCGCCTTAAAAAAAGACGGTAAGAAGTTGTATGAATATGCGCGCGCTGGAATAGAAATTGAGCGTGAGCCTAGAGATATTGTGATTAAAGCGATTGACTTAATAATGGTGGATGACCAACAGATTCAACTGACGGTTACTTGTACTAAAGGGACTTACGTGCGGGTTTTGGCAGAAGATATTGCTAAAGAGTTAGGTACATTAGGGCATTTGGTTGCTCTGCGTCGTTCGCAGGTAGGTCATTTTGATTTGAGCGAGGCTATCACTGTATCTCAGCTGGAGCAGCAGGAACTTGATACGCGCTTATCACAATTATTACCTATTGATGCCTGCGTTAATATTACCGCTGAATTGATGCTGAATACCGCGCAGTGCGAGCGTATAAAGATGGGTCAACGCCTAAACGTTATTGATCAGCTTACCACCGAGCTCCAGGCTTATATTATAAGTAACGTGCAGCATAGCGCATCATCTACTACAACTTCAGAAACTGATAATGATCGCCATGCAGAACATGAGCTACCGGTTGATATCCGCCTGATAGATGAATCAAGAAAATTTCTAGGTTTAGGGGCTGTTAGCCTCAACGGACGTCTACAACCTAAAAAAGTGATTTCGCGCTAACCTAAAACTTGCATAATTTACTAACATCTTACACTAATCACATATCGTCACATTTTATTGCAGGTTTCACCTATGGTGGAACCTGTTTTTTTTATATACTAATTTTGATTTACTAGGGAAGGTGACAGTCAGTAATAAATACTGATAATAACTAAATACTGATAATAACAAAGCTCATCAAGAGTGATGATCCAATAAGAGAAAATAATTATCAGCATAAATAAAATATGGACTCATGTGCTAAAAATATTAAGAAATATAACTCAGATTGAAACTTAACTTTTAAAAGTGTACGGAACATTATGAAAACGATCGCTTTCTTGCTACATAATAATTTTGAACAAGTAGAATACGAAGACGTCAATAATCAATTAAAAGATAAAGGTTATAAGACGATTCTTATCACCACCAACAAGAACAAAGAAGTCCAAGCTATGAATCAAGATGTCGATAAAGGCGATACCTTTACCGCAGATATCTTTGCAAAAGATGCCCAAATTGATGATTATGACGCTCTAGTAGTACCTGGTGGTACGGTAAATGCCGATACTATACGTGGTAACGAAGAAGCGCATAATATAGTCAAAGCTGTCAACAACGCCAAAAAACCACTAGCTTTAATTTGTCATGCTCCTTGGATTCTTATTAATACTGGAATTGCCAAAGGAAAAACCCTAACGGCATATCAATCTTTGCAAACTGACCTAGAAAACGCTGGGGCGAAATTTGTAGACAAAACGGTACAAGTAGACGGTAATCTTATTACCTCACGTAATCCAGATGATATTAAGAACTTTGTTGAGGCAATTGATAAGGCTTTATCCTAACAAGCCACTTTAACTAGAATCATCATTATACAAATAAGTTACATAAATACCTTATATAAAAATGCTATACAAAACATAGAAGTTTTAACTTACTACAATTAATCTAAAACCACCAAAGAGGAAATTATCATGGCACAGCCTAACCCAAACGATACTAAAATTGAGCAACAACGTTCTGAAGCAGCTAAAGCATCGCTAAAGAATCAAACTGAAAGTAATTATGCAGAAGATACGGAAGAAGCCGCAGATCGTATCGCTGATAACGCAAAAGAAGCTAAGAAAGACGAGGATAAGTAGCTTTTGATGGGTGAGTCTTAATTTACTCATTAGCGCCTCGCTACTGATGCTTTGGCAGATCAGTAATGAGGCGTATTAATACACCTCTGATAAGCAACGTGTAAATCGTAGGAGACATTATGGATAAGTCACAAAAAGATATGGACAAGCAAGAACAAAAAATACAACAGCTAGCAGAAGATATCAATCCTAGCGAAGATGTTTTTCCTGATAGCGAAGCTGAAGCAACAACGGTTCCATTAGCAGATGATGCACTCGGTGGTAATGCCACCCAAGATGACGTTAAGAAAAATAAATAAATCTTTTATTTATCTAGAGTCACTTTAAGGTTATTTTTAAAAACTGTTGAAACTACTGGCAAAAATTGCTGTTAGTTCAACAGTTTTTTGTTATAATCCCCTCCTAGTTAAAACAACGTGTTTGTTCCTCACTAGGTCAACTCTAGTAATGCAGGGTTGTCCTGAATGATGTGCAAACTATTTCATTTATACTATTCTATCGTTCCACAAGCGCTTAAATTTATTGAGTGTGTACTGGAGCTTTTAGCATTGCCGGAGAAATTTATGCTAACTAACACTGATCGTGAACAAATCATTTCACAATACCAGCGCGGCGAAAACGACACAGGTTCACCAGAAGTACAAGTGGCTTTACTAAGTGCTCGTATTGATGATTTACAAAATCATTTTAAAGCCCATAAAGCGGATCATCATAGCCGTCGCGGTCTTATCCGTATGGTTAATACGCGCCGTAAGTTGCTTGATTACCTAAAAGGTAAAGATCTTAGTCGTTATACCACAGTTATTAAACAGCTAGGTCTACGTCGTTAATTTAGCGACAATGGCACAGGTGGCAATCAAGTTAAAATACGCTGTATATTTGCGGTGTAATTTTAGAGGTCTTGATAGCCCTAAAGTAATTTACTTGTGGTTATTGACGTAATAGTTGAGCAGTATAAAAACGGTGTGGAATAGTTTCACGCCGTTTTTTTTATGCCTATTATATTGAGATAATTTAAAAGAAAGACACGTAGTAGCTTGCTTAGTATATACAAAGGTATAGGTCAGGAGCAAAAGTTTAAACAAAGACCATCTGCGGCGAAGAGCAGTGAGAAACAGTAACATTTGCTCAGTTTCTTAATTAATTGGTTAATGGCTATAAATCCCTGTAAAATAGTGCACTGTGCGTTTTCATAGTAGGCTTATATATAAATATAAGCGCAAAACAAAGTAAATAATGCCAGACATGGTTTGGTCATTTATAATGACAAAAATTTACTGATATTTATAGAAAACCGAATTTAAATTACTAGAAAGATAGCGCAGTACTGATAAGTAGCAACTATGAATAACACACATGTAATAGTATTGATGTATTAGTACATTAGATAAATGCATAACGCTAGCCGTACTGATGGATAGAACTTGTAAGCACAACGCTCATCAGTTAGCGGTTACACACTAAAAATTTCTAACGACCGATATCAGATTGTTTATATTATTGATATTATTTTCGTCACTCAACATTAGGAAACTTATATGACAACTCCGACAATGTTTAACACCATTAAGCGTGAATTCCAATACGGCAACCAGCAAGTTATTCTTGAAACTGGCCGTATCGCTCGTCAAGCCAACTCAGTCATGGTACACATGGGCGGCGTTTCTGTATTAGTCGCAGCAGTAGTTAAGCCTGAAGCAAAAGCAGGGCAGAACTTTTTCCCTTTAACCGTTAACTATCAAGAAAAAATGTACGCTGCAGGCAAAATTCCAGGTGCTTATGGCAAACGTGAAGGCCGTGCTAGCGAATTTGAAACTTTAACCTCGCGTCTGATTGACCGTCCGATTCGTCCGTTATTTCCTGAAGGTTATCTGAATGAAGTTCAGATCACTGCTACCGTTGTGTCGTCAGACAAAACTCAATCTGCAGATATTGCAGCACTAATTGGTGCTTCAGCTGCGCTAGCTATCTCTGACGCTCCGTTTAATGGCCCTGTTGCCGGTGCACGCGTTGGCTTTATTAACGGTGAATATGTTTTAAACCCGACTCTTGAACAACTTAAAGAGAGTGATCTGGACTTAATCGTTGCTGGCACAAAATCTGCAGTATTGATGGTTGAATCAGAAGCCAAAGAGCTATCAGAAGATCAAATGCTAGGCGCAGTACTATATGGCCATCAGCAGCAGCAAATCGTTATCGATAATATTGCTTCAATGGCAGCAGAAGTTGGTACGGCTAAGCAACAGTTTACTGCTCCTAAGCACGACGAAGCGCTTGAGAGCAGCATGAAAGAGCAGTTCGGCGAGCAAGTTGCTGATGCTTATACCATCACTGATAAGCAAGAACGCTACACTAAGCTTGATGATGTTAGACAAGCTGCTATTGATGCGCTTGCTGGTGATATAGAGTCAGAAACTTATAGCAGCAAAGTATCCGAGCTTAAAGACATCTATAATGACCTAAAATACCGTACGGTTCGTGACAGTATCTTGTCAGGTAAACCACGTATCGATGGTCGTGACCTTGAGACTGTTCGTGCCCTTGACGTGCAAGTGGGTGTTCTACCATTTACGCATGGTTCAGCGCTATTTACTCGCGGTGAAACCCAAGCATTGGTTACGACTACTCTTGGTAGCAGCCGTGACGTCAACATGATTGACTCGCTAGCCGGAACTATTCGTGACCATTTCATGTTGCATTATAACTTCCCGCATTTCTCAGTGGGTGAAACCGGTCGCGAAGGTATTCCTAAACGTCGCGAAATCGGTCATGGCCGTCTAGCACGCCGTGGTGTACAAGCGATGCTTCCTGATAGCGAACGCTTCCCATACGTCATCCGTGTGGTATCAGAGATTACTGAATCAAACGGTTCATCGTCTATGGCTTCAGTTTGCGGTGCAAGCTTGGCGTTGATGGATGCTGGCGTACCAATCAAAGCACCAGTTGCTGGTATTGCAATGGGCCTAGTTAAAGAAGGCGAGCGCTTTGCAGTCTTGTCTGACATCTTAGGTGATGAAGATCATCTTGGCGATATGGACTTTAAAGTTGCTGGTTCTAAAGACGGTATCACCGCGTTACAGATGGATATTAAAATCGAAGGGATTACTCCAGACATCATGGAGCAAGCGCTTAAACAAGCCCATGCTGGTCGTATCCACATTTTAGACGCGATGAATAAAGTATTGCCTGAGAGCCGTACTGAAATTAACGCGCATGCGCCTAACTATGCGGTTATTGAAATCAATCCAGATAAAATTCGTGAAGTTATTGGTAAAGGTGGCGCAACGATTCGTCAGCTAACTGAAGAGACTGGTGCGGTTATCGATATTGATGACGGCGGCACGATTCGTATTTTTGGTGAAAATAAAGCAGCAACCAAAGCCGCTATCGGTAAAATCGAAGCCTTAACAGCAGAAGTTGAAGTAGGCAAAACTTATGAAGGTACGGTTGCTCGTATCGTTGACTTCGGTGCCTTCGTTAACGTATTGCCAAATACTGATGGCCTTGTTCATATCTCACAAATCGCAGAAGAGCGCGTAGAGAATGTATCAGACTACTTAAAAGAAGGTCAAATCGTTAAAGTATTTGTTCAAGACGTTGATAACCGTGGTCGCATCAAGTTGACCATGAAAGGTATTGAGCAGAACTAATAGCTGATATTTTACTAATGTAGTATTAGATTTTTGCTTTAAAAAAACCGCTTTGAGCAATCAAAGCGGTTTTTTTATGGCTTAAAATTTAAAAGTGGTCAGTAATTCAAAATAAATAACTTAGGTGCTTTAATAAGTTAAAAGCTTATATTTAGAGCGTGATACTTTTAGGAAGGTGCAATTCAATACGTACTTTTGGTAAGTCTTGCAATTGCTGAGTCAGTAGGGGCAAGGTGTCAGCATGCCAATCTAACGGTTTGAAATTAGATAAGCTGGAAGCGTCAAATAAAGAGGTATTAGTCATGGTACGCGTGTCATCACGCGGTGAGCTGATAGAAATAAGTGGGCGTGCTAATAAAGCTATTCTACGAACGCCTTGATAGCGTATCAATGAGGTGAGCTGCTGTTGTAAATCGATAAGAGCGGCTTTTAGCCAGAGGACGCGTGTTGGATGATAAGGATGATCTGATATGACAAGGTTGGCAATATAGCTTGGCTGATTACCGTTGTTACTTGCACTTAGCCCTGCGCGCTCACGTTGGCGTTTATGGACTAAACAACTACCGATTTTTAGACTGCTATCACGGCAAGCTCGAAGGTAGCGCTGATAATTATCAGGATAAGTAGTACAGGATCTAATAAAATGCCAGCGCTATTGACCGGTAATATTAGCACTTGTGCATTACTGTTTAAGATAGAGGCATGGGTCGGTTGAAGAATTGCCATAACAGATATCTCATGAGAGTAGATTTTGTAAATGAATAGTCTAAAAAATAAGACAGGCAAAGCATTTTTAAAAAACACCGCAATAGATATATAATTGATCCAATTTTAAAAACGACACAATGCTACTGGGTTAGTAGCACGTTGCTACTAGAGTATTGCTTTTATTTTGAATCGGCTATAAGAATTCTCATTCTGCAGCATTTTCAGCTGTTTCTTTTGCCTCTAACTGAGCGATTTGCTGCTCAAGTAACTTGATTTGCTCAGCTTTCATATCTGTTAATTGTTTATTCATAATGACTTGCTCGGCTGCTAACTTTTCTTTTTCAGCCAGCCGCTGCTGCTCATCTTCCAAGCGATCAATTTCTTCTTTAGCTAAGCTGTCAGTCTGAGGTAGGGGGGCATTTAAGATAGTATTAGATTTAGGACTTTTGTCGTCAGCAGCCTCAATCCCCTCAATGCTCTCATCAATCGCGGCATTATTATCAGCATTATCAGCATTATCAGCATTATCAGCATTATCAATCCTATCTTCTCCTGGTATTGAAGCCGATTGAGAGGACTCTGTTGTTGATGGGGTATTTGTAACTGGCGCAGAAGCATCAGGTAAAGATCGTGCCCATACTAAATAACCGACTACGATAAGTAGCAACACCAGTAGGGTCGCTATTAATAGTTTTTGGCGTGATTTAGTAGGTTTGGAATTTAAAGATTTGCTTGAGATAGGACGCGTTTTTTTGCTTTTCATACCAGGGTCAATTACTTCAAAAATGAAAGTACCTATATTATAGTAAAATTATAGTAAAGCAAAACTATAGCAAACCAAAAATCAAAAGCCTATCTATTGATAGGCTAAAGGCGTAAACATTATTTGTGTATAGAACTAGCCTTATACGTTTTGAAAGTAGTGCTAGAGATTTAAAAATACAGCTTTAAGTTTTAAATTTTACTGTACCACTAGTACCAGTCGCCATTGCATCGCGGGTTAGCTGATCTTCAGCATGGTTTTTAGCACTAATAGCATCAGGATCGGGGCGACGTTCAATATGTCCGCACTGAGTGCACTCGATATATTCATCAGGCTCAGGCGTTACTATATTTACTTGCACCACTGAGTCCATTGTCTGACATTTAGGACAGCTGACCCCTGCTAAGAAGCGCCGTTTAGGCCGGCTAGATTGATAACGCATCAGCTGGCCTCAAGGTTAGTGTGTGCATCGCTGTTGTTAGAACTGGCAAAACCACTGTGACGCAATAAGGCATCGATACTGGCGCTACGACCCCGAAAATTCTCAAAATTAATTTTAGCGGGTAGGCTGCCACCAACGGATAAAATGGTCTCGCGGAAGGCTTTACCCGTAGTAGGATTAAAGATACCTTCTTCTTCAAATTTACTGAACGCATCTGCTGACAATAGCTCCGCCCATTTATATGAGTAATAGCCTGCTGCATAACCACCGGCAAAGATATGACTAAAACCATTAGCGAAACGGTTATAGTCGGGGGTTTCCATGATAGCAATGTTACTGCGCACGCTATCTAAAGTGCTGAGAATACCGTCATAATCTAGCGCTGGTGTGTGCGAATGAATCAGTAAGTCAAACAATGAAAGCTCAATTTGGCGTAGGGTTTGCATGCCGCTTTGGAAGTTTTTAGCCGCCAATAAGGCATCAAGCTTGTCTTTCGGTAGTGGCTCACCAGTTTCGACATGACTACTAATAAGCGCAATACCTTCAGCGTCCCAAGCCCAGTTTTCCATAAACTGACTGGGCAGCTCAACCGCATCCCACTCTACCCCATTGACGCCTGCGACATCGCCGACCGTCACTTGGGTTAGTAAATGGTGCAGACCATGGCCAAATTCATGAAATAAGGTCAGCACCTCATCATGGGTGAGTAGACTTGGCTTGCCATCAAGCGCTGGAGTAAAGTTACCCACCATAAAGCACACAGGTAGCTGATGATGGTTCTGTGCATCATGACTGTAACGCGACTGAAAACCATTCATCCACGCGCCACCACGTTTACCACTACGAGCAAATAAATCAAAGTAAAAACCACCTATTAATGCATCGTTTTCATCGAATAGTTGATAAAAACGCACCTCATCATGCCAGCGAGATACTGCTGGAGCTTGTTCAGCTATGCCATCACTTTTTTGCTCTTGCTGTTGTTCCTTTACGGTAATGCCGTATAGGCGCTCAACAATGGCAAATAAACCATCAATTACCTTTGGCAATGGGAAGTACGGACGAATCTCTTCTTGCGACAAGCTAAATTTGTCTTGCTTCACTTTTTCGGCAATATAAGCGCTATCCCATGGCTGTAATTCGTTGATGCCATAATCTTTGGCGCTGTCTTGTAATTGTGCTAGATCTTGCTCGGCAGTAGGCGTGGCTTGAGTTGCCAGACTACGCAAAAAGGTTTCAACTTCTGGCACACTATCTGCCATCTTAGTAGATAAAGACACTTCAGCATAATTAGTAAAACCTAGCAAATGGGCTTTTTGTTCGCGCAATTGCAAGATTTGGCTCATGATATCGGCATTATTTAAGGACTCGCCCTTAGCATTGGTATGGGAATCAAACTCGGAAGCGCGGGTCACATAAGCACGGTATAAGGTCTCACGTAACTCACGATTGTCCGCATGGGTCATGACTGCGATATAAACTGGAATATTTAAAGTGGCAACATAAAAAGGTTCGGGCAGCGCATAAATCTCTGTTTGCGTAAGCGTACCTTTTTCTAATGCGCTAGCTTTATACTGCTTACCTGCATCGGCTAATAAGTCAAAGCCACTATCGGTCAACCCTGCTAATTGCTCAGGCTTAAGAGGCAGCGTATAAGCTTGGGTTGCATCCAAAATATGATCTGAGAACGTCGCTGATAAGGTCGATAACTGACTTTGAATATCAGCAAATTTATCTTGTTCTGCTTTTGGTAATGCTACTCCTGATAACTCAAAGCTCTGTAGCGCCAATTCAATAGCACGCGCACGTGCAGAATCAAGCTGTGCTAAAAATACTTCATCATTCACGATAGTTTTATAACGCATAAATAGTGGCTGATGTTGTCCAACACGAGTGCCATAAGCTGATAGCTTGGGTAGCAGTTCATGATGTACATGACGAATCTCATCATTACTCATTACGCCATTAAGGTGCGATAAAATACCCCAGCTGCGATCTAGAGCTAGATTGATATGGTCAAACGCCATCACATCAGCTAGCGCTTGTTCCGCGCTTATTTCGCTACCAGTCTGCTTATCTTTGCTACCGCTATTTATTATTGCTGACAGCTCATCTAAAAAGGTATTGGCTTGATTGATAGCCGTAGTCACCTGCGCTTGTAGGTCGCTCGGAGTCGCAGTGGCAAAGTCAACAAGGTGCAAATCTGAAGCAAGAGTAGTCATAGAGATGTCCAATATTAATGAATGATTCGGTTTACGATTGAATTATTATGTCGATGTTTGTATGTCGTGGTCTACTATTATGAAGGCCTATTTTTATAGACTCTAAATACTAACGACTATCTAAAAGATGGGTATGGTTCGGTAAGAATGCAACCCAATAAAGCATAAGCGTTAACTTCATTTTGAAGTAATAAAAATTTCACGTCCTAGCTTTAGGAGGCCTACGTATTAAGCGTTGGTAGTCGAATTTATAGCTCTGCATGAATAACAGCAGTCCAGACGAGCGACTTTGCAAATACACAATTCTGAGTACCTTACTTACAAAGCATCATCATTTGCTTGCAAACTACTCCTACAGCTAGCAAGGTGGAGTTGGTAGCATAGTATTGATCGAGTACAAGTAACCGAATAGTAGATAGCATAATAAAAGACGGTCATTAATCTAGGTAATCAGATTAAGTAATCAAGTTTGTTGTTGTATTAGTTCCTGAATCTTGATTCCTGACCAAAAAAGCAAATAATAAATTGTTAGTAACATCAAATCGTCATCTTTAGCTAAAGACAATAAAATATAAAATAAGGAGCAGTATTTATGAAAGCGACCCTCAAGAGTCTACGTGAAACCAAAGCCAATCCAGCGGTAAGTATCTTCGTTAAAACCCACCGTGAGCATCCTGCCAGTGATAAAGACCCTATTGCTCTCAAAAATCAGTTGAAAGTTGCCGAAGACCGTTTGATTAACGAATACGATAAGCGTACAGCAACAACTATCCTAGATAAAATTCATGCCGAGCTAAACGAATTCAACCACAATTACAACCTTGATACCTTGGCTATTTTTGCTAGTACTGATGATGTACAGGTCGTTCGTATGCCCATTGATACTACAGAGCGCGTTGTAATTTCTGATCGTTTTGCGACGCGTGATTTGGTACGTGACATGGCCAGTGCTGTCCATTTCTATACTGTGGTACTTACTCGTGATAACGCCCGCCTCATTGAAGCTTCCAATGATCGTGTTGTCAGAGAATTTAGTAAAGATGATGATATACAAAATAATATGGAAAGTATCGCCTTTCCTGTCGAAAATAACGGCCTATATACGACAGGTGATGGTGGCTCTGACCGCTCATCAAACAATGAAGACAGTTATTTAAAAGAGTTTTTTAATCAAGTAGACAAAAGCGTACAAGAGCTATGGGGCGAGCATAAGATGCCGCTCGTCATCGTCGGTGATGTACGCAATATCGGTTACTACAAAGACGTCTGCGACCGTCCAGAAAATATCATTGCGACGGTATCAAATGTTACTGAACTTGAAGATGGTAGCGCCCAGCATATCATTGATGGGGTACAAGAGGCCGTAGAAGGTTATCGTACCTCGCTACACCAAGCAGCAATAAGTGAGATCGATAAAGCTCGTGGCGCTGACATGTTACGTACCGACTTACAGGACGTTTACCGTGCGGCCTATCAAGGTGCTGGCGAGACGCTATATGTCCGTCGAGGTTATATCCAGCCCGCTAAAATTGACGAAAAAGCGCAGACTCTTATGGTCGTCGATGATTCAGCCGCAGATGGTGTCACAGATGATGCAGTTGGTGAGGTCATTGAACACGTGATGCATAATGGCGGTGAGGTAGTATTCATGCCCCAAGACATTATGGCAGAAGATCAACCAATCGCTCTTGTGACCCGTTACTAATTGCTTGATGGCATTGATTGAGTCACTTATTTTGACTTAATAAGTTATAAACGACAAATTCAGTATAATATCAGAGCATTGGTTCAATAAGAATCAATGCTTTTTTACCTTTATGTTCAACAACTGTTCCTTAATGCTATAAAAAGGATACCCACAATGATTATTCCAAATAATGCTTTAGGTCACACAGTCAAAAGTGTGCAAGCCACTGCTTCGTTACTCTTACGCGGTGGACGTGGAGTTATGGGCACACCCAATCCTATACAGCCGGAGCAATCGTTAGTCTTGTACGAGCATGAAGCTTGCCCTTATTCTCGCCGCGTACGCGAAGTCATGACTCGTCTCAATTTAGATTTTGAGAGTCGTCCTAGCCCGCATAAAGGCCATGTCTATCGTGATGAGCTGAAAGAGCTGGCGGGTAAAGCGCAAGTACCATTTTTGGTCGATGACAATACGGGTGATCAGATATTGAACTCACAAGCGATTATTAATCATTTGTTTTTGCACTATTCAAAATTTGGCGCACCACCAAAAAAATATCAAGGACCTATGGGCGATGACAACGCCACCCTTGTCAATAAAGCAACCAGTGTGGTCTCCATGATGCGCGGCGTCAAAGCAGATCACCCGAAAAAGAACCAAGCACGTGGCAAGCCTGAGAAACCACTACACCTGTACGGTTTTGAAGCCAGTCCATTCTGCCGTTTGGTACGCGAAAAATTGAGTGAACTTGAAGTGGGTTATGTCAATCACAGTGTTGCACGTGAGCAGATACAAGACATCGGTGCGTTTGGCTTGCGTCTCAACGTCGGTAAATATCATCCTGTCAAAGGTGGGAAGCGCGAGCAACTTATGAATGGGATGATGAATGGCAAGCTACAGTTTCCTTACCTTGTCGACCCTAATACTGATGCTGAGATGTATGAATCAAAAGATATTATTGATTATTTAGATGAGACTTATGGTTGATAGGCAAAAGCCTAAATGTGCAACTCATATAGCAGCCGTATAATAATTAAAGATTACAGCAATTAAAAATCATAGCAATCGGGGGCGAATAGTCACGACCCCTTTATCTTCTTGGTTTCTTGTCTTTTTAACGTAACTATTTAACGTAACTGTGAGCTCAACTAAGCCATCAGTTTAATTAGGCTAATAGCAATTTTATTGAGCAATAAAGCGCTTTAAAACTAGCTGTCTTTTCCTGAAATTCTAGCGTTGATGGTTTGTTAAGTTTTATTGATTAGCGGCATTGTTTTGTCAGCGATGGTTTATGATAGTGATAAGCCAAACGATAGGTAGCACTGTTGTTGCCGTTTTATTAGCACGTTACTAGTGCCTCGAGAATAATCCTCTTCAATCCTTATTCTATGAATACTGAGTTTATGAATACTACAACCGCTTTTGTTATAACCAGCTACAACATTCATAAAGGCATGTCGCCACTGAACCGCCAAGTGAAAATGAAGGGTATTGCCCAAGCACTGGAAGCAGCGGGCGCAGATGTGTTGTGTCTACAAGAAGTGCAAGGTCAAAATCTGAAGCGTAATATGCAATACAACGAATATCCTGACCAGTCGCAGCATGAGTGGTTTGGCGAGTTTTTGCAGCTGCAGAACAGCTATGGTAAAAACTCAGAGTATGAAAATGGTCATCATGGTAATGCGGTACTCAGTCGCTTTCCCTTAGATCCGAAGCATAACGTCAATATTACTGTTAATAAACTCGAGCAGCGCGGAGTGTTGCACTGTGAGGTACAGCCGATAGGTTGGGACAGGCCAGTAGTCGTATTATGCGCTCATCTCAATCTGTTCGAGCGCGATCGAATCAAGCAGTATCAGGCAATTAGCGACTATGTACGTAACGAGATTGCCCCTGACCAACCGCTGATTTTGGCTGGTGATTTTAATGATTGGAAGAAGATGTCATGTGATAAGCTGGCCACTGATCTCGGTATGACAGAAGCCTTTAAATCCTGTCATGGTAAGTTGTTACCGACCTTTCCGGCGAAGCTGCCGGTACTGAGCTTGGATCGCATCTATGTGCGTAATCTAATTGTAAAGGATGCCTGGGTACATACTGGTAAACCCTGGTCAACGTTATCAGATCATTTGCCTATCAGTGCCGAGCTGGCTTTGCCGTAATGGCTTTTACTGGTTCATGTTGATTAAAAATAAGCAGTCTGTATCATCAAAGCTATCTATTAAAAATGTTATTTAATAAAGATGCTGTCTATTAAATAAATTCTAAGAGTGAATAAGATAAAGATCAATTAATAAATAAACCCTGATGAATAAAATAAGGATGTTTTACGATGTCTAACGCTTCTAATCAACAACTCCCTATCACCCAACATGCGGTGCTTATCCGCGAGTTTGGTGAACCTGAAGTCATGAACTATCAAGATGGTGTGGCCGTCCCTGAACTTGGTGATGGACAAGTACTAGTAAAAGTGGCTTATGCAGGTATCAACCCTGTCGATTATAAAACCCGTCAAGGTAAAGGCTGGGGTGCTGATAGTATTCGAAAAGACAAATTCGATAATGATCAGCCTGCGATCTTGGGATTTGATGTTTCAGGGGAAGTGGCACACAGTAATAGCGATCAGTTTGCTGTCGGTGATAAAGTCGCTGCCCTTACCTTCGATGGCGGCTGTTATGCTGAGTATGTGGCGGTAGATGCTAAGCTGCTTGCTAAAGTTCCGGAGTCGGTAACCTTAGAACAAGCCGGTGCGCTACCTTGCATAGGACAAACGGCGTTACAGTTTATAGCGTTTGCTGATATTAAAAAAGGTCAGCATGTCGTGATGAACGCCCCAGCTGGCGGTGTGGGTCATCTATTGATTCAGTTATTAATGGAAAAAATAGTGGAAGATGGCATTAAAGTAACCGTTATCTGCTCACCAGAAAAATATGCCAAGCTTGATAACTTCATAGACAAAAGCCAACTGACGAGCTGGATTGACTATACCAAAGATGAGGCCTTTCCTGACTTGCAAGCCGATGTATTGCTTGATTTAGTCGGTAATGATGCGGGTGTACGCGCGCTTAGTGTGCTCAGATCTGGTGGACGTGTTAATGTCTTACCAACGATTTGGGTCGATAAGCTTAAAGAGGCAGGCGATGAGAAAAGCTTAAGCGTTGCTGGTTATGCGGCTCAACGAAATGGTCAAGATATGGCACGTATCTTACAGCAAATCGCTGATGGTAAGCTGATCTTACATATCCAGCAGACTTATCTGCTTTCTGAAGTTGTTGCCGCCCATTATGAGCTCCAAAAAGGTGATACTTTTGGCAAAATCGTCTTAGAAGCATCTGTATAAATAATACTAAAAAAGGGTAGTTGCGATAATTAATTTTAGTATGCCGCTACAGCTGCATGCTTTTACCTTTTGTACTTGGGCGCTGTATCTGCCTTATCACTTCATCATGCAGCAATGGAAGTAAATAGGTTACTACTGCCATCGAGATAACCTGTCCAAACGCAAGATAGATCTCTCTATTTTGCGTTTTTTTATGCTTAAATAATATTTTTAGCGACGCGCCCAAAGACAATATTATTATTGAGGGCTGAGTATTGTATAAGAATGCTCATTTTCATTTATTTACAAACAACCAACCACGAGCCTGTGGTAGTTGCAGAATTGCTGTGTATTAATTAAGGTATATTTGGTGGGGAACTATTTTACTGACCGAATATATTTACGAATACAAAATACACCCTGCTGTTTCTATTAACTTATCATAGGATATATTATGACTGACTCTAACAAAGAAAATAACCTAAACAAAGATAAAAATACTGACGAAAAAGCGACCGATCACAGTGCTTACGAGGCGCAAGTACGTCAAGAGATAGAAGATTGGAAGCATCCCGAAAAAAGCTTATTAAGTAAGACCTTTGCGACTTTGAATACGCCTATTGTTAAGGCTGGAGAGGCACTTATGAATGCGCCGCAGTTTGGTGATGCCCTAAAACAAGCGACAGAGAAAACCATAACAACTTTAAGCGACGCAGCAAACTGGACGCTAGATGTTCAAGACACGATTGAAGCATATCAAAATGAGCCGGATGCCGCAGATGCGTCCATAAAAAAGCTCACTGATATTGAGCGTTTACCAGTGGCTGTGGTTGACAAACAAGTCAAACTATTCAAAAGTAAATACGTGGCGCTGACTAGCGCGCAGGGTGTGGCAACAGGTATGGTTGGCTGGGCAGGTATTCCTGCTGATGTGGTGGGTCTCGTTACCGCCAACTTACGGGCTATCGGTGAGTATGCTACTTACTATGGTTTCGATATGAGTGACCAGGGCGAACAGCTATTTGCGATGTCGTTACTAGGAGTGGCTACATCTGCCTCTGCTGAGGAGCGCCAAGCAGCACTTGACGATACATTTAGCATGGCAAAAGATCCAGAGACCCTTGCTTTTAATAAAGTTAACGAAGAGGTGGTCTCACGTGTCTTGCGGCAAACGGCGACTAAAGTGGCGACCAATATGGTCAAGACTAAAGCGGCACAGATGATACCCGCTGTGGGTGCTGTGGTTGCAGGCGGGGTCAATGCCAGCTATACCTCAAGCGTATGTGAGGCAGCATATCAGTGTTACCGTGAGCGTTTTTTGGATCGCAAAGCAGTCTAAGGTAGCAATTATTATTAAAAATTAGTAGGCGCAGTTAAACAAGAAGTATCACTAAATTGGAAGCATGCGCCGAAACGTTAGGCTAATTCGGCCAGTATCTACCGTTTTAGTCTTAGTGATGGTGTGCTTCCAGAATATTTGCGTATCACCATGCATAACGATAAGCTGACCGGACTCAAGATGAAGCTCGACTTTATCTTGAGTTTTTTTGTGCTTTAAGACAAAATTTCGCGTGGCGCCAAGTGATAGAGAGGCAATAATTGGCTGATAGCCTAGCTCTTTTTCATCGTCAGCATGATAGCCCATGCCATCTGTACCAGAGGGATAATAGTTCAGCAAGCAAGAATTAAAATCAGCTGTAATTCCAATAGCTGCTAGATTTTGCTCGACACATTGTTTCACATGAAACACTGCATTTGACCATTGAATGGCGGAGCGTGAATGACCAGAGTAGTGATAGCTAGCATCGTCTTCACCCATCCAAACAATCTGACGCGTAGTCACATGAGTCTTACCAAAAATACTTACGATATCGGAATGCCAAGGTAGCTCGGCTAATAATGCCTTATAGAGAGCGTTAGAGTCATTAATAATAATCCCTAAGTCGTTAACTTTGCCGTCATAGGGCAATAAATTATCAGACGGATTCGGCGCAAATAGGTCGTTCATCAGCTCAAACCTTTCTATTTCTATGTCGTCGTTTTATATCATCGCTTCATGTTAGTTATTGGCATAATTGTTCAGGATAAGAAGTCTTCTAAAATCAGGGTAGCACATTGTTCAGGGGCTTCTATCGGTAGCAAGTGTCCATAATCAGGCAAAGAGACAATACGTTCAGCAGGGACAAATTTTTGCCATTGTTTTCTGACTTTATCATTAATAAATAGCGTGGGCTTGCCAGTAATTATAGTATAAGGACAGCGTATTTTTTTCAACGCGGCATCAATATAAGGGGTGCCAAAATAGTTGGCTAGCTCTTGTTCAGGAGTAAACATCAAGGTATAACTGCCATCTGCTTGCGCTACTAAGCTTTGTTCAGCGAACATTTGCAAATGCTCATCGCTAATACGACGATAGGCACGCAGCGCACGCAAATACTCATAGAATGCTTGCACACTTGGCCATGTGGTTTGCTTAGTCAATGTGCTTTTGAAAGGTTCACGAGTCATTTTGAGGGAGCGTGGCATTAGGTCATACAGTAGCGTTTGCGCTTTGGTGAAAGTCACCGGCTCTATGAGGTATAACTGTGAGAATAGGTCAGGACGCTTGGCTGCAGCGATGGCGGTGGCAGTCGCTCCTTGTGAATGACCAATGCCAACGATAGGAGCATCTTGAGTCTTTTCTAAAAACTTAATGAGTATATCGGCATCTTGGGCGCGAGTGAGTCGTTTACTGGTTGGCTTATCGTACCAGTAGCCACGCATGGCCAATGACGAGATATCAAAACCTAAGCTTAATGCCTTTAATAGTGGCGTATAGGCACCGACTGTGAAACCATTACCGCCATAAAAGTGTGCCGGAACACGTAAGGTCGAATTTGAGCGTGCTACCTCGTTAAGTTCGCCTAGATCGTAATAACGCGCTTGTTGCGCGTTGATAGCAATACTTTTTGCAAGTTCTTCCATAATGATGCCACATCCCTGTGTTGTTTAATTCAGCGAAGTTCTGGCCGTTTAGCTGTCTTCCCCTAAGAAGCCGCCACTTTGACGGTGCCATAATCGGGCATAGACACCATTTAATACCAGTAGCTCATTGTGGCTGCCTTGCTCAATGATACGTCCTTTATCCATCACTACCAATCTATCAAGTGCTGCAATAGTAGACAGGCGATGCGCGATAGCAATAACGGTTTTGCCGGTCATGATATCGTTTAAGCTCTCGGTAATGGCAAACTCAATCTCAGAATCAAGGGCACTAGTGGCCTCATCCAACAATAGAATAGGCGCGTTTTTAAGCATGACCCGTGAAATGGCAATGCGTTGACGTTGACCGCCAGAGAGCTTGACCCCGCGCTCACCAACTTGGGTATCAAGGGCAGTGTTGCCTTTATCGTCATATAATTCTTTGATAAAGTCCCATGCCTGTGCTTGTTTGGCAGCAAATATAATCTCTTCATCACTAGCATCAGGGCGACCATAGGCAATGTTTTCACGGACAGTGCGATGCAGCAGCGAGGTATCTTGGGTCACCATACCTATTTGCTGACGTAATGACTCTTGGGTGACCTCGTTAATCGCTTGCCCATCGATATAAATTTTGCCGCTATCCACATCAAAAAAGCGCAGTAGCAGATTAACTAAGGTTGATTTACCGGCACCTGAGCGTCCAACTAAGCCTATCTTTTCACCTGCTTTAATGTCTAAATGAAAGTCATCTAGCAGTCTTACGCGTGAGGTTTCTAGCGTTGTTGCCGCTGTCTTGACCACATCAACTTTTGCGCCTGTTTGGATCGCAGCCACACCATTCTCACCCTCGTAGCTGAAGTCCACATGATCGAAGATAATATTACCGTCGGTGACTTTTAGAGCTGGGGCGTTGGGTTTATCCACGATGGTTTGCGGTGCAGATAACGTACGCATGCCGTCTTGAACCGTACCGATACTCTCGAACAAACTTGCCGTCTGCCACATGATCCAGCGGGTCAGACCATTTAGTCGCAATGCCATCGCTGTCGCGGCTGCAATCGCACCAACACCGACCGCACCTTGCTGCCATAAATATAAGGCAATGCCAGCCGTGCTGCTAACCAAGATTACACTGATAAGGTGGGTGGAGACTTCCAAATAACTGACCCAGCGCATTTGTGCATGGACGGTTCCCAGGAACTGCCCCATGGCATTCTTAGCATAACCCAGCTCACGGCGTGAATGACTGAACAGCTTGACCGTCATGATATTGGCGTAAGCATCGGTGATACGTCCCGTCATCAAAGCGCGCGCGTCAGCTTGGACAACAGCGGTCTGCTTGAGCTTGGGGATAAAGTACCACATGGTCAGCCCAACCAGTACAAACCAAACCACAAACGGTATCAATAACAAGCTGTCTAAATTAAACAGAATGACGCTTGTCGTTATAAAGTAGACGGTGACATACATAAACATGTCAGTGACTGTCATCACAGTCTCGCGTACTGCCAGTGCCGTTTGCATCACTTTGGCAGAGACCCGACCAGAAAATTCATCTTGATAAAACTGCATGGATTGACCAAGCATCCGCTGATGAAAACGCCAGCGCATTTGCATAGGGAATACGCCTTGCAAAGTTTGAAAATGAATCAAGGAAGATAAGGCGATCCAAAACGGACTAATAATTAGCACCGCAAGCATCAGTAGCATCGTATCGCCTTTTTCGGCCCATAGGTTCTGCGGCGTATAAGTACCGAGCCAATCGACTAGATTGCCAATCCATGCAAATAGCATGGCTTCATAAATCCCGATACCCGCGGACAAGATCATAAATAGCAACAGCCAGCCGCGTAAACCTTTAGTACACGCCCACAGAAACTTTATCAGCCCCTCACGAGGCAGAGGAATTGGCGTGTCAGGGAAGGCTGAGAGGCGCGTTTCAAAAAAGCGAAGTAGAGAATTCATAGGCAATAGCAATACGCCAAGATAAACGTTATCTTGCGCTGTGACTTGTATTAGTAGGATAGCCCCGTATTTTACCAAAAATTCGCAATCTCACCTGCATGGTAATTGTAATTTGAACGCAGCAGACACTATCTAATGCGTGATTTTATGAACAATGACAAATAGATTGCTGTAAAAGAAATACTTTGTTACCTTCTATGCTTTTGTTTTGATTGAGCAGGGCTGATTTATAAGTGCTGAATCAAATAATTACCAATGGGCAGTATGGTTATTGAATAAGGTAGAGACTGATGATGTATTTAACGATTGCGGTACTGTGTAGTGTCGCCGTCTCTGTGCTACTAAAAATATTACGACAACAGAAGATAGATATTCGCCAAACCATCGTCGCTGGTTATCCAGTTGCTTTTCTACTTACTTGGCTATTGCTCAAGCCCGACATCAGCGGTATGGATAAACTTGGCGATGCATGGGGCATTATCATTGCGCTTGGGGTTCTTTTGCCAGCGGTATTCGTTATTCTTGGTCGAGCGATTGCAGCGGTCGGCATGGTTGCCACTGATGCTGCCCAACGCTTATCTTTGATTATTCCTATTATTGCTGCGTTTATCCTATTTGGTGAAGTATTAACGGGCACGCGAATTTTTGGCTTAGTATTAGGGTTTTTAGCTCTCGGTGCTCTAGTCTATCGTCCGCAGCAAGCTATTATTGTTAATGATAATACCAATAAATCTACTAATAATAATAGTACGAATGCTTCTACCGATAAAGCTGTTAATAAACAGGCGTTACGCACGCCGTTATGGCTATTTGGCGTGTGGGCAGGCTACGGTATTATTGATATTCTATTTAAACAGGTTGCCAAACAAGGCGCGGCATTTCCGCTGACGCTATTTATCAGCTTTGGGCTTGCCGGCTTACTGCTGTTTATCTATTTGCTTATCACTCGTGTACGCTGGCAAGGTCGAGCGTTAGCTGCTGGATTACTGCTTGGTGTGTTAAATATGGGTAATATTTATGCTTATATTCGCGCTCATCAATTACTCTCAGACTCACCCAGTATCGTCTTTACTGGAATGAACGTCGGTGTTATCGCTGTGGCTACCCTCATTGGCGTCGGCGTGTTTAAAGAATCGCTTAATCGTATCAATATGGTAGGATTATTATTAGCGGTAAGCTGTGTTGCGGTGCTGTTTTTAGCGTGAAAGTTTTTACGTAATAGTTTCAGAATAACGATTTTGGCATAATGATATTTTGGCATGACAACAAGTTTTTATAATTCTTTAACTTATCCTATATAGGCACACAGGGCGTCCTATGGTAAGGTTATATACAAACGGTCAGACTTATATAATCAGGCTTGCATAAACTGACAGTTGGCCGTTTACCTTTGTGACACTTGGCCTTAATTAATAAAATAGGATGCTCATTCAATGGAATATCAACAGCAATTACAACGTATAAAAAATGGTTCAGGATTTATCGCCGCGCTTGATCAAAGTGGTGGCAGCACGCCCAAAGCGTTAGAAAATTATGGTGTTACTGGCGATGACTATGATAATGACGAGGCCATGTTTGACCTTGTGCACGAAATGCGTGCCCGTATCATGTCTTGTGACTGCTTTGACGATAAACGTGTCCTTGGTGCGATTTTGTTTGAAGACACTATGGAGCGCAAGGTTAATGGCAAGCCGACCGCCAATTACCTATGGGAAGACAAAAATATCGTGCCTTTTTTAAAGGTGGATAAAGGCTTAGCAGAACAAATGAGCGGCGTGCAAGTGATGCGCCCCATGCCCAATCTAGACTTATTATTAGACAAAGCTAAGAACTATCCGGTATTTGGTACTAAGATGCGCTCAGTCATTTACGAGCCGAATGTTGATGGTATTGAGCTAGTCGTACAGCAGCAATTTGACGTTGCTAAGCAAATTATCTCAAAGGGTCTGATGCCAATCGTCGAGCCAGAAGTGAATATCGATAGTGCTAAGAAACATGATTGTGAGCTTCTTCTAAAAACCAATATCTTACATAACCTTGAGCGCTTGGCTGATGATAAACAAGTAATGCTTAAGCTAACTTTGCCAGAAGAAGCTGGGTTCTATCAAGAGCTAATTGACCATCCAAAAGTATTGAAAGTAGTCGCCTTATCTGGTGGCTATAGCCGTAGTGATGCTTGTGCTAAGCTCAAGCAAAACCCAGGTATGATTGCCAGCTTCTCACGTGCCTTTACTGAAGGCTTAAGTAAACAGCAAAGTGATAAAGAGTTTGCCGATACTATTAATACTTCTATTGATGAGATTTATCAGGCGTCGAAGGTATAGACTTAAAAAAATTAAGTTGAAAATTAGCTTTTGAGCATAAAAAATCCCCACTACTTAGGTAGCGGGGATTTTTTGTGTGTAAAGATAGTAGTGACCTAACTAACTCAACCTAAGCCTCTTTACTCTTCAGACCAGCCGCATATTCACGGACGTTTTGGGTGATTTTCATCGAGCAAAACTTAGGGCCACACATCGAGCAGAAGTGAGCAGACTTGTGCGCGTCTTTTGGTAAGGTTTCATCATGAAATTCACGCGCCGTATCCGGATCGAGCGCCAGATTAAACTGGTCATCCCAGCGGAATTCAAAACGAGCCTTTGATAGTGCATTATCACGCGCTTGTGCACCCGGATGGCCTTTGGCAAGGTCAGCAGCGTGGGCAGCAATTTTATAAGTGATAATGCCGTCTTTGACATCCTTTTTATTGGGCAAGCCTAGATGTTCTTTGGGTGTGACATAACACAGCATCGCTGTGCCAAACCAGCCAATCATCGCCGCACCAATGGCACTAGTAATATGGTCGTAACCCGGCGCAATATCAGTCGTTAAAGGCCCTAAAGTATAAAAAGGCGCGTCAGCACACAGCTCAAGTTGCAAATCCATATTTTCTTTAATACGGTTCATCGCCACGTGACCCGGTCCTTCAACCATCACTTGCACATCATGCTGCCAAGCTACTTTGGTCAGCTCACCTAATGTCCGCAGCTCGCTAAACTGTGCCTCATCATTGGCATCTTGCAAGCAACCAGGACGCAGTCCATCGCCTAAACTAAAGGCCACGTCATAAACCTTCATTATCTCGCAGATGTCTTCAAAATGAGTATATAAAAAACTCTCTTGTTGATGCACCATACACCACTGCGCCATGATAGAGCCGCCGCGCGAGACAATGCCCGTTAAGCGTCCGGCAGTCAGTGGCACATAATCTAACAGCACGCCAGCATGAATAGTGAAGTAGTCAACACCTTGTTCTGCTTGTTCAATAAGGGTATCGCGGAATATCTCCCACGTTAAATCCTCAGCCACACCATCGACTTTTTCTAACGCTTGATAGATAGGCACCGTGCCAATCGGTACCGGTGAGTTACGAATCAGCCATTCGCGGGTTTCATGAATATGATTACCGGTGGATAAATCCATAATGTTATCCGCGCCCCAACGTGTTGCCCAAGTCATTTTGGAGACTTCTTCATCAATAGATGAACCCAGCGCCGAGTTACCGATATTGGCGTTGATTTTCACCAAAAAATTACGGCCGATAATCATCGGCTCAGACTCAGGATGGTTAATATTATTAGGAATAATTGCACGACCTGCCGCCACTTCACTACGTACAAATTCAGGCGTAATAACAGTAGGGGTATTAGCGCCAAAGCTCTCGCCATCATGTTGACGCATATCCGTTGATTCATGCTGCTTTTGGGTTTCGCGAATAGCGATATATTCCATCTCAGGAGTAATAATACCTTGGCGCGCATAGTACATTTGGGTGACATTGCCTGTTTTACCAGCGACATCTTTGGCACGGCGCGGCTTATCGATATGAGCAAACCTCAGATTGGCAGTGCTGATGTCGCGGGCGCGCGTTTGTCCGTAGGTACTTGATAGACCGCTTAACTGTTCGGTATCACCGCGCTCGTTTATCCAGCCTTCACGTAGCTTGGGTAACCCTTTGGTAAGGTCGATTGTGGCATTGGGGTCAGTATAAACGCCTGAGGTGTCATAGACATAAAACGGTGGATTGTGCTCGCCTTCTTTGTCACCAGTACCACCAACAGGGGTATCGGCTAAGCTAATCTCGCGCATCGGTACTTGAATGTCGGGTCTTGAGCCTTCGATATAGACTTTCCGAGAGGCGGGAAGGATACGGTGTAAGTCGCGGGCGTCTTCTTCAAAACGAGCGTCACCTGCGGCGCGATGAGCAGGGGTTTTTAAGGCGTCTGCTTTTTTATCAGCCTTACTATTACTCGAGTTAGCATCATCTGAAGCACTAACTGAATTTTTGGCTGGGATATGAAGGGTAGCGTCCGCGTATGAAGGCGTGTGTGCGTTAGTGTTTGAAGTGGCTTTTGAACCAGTATTCGAGATGGTTTTTGAAGTAGTCATATGCTGTCCTAGCGTGTTGTCCAATGTTAAAGGCAACACCGCCAGAATCTGCGGGGTAAGCGTCAATTATGCATGCAAGTTGAATCCAATCGTCCGTCTAAATTAATCGCACTAACAAACATGATGCTAATGGATAGGACTAACTGGAGTGTTGGGTGCCACTTATTATTAACCGCCATACTCTTTATTAACTAGCTCATTAACCAGCGAATTACTAACCGGCGAACTGTAGCTATTAAAACAGAGCTAAAGAGTAGTTCTAATAATAAGGCATTTCTGCGCGCCCGTTGCAAGACAATAACATCAGCTCAGACTTCCCTGCGTCGGTACTAACCGCATCAGGTTCGGCGGGTGGTTTCTCAGCGAATATATAGTGACTGCTTATAAATCAGTCATTAATACATCGCACCCCGAGTCTGTCAGTGTTGTAAATCAACTTCATACTAGCAAACTTCCGACCTGACTGCTAATGATATTCGGCCATATTTATAATCATTTGAAATCTACAGATTTATTAATATTGTTTAGCTAAATTATTCAATGGTATTCGATTTTAGATCGGCTAATCAAGGTTAGTTTACTAACATGAAGATGCTTTCGCCCTTACTACTGCTTTTATTACTGTTGTTATTAATATTACTGTTGTTATTAATATTACTATTGTCATCAAACTGTCATCAAAGCTTGGCACACTACAACGCATGTCACGGACCAGAATTTTTCGTACCGTTGTTAAACTTTAGGAGTCTTACATGCGTTATTCGTTATTAGCAGTGGCCGTCAGTTGTACCTTAGCACTTACGGCGTGTAATAAATCAACCGATGACACCGCAGAGCCGGCTACTGACAGTAGCGCAGTCGCCAGCAGTAGCACTGATAGTAGTACCACAAATAGCGCCAGCCCTGCCAGAAACGATCAAATTTCAATGAATATTACCGGCGCTGGAGCTTCATTCCCGCAGCCTATCTACGCCAAATGGTCAGCCGATTATAACGATGCTACCGGTGGACAGGTCAACTACCAATCTATCGGCTCATCAGGTGGCATTAAGCAAATCGTCGCAGGCACAGTCGATTTTGGTGCTTCAGATGCGCCAATGACGCCAGAAGAATTAACGAAAGAAGGGTTGATCCAGTTCCCAACTGTAATTGGTGGTGTGGTACCAGTGGTCAACATCGAAGGTATCGAGCCGGGCGCACTGAAGCTAGATGGCAAAATGCTAGCGGATATCTATTTGGGTAATATCAGCAAATGGAACGATCCTGCTATCGTGCAGCTTAACCCAGATTTAAGCTTGCCAGACAGCCCTATTACCACTGTGTTTCGCTCAGATGGCTCAGGCACGACTTTTAACTTTACCGATTACTTAGCAAAAGTATCACCTGAATGGCAAAGTGATGTTGGCGTTGACAAGACAGTCAAATGGCCAACGTCTGCTCGCGGTGCAGCAGGTAAAGGCAACGAAGGCGTGGCAAGTTATGTCAACCGAATGGACAATGCCATTGGTTATGTCGAATACGCCTATGCCAAGCAAAATAATATGTCACATGTGGCACTCAAAAACGCGGCAGGCAACTTTGTGCAGCCATCAATAGAAAGCTTTGCGGCCGCAGGGGATATTGACTGGTCGCAGCAAGCAGGGTTCTATAAGGTCATTACCAACTCTGAAACTGCTGGGGCATGGCCGATAGCGGCTGCGACGTTTATTTTAGTGCACAAACAACCGCAAGATCCTAAGCAAGTGGCCGGCGCGCTAAACTTCTTTAGTTGGGCTTATGACCAAGGTGACGACTCAGCAACTGAGCTAGATTATGTGCCATTTTCTGATACGGCAGTCGCGCTATTCAAAGACAGCTGGAAGCAAGTGGTCGGTAAGGACGGCAAGCCGATCTATACTCCGCAGTAACAGTAATAGCATACCCTCCCATGCGCCTGTGATTTTGCTGATATGCAGATCATAGGCGTAACTCATAGTTAAAATATTTATATTTAACCCATTCATTTTCAAGCATGTTTATCAAACTAATTGAGGTGGTCATGGCAGGACTTAACTTGCAGACACAACTAAACAAACAAAAACGTTGGGATGCAATATTTGTCACCACTACCAAAGCGGCGGCACTTTTTGTATTGCTAAGCTTAGGGGCGATTTTACTGTCACTGGTTATCGGTGCTTGGCCGAGTATGCAAGCATTTGGGCTGGATTTTTATACCAGTAATAACTGGGATCCAGTCGCCAATGAATATGGCGCTCTTGCGCCGATTTATGGCACTTTAGTTACCTCAGTTATGGCGCTAGTTATTGCCGTACCTGTCAGCTTTGGTATTGCGATATTTTTGACTGAGCTGTGTCCCCCTTTCCTCAAGAAGCCACTGGGCATTGCCATCGAGCTGTTAGCTGGTATTCCTTCTATCATCTATGGTATGTGGGGTTTATTCGTATTTGCGCCTTTTTTTGGCAATCATATTCAACCTTGGCTGACAGAAAATTTAGGCGGTTTGCCTCTCATTGGCAAGCTTTTCGTTGGGGCACCGATGGGTATTGGCTTATTTACGGCATCTCTAGTGCTTGCCATTATGATTATTCCTTTTATCGCCGCCACCATGCGTGATGTGTTTGCGGTTGTGCCTGCACTTCTCAAAGAATCTGCCTATGGCATGGGTGCGACCACCTGGGAAGTAATGTTTAAGATTGTCTTACCTTATACCAAAACTGGTGTGGTTGGCGGCATTATCTTAGGGTTAGGTCGGGCGCTGGGGGAGACTATGGCGGTGACCTTTTTGATTGGTAACACCTTTAATATCAGTCCCAGTATGTTTGCTTCCGGGGTGTCTATCACCTCAGCCTTGGCCAATGAATTCGCCGAAGCGTCCGATCCGCTACATCTGTCGGCGCTGCTACATTTAGGATTGATACTATTCATGATTACTTTTGTAGTACTGAGCATTTCGCGGCTGTTGCTACGCGGTATGGATAAGCGTGCTGGACAATAATTGTTGGATGGTAGCCGCTGTCATTATTGCTAAGTCATTTTTGCTAAGCCGGACATTTCATAAAATGGTTTATTAAAAAATACTATTCAATGAAAAACATAAACTGTAGAAAGTTAGTAAATAATAAGGAATCTGCTGCATGACCGCATTGTCTGCCATTACTCAAGCTTCGACTAAGCCCATTATGGCCAGCGACCAAAGGTTATATCGCCGTCGCCGACTGTGGAATAAAGTAGGATTGGGCTTTGCGGCCTCAGCTATGATCTTTGGACTATTTTGGCTGTCGTGGATTTTGATTACTTTAGGCGTTGAAGGCTTTAGCGGCTTGGTCCAAATGCCAGTATTTACTGCGGACACTCCGCCACCGATGACTGATGGTGGTCTGCGCAACGTTATTGTCGGCTCGCTGATGATTGCTGGTAGTGGATTGTTTATTGGTGCCCCAATTGGCTTGCTAGCAGGAATTTATTTGGCGGAATTCTCGCACGGCAATTGGCTGGGACAAGTCATACGTTTTTTAAATGACATTCTATTATCGGCCCCATCTATTGTGATTGGCTTATTTATCTATGCAATATTGGTCAAAAATTATAGCTTTTCTGGTTGGGCAGGCGCGTGTGCCCTAGCGTTAATTGTCATTCCAGTGGTGGTCAGAACCACAGAAAGCATGCTGTTATTGGTGCCCAATACCTTACGTGAAGCGGCTTACGCGTTAGGAACGCCGAAATGGAAGTTGGTACTGGGCGTAACTATCAAAGCAGCGCGGGCAGGCTTAATTACCGGCGTACTACTAGCATTTGCGCGTATCACTGGCGAGACTGCTCCGCTGTTATTTACCGCGTTGAACAATCAATACTTCAGCTTAGACATGAGCAATGCGATGGGCAATATGCCCAACACTATTTATCAATTTGCCATGAGCCCCTATGACAATTGGCATACCTTAGCCTGGGCGGCAGCATTATTAATTACCTTAACAGTGCTTACCCTAAATGTAGCAGCACGCTACATCGGGGGTAAAGAATACAACTAACAGTTTTTATCAGATGCTTTTATTAAAGAGTTTTACTGAAAAGTCTTACTGCTAAAAACTAATACTTACCCAATTTCTTAATTTTTATCTCCTGTTAAAGAACTTCACACTAAAGAATTTCATATTAAAGACAATAAGGAACATGACCATGACAGATATTGCCACCCGACCTACTAAAAACAAAATTCAGATTCCTGTACCTTTACCCACTTTGAGTGATCCAGGTGTACATGTTCTTGCCCCAGTAACCACTGAACGTACAGCAGGCGAACAGACATCCGCCTCATCAAACGAGTTCGCAGACACTATGCCTGCCCCAAAACTGCAAATCCGTGACCTAAACTTTTATTACGGTAGCTTTCGTGCTCTAAAAGACATCTCCCTTGATATTCCTGAAAAGCAAGTAACCGCATTTATCGGTCCTTCTGGCTGCGGTAAATCAACGCTACTGCGTACCTTTAATCGCATGTATGACTTATATCCCAATATGCGCGCTGAAGGTCAGATTCATCTTGATGGTCATGATGTATTGGCAAAATCGATGGATGTTAATCTACTGCGCGCCAAGGTAGGGATGGTATTCCAAAAGCCCACACCGTTTCCGATGTCCATTTTTGATAATGTGGCGTTTGGGGTACGTTTATATGAAAAGATGTCGAAGGCTGAGCTTGCCAACCGCGTCGAGTGGGCACTTAAAAAAGCGGCGCTATGGAATGAGGTTAAGGACAAGTTATCCGCATCCGGCTTGTCATTATCTGGCGGACAGCAACAGCGCTTATGTATTGCGCGCGGGGTAGCGACCAAACCTGAAGTTCTATTATTAGATGAGCCGACCTCAGCACTTGACCCTATCTCAACGGGGGCAATCGAAGACTTGATTGAGGATTTAAAGCAAGACTATACCATTGCTATCGTGACCCATAACATGCAGCAAGCGGCGCGGATCTCTGATTATACCGCTTATATGTATTTGGGCGACATGGTAGAAATGGGCAACACCGACCAGATTTTTACCAACCCTTCGCAGCAAGCGACTGAAGATTATATTACTGGGCGTTATGGCTAATTGTCCTATTTATTATGGTTCTTCTACTCATGTCATTTCTAAAAATCCAAAATAACGAAAAATAAGTACTACTACCATTAGTAGGCTTAGGAGTCTGACAACGTTAGCTTGTTTTTTGGGATTGCTATTGTCGTGGTTTTTTACTTGAGAATTTCATTATGTCTAATCCCATGTTCCACACCTCCAAAAGCTTTGACCAAGATTTAACCGAGACCACTGATTTATTTTTAGAGATGGGTGCGCTTGCTGGGCAGCAAGTGGCACAAGCGATGCACGCTTTGATAGAAGGCGATATGAATTTGGCCTATCAGGTGGTTGAGCAGGACAGTGCGATCAATCAGTTAGAAGTGCTAATTGATGAGCGAGTACTATTATTAGTGGCTAAAAGGCAACCGGCGGCTCGCGACTTGCGCTATGTCATGGCGATCAGTAAAGGGGTAGTAGATATTGAGCGTATCGGCGATGAGGCGGCTAAGATTGCCTATATGGCACAGCAAGTAGCCGCTGATAGCGTCACAAGTGCGAGCGCTTACTGCTATCATGAAGTACAGCATTTGAGTAATCAAGTACGCTTGATGCTGCACAGTGCGCTAGCAGCCTTTGAGCATTTAAAAGCAGAGCGCGCCTTTGATGTGATGCGTAGTGATGGCAACGTGGACTTTGAGTATCAGTCTGCCGTTCGCGCCTTGATGACTTATGTTATGGAAGACCCACGGCAAGTTAGTCACGTGATTAACTTGATGTGGATACTCAGAGCGCTTGAGCGCATCGGTGACCATGCCCGCAATATTGCCGAGTTAGTGATTTACATCAGCAGTGGCACGGATGTGCGCCATAGTGATTTTACAACGGTACAACAAGCGATTGACGCTAGCAAAGTAGGCTAGCGCCTCGTTTTTTTACATGTCATTTTCTATTCTAAGCGTCGGTCTAGCTTTTGGTTTCTGGTGTCCAGCCCTGAGCACGTTCATAGTTTTCATTATCCAAAAATTTATCACGTTGTTCCGTCAAGAATTTCTTGGCTTCAGGATCCATCATACTTAAATGGTTTTCGTTAATCAGCATGGTTTGATGTTCAAGCCATTCTTTCCATGCTTTATCAGATACTGTTTCTTGTAGCTCTTGACCTTTTTTGTTCGGGAAGGGAGGATGCACCATTTTAGGTAGATCTTGTTGATATTTACGGCAAAATACGGTATTGGCTTGGGGATTGAAATTCTCGGTCATGAGTCGCTCCTTATTATTGATATTGAATATATTAGTAAGTTGATACTGACCTATGATAAAGGTCTTAGTGCACTTAGCAAATATTAACAGGTTTGAGAATGTTAACCCGTTTAAGGGTATCAGGTTTATAAAGGTTAACCGCAAATTTACTTAAATATAGTAACAAAAACACCCGCAATGATGGCGGGTGTTTTGATATTAATCCTGTAGTTAGCGAAGGATATCAAGTTAATAAAAAATATTAGATTAAGAAAACACTTCTAAACGGGTACGTCCACGGCTCACCGCTTGCTTAACTTGATTGGGTGCAGTGCCGCCCAAATGGTCACGCGCTGCCAATGAGCCTTCTAAGGTTAAGTAGTCGAACACGTCATCGCCGATGGCATCGCTAAATGACTGCAACTGCGCAAGGGTCAGATCACTCAAGTCCACACCTTCGCTAATACCAAGGGCGACGGCATTGCCCACCACTTCATGAGCATCCCGGAAGGCAACCCCATTTCGCACTAGATAATCGGCCAAATCGGTAGCAGTGGCATAACCTTTCATGGTCGCCGCGCGCATATTTTCTTTATTAGGCGTGATATTTGGCAGCATATCGGCAAAGGCCAATAGCGAGCCTGTCAAAGTGTCTACGCAATCAAATAGCGGCTCTTTGTCTTCTTGATTGTCTTTATTGTAGGCCAGTGGCTGGCTTTTCATTAAGCTCAATAAGGTCATTAACTGTCCGAATACGCGAGCCGCTTTACCACGTACCAGCTCTGGTACATCAGGGTTTTTCTTTTGCGGCATAATGGATGAGCCAGTACAAAAGCGATCCGGTATCTGCACAAAATTAAATTGCGCCGACATCCAGAGGATAATCTCTTCACTCATGCGCGACATATGCATCATTAATATAGAAGCCGCTGCAGTGAACTCAATGGCAAAGTCACGATCGGATACGGCATCGAGCGAGTTTTGGCAAATGCCTTCAAAGCCGAGCAGTTCCGCAGTAATCGTACGGTCTATCGGGAAGGTTGTGCCAGCAAGAGCGGCGCTACCGAGTGGTAATTGATTGATACGGCGACGCGCATCCACAAGTCGCTCAGTATCACGAAATAGCATCTCAAACCATGCCATCACGTGGTGACCAAAGCTGACCGGCTGCGCAGTTTGCAAATGGGTAAATCCCGGCATAATAGTATCGGTATGTTGTTCGGCCAAATCTAATAAGCCGCTCTGCAAGCGTACCAATAGCGCGATGATATTATCGGTCTCTTCACGCAGCCACAGGCGAATATCGGTGGCGACTTGGTCATTACGACTACGACCGGTATGTAGCTTTTTACCGACCGCACCAATAATATCAGTCAGGCGCGACTCAACGTTCATATGTACATCTTCTAGCTGAATGGACCAATCAAATTCACCGGCCTCAATCTCGGCCAGCACTTGTTTTAGACCGTCAATAATTGTCGCGACCTCATCAGCGCTTAAAATATCGCACTCTTTGAGCATAGTCGCATGAGCGATTGAGCCTTCGATATCATGGCGCGCAAAGCGTTGATCGAAGCCTACTGAAGCGGTAAAGGCGGCAACAAAGCTGTCTGTTGCTTCACTAAAGCGTCCGCCCCACATTTGCTGGCCTGGGCTGTTTTGTGCAGCAGCGTTCGTTGTGGCAGCATCTGTGCTAGAATCAGACGCATGTGAATTTTTATTTTGCTCGGGATTACTAGGATTTGAAGAAGTGGCGTTCATATCGGTCTAAGACAAGTCAACAGAATAAGAACTCGAGTATAGCAAATGATGAGGTTGCCTTACTAGCGGAGCGCTTAGAGTTTTTTATTCCCAAACTCATGGAAATCATGAGGCCTGGTCAGTGGCTACTGTATATCTTTCTTTGGTCGTTGTTTCTTACAGTAATTGATCGCCATGATATGGCTACTTGGTCACAGTTTTTGATCAAGTTTATGAGTAGGGTTATTCAAAATACTTTAACCGTCATCCCGTCATTATATTTGATTGATTATTTACGTCCTCTCTTTAAGCACGCGAGTATCCTTAGAGTCAGTATATATGTTTTCCTGCTATTTGCGATTGGCTCTGCAATACCAATAACCTTAGTTATGCTCGTTATGATTAATATTGGCTGGCTTGACTACAATCCTCAAGCGTTTGTCTTAAATATATTATTTAATAGTATGATTACTGGTAGCTTCACATTAGTGTTTTTACTGTATTTCATACGCCGTCATCGAGAGCTCAATGCTCTTAAGCTATCTTTTGAACATAAGCTGACCGCTCAAAACGACTTGATCAAAGCTCGTCTTGCCCCGCACTTTTTCTTTAATACGCTTAACACTTTAACTTCACTCATTGAATCCAATCCGCCTCGTGCAGCCGCGTTATTGCAGCACGTATCAGCGTTGTTTCGTGCTAGTTTTGGTGGCACGCGTGAAATTAGCTTTGAAGAAGAAGTGGCGCTTTGCGAGCATTATTTGGCGATTGAGTCGAGCCGTTTGGCTGACAAACTTGCTGTGAGTTGGCAGCTGCCCGACGAAGATGTAATGTACGATATGGTCATCACTGTTTTGACCTTGCAGAGTGTGCTTGAAAAAGTACTGTTTAGCGTGGTAGAGATGACCACCGAAACCATTATTATTGATATCGTCGTGACCTGGCAGCAGCACCGAGTTACTATTACCGTTACTGCTCAGCTTCCCAGAAAAACGTTAATGATTAGTCATGATTTGCGCCAACATGTGGACTTTTATGTTCAAGCTGAGCGCTTAAAAATTCATTTCGGACAAAGTGCCGATATTCAAAGTACGGTCACCAGTCAGCAAATCATAACCATCATTGATTATCCCCTACAAGATGTTGGTTTGTAACCCTTTCTTAGTATTTGAATGCTTCCATAATATCTATCATGGCATACTTATTGCATCAATTATTTTATTGATGTAATCGTTACCTTATGTGATTGATAACTGGTAACTATTAATAGTGTCTAAAAATTTTTAGGTGGGCTATGCGAAAGGGATTTACATGCGAATTATAGTTTGTGATGATGAGCCATTGGCACGTGAGCGTTTGGTCAGGATTGTGCAAGAGTCAGGTCATCAGGTGGTTGCACAAGCAACGACCGGGGTAGAAGCCATTGTCGCAGTAAAAACCCATCAGCCAGATGTCATATTACTAGACATTCGGATGCCTGAAATGGATGGTGTGCGCTGTGCCCAAGAGCTTACTGAGCTCAAGCATCCGCCGGCTGTTATCTTCGTTACCGCTTATGATCATTATGCGATTGCGGCGCTTAAAGCCAATGCTATTGGCTACTTATTAAAGCCTGCAAACAAGGATGAGCTGTTAGAGGCACTTGGCAAAGCCAAAAATCTAAACGCTGCCCAATTAAATGAAATCCGTAAGCTTGAAGACCCAACCGCTCGACCAGTACGAGAGCATATCGCCGCCCGTACCCATCGCGGGGTAGAGCTGATTGAGTTGAAAGATATTTATTATTGTAGTGCCGATCAAAAATACGTCAAAGTTCGTCATAAAGAGGGCATTGTGTTGATTGATGAGACCTTAAAGGAGCTGGAGCAGGAATTTGACGATCGACTGTTTCGTGTGCACCGTAATGCTATGATCAATCTCAAGTTTCTGGATTTTCTAGAGACTGTAGACGCCGGACAGTATCAAGTACACTTTAAAGGTATTGAGGAGACTTTAGCCGTCAGCCGTCGCCATCTACCCGCGTTACGTGAAAAAATTCAAAGTATGTAGCTTATCTAACCTATTTTAACAAAAGTATATTTTCAACTAATATATACTTTTAACAAATATGGACAAGGAGCATTTCTAAATCCTGAAGGGTCATTCCATATCATCAATCCCTTATTTATGCTTAAATAGGGGTATTTTTTTGCGTCACCACATACTGTTAATAAAAGTACAGTGAATCCAATATACAACTGGGACCAGACAGACGAGTGAGAGTTGTAGCTGGCTTATCAAAGCAGGTGCATTCAGCGAGTTTGATGCTGTAACAGGTTTGTAGTTGGTTTTACTATACTATAGCATTAATCCTATTGAGGCCTCTTATGAGCAACTCGCAACAACCTGCTTTGACCACCTTAAATATTGCCACCCGTCAAAGTCCATTGGCATTATGGCAAGCCGAACACATTCGTGACCGCTTGCTAGCACTGTATCCTAGCTTGACCATCAACTTGCTAAAAATTGTCACTAAAGGTGACAAAATTTTGGACACGCCACTGGCCAAAATCGGTGGAAAAGGGCTGTTTGTTAAAGAGCTTGAGCAAGCAATGTATGACAAACAGGCAGATATTGCAGTGCACTCATTAAAAGACGTTCCCATGCAATTACCTGAAGGTTTGATGCTGGGTGTCTATTGCACGCGTGCCTCTCCGACTGATGCGTTCGTCTCTAATACCTATAACAGTCTTGACGAGTTACCAGAAGGTGCGGTAGTAGGAACTTCAAGTTTACGCCGTCAGTGTCAACTTAAAGCCTATCGTCCAGACTTGCAAATCAAAACCCTGCGCGGTAACGTTGGGACGCGCCTAGGTAAGCTGGATGCAGGCGATTATGATGCCATTATTCTAGCCACCAGCGGTCTACAGCGTATTGAGCTGGACGCGCGTATTCGCGGAGAATTAGATATTGATGTCTGCTTGCCTGCTGTTGGACAAGGGGCATTAGCAATTGAATGTCGTGAAGATGATGCTGAGATATTAGCCTTACTCGCGCCGCTCAATGATGACAAAGCACGCATCCGTTTAATCGCTGAGCGTGCTTTAAATCGTCACTTAGAAGGCGGCTGCCAAGTCCCGATTGCTGCTTTTGCTGTTTTACATGCCGCTGATGACAGCGTCGATATTGAGAATAATTATATCGAAAACGATGATGCTGGCAATAGGTTGTGGCTACGTGGCCGAGTCGGACAAGCCGATGGTAGCGAGTTGCTAAAAGCTGAAAAACGTACTATTTTGAGTGGTACCCAAGTAGAACAAGAAGCGCAAGCCAATCAGCTCGGCATTGAAGTGGCTGATATGCTACTTGCAGATGGCGCTGGTGCTATTTTGGCAGCGATTTACCATCCTGAATAGCAGGCATGTATCTGTTTTAAAGTAAATCGACTATATCACTCTAATCCCATAAGCCTTACGTCGTGGTATGTTTATGTCTTGGTCATCGCCGCCCACTTACTCTAAGTCAAATCAGGAAGTTGATGGTGTAGCAATGCCGCCGCAAGTGGTGATTAATACCCGCCCAGTAGAGCGTGCTGCGCCGCTTACCTGTCATTTACAAGCAGCAGGTTTTATAGTCGTTGATATACCGATGCTAGCGTTGCAATCGCGCGCAGTCATAGAAGAAGATATGAGACTGATGCGCCAATGGCTGGCGGGCGATTATCAAACCTTGGTCATTGTAAGCCCAACAGCTGCTGCTTTAGGCTTAGCAGTTTGGCAAACGCTCGCGCATGATCTTGCACATGAGCATGAGATAGGTACTCAGTACGATAACGCTGCTCAAAATAAGCAGCAGCAGAGTGACTCTGCTGCACGTTTAGATTCAAGAATAGAAGTATCAAACGCGCACAACCATTTGAGTCATATCATTGCCGTTGGTGAGGCTACTGCCGCGGTACTGCAATCTAATGAGTTGCCAGTAGCGAACCAACAGGTGCTACAGCCTGCGATTGCCAATAACGAAGGTATGCTGGTTATGCCTGAGATTGAAAGGCTAAAAGCTGGTGATAAGGTACTGATATGGCGTGGACTTGGCGGACGCCGACTATTGGTCGATGCCTTACAAGCGCGCGGTGTACATATCGATAGCATTGCGTGGTATGAGCGAGTTATGCCTACCGATGCCAATACTCACTACCAGCAGTGGTCAAAGCAGTTCAGTATGCAAAAGGCAACGCAAAATCTAGCGCAAATACAGCAACCAAAGCCTATTGTTGTTATTAGTAGCGGCACTGCCTTTGAGCATTGGGTAAGTATAGTTGATCCAGTGCAAGTGCTTGACTCAGAGTCGAAGTCAGATATAAATCTAGATCTAGATGCGAATTCAAATGACAGCTTGCCTCCAATTTTAGATACGAATTTAAGTAATGGGTCGCTACTTAAGCTGTCGGACTTTGCTTATGTGGTATTAGGTGAGCGCTTAGCTCATATGGTCGCTGAGCAGCAACTGAGCTATTGGCGAGTAGAGGATCTGGCTCCTGAGACTATCCTTGCAGCAATTAAAAGTAGTTGTTAGTTTTAACCGCGACTAGTTCTAACAGCTACTGGTTTTAACAGTTACTAAAAAATTAATAATTAATTTATCTTACCTGCTTATTTTAAGTACGTTTAAACCTATCAACAACGGTGCTGCTTTATGTCAACTAAGTTTGAATCGTCACCTAACGAACCCTCTGCCGGTCAGCAGCGCCGACAAGCAAATATCTTGCTATTGCGCTTGCAGTGGTTACTCATTTTACTGCTCATCGCAGCGTTAGCATGGTTATATATTAGCCAGCAGCGTTTTCAAAATCATGTCAATGAGCGTTTGCAAAGCAATGAACAATTGGCCAGTCGGCTAAACGAAATGGACGATCGCTTATTTGCTATCAGTCAGCAGAGTCTGCCACCACCGAGCACTGTGGTCGGTAGCCAAGCACAAAACCAGCTGGATTTATTACGTATTCAAATACAAGCAGCTGATAGGTTGCTGTTAGATAATAACGATAGGGCAGCGATTGATTTATTACGTGGACTACAATGGCAGCTATCACAAAACAGCAATGAGATTGCGCCAGCCCTGACGATTGTCATCAAACAAAGCTTAAGCAAAGATATAGAGCGCTTACAAGCGCAAAGCTCTCAGCCCAGCCCATGGCAGATACAAAATTTGGCGATTCAAAATATCCAAGAATTTTTACACAGCCATGAGCGCCTAAACAGCCATAATAAACAAGGAACCTCTGTTAACGTGGCAAGCGATAATGTTGTACTGACTCGCAGGCAATTAACGACTCACGAAGTCATCATGACACTGAATCTAGCGAATCAAGCCAGTAATATGCGTGATAAAGGCCAGCTGATTTCTTACTTGCGCCAAGCTCGAAACCAGTTGCAAACTCTAGTTGCAGACCCTCCAAGCACGCCAAAAAACAAAGTTAGCTTCAATTTTAATCCAACATCGTTGTCAATCATAAAAAGCAGTACGAAAACGTCTGACAATCAAAGTAATTTACAGACTATGGGGGCGCCAAAAAATATCTCAGAAGTGATTGATTGGCTGGATAAACTGATTGCTAGTTCCCCAACACCAACGCCGCTATTGACCACTCAGATTTTAGATAAACCCAAGCGTTGATCTGTGCTCGTTTATTCTAAGTGCCCAGTTAGTTTAAATACTAAGTGGGGTTAAATACTAAGTTATTTGAAGTACTGGTATATTTGGTAAATAAAAAAGTTAAGGTAAATCATGAACAAGGCCAATCAACCCTCAAGTTTAACCACTGATATGCAAGTCAACAGCGGTCTTGACATACCTGACGCATTGGCGCGTTATCCCATTATCCATACTCAGCCGATCCACTGGGGTGAGATGGATGCTTTTAACCATTTAAATAATGTGGTTTATTATCGTTATGCTGAGTCAGCACGTATCGCCTATTTGCAGGCGCTGGGTATGTTTGATGGCAGTATGGTGACGGTGCTGGCGCAGTCCAGCTGTCAGTATTTACGGCCAGTGACTTTCCCCGATACTCTGTTATTAGGCGTGCGTTGTAAGCGCTTGGGTACAACTAGTATCGTGATAGATTACAGTTATTATAGCTGCACACAACAAGCAATCGTTGCTACTGCTGAAGCAGTAGTGGTACGTCTAGATAGCGGTGGCGAAAACAAGTTACCGTGGACAGAAGAGGAACGCGCGCGTTTATTAGCGTTAGAAAAAAAGGTAGGGCATAAGCCTGAATTATAACTATTTTCTAGTCTTTTGCTTTTGAGAGTTTATTAAACAGTAATAAGTAAGTAGCAAAAAGGCACGCTAACATCAGTTAGCGTGCCTTTTTTATTAACCAGTTTTATCGTAGTAGCATTTGCTTAGTTCAAGTTATTTGACCGTATTAATCTTGCTTAGGAGCATGAACAAAGTCTACTACATTCAGATCAAAACCTGACAATGCATAAAACTTCATCGGTGATGACAATAAGCGCATATCACGCACGCCCAAATGCCGTAAAATCTGCGCGCCAACGCCGATACTGCGATAGGGTTGCTGGGCAATAGTAGATAATGATTGATTGTCTGAAGCTTTATCTAAAGCCTCTCCCAAATCAATCGGTTGATGGCTACCAATCCATACCAACACGCCGCGCTCTGAGGCATTGATTTCTTTTAGAGCAGATTGCACACTCCAGCCGCTACGTCCGGTCGTATCATTCTTAGCTGCAAACAAGTCACGCAAGGGGTGAAAGCCATGCACACGCACAGTACTGACGCCTTCGCTAACATCGCCTTTTACTAAGGCTAAATGGGTTTCATCAGCACCAAACTCGCGGAAACGATGCAAAGTAAACGTACCGTATTCGGTCTCGAACGGACGCGACTCAATCTCTTCTACGGTTTGCTCATTAGAAATACGATAGTTGATTAAATCAGCGATAGTGCCAATCTTGAGATCATGCTCTTTTGCGAATATCTCAAGGTCATCACGGCGCGCCATCGTACCGTCATCATTGATGATTTCTACGATGACAGCTGCCGGTTCAAGCCCTGCAATGCGGGCTAAATCACAACCTGCTTCAGTATGGCCAGCACGGTGTAATACGCCGCCGTTTTGGGCCATGATAGGAAAGATGTGTCCAGGCTGGACGATATCTTCAGGTTTGGCAGAAGATGAGACTGCTGCTTGAACGGTACGCGCGCGGTCTGCGGCAGAAATACCGGTAGTCACGCCTTCAGCAGCTTCAATAGATACGGTAAAGTTAGTGCTAAATTTCGCTTCGTTACGATCTGACATTAGCGGCAGAGCCAACTGTTGGCAACGGGCTTGTGATAAGGTCAAGCAGACTAAACCGCGAGCATGGGTAATCATAAAGTTAATATCTTCGGGGCGCACATGAGTCGCTGCCATGATGATATCGCCTTCATTTTCGCGATCTTCATCATCCATCAAAATGACCATTTTACCTGCGCGAATATCTTCGATAATCTCAGGAATCGTATTTAAATTCATAGGAAGTCTCAATGTTTTATTATTTATCAGTATATAAAAGGTTATGTAAAAGTGTAGGTATAAAAAGCTATCCGCCTATTGTAGCAGTAGATTAGAGAAAGCGCTGTAGCTGTTGAGCAAAGCGCGTAGCAATTAGGGGTAGATGGTTATTAATCTATCGTTTTTATATACAAGCATCCTAACATTTTAATGGTTTTTACTGTAACGTGCTGCCTCATCGCGATACTATATGGCCTATTATCTCGAAAAATAGTGATGAGTATTATCAATGACGAGCGCTATGATAAATGATGCACATTATAAATGAGTTAAATAATCAACGACCCATTTATTCATTGCTAGCCGCCTGGGTTCTTAGCCAGTCCATAAATTGCTTACTGTGTTGCTCACGCTGATTATCCGCAAATTCATAGAAGCGTGTGCCCACTAAGTTATCAGGCAAATAGGTTTGCGCATAGTAGTGATTGGGATAACCATGCGGATAAACGTAACCTTTACCGTAGCCCTGATCACGCATCAGCTTGGTTACACCATTACGTAGATGCAAGGGTATGGGTGAGGCATCTTTTTCCGCCAGTGTCATCGCCGCATTAATCGCTTTATAGGTACTGTTACTTTTAGCACTAGTCGCTAAATAAACCACCACTTGTCCTAAGATAATACGCGCCTCCGGCATACCAATAGATTGCACGCTACGCAAGGCGGCATCAGCCAGCAATAAAGCATTAGGATTGGCATTACCAATGTCTTCACTGGCTAGGATGACTAGCCGCCGTGCGATAAAATCCGCCGGCTCACCGCCAACCAGCATCCGCGCCATCCAGTATAGAGCCGCATCAGGGTCTGAGCCGCGCACCGACTTTATCATTGCTGAGATAATATCGTAATGCTGCTCACCATCTTTGTCATAACGTACTAGCGCAGTCTGTGCCACGCGGGCTATTAACGCATCATCGATGACAATAGGCGACTGCTTTGGATCTGCAGTTTGTACGGCAAGTTCCAGTAAATTTAGCGCTTTACGGGCGTCACCCTGTGCCAATTGACTGATCGTGTTTTGTGCTTGCAAATCGATAGTAAGACTTTTAAGAACAGTATCTTCTAAGAGTGCCCGCTGCAATACAGCAGCGATTTGCTCGCTACTAAGCGGTTCTAAACGATAAACTTGACAGCGTGATAATAGCGCATTATTGACACTGAATGACGGGTTTTCAGTGGTTGCGCCAATCAAGGTAATGTCACCGGACTCTACTGCGCCCAATAGCGCATCTTGCTGCGCCTTATTGAAACGGTGAATCTCATCAATAAAGACCACTGGCGACTCAAAGCTCAAAGAATCTTTACTCTCCAACACCTCGCGCAATTGCTTAACCCCAGTATTTATAGCTGACAACGCATGAAAGGGACGGCCAACGGCAGCGGCTAATAGCATCGCAATGGTAGTTTTGCCGATACCGGCCTCCCCATGCAAAATAATGGACGGTAGATGGCCTTGTTCAACCAAACGTCGTAATGGAGCCCCTTCTGCTAATAAATGTTCTTGACCAATAATGGCGTCAAGGGTAGCAGGGCGCATCCGTTGGGCAAGCGGCGTGTCGGCATGAAAAGGTGAAGGCATAAAATTCTCTATTATAAAGAACAGAAATCAGAAAAATAAGACAGTTTCTAGTAGATGTTGTATAGGCTAGGCTAACGCAGTTTTACGTTAAGGAAAGTCAGGTAAGTGTACAACTTATGTCTTAAACGCTTTAATTCTTAGACACTTACCCTAATTTATAGTTTATCAAAATAAATTAAGTCCAAGGTAAAGCCTTAATGATGCCCCGTCAAATACTTAAGCAGTTTCTTAATATGAACTTACGTTTAAACGGCTTAAGTTATTCGAATAATCAATCACGGCGGCTGAATGCTGGTGAAATTATGCTTGCACGCTCAGTCTTTGGCGATAGTATTCAACTTGACGAAGTGACCCTTAAAACAGCGTGGTGGGTACTCAAAAACTATGCCGTTAGTCTTAATGGTAATATATATTTTCATCCAGCCGATTGGATAGTAGACTTTAGCGAGGCTTCTATTAATAAGCAAAGCTGGCTGATTCATGAGCTTACCCACGTTTGGCAATTACAGCAGGGACTTAAAGTCGTGCGCGGTGCGCTTATCAATCGTCGGTATGATTATGTCCTAAAGACCGGCAAGTCATTCTTTAATTACGGTATTGAGCAACAAGCCCGTATGGTACAAGACTACTTTGTACGTCGCGAATATAGGCAGGATTGTCAAGCGCTAGAAGCCTGTATTCCCTTTTTAGACAGTCAACCTAATAGGTATCATGACGGCTCGTTTGACCTTTAGCCTTTACTTAACAAGTGTGAGAAGAAAAAAGGTTATACTTAATAACTTTTACTTAATAATTTTTATTTAATAGCTTCTATATTAATAACTTCTATCTTAATAGCCACGAAAAATATTTGAAATTATTCTAATCTTAAGGCTGTACCCTTTTAGCTTTCCACTTTTAGTTTTTAAAACAGGAACTGTGCCGTGATGTTTAAATTTTTAACACCGAAGCCCGATGCTGATTTATACAATACCGCGATAACTCATAGGATAACGACTGCGCGTCTGCGCCAGAAGCCGACTTTACTAGCAGCAACACTAGTAGGGACGTTAATGTTAATAGGTTGCCAGCAGCAATCAGCACCAGAACCCATAGTAGATAATGATAGCAAAACCAGTGAACAAATAAGCGCTGAAGACAATAAGTCTGTCGTGCAAAGCGATTCGGCTGCTGCACGTATAGAGCAATTCCAGCCTTTATATGTTGCTCAAGCACAGAGATTACAGCGACGCTTACAAGCAGAGTATGAGTCGTTACAAGCTGCTGACGAAACAGATAGTGAGAATAGCTTATTATTGAACAGCGCTACTGAAACTTCTGATGATGCTTCTAATAGTGATAATAAAAATAACGACAATACAACGGCCACTAGTAGCAATCCTACTGCTAACACTGATAATGCTACAACCGAAGCGGCAGGAATTGATGCTGAGGTTAATACTAGTACTGAGGTTGGCGAACGTGATCTAACCGTATTAAAGCGTATTAGCCTTGAGCCCCGTAAACCTATCATACTGGACGAAGAACAAATTATCGAACGTTATCAGCAAGCGACGGAAGCGCTTTATCAGCCCGTAACGATGGCATTTAGCGACCAAGACATCAATACTTTGCTCAATATAGCCACTTTAGTACCGCAGCTGTTCGAACATGCGGAAATCGCTGGCAGAGTAAATGCAAAAAGCCCCGCGCTGGCTCGTTTGATTATTCAACATCAAGTTTGGGAACAGATAGAAGCGCAGCAAGTGCTCGATATGCAGCAGATGAAACTGGATCAGCAACAAGAGTTTGAGAGTCTCATGACCAAGTTTAATGACACTATCAAAGGTTATGATGAACAAATTGCCAAATACGAGCAGACTCTTAAATCATTTCAATAGTCTCTTATAAATAAACCTTTATAAAAGACGGACGGCTTAAACAGACATAAAAATCCCGCACATTGGCGGGATTTTTTATTGAATCAATGGTTAAGTCTTAGCCTAGCTGACCTATTTACGGTCTTCTATTTTAACAAAGTCGCGATGGGTCTCGCCCGTGTATAACTGACGAGGACGACCGATTTTGAACGGTGCGCTGTGCATCTCTAACCAATGGCTAATCCAACCAGAGGTACGAGCTAGGGAGAAGATTACCGTAAACATTGAGGTTGGAATACCGATGGCTTTTAGAATAATGCCAGAGTAGAAGTCAACGTTTGGATACAGGTTACGCTCGATGAAGAACGGGTCTTCTAAAGCAATTTTCTCAAGCTCCATAGCAAGCTCAAGCTTAGGATCGTTGATACCTAGTGCCGTTAAAACTTCATCACAAGTCTCTTTTAAAACTTGTGCACGTGGGTCAAAGTTTTTATAGACGCGGTGACCAAAGCCCATTAGCTTCACTTCACGGCTTTTTACTTTTTCCATAAATGCAGGAACATTTTCAACCGTACCGATTTCATCTAGCATCTCAAGAACGGCTTCGTTGGCGCCTCCATGTGATGGGCCCCATAGGGCTGCGATACCTGCAGCGATACAAGCATACGGGTTTGCACCAGTAGAACCTGCTAAGCGTACGGTAGACGTTGAAGCGTTTTGCTCATGATCGGCATGCAAAGTAAAGATCTTGTCCATGGCCTTAGAAATAACTGGATCCACTTTATAATCAACATCAGCAGGCGTGGCAAACATCATATATAAGAAGTTTTCCGCGTAGTTGAAGTCATTACGTGGGTACATGAACGGTTCGCCCTGTGAGTATTTATAACTCATCGCGGCAAGCGTTGGCATTTTAGCAATTAGACGAATAGCGGTGATTTCGCGATGAAGCTCTTCACTAACGTCCAAGCCTTCATGATAGAACGCTGATAATGCACCAACCACACCGACCATAATAGCCATAGGATGGGCATCACGGCGGAAACCTTCAAAGAATTTGCGCAGTTGATCATGCACGCCAGCATGCTTACGGACTTTTTCGTAAAAGTCTGCTTTTTGCTCAGCGTTAGGGAGTTCACCATGAACGAGCGCATAGGCCACTTCTAAGTATTCAGCGCTATTTGCTAATTGATCGATAGGGTAGCCGCGATATAATAGCTCACCTTTGCCGCCATCGATAAACGTGATTTTTGATTCAACAGGCGCGGTAACTTTAAAACCAGGGTCATAAGACCAAAAGCCCGAATCTTGCAAAGCAGCGATGTCGATAACAGGGCGGCCTAAAGTGCCTTTAATAATAGGAAGTTGGTAGTCCTTACCATCTGCTGTTAGTGTGGCGTTGTTATCAGCCATAATTTCCTCTCCATTCGGTTTATCTTGTTAGAGTAAATGTGCTATCGACGCATACTGTTGCGTCACTATCAGTCAAATCAACAAACAAGAAGTCAAATTCAACTAATCTAAGAATCCGTTTATATTAACAGTAAAGCTGCAACATTTGAAAAGAGTTTTCTGTGCAATCACCCCCATTCACGTGGTTTTAAGGCATTTATCTAATGTAATTTTTGTATCAAAATATGTCTGCTTGGTTATTCAGAGTAAAACTAGGATTTTTGTAGGCATAGAATAAAAATTCCTATCACGATAGAAATGCAATACTTTTAGCACTAAGGTCGCGTTAGTTTCTTAGACGTTTGAGGCAAAAACAGACAGAATATGAGCGGTAGACGAATCAAAATGAGATTATAATAACTTAAGAGCGCGTAATGCTACGGACATAATATTGCTCCTTGCTAATAATTTGTTAAAACTGCCCTAATATCCATTATTTAAGGGATAAATTTGTAATTGTCGGCTAGGCATTTTATAATTAGAGTCATTAACTGACATTAGCTTTGTGCAAATTAATAATTAGTCATGCTGTTGTATCGATTAGCCTGTTATATTCTTATATCTTGTTACGATTGAGAGGCTACTTTATAGACTAAACCTGAGCTGATCGCTTGAATTTTTTTGTTATCTGTTCTATTTTTAGATAGTCGACAGTGAAGTTCACCTTAATAAAGCGGACATTATAGAGATGACACAGTAGGGTTGTCTTTTTTTCGTTAAGGGACACTATTAAAAATAGAATAGTTAATTCATTCAATGATTGGTTCGATAAAGGCTTAGTTTTGACTGTGATTGATTTGATTGTTCTTAATGAATAGGTATTAAATAGACAGTTTGTTATTCAAAGAGGTCTATTGATATAGCGACTTATAATAAGTAGCCTTAAGTAGACCATAGATACCTTGTATGAAAGGCACGATCAGTCATTTAGATTTAACACAAACTAAAAGAAGTCAGCTAGCTCTTCCTTACTTTATTCGTCTCGCGTGGTACTCAGTGTATTTGGCAGATAATTGCCAAATCATAAGTAACTACCAGACATAACCGCAAAAGGATGCCCGCTGTGAAAAGCAACCGACCTATTAATCTGCCTTTGAGCCAAGTGATTAGCGTTAACAGCTCACCGATTGCGATTGCCTCAATTCTGCATCGTATATCTGGCATTATGTTATTTTTACTTATTCCTGTCATGCTTTGGATACTACAAACCTCTTTGGCATCGCCTGAGAGCTTTGAAACCTTGTTTGATAACGTTTTCGTGCGCTTTTTGGCGTGGGTATTCGTCGCCTTTATTGCTTATCACTTTGTGATGGGTATTAAGCATCTATTTGCCGATAACGGCAGTAACGAGGAGCTGAAATCTGCACGTATGGTGACCGTAGTCAGCTTCGTGATTGCAGCGATTCTAATTGTTGCGTCATTTATATGGGTGATGTTCTAATGAGTAAAAATAATTCAGGAATCAAAAGCGCCACCGGTCTGACAGGGTCAGGCTCACGTGACTGGATAGTCCAGCGTATTAGTGCTGTGGTTTTAGCGGTCTATAGCGTTGTGCTACTTGGCTTCTTTTTGATACATGGTAACGTGGACTTTTTTGAATGGTCAGCATTTATGACTAGCTTGCCAATGCGTTTATTCAGCTTAGTGGCTATTATTGCTTTGGCCGGTCATGCTTGGGTTGGGATGTGGACGGTATTTACTGACTACATTACCACTGGCAAAATGGGTTCAAGCGCTGCAGGTCTACGTTTGGTGTTACAGTCATTAATGATTATCACCATTCTGGTTTTTCTATTCTGGGGTATCATGATTTTTTGGGGTAATGGCTTCGGTATTGTTGCTGTTTAACCTTTAAATATCTGAACCCTATAATATTCAATTTATAGAAATTAAATATTATGAATAAGGACGGACTGCTCGGTCAGTTTTATTGACTGGTAAAGTATTTAAAAATAGCCCGTAAATAGCCATATAAGAGTTATTGTATTATATCGTATCGGCGCATGTAGTTGCTCACTTGCTTTCGAGCATAGTTTGAACAGCGAATGAACGAGTTGAACTTTATATAACGATGACTATGCAAATTTTAGTAAGTGGTTGAAGGTTGTTTATATCATCATGAGTAATTAAAGCCTGGCAAAAATGAGTATGAAAAACGCTCAGTAGTGCGACCATGATGTCATATTAAACAATCCTTGTATTTACTTCGTAAGCATTAACAGGCATTAGGAAAACCGTAATGGCAACTAGACAAGATAATACCATTAGCAACATCAAAACCTTAAACTATGACGCGATCATCGTTGGCGGTGGTGGGTCAGGTATGCGTGCCTCACTACATCTGGCCGAAGCAGGCATGAATGTTGCGGTACTTACCAAAGTATTCCCAACTCGTTCACACACCGTTGCCGCTCAGGGTGGTATTGGTGCCAGCCTTGGTAACATGAGTAATGACAACTGGCATTTTCACTTTTATGACACCGTCAAAGGGTCAGATTGGTTAGGCGACCAAGACGCTATTGAATACATGTGCCGCGAAGCACCAAAAGTGGTGTATGAGCTTGAGCACATGGGCATGCCATTTGACCGTAATGAAGATGGTACGATTTATCAGCGTCCATTTGGTGGTCACACCTCAAACTACGGTGAAAAAGCGGTTCAACGCGCTTGTGCAGCAGCCGACCGTACGGGTCACGCAATGCTACATACGCTATATCAAAAAAACCTTGAACGAGGTACGCAGTTTTTCATTGAATGGATTGCACTGGATTTGATCAAAGACGAAGCCGGCAATATTAATGGCGTTATCGCTCTTGAGCAAGAAACAGGTACGGTCGCGGTATTCCAAGCACCGATTACTGTCTTAGCAACTGGTGGTGCAGGTCGTATCTTTGCCGCATCTACTAATGCTTATATTAATACTGGTGACGGTATTGGTATGGCGGTTCGTGCTGGTGTACCTCTACAGGATATGGAGTTCTGGCAGTTCCATCCAACGGGTGTCGCAGGCGCTGGCGTACTATTGACTGAAGGTTGTCGTGGTGAAGGGGCTATCTTACGTAATAAAGATGGTGAAGCCTTTATGGAGCGTTATGCGCCTACCGTAAAAGACTTGGCACCCCGAGATTTAGTCTCGCGTTCAATGGATCAAGAGATTAAAGAAGGTCGTGGTTGTGGTCCTAATGCCGATCATATTGTTATGGACATGACCCATTTGGGTGTTGAAACTATTATGAAGCGCTTGCCTTCGGTATTTGAGATTGGCAAAAACTTTGCAAACGTTGATATCACTAAAGAGCCTATTCCGGTTATCCCAACCATTCACTATATGATGGGCGGTATTCCTACTACCATTCATGGTCAAGTGATAACGCCTGATCTAGAAGCAGGTACCGATGAAGAAGGTATATATAACGAAGGTACTGTAGTCAAAGGTCTTTATGCTATTGGCGAATGTGCGTGTGTTAGTGTCCACGGTGCTAATCGTTTAGGGACTAACTCTTTGCTTGATTTGTTAGTCTTTGGTCGCGCTGCTGGTAAACATATCGTTGATGAATATCATCATGCTGATCATACTTACAAACCGCTTGATCCTCATGTGCTTGACTTCACAGTTAACCGTTTAGACAAGCTACAACAGTCTACTGAAGGCTACAATGCGCAAGACGTGGCTGATGAAATTCGCGAAACGATGCAAAAGCATGCTAGCGTATTCCGCACCCAAGCAATGATGGACGAAGGGGTTGCAAAAATTCTAGCGCTGGGTGATAAGATTGATCAAATTCATCTTGCTGATAAGTCACAAGTATTCAATACCGCGCGTATTGAGGCCTTTGAAGTGGCAAACCTTTACGAAGTAGCGAAAGCGACTATGGTATCGGCAGCTCATCGTCATGAAAGTCGCGGCGCGCACAGTGTAGCGGACTATGATCGTCCAGAAGATGATGACTATGCACCAAACGGTCGTAACGATCACGACTGGATGAAGCATACCTTGTGGTATTCTGAAGGCAATAAAATCGTCTATAAGCCGGTACGCAAAATCCCCCTAACCGTAGATTATATTGAGCCAAAAGTTCGCGTCTACTAATTAGTTTTATGATTAGTACGCAACCGCGTATCTTAGGTGTACGAATAGCTTAAACGTTTTATCCCTTATTAATTTACTAAAAAGGTGACCGCCAGCGACAAACCCATGCCAGCGCTAGTATAAACCAGAGTGATTTTAGCGCTGTTATGATGCCTCTTTTGTCTGCCCGCCATCACCTATGTGTGGAGTTTAGCATTATGAGCCGAGGTACTCGCACCATCGAAATCTATCGCTACGATCCTGATCAGGACGCAGCGCCGCGTATGCAAACTTATACGGTTGAGCTGCTTGAGTCAGACCGTATGTTGCTTGACGTTTTATTACGCCTGAAAAAGCAAGACGAAACCATCACTTTCCGTCGTTCGTGCCGCGAAGGCATTTGCGGGTCTGATGGGATGAATATTAATGGTAAAAATGGCTTGGCATGTCTAATAAACATGAATACTTTGCCTGAAAAAGTTACCATTCGTCCGTTACCAGGCTTACCGGTAGTCCGTGATTTGGTTGTCGATATGAACCAATTCTATGAGCAATATGAAAAGGTACATCCGTTCTTAATCAATGACCAACCAGCGCCGCCAACCGAGCGCCTACAGTCACCTGAGCAGCGTGAAAAGATGAACGGTCTATATGAATGTATCTTATGCGCTTGCTGTTCGACCAGTTGCCCGTCGTTTTGGTGGAATCCTGATAAGTTCTTAGGGCCAGCCGCATTATTGAGCGCCAACCGCTTTGTAATGGACAGCCGTGATACCGATACCCAAGCACGTTTGGCCCGCTTAGATGATCCGTTTAGCTTGTTCCGTTGCCGCGGTATTATGAACTGCGTTGCCGTATGTCCAAAAGGCTTGAACCCAACTAAAGCGATTGGTAATCTACGTAATATGTTGATTGACGAAGCGGGTTAAGTTTACCAGTCATTGGACTGCTCGTTTAGAGCTGAGCATTCAGAGATTAGAGACTGAGGCCTAAAGATAAATATTTAATTATAACCATACAAAAACACCGCCTAATAATTTGGCGGTGTTTTTTATTATCGATACAACGGAAATATAGTCAAGCTTGAGCCAAATAAGAAAAAGCAAAGTAGAAAGCGTAGAAGTAACAGCTGTAAACGACGGTTGGCATAATCGATATGGCACTTTTTTGATTCAAAGTGTCATTTAGAGAGGTAAAGTTTCGGGGTAAGAAAGGACTGGTTTTAGGTTATAGTCGAGGCTCTATTTTGCTTTTACCCTTTAGCAACTTATAGTTTCACAAAACAATACCATTATCTATCACTTGAGATAAAAATATGGTTGCAAAAATGCTATCATAGTAGCGGTAAATTTCATCACCCTTCAATTACGGTTTAATTGTATATTTATGATGCTATATCTATTGTTTGATCTTATAGAGAGACTCATAATAAGCATGACTGAAACGAAGATGATAATAGATATTTATTACGTAAATACTTAGTATTGAACAAACAAACTATGTGAAGTAATTTTGCCATGCTACCCTAGGTAGCAATTTATGTTTGGTCCAAATGACAACGCACCTTAGTCACAAAAGACGCTTTTAAATCGCTGACTATTTGCTAGCAATTAGTCCAGTGGTAAGGGTAGTAAATGACTTAATTATAGACCAATCGAATTAAATAACGGTCTATTGTTTCTTTTATTAATGACGTTATTAATATTTTGGTTATAGCTAATGTCATTATATATAAATTAATGTTGTGAAACGAGGCTATTAACAAGACCGAACGTTCACAAATAATTTTAACTGTCATATTGCCATTGTAATAAAGGCTTTGTGCCACTACTCAACTTGTCGTTTACCTTGTAAATATTAACCCCAAAGTAAATTATGAGAAAAGGGTAAAATCTAAGTTTTATATTGTTACTGCTTATATTTATTATGACTGCTAATGGCTATCTATTAGCAACTATCTATAACAGTGATGCTACAACAGTAATGAATAACAATAGCTTTCCTAGTAAATAATCCTTCACGATATACGTCAACTTGTCTAAGCGCCTAGCATACGACGGATTACACAACAATAAGCACGTTTCCATTCATTTATCTATCAAATAGACGATCATTATGAATAGTATAACTAAAGAAGCTGAAGGCGTAGACCATACTGAGCTCGCCGCTGATAACGCCCACTATATTGAATCTCTCTATGAACAATATCTAAGTGACCCGACCAGTGTCGATACGGATTGGCAAGATTACTTTAAGCAGTATCAATCTCCTAACGATGCTAAGCATAATGCGATTAAAGATCAATTCTTATTGCTGGCACGCAATCAAACGGCTAACAAAGGCAGCACCACGTCTGAAAGCGCAGCAACTGCCGGTTCAGCCAACTGTGCAGACCCTAAGCAAATGGGCGTACAGCAGCTTATTTCTGCTTATCGTCGCCGTGGTCATCGCCGCGCGCAGCTTGATCCTTTAGAGTTGCACCCACGTGCCGAAGTTGAAGACTTAACCCTATCGTATCACGGCTTATCAGAAGCAGATCTTGATACCGTATATCCTACTGGCGATTTAGATATTGGTAAGACCGAAGCGCCATTAAGTGAGATTATCGAGATTATGGAGCGTATTTATTGCCGCTATCTCGGCATAGAGTACATGCACGTGACCACCAGTGTTGAAAAACGTTGGATGGAAAAATATCTTGAAACCAATCTAGGTTATATTAAGTTTGATGACGAAAAACGTCTGTCTATTCTTGAGCGTTTAACGGCAGCTGAAGGATTAGAGAAGTATTTAGCCCGTAAATATACTGGCGTGAAGCGTTTTGGGCTAGAGGGCGGTGAGAGCTTTATTCCTGCACTTAACGAAATCATCCAACGAGCGGGTGGCTACGGTACCAAAGAGATGGTTATCGGTATGGCTCACCGTGGTCGATTGAACTTATTGGTCAACGTTTTAGGCAAAAACCCAGCAGATTTGTTTGACGAGTTCGATGGTAAGGTACAGCCAGAAAAAGGCTCCGGTGACGTTAAGTATCACAATGGCTACTCCTCTAACGTGATGACCCCAGGCGGTGAAGCACATTTGGCATTGGCCTTTAATCCCTCGCATCTTGAGATTGTGTCACCCGTATTAGAAGGCTCTGTACGGGCACGCCAAGTACGCCGTAATGACACCACTGGTAACTTAGTATTGCCGATAGTAGTTCATGGCGATGCCGCATTTTCAGCTCAAGGCGTAGTACAAGAAACTTTTCAGATGTCGCAAACTCGTGCTTATACTACTGGCGGCACGCTACATATTGTCATCAACAACCAAGTAGGCTTTACCACCAGTCGTCAAGAAGATGCACGCTCAACTGAGTACTGTACTGACGTCGCAAAAATGGTCCACGCGCCTATTTTACATGTCAATGGTGATGATCCAGAGTCCGTGGTATTTGCTGCGCAATTGGCGTTAGATTATCGTCATGAATTTGGCAAAGACATTATTATTGACCTGTTTTGCTATCGCCGTAATGGCCATAACGAAGCAGATGAGCCATCAGCGACCCAACCGCTTATGTATGCGGTTATCAAAAAGCTACCGACTACTCGTGCTATATATGCCAAAAAACTTATTGAAGATGGTCTCATTAGTAACGAGGAAGAAACAAAGTACGAAGACGATTACCGTGAGTCGCTTGATCGTGGCGAGTATGTGGTTAATTCTTTGGTACTTGAGCCTAGTACTGAATTATTCATTGATTGGGAACCTTATTTGGGTCACGATTTGGTCGATGACTGGGATACCAGCGTTGATATTGAAATCCTTAAGGGCTATGGTCGCCGTATGGCAGAGATGCCAGAAGGCTATAAGCTACAGCGCCAAGTACAGAAAGTCGTTGATCAGCGCTTAGCCATGCAAACCGGTGAAGAGCCTTTAAACTGGGGCGCAGCTGAAACCTTAGCATACGCGACACTAGTGGATCATGACAACACCTTAGTCCGTATCACTGGTGAAGATGTTGGTCGTGGTACTTTTGCTCATCGCCATAGCGAACTATATAATATCAATGATGGCAGCATGTATGTGCCACTTGCCCATATGAGTGACACGCAATCGCGTTTTGCTATTTACAACTCATTGTTATCAGAAGAAGCTGTTCTGGCCTTTGAATATGGTTATGCGACCACAGTTCCGAACGCTTTAATCGTTTGGGAAGCGCAGTTCGGTGACTTCGTCAACGGCGCACAAGTGGTCATTGACCAGTTTATCGCAAGTGGCGAAACCAAGTGGCAGCGCGTTTGTGGTTTGACTATGCTGTTACCGCACGGCTTTGAAGGTCAAGGTCCTGAGCATTCTTCAGCCCGTCTTGAGCGCTTCTTACAGTTATGTGCTGAAGATAATATGCAGGTCATCACGCCAACGACACCCGCGCAAATTTATCATGCGCTCCGTCGTCAAGCAGTGCGTCCAATTCGTAAGCCGTTGATTGTGATGTCCCCTAAGAGCTTACTTCGTCATAAGCTTGCGACCTCACAGTTAGAAGAGCTGGCAAATGGTAAGTTTGAAACTATATTGCCAGAGATGGATCAGCAGAATGCCGATGAGGTAACGCGCTTAGTGTTATGTGGCGGTAAGGTCTATTATGACTTACTGGAGCAGCGCCGTGCCTTAGGTCTGGATCATGTTGCTATTGTTCGTATCGAGCAGCTGTATCCGCTACCAGAAGAGCGCTTGATTGCTGAAATTGATAGATATAGTAATCTAAAAGAGATCGTTTGGACGCAAGAAGAACCATTAAATCAGGGTGCCTGGTATTATTTAGCTCCTGATATGTACCGCATTGTGGTACCGCATCCAACCAAAGCAAAAGTTTTAGAGCCGGTTGCTCGTCCTGCAAGTGCTGCCCCTGCGACTGGTTCTGCAAAATTACACCTTCAGCAGCAACAAGCATTAATCGCTGGCAGTCTTGGCGTTAGTGTCGATGAGTTGGCTAAGTAAGCGCTACCAATATAAGACATATCAATCGGGCGATGACAGTTAGCACTTTATGACTCAAGCTGACTGCCTATCACGACTTAATAATAAATAGTAATATCCAAATCTAAGGAGTATATCGATGGCTGAGATCAAAGCCCCCGTTTTTCCAGAATCGGTTGCCGATGGCACAATCGTTGAATGGCATGTCACTGAAGGCCAACAAGTTAACCGTGATGACCTATTAGCTGAAATTGAAACTGACAAAGTCGTATTAGAAGTCGTTGCACCTGATAATGGGGTAGTGACCAAAATCGTCAAGCAAGTTGATGATACGGTATTGTCTGATGAGCTGATCGCAGAATTCGAAGCGGGCGCAAGCAGTAGCGCTGATGCCAGTGCCAGTGCGGATGATAATAGCAGTGCTCCTGCAGTAAATCCAGATCAACCAGCTGCGCCTGTGCAAGCAAAACAAGCAGCTGATGGCGGCGAACCGGTACAAGTCACTGACAAAAAAGGCACTGATAAAAAAGACAGTGTTGAAGCGGATCATAAAGATCAAAGCCCAGCGGTACGTAAAGCAGCTAAAGAGTCTGGCGTTGATCCTAAAGACGTTGAAGGTAGTGGCCGCGGTGGCCGTGTTACCAAGACTGATATGTCCAGCCCGACCCTAAAAGCAGATAGCAGCATTACCACTGACAGTGGTCGTCCTGTTGCTGAGTCAGCCGGTGAGCGTAGTGAAAAACGTGTACCTATGACTCGTCTACGCAAGCGTGTGGCTGAACGTCTGTTATCAGCGTCACAAGATACAGCGATGTTGACCACGTTTAACGAAGTTAATATGAAGCCATTAATGGATCTTCGTACCAAATACAAAGAAAAATTTGAGAAGCGTCATGGTGTGCGTTTAGGCTTTATGTCCTTGTTCATACGCGCAGCTACTGAAGCACTTAAACGCTTCCCAGCGGTTAACGCATCATTAGATGGCGATGATATCGTTTATCATGGTTACTATGATATCGGTGTTGCAGTATCTTCAGATCGTGGTTTGGTAGTTCCGGTATTACGTGATACTGATAAGATGAGCATGGCGGATGTCGAAAGCAAAATCCGTGAGCTTGGTGGTCTGGCCCAAAAAGGCAAATTGGGTCTAGATGATATGATTGGCGGTACCTTTACCATTTCAAACGGCGGCGTTTTTGGCTCATTAATGTCAACGCCTATTTTGAACCCACCCCAAACCGCTATCTTAGGTATGCATGCTATTAATGATCGCCCAATGGCAGTCGATGGCAAAGTTGAAATTCTACCTATGATGTATCTTGCGCTATCATATGATCATCGCATGATCGATGGTAAAGAAGCGGTACAGTTCTTAGTGACTATTAAAGAGCTGGTTGAAGACCCTTCATTACTTCTATTAGACCTATAAGCTCGTAAGCTTGTATTGGCAACCGCTGATACAAGCTTTTTACCTTTGTTATATTGGTTATCCTAGTTATTTAGAACTTAGTCATCTAGATGTTAGTCATTTAGATCTTAGCTATTCTTCACATCTAATTACCGTGTAAGTAATAATTTAAGTAAATCTGGTAATCATTCATTATTATCAATCAATGATAAACGCATATAGCCTACTGAAGTAGCGTATTAACTATACGGTTGGCATGCGGCTCGTTTAAATGATCTGAACACTAAATTAAACTATAAATAAAATATGGAAACGTATTATGAAAGACAATTATGATTTAGTCGTCATTGGTGGCGGCCCCGGTGGTTATGAAGCCGCTATTCGTGCAGGGCAGCTTGGTATGAGCGTTGCTTGTATTGAAAAGCGTGTTTACAAAGGCGAGCCAGCTCTTGGTGGAACCTGCTTAAACGTGGGTTGTATCCCATCAAAAGCCTTACTTGATAGCTCGCATCGTTTCGAGGCTACCAAGCATGATCTTGATGAACATGGTATCAGCACCGGTGATGTGGCTATCGATGTTGAAAAAATGATTACCCGTAAAGAAGGCATCGTCAAGCAATTGACTGGTGGTATTGCTGCTTTATTAAAAGGCAATGGTGTTGATTGGCTACAAGGTTGGGGCACGTTAGTTGACGGTACTGGCACTGATAAGAAAGTTAAATTTACGGCCCTTGCTGACGAAGCAGAAAGCACCATTACTGCCAAAAATGTTATCCTAGCGGCAGGTTCAGTCCCCATTGATATCCCAGTTGCCAAAACTGATGATGATCGTATCGTGGATTCAACCGGCGCGCTTGATTTTACTGAAGTACCTAAGCGTTTAGGCGTGATTGGTGCTGGCGTTATCGGTCTTGAGCTTGGTTCAGTATGGCGTCGCCTTGGTAGCGAAGTGGTTGTTTATGAAGCGTTACCTAAACTCTTAGCTGCTGTTGATAAAGATATGGCCAAAGAAGCCGGTAAAATATTCAAAAAACAAGGCCTCGATATCCGCGTTGATACCAAAGTGACTGGCGCTGAAGTGCAAGGTGATGAAGTAGTCGTCACTAGTGAGAACAAAGGCGAGTCTTCAGAACAGCGCTTTGATAAACTTATCGTTTGTGTTGGTCGCCGTGCTTATTCTGAAAAATTGCTTGGTGAAGACAGCGGTATCAAGCTGACTGAACGCGGTCTAATTGATGTTAATGATCAATGCCAAACCAATCTCGATGGCGTTTATGCTATCGGTGACTTGGTTCGTGGCCCTATGCTTGCGCATAAAGCCATGGAAGAGGGCATGATGGCCGTCGAGCGTATTCATGGCGAAAAAGCTCAGGTCAACTACGACACTATCATCAATGTTATCTATACTCATCCTGAAGTTGCTTGGGTTGGTCTTAATGAGCAAGAAGCAACTGAAGCGGGTTATGAAGTCAAAATCGGTTCATTTAATCTAGCAGCTAATGGCCGTGCGCTTGCCCAAAGTGAAACTCAAGGTTCGGTCAAAGTTGTGGCCGATGCCAAGACAGATCGCTTGCTAGGTATGCATGTTATCTCTGCTGGTGCTGGTGATATTGTCCATCAAGGTATGATTGCGATGGAGTTTGTCTCTAGTATCGAAGACTTGCAGCTAATGACCTTTGCGCATCCAACCATATCAGAAGCAGTCCATGAAGCTGCGTTGTCAGCAGATGGGCGCGCTATTCACGCCATTCAGCGTAAAAAGCGCAAGTAAAGAACGAACGTTTTACAACCTGACCAAGCAATAGCGCTCGCCATTATATGAGTACTATGGCTTTTGTCACGAGTGTGTGGGCAGATATTGCTGCGCACTTGTTTTCACTTTTTATTAATTGTAAAAAATAAAGGATACAATCAATGAATTTACATGAGTATCAAGCAAAAGAGCTATTAAAAAGCTACGGATTGCCCATTCAAGAAGGCATTATTGCTTATAGTGGCGACGAAGCGGCAGCAGCTTTTGATAAAACCCCAACTGACATTGCGGTTATTAAAGCGCAAGTACATGCGGGTGGCCGTGGTAAAGCCGGCGGTGTTAAATTGGTTAAAACTCGCGAAGAAGCCAAGCAAGTGACCGATGATTTAATCGGTACTAACTTAGTTACCTTCCAAACTGACGCTGATGGCCAACCGGTCAACTTCGTATTGGTTGCAGAAGATATGTATCCCGTACAAACTGAGCTATATCTTGGCGCCGTTGTCGATCGTGCAACGCGTCGCGTAACCTTCATGGCGTCAACTGAAGGCGGCGTTGATATTGAAGAAGTGGCTAATGAGACCCCAGAAAAAATCTTCAAAGTTAACGTTGATCCATTAGTAGGCCTCATGCCTTATCAAGCGCGCGATGTTGCATTCAAATTAGGTATGGAAGGCAAACAAATCAATCAGTTCGTTAAAATCATGACTGGTGCCTATCAAGCATTCGTTGAAAACGACTTTGCCTTGTTAGAGATCAACCCATTGGCCATTCGTGAAAACGGCGAAATTGTTTGTGTTGATGGCAAAATTGGTATCGACTCAAACGCTCTATATCGCTTGCCTAAAATCGCAGCGCTACAAGACAAGTCACAAGAAAATGAGCGCGAGCTTAAAGCGGCTGAGTTTGACCTAAACTATGTTGCCTTAGAAGGTAATATTGGTTGTATGGTAAACGGTGCCGGTCTTGCAATGGCGACGATGGACATCATCAAATTGTATGGCGGCAAGCCTGCTAACTTCTTGGACGTTGGCGGCGGGGCAACTAAAGATCGCGTTGTTGAAGCATTCAAGATTATCCTTGAAGACAGCAGCGTTGAAGGTGTTTTAATCAACATCTTCGGTGGTATCGTACGTTGTGACATGATTGCAGAAGCTATTATCGCTGCTATCAAAGAAGTTGACGTAAAAGTACCCGTTGTTGTGCGTCTAGAAGGTAATAACGCTGAAAAAGGTATCCAGATTCTACAAGATTCTGGTCTGAATCTTATTTCAGCTCAAGGCCTATCAGACGCTGCTCACAAAATTGTCGATGCTGTTAAAGCCTAATTGCTTAAGCATAGTAGTCAACGCGTAATAGCGGTAGCTTAGTTGTTCAAATTTACTGGCTTATTTAATAATAAGTAGTTCCACAACTAAGCGGCTATTACAAGACAACCGAATACAAGGAAAAAACAATGAGTGTATTAATTGATAAAAACACCAAAGTATTGGTCCAAGGTTTCACTGGTAAAAATGGTACGTTCCATTCTGAACAAGCCATCGAATACGGTACTAAAGTTGTAGGCGGCGTTACCCCAGGTAAAGGCGGTCAAACGCATTTAGGTCTACCTGTATTTAACACTATGTCTGAAGCTATGGAAGCCACTCAAGCTGACGCTTCTGTTATCTACGTACCAGCTCCATTCGTACTAGATTCTATCGTTGAAGCCATCGATGCGGGCGTGAAGCTGATCGTTGTGATCACTGAAGGCGTACCGACTATCGACATGCTAAAAGCCAAACGCTATCTTGAAGAAGCGGGCGATGTGCGTCTTGTTGGTCCTAACTGCCCAGGCGTTATCACTCCAGGCGAATGTAAAATTGGTATTATGCCAGGCCATATTCATCTACCCGGTAAAGTGGGCATCATCTCACGCTCTGGTACGTTGACTTATGAAGCGGTCGCTCAGACTACTAAGCTTGGCTTTGGTCAGTCAACCTGTATCGGTATCGGTGGTGATCCTATCCCTGGTATGAACCAGATTGATGCGTTGAAATTGTTCCAAGACGATCCACAAACTGAAGCTATCATCCTAATCGGTGAGATTGGTGGTACTGCTGAAGAAGAAGCAGCCGCCTATATCAAAGACCACGTAACTAAACCAGTTGTTGGTTATATCGCTGGTGTTACAGCTCCTGAAGGCAAGCGTATGGGTCATGCCGGCGCTATCATCTCAGGCGGTCAAGGCACAGCTGAAGAGAAATTCAAAGCCTTTGAAGATGCAGGAATCGCCTATACGCGTGACCCTTCTAAACTTGGTGACAAACTTAAAGAAGTTACTGGCTGGTAATATAGGCATCTGCCTATTAACTAACTTATTGCGTAACTACTAGAACTGCCTTGATATACCATAAAGACACCCCTACAATGGGGTGTCTTTTTTTGTTTTAAAAACTGCCTTGGATGATGATATGAAAAATAAAATATTAGTAACAGGCGGTGCAGGGTATATCGGTACGCATACTTGTATCGCTTTACATCAAGCAGGTTACGATATCGTCATCTATGACAATTTATCTAATAGTAGTCGTGAGGCTATTAACCGGGTCTCGCAGCTTATCGATGTCTCTATTGACTTTATTGAAGGAGATATCCGTGATGCTAAGCGACTTCGAGAAGTGTTTGAGGCTCATCAGTTCTTTGGAGTGATTCATTTTGCTGGACTCAAAGCCGTTGGTGAATCTGTTGCTAAGCCTTTGATGTATTATAATAATAACGTTAGCGGTACTATTAATTTACTTGAAGTCATGGCGGAATATAAGGTTAAAAAATTCGTTTTTTCTTCATCGGCTACTGTATACGGCGATCCTGAAGTTCTGCCTATCGATGAGAATTCTCCGCGCTCTTGTACCAACCCTTATGGCCAAAGTAAGCTGACAGTTGAGCATATTTTAGAAAACTTAGCAGTGTCGGATAATGACTGGAACCTGATTACCCTTAGATACTTTAATCCAGTCGGTGCGCATCCATCCGGTCAGATCGGGGAAGACCCAAATGACATTCCTAATAATCTCATGCCTTATATTTCCCAAGTTGCGGTCGGTAAGCTTGCCAAACTGAATATTTTTGGTAATGACTATCCAACGGTCGATGGTACGGGCGTCCGCGACTTCATTCACGTTACTGACCTTGCGGCAGGACATGTTGCTGCGCTCAATTATTTAGAAGACCAAACGTCAGCTGTTGGGTTTTTACCTATCAATTTAGGCACTGGCAAAGGCAGCTCAGTATTAGAGTTAGTTACTGCTTTTACCAAAGTGTCTGGACAAAAAATTCCCTATCAGTTTACCGATCGCCGTGCGGGTGATATCGCCAGCTGTTATGCCAGTGCTGATAAGGCGCAATCATTACTAGGTTGGCAAGCAAAGCTGTCTATTGCTGACATGTGTGAAGATACTTGGCGTTGGCAAAGTATGAATCCGAATGGGTACAAAGCATAGAAAGTATAGAAGATATAAAAGTTCTCGTAAAATCTATTGCGTCATATTAGTTTAATACTGTTTCACTATTCAGAATTATTTCATCCTTTTAATGTAGCCTTATAACTATGAAAAAAATCACTCATGCTGTTATTCCTGTCGCAGGCTTTGGCACGCGCATGTTGCCGTTGTCGAAATCAGTGCCGAAAGAGTTATTACCACTAGGCAATCGTCCCGCTATTCATTATGTGGTCGAAGAGGCCATCGCTGCCGGTATTAAGCACATTGTACTAGTCGGTCATGCGCAAAAAAGTGCGATTGAAAATTACTTCGATATCAATGCTGAGCTTGATAATCAGTTGCGTAATAAAGGTAAAGACGCGTTGGCTGATAGCTTAAACTGGCTACCAGAGGACGTGACCGTATCTATGATACGTCAAGGTAAAGCGCTGGGTCTTGGGCATGCGGTACTAGCAGCACGACCCATTATTGGTGACCATAATTTTGCGGTGCTATTGCCTGATGTGGTTCTCGATCCGTTTGCTAATGATATGCACAAAGATAATTTAGCTTTTATGTTGACGGCCTTCGCTAATAACGACCATTCGCAGATATTGGTGGATAAAGTGGCTGATAGCGAAGTACATAAATACGGTATTGCTAAGCTTAGTGACCGTTCTCATGATGTGAGTGATATTAATAAAGCTGACGTTAACGCTAGCTTCCAAGTAGCCGGTTTTGTAGAAAAGCCCAGTTTAGCAGACGCGCCGTCTCGATTGGCGGTAGTAGGTCGCTATGTCTTTAGCAATAAAATATTTGATTACTTAGCGAATACTACGGCCTCTGTTGGTGGTGAAATTCAACTGACCGATGCTATTGATGCGCTAATTAGTCAGCATGGGGTTGATGTGACGACTATGGTTGGTGACAGTTATGATGCCGGTGATATGCGCTCGTATATGCAGGCGTTTGTATATTTTGCCCAGCAGCAATTAGCTCCCGATGAATAAAGTACCGCAGGGCAAAGCGCAAAGTAGCGCACGAGATTCTGAACACTGGCTGCAACTAAAGCAGTTGGCTGAGCAAAAGTGGTCGTTGTCGACCTTGTTTGCGCAAGATAAAACGCGTACCCAGCGTTTTAGCGCCCAAGCCGGTGCGATTTATATGGACTATAGCAAGCAGTGTATTGATGAGACTGTGCTGACAAGTCTATTAAATTTAGCGGATAGTGGCGATTTATCCACGCGTATTGAGGCGTTATTGCAAGGCGCAATGGTCAATACTAGTGAAGAACGCGCGGCCTTGCATACGGCACTACGTTTGCCTGCCACCGCAACATTGCAAGTCGGCACACAAGATGTGGTTGCTGATGTACATCATAGCCTGGCGCAAGTGGAGCGGCTATCACAGCGCATTCGTAGTGGCAGTTGGCGCGGGTTTTCAGGTAAAGCGATTACTGATGTGGTCAATATTGGGGTTGGCGGTTCTGATTTAGGGCCATTAATGGCCGCTACCGCGCTTGATGAATGGGCAGATACAGCTATCGTGGTACATTTTGTCTCCAATATGGATGGCAGCCAGCTTGATAACTTACTTAAGCGTTTAAATGCTGAGACCACGCTATTTATTATCTCATCTAAATCCTTTGGAACTGTCGATACCCTCTCTAATGCCAAGACCGCGCTGTCCTGGTTGCTTACTACCGCTACCTTGCGCGCGGGTACTCAAGACAGTGTATTACGTCGCCACTTTATCGGTATCTCAGCAAATAGCAAAAAAATGAGCGAATGGGGCATTCATCCCGAGCATCAGTTGCAGCTTTGGGATTGGGTTGGGGGGCGTTTTTCCTTGTGGTCAGCGATTGGGCTGGCTATTGCCATTCGGATTGGTATGGCGCAGTTTCGTGAGCTGCTGGCAGGCGCACACAGCATGGATGTGCATTTTGCCAATGCCGATTTTTCGGATAATTTACCAGTACTGCTAGGGTTACTGGCGGTTTGGAACAGTACCTTTTTACATATTCATGCTCATACGGTGTTGCCTTATGACGGGCGCTTGGGCTATTTACCCAGCTATTTGACTCAACTAGAGATGGAAAGTAATGGCAAGTCCGTGACTCATGATGGCGAACGTGTTGACTACGACACTTGCCCGATTTTATGGGGTGAAGTTGGCTCTAACGCCCAGCATGCCTTTTATCAGCTGCTGCATCAAGGTACTCAACACGTGTCTTGCGACTTTATAGCTTGCGTGCGTCATTATAGTGATGAAGTACAAAATGCCTCGCTGCAACAGCAACATGAGCTGTCACTGGCGAATTGTTTGGCACAAAGTCGCGTGCTGGCTTTTGGTAATGCAGCTATCGCTGATACTGATATTGCTAATAAAGCGGCCGCTTGTGATGCGGATAAATATAAGAACTATCGCGGCAATCAACCTTCAACCACGCTACTTATCGATGAGCTGACCCCGCATAGCTTGGGGGCGCTGATTGCACTATATGAGCACAAAGTTTATGTGATGGCCAGTGTTTGGGATATTAATCCGTTTGATCAATGGGGCGTTGAGATGGGTAAGCAGATGGCTGAGACCGTTTATCATGCCTTACAACAGGACGGCACTAACCCCTTTGATACGTCCACCAATCAGTTGCTTACACATATCAGACGCTTGTCTTAGAAATTATATTCTTAATACAAAATAGCAAAAGGTAGTTCTATGTCTTCTCAGCCCATTACGCTCGATGAAAACCCAAAAGTATGCGTCATTATTGGTCATGATATCGAAGCCATTACTAGTGCAGTGGTGATGGCCAGTTTAGGCCAAAATGTGCACCTGTATGCTGATATAACGCTACTCGAACAACAACTACAGCAGTATGGATTTGAGCATCATTTGCAGGCGCTGTGGCAATTGTATGTAGAGCAGCAGAAGATTATCAGTCGGCCCCTACTAGACAGCGCGGATAAACTGATTGAAACTTATGATCCCTTACAAACTTCTGAAAGCTTACAGCTCGATGGAAGTCCGCAAGTCGCACTGTATTGGCTATTTTTAGACAGTATCAAATCGATATGGGTAGAGGATGAGTGGATAACGGCATTCAACCATAGCTATCAGCAGACATGCCCTATCATTATAAGCGGCATTGAACAACTGGGTCACATCTCAGCTTTAGCGCAGCGTTTGCAGCGTGCGTGGGTCTATTATGTGCCGTTTGTATTTTTACAAGATGGGGAAGCTTATAGCTCAATGCTGAAGCCATCGTTATGGTTGCTCGGTGAAAAAACTGCGGATAGCAGCCAGCATTTGACTGCTTTGCAACCATTAATCCAGCATGCCCGCGCCTATCACCATGCTGATATTGCCACGATAGAATTCGCCCGCAGCAGTATTATGGCGATGCTGGCGACTCGAGTTAGCTTTATAAATGAGATGTCACGCCTTGCCGACAGTCATCAGGTAGACATTCAGAAAATCAGCCAAATTATGGGCTTAGACCAGCGGGTCGGTAGCAGTTATTTACAGGCAGGATGGGGCTTTGGGGGCAACACGCTACCTGCTGAGCTTGAGAAGCTTGAGCAGTCTGGGCAGGAAAATAGAGTAGATATGCCGCTGTTACAAGCTGTCATGCACATCAATAAAGACCAAAAAGAGCTGATATTTCGTAAGTTTTGGCAGTATTTTGATGGCTTTATTGACAATAAGACGGTAATGATTTGGGGTGGCAGTTATAAAGCGGGGTCTGGACGTACTGAAGGTTCAGCTATCCATCCGCTATTAGAGCTATTATGGTCTTATAATATTCGCACGCTGGTCTATAGCAATAAGGCAAAAGCAGAGCTGGCTCAGCGCTATGATCAGCAGCCATTATTACAGCTAATCGATAGTCCTTATCAGCAATTAAGCGATGCACAGGCGATCTTTATCTTGAGTTGGTCGCCTCAGAACAAGCTCGATATCACCCAAATTAATAACTACGCCATGCCAATATTTGATGCGCAAGCAGCACTAAGCCGTGATCAACTTGACTTATTAATTGGTGATTATGTCGGTATTGGCCGCACTAAATAGATAACCTACTATTTATAGTCGACTCAAAATAAAAGAGATACGTTTGTAGTAACGTACCACTGGTATAAATTTTTCTTGCGTGCTGTTCGCAGGCGTGTTTCGATGCTGCAAAACGTTTGTTACAGTAGCATCCCAGTGGCACTGTGCCGTTTCTAAACTGGATTAAATATATTAAATAAAACGCCAGTTATTAACAATAGAAGTAGGTATTAAAAGCCTAAAAAGCGCCTGTTGATCTAGCTATCAACAGGCGCTTAATATTTTTAGAATTCAGCAAATATACTTTTAATTTCTAAAACAACTATGCAGGTACGGCGCCTTGTTGAGCAAGCCACTGCTGTACTTCCTGTACCTTCATTGCCAGTAAGGGCTCATCACCACGACTTTCAATATTAAGCCGGATTAGTGGTTCAGTATTAGAGGCACGTAGATTAAAACGCCAGTCACCGAAATCGAGGCTTAGCCCATCCAGTGTTGATTTAGTAGGATTCTGGTCGCTGAATTTTTCTTCGATATCTTTAATAATAGTCGGTGCATCGTGGTCTGTCAGATGAAAGTTCAATTCACCTGAGCTGGGATAATCACTGATATAACCCGTGACCAATTCAGACAGGGTCTTACCGGTAATTGACAACAGCTCAATGGTCAATAACCACGGAATCATACCACTATCACAATAGCAGAAGTCGCGAAAATAGTGATGAGCAGACATCTCGCCGCCATATATGGCTCCTGATTCGCGCATGACCTGTTTAATAAACGAATGCCCTGATTTACTGATCACTGTCTTGCCATTATGAGCCTTAACCACGGCTTCAGTGTTATATACCACTCGGGGATCATAGACGATAGATTCGCCCGGATACTTATTCAAAAACGCTTGGGCGAGCATGCCTACCACATAGCTGCCATCAATAAACTCGCCATTTTCATCGAATAAAAAACAACGATCAAAGTCGCCGTCAAACGCAATACCTAGATCGGCTTTATGTTCTATCACTGCTTGCTGAGTGGCGGTTCTATTAGCCAAAATCATCGGATTAGGAATACCATTGGGGAAACTACCATCAGGTTTGTGATGCAGCTTAATCACCTCAATTGGTGCGCCTGCTTGAGCCAGTTTATCGACCAATAAATCAACCACAGGCCCAGCACTACCATTGCCTGAATTAATAACCAGTTTCAGCGGTTTTAATTTATCGGTATCAACAAAGCTCATCACATGGTCAACATAAGCGCTTTTATCCGTTAATAGCTGTAATTTGCCTTGGCTATTGCTTACAGTAAACCGCCCTGATTCTGCTAGTTGTTGAATTTCTGCTAAACCATCATCGGCGCTGATAGGTTTTGAATGCTCTTTAACTAATTTTAAGCCATTATAATTGATAGGATTATGACTGGCCGTCACTTCGATCCCGCCTAGCGCTTGATAATGACTGGTGGCAAAATAGACCTCTTCGGTCCCAGTCATGCCTAGATCAATCACATCAACGCCAGCAGCCATAATACCGGCAATAGTCGCTTGTTTTAGTTGCTCACTTGAATGGCGGATATCGCTCCCGATGACGATAGCGGGCTGTAAGTTTGCTAAGCTATCAGGGTTTTTAATGCCATCATCGTTAGCGCCAGCGGAGTCATAACGCTGAGATAAGATCTGTGCAAAGGCGCGACCGATACGATAAGCGATATCTTCATCAAGGCTAACCCCAAGCTCGCCGCGAATATCATAAGCTTTAAAAGAGTTAATGCTAATGGCTGTAAAATCGTTGTGAGCAGGAGTATAACTAGAAGTAGCTGCGTTATCGGTGGTAGACATGATGATGAAATTCCTCGTGAGCTTAGGTCTGAAGTAAAAGGTTATGAGATGACTGGCTGTGGAATAAAAGGCAAAAATATTGGTCAAGAAGGATTAAATGATACACTAACCGATAAATGAATAGGGTGAAAGCATGTTGCTATCTGATCTTATATTAATTAGTTTTACATCTCCTATTCAAACCAACATCTTTTCTATTAAATAGTAAGTAAAATATAAGAGTATCTGTTATGAATGACCAGAAAAATAATGACTCATCAATTAATAATGAGCAGCAGATAATTACAGCACCCAAGCCTGTGCAAGGTAAGCCTATAGCTACTGGTCAATTAGATGATTTATTGGCATTGATGGCACGGCTACGTGCGGACTGCCCTTGGGATCAAAAGCAAAGCAATCATAGCTTAATTCCTTATGCTATCGAAGAGGCTTATGAGTTGGGTGAGGCCGTACAGAGCGATGACGATGAGGATATCAAAGGTGAGCTTGGTGATGTGTTATTACAAGTCATTTTTCATTGTCAGCTCTATGCGGAGCAAGGACGTTTTGATATTGAAGATGTTATGACCACCTTGCAGCAAAAGCTAATTCGCCGCCATCCGCATGTGTTCGAGGCCGAAAGTCTCAAAGATGAGGCGGCTGTGAAAGCGCGTTGGGATGAAATTAAAGCTGAAGAGCAAGCGGAACGCTCCGCACGTGGTAAGCCGCGGCGTCGATTAGACGTTACCAAAGCGGGTAGTGCACTGATGCAAGCGCAAGATGTACAAAAGCAAGCGTCAAAATTAGGCTTTGATTGGGAAGGGATAAGCGGGGCGCTGGATAAACTCGATGAAGAAGTGAGTGAGCTTAAAGCTGAGCTTATAGATAAGCCAAAAAATGAAATAGCAGCTAATATTACTGATATTGAAAAAGAGCTGGGCGATTGTATGTTTGCCTTAGTTAATGTTGCACGTAAATTAAACCTTGATGCTGAGGCCGCAACTTTGACTTGTGTGCATAAATTTAAGTCTCGTTTTGCTTATATTGAGGCGCAATTAGAATCCGCTGGCAAGCGTTTAGAAGACAGTAATCTAACCGAAATGGATAAGCTATGGGAAGCGGCAAAACAGCATGAATGAACCTATTAGTAACTCTGACGTTTTTACTGCACAGCAAAATAAGTTTTCGAGCCTTAATTGGCTGGCGAGTATAAGTCTATGCCTAACTGTTATCTTGGGTTTTGGCAACAGTACGGCTCAAGCTACCCCCTGTTTTGATAATGCTCAAAGTGCTTATAATTACTTATTGGCGCAAGAGACTGCGCAGACCCAAGCGCGCGATCAGGCGCTGGTAAATATCAATCATGCCAGCGAAGGTGAACTGGCCTCGTTACATGGTATTGGTAGCAGTAAGGCGCAAGCGATTATTTTATATCGTGAGATGTTTGGCGATTTTAAAACCGTAGATGAGTTAGAAAAAGTAAAAGGTATTGGGCCAAAAACGTTAGAGAAGAATAGGGTGCGTTTACAAATAAGGAATTAGTCAATAAACTTTTACCAGTCGCACGTAACTACCCGGCCGCTCATGACTAATAGCAAGCTATCTATTTTATCGGTTATTACTATAGACTTTTTTCGAATTAGCGATATTCATTGAATTAGCGATATTTGTCTCCATAAATAACATTAATATTGACAAAATAGCATGTAAGTAAATGTCATAACATACCCAGCCCGCGCAAAATTTGTTAAACTAGCGGGTACATCCGCCTGATAAACGCTGTGTTAATCAGGGGTAGTTAAGAATACCGGCGAGGAGTAGATGCATGGCCGAGCGTGCCGCCAAGCAGTTAGAACTGAATAAATCTGAATTACCTAATTCCATTACTGAAGTTATTGCCACCTTATCCCGAGCTGGGTTTGATGCCTATATCGTTGGTGGTGGCGTGCGCGATACTTTATTAGGTCTGAAGCCTAAAGATTTTGATGCCGTTACTGACGCCAAGCCTCATGAGATCAAAGACGTGTTTGGTAAGCGCTGCCGCATTATCGGTCGCCGCTTTCAGTTGGCACACGTGTACTCAGGACGCGAATTAATCGAAGTAGCGACTTTTCGTGGTCCGCCAAATAGTGATGCTAATACTACCCAAGATGGTATGATTATTCGTGATAATGTTTGGGGCGACATCAAGCAAGACTTCTCCCGTCGTGATTTTTCAATTAATGCACTCTATTATCAGCCGCTAAAAGGTGTGGTGCACGATTTTTGTGACGCGCTCGACGATATTGATAATAAAATCATTCGTCTGCTAGGTCATGCACCCGTCCGTATTGAAGAAGATCCGGTACGGTTACTGCGTGCGCTGCGTTTTAAAGCCAAATTGGGTTTTGAGTTTGATAAAGAGCTGTCTCAGCAGTTTCACAAGGACAATTGGACTCGGTTAGAACAAATTTCGCCGCATCGTCTTTATGATGAGACTCAAAAGATGTTTTCTGGGGGCTATTTAGTGCCCTTGTTGCCGCTACTGTTTGAATCGGGTGCTATTGATAGTTTAATCATTTATCCTCCTTCTCAACCTAGCGCTTTAGTCAAGCAAGTGGCTATTAATACCGATAAGCGTATTGGTGCAGGAAAGAGTATCAATCCCGCATTTTTCTATGCTGCTTTATTGTGGGAAAATTATCTCCACCAATTAGACAAGGCTAAAAAACGTAACCTGCCGTTCGCAGAAGCCCAGATGCAAGCCGCCTGTAAAGTTATTGACCGCCAACGCATTAAGACCGCCATTCCCAAATTTGCGGAACAATTCATCCGTGATATCTGGATTTTGCAGCCCAAACTTGCCGCTCCGCGTAGCAAGCAAATTGAGCAACTTGTCGAGCATCCACGTTTTCGCGCGGGTTTCGACTTTTTATTATTGCGTGAGCAATGTGGCGATGCTGAGCATCCGTTATCTGAGTCTACCAATGGTATGGGAGACTGGTGGCAGACTTATCAGACTCTATCTGAAAAGCAGAAGCAGCAAGCTATCAATGACTTCGATGAGAATGTTCGCCGCGGTGCCTATAAGCGTGGTCGTGGTCGCAATCGCCAAAAGGAAAAGATGACTGATAATAACGCGCCAGTGAATCAAACAGAAAATAACGCTCAAGCGAATAAAAATGACCCACAAATCAATAATAGTGGTAGTAATGAATCGATGAGGGTTAATGATCCATCAAACATTCCATCGCGCCGCCGCCGTGCTGCGAGTAAACAAACCGCTCCGGACACCGCAGCAATAGTGCAGTCATCTTCTCGTGCGAAAAAACAACGGGGTCAAACGCAAAACGCGCAGCAGGTAAAACAGGACAGTAGTGAGCTTGCCCAGTTACAACAACTGTCACTTACTAGTAACGCGCCTAAAGCAAATCAACGCAACTTGGCTGCGCCACTGTTTGTGATAGAGCACGAAAACGTTGTGCCTCCATTACAAAAGCAGCTGTCAGAGAACCAAGCGAAACCGTCTAAAGCTGCTAAGGCTGTGCAATCTGAAAAGACCAAAGCACCTGCTAATAAAGTACCTGGTAAGCAGAAAGCATCAATACAGCGTGACAAAACAGACGCGGGTGTTGATAGCTCAAATACAGATCAGCCGGCTAATACTAAAAGTACTAAAGCAAAGCAATCTTCTGCTACTAAGGCAAACACCACTCGCACGGTAGCAAGGTCGCCAGAATTGGTGAGTAGCAATAACGAGTCCGTACCGTATAAGCGTCGCCGTCGTCAGCTACATTCAGAACCACAAGTAACTGCTGATGTTAATGCAAATGCTAGTACTAGTAAGCCGTCGAAAAAACCGACTGCTGCGACTACTAAAGCTAACAGCAGCCTTGATACTAATAGCAAGTCAAAACCTGTTAAAGAAGTTGCCAGTAGACGGTCAGCAAAAACGACTAAAGAGACCAAAGCTGATAAGACTGATGAAGTGATTGAGACTAAAAAAGCTCAGGCTAGAAAGCTTCAAGCCAAAAAAGCTCAGGTTGACGAGAAAAAGGTCGCTAAAACTACCAAAGGCACGACCAATCAAGGCCCCGTTCCTGCAAAGCGTCGTCGCCGTCAGCCCAGTCCTGATACAGCTACTGATCAAGCATAACGTTGACCGTAAATCTTAGAGTAGATCAATAACCATGAGCCAACCTTCAAATAGCAGTGAACTTTACATTCGTTCTGACAGTGACTCTGAAATGACTGGCAGCGAGTGGGTTATGTGCTACTTAGGTTTGGGTAGTAACTTGGTTAATGAGCTGGGTTCGCCGGTTGAGCATTTACAACAAGCGCTGGATGGTTTACGTGAGCACAAGGATATAAAAGACATTCATGTTTCCTCATTTTATGCTTCTGCGCCAATGGGACCGCAAGATCAGCCAGACTTTGTCAATGCTGTGGTTGGTTTTGAAACTAGGCTGATACCGTTTGAGTTATTGACATTGTGCCAACAGTTAGAGCAGCATGCTAAGCGTGCACGACTGCGCCATTGGGGCGAGCGTAGCCTTGATGTGGATATTTTGCTTTATGGCCAGCAGAAGATTGCCGAGCCGCAGCTAACGGTACCACATGCTGGACTGACCGAGCGCAATTTTGTCTTGTTACCCCTGCGAGAGTTAGCGTCCGAGATATTCATTGCAGGCAAGCCAATAAGTGCTTATCCATCAAGTGAAGATTGGTCAGGGCTGAAACTGCTTATAGACAATACGCCAGCTGAATCTCCTAACCATTCGTGCGTAGATAGCTTCGTGCGCGAAGACTAGAGCTGATTGATATATTTTGTGCGGTATGACTGGTAACTAATGCAACAAGTAGTGCCAGTTGTATCAGTTATGCCATTTATTTGTAAAACCGTATTTTAGTGCCTTTTTTAAATCACCTTATAATCGAGTTATTGAGAGTCATATGACGACTTTATCTACCTTAAATAAATTCAAAAAAGACGGTACCAAGTTTACTTGTCTGACCTGCTATGATTCCATGTTTGCGCGGATGATGGAGAAGGCGCAGATTGATACTATTTTAATTGGTGATAGTTTGGGCATGGTAGTACAAGGTCATAATTCGACCTTGCCGGTAACGGTTGCCGACATGGTTTATCATACGGCTAATATTGCCCGCAGTAACGAGCACGCTTTAATTTTAGCTGATTTGCCATTTATGAGCTATGTGACCCTGCCGGATGCGATAGCTAATAGTCGTCAGCTGATGCAGGCCGGTGCCCATGTGATTAAAATCGAAGGCGGCAGTGAGCTATGTGAATTGGTTACGACTTTGGCGCAAGCAGGTACCCCAACCTGTGTCCATCTGGGCTTAACCCCGCAGTCTGTCAACGTTTTTGGTGGTTATAAAATCCAAGGGCGCGGTGACGAGGCTGCCAATAAGCTATTAGAGGATGCCAAAGCGGTAGTAAAAGCAGGCGCCGCGCTGTTAGTATTAGAGTGCGTGCCTGCTGAACTGGCGAAAGCCGTAACGCAAGCGGTTACTGTGCCAGTCATTGGTATTGGAGCAGGTGCTGATACTGATGGTCAAGTGCTGGTAATGCATGACATGTTGGGAATGGTACATGGCCGCGTACCACGTTTTGTCCATGATTTTTTGACCGATGAGCGCAATACTGAGCACAGTGTTGAAGGGGCGTTTGCCCTATATAAACAGTCAGTACGCGAAGGTAGTTTTCCTAACTCGCAGCATGAGTTTAGCTAGTTGTATTTTATAGATTATTGTTAGTTATTCATTATTAGTTATAGTCGCTTAAAATAACGGCTTGGATAGAAAAAGAAGAAGACTTAACAATGCCCATTATTCATCATCATATCGCAGAGTTACGAGCAGCTTTGAAGCCCTATCGTAGTCAGCAGCGCATTGCCTTAGTACCAACTATGGGTAACTTGCATGACGGGCATTTAGAGTTGGTCAAACTTGCCAGACAGTACGCTGATATTGTGATTGTTAGCATTTTTGTCAATCCTACCCAGTTTGGGATAGGTGAAGATTTTGATAGCTACCCGCGCACCCTCGACGATGATGTTGCCAAGCTGGCTACGGTTAATGCCGATTATGTGTTTGCTCCTAGTGTTGATGAGATGTATCCGGTCTTACCTTTGCCTACCTCCGTACATGCCGGCGCTATCACCACTCAGCTATGTGGACAATCGCGCCCTAGTCATTTCGATGGTGTCGGTATCGTGGTATCTAAGTTGTTTAATATTGTCCAGCCTGATGTGGCAATATTTGGGCAAAAAGACTATCAGCAATTAGCGATTATTAAGCAATTGGTGCGTGATTTAAGTTACCCGATTGATATTATTGCCGCGCCTATTGTCCGAGCTACTGATGGATTGGCGCTATCGTCGCGCAACCAGTATTTGAGCGATGGAGAGCGACAAGCAGCACCAATATTGCATCAAGAATTACAGTATTTAGCACAGCAGCTCATTGATAGTAAGAATGTTGAACAAGACCTTGAGACGTTGATAGCAAATTCTAGTAAGCGTATTACTGCCGTTGGCTTCAAGATTGATTATTTAGAGGTAAAAACGGCCCAACTAGAATCGATAATAAACAATAAAGCTGAAAAATCGCAAGCTCAAGAATTGATCATTGTCGTCGCCGCATGGCTGGGTCGAGCACGCTTATTAGACAATCAACTGGTTACTGTCTATTAATAGCCATTTATTAATAAAGCTAAATTAGCCATTTGGAATTGAGAGTAAGCTGACGTTAAAAGCAAACTGGGGTGATGGGTCATGGAAGCAGCAGGTATGGATCAAGAGCACACGCTAGCGCCACAAGTAACGGATAATAGCCTCAGTATTTTAGTGGTATCGGGGCGCTCAGGATCCGGCAAGACTTCAGTATTGAATATCTTAGAAGATTTGGGATATTACTCTATTGATAACCTACCGTTATCATTAGTCCCCGAAACCGCTCAAAAGCTGATAAGTGAAAGTAGCATTAGTCGTATTGCGCTTGGCGTTGATATTCGTACCCCGCGTGCTGATTTATCTAACTTTGCGGCGACCCATGATGCGCTAAAACAGACTTATGGTAAGCAGGCAGTTAAAGTGCTGTATGTGACCGCGCAAGAAGGCACCCTAATCGCGCGATTTAATGCCACCAGACGTGTGCACCCGTTAATGGCCCAAGATGTTGAAAGTGTCGAAGGTGTCGAGCATACCGCTTATAACTTACCTGCTGCTCTCAAAAAAGAAGTGCAACTGTTGGAGCCAATATCTAGACGGGCTGATATTGTAATAGATACTAGTATGCTCAATATCCATCAATTAAAAGAACGTCTTCGTGATTATACTGGGGTAGACAATCAGATTGTTATCAACCTATTATCTTTTGGTTTCAAATATGGCAATCCTATTGATGCCGATTTCGTATTTGATGTGAGAGTTCTGCCAAACCCGCATTGGAATCCTACCCTACGTAGCGCGACTGGTCTGGATTCTGAGGTCAGTGAGTTTTTTGCGGATTATCCAGAAGTAGCAGAGATGACGGGAGATATCGACGCGTTTTTAACACGTTGGTTGCCAGAATTCTTACATAACAATCGCCATACTGTGACGGTCGCTATTGGTTGTACTGGCGGCAAACATCGCTCGGTATTTATTACTGAACAATTACAACGTAAGCTTGCGGGTAGTCTGCCACAAGGCTTGAGCGTCGCTGCTAAGCATCGTGAAAAGCGCCGCTGGTAAGTGCTGAGAGCGGCGTCTATTTTATTATTTATTATTTTGGAAAGCTTTTATGATTGATTGGTCAGAACACGACATGCGCGTCTCGCGCACCGAACTAAAAAAAGCCCACGAGCGCCTGCAAACGCTGTCGATACCGCTAGCAAACTTATCTAAAAAGCAGCTAAAAAAACTCCCGGCCAGTGACTATTTTATGGCAGAGTTGATGGCCTTGGCAGATATTACCAGTGCCAATGCGCGTATTCGCCAAACCAAACGGGTCGGTAAGCTAATCAGTGAAGAAAATCGTCACGAACTGGTCAAAGCTCTGTTTGATGCTTTTTTTCCTAAGGAACAAGTCTCTAAGATTGAAAGTTGGTCTGGGCGTTTGAATATTAATGATGAAGGGACGCTTAAGCAGTTTGTTAAGCAGTACAAAGCATCGGAACGCAATAGCCTCTATCAATTGCTATTATGGATTGAATATGCCAAGCATACGCAAGATGACGAGTTGATGAAAGAGTCTCAAGAAGATTTAACCAGCTATATTCGTGAAGTGGCTATTTTGACCGAGTTGAAGTAACGGTTGAAGTATGGCCATTAAATAGATAAAGCAATAAACACAAAAAAGCCAATCTTCTAAAGATTGGCTTTTTTAATGAATTTTTAACAGACTACTAACTATAGAGCTTTATTTTTTCTCAGCGCGGGCTTTGTCGACCAAATAATCCACTACCTTAACAACCTTAGGACCTTCGCCAGTTACCACGTATTTACCTTGCACGACAACGGCAGGTACACCTGATAGCTGATAGCGTTTAGCACCTGCTTGTGAGCGTCCAATCTTCGTACCAACGGCAAACGAGTTGTAAAGACTGTTGAATTTCTTTTGGTCAACCCCTTTTGAGGCATACCATTTGCTTAATGAGGCTTGGTCAAACAATTTCTTACCATCTTTATGAATCGCATCAAATAAAGCATCATGGGTCTTATTTTCATAACCTAATAGCTGTGCGGCGTAGAACCCACGGGCACTGGCTTCCCAGACAGGATTGAGCGCGGCTGGCGTTTTGAACAAGGCCACATCTTTATCTTTGGTTTTTGCCCATTTTTCCATATACGGGTTAAGGTTATTACAATGTGGACAGCCATACCAAAAGAACTCACGGACAATAACAGCGTCACCGCTGATTTTTTCTGGGTTATCCAGCACGCGATAGTCTTTTCCGGCGACATAATCGGCGGCTTGTGCGCCCATATTGGCTATCCCAATGGCGAACGCCAGACCAGTCAATGCGATGGCACGTTTCATAGTTTTTCCTTGAGGTATGAAGACTTAAAGGTTTTTTAAGAAGTTGCTTGTGTTTTAGAGGTAATAAGCGATAAAGCGTAATCTGCCTATAATAGCGTAAAACGCTAGTGTTTGTGAACCGTATTCTTAACTAACGGTTGTAAAGCTGTGAGACATTATTTAGGGTGTCTTACTTATCTTTATGATAGCCATTCTTTAACCATAGTTTTTAATGATAAAGCTAATGTTAATCAAATAGTGAGAATAATAGCTAAGTACCACATAAGGCTGTTCACAATCGCTCACGATGTGCTCACGACAAAGCAGCCGCTGTCATGCTAATATTAAGCGTATAATCGTACACAGTATACGATGATAATTATAATGACAGACATAATGATAACTATAATGACACTAAAGGGAAAACGCTATGAGCTCAGCTGCATCTTCTTCACAACCTACCGACACGCAAACTAACAGCAGTATGGATAATGCAATCACGACCACAACCAATGTTGATCCTAGCGAAGTCGATAAGTTTAATAAACTGGCTAGCGAATGGTGGGATAAGACTGGCGCGTTTGCGACCTTACACGAGATTAACCCACTACGCCTCAATTGGATAGAAGAAAACGTTAAACGCGGTTATAAAAGCCATGACGCTGATAAAACAGCAGAAATGGGTCTGTCTGGCAAAAAGATACTCGATGTTGGTTGCGGTGGCGGTATATTGGCGGAGTCAATGGCCCGTCGCGGTGCTGACGTGACCGGTATAGACCTAGGTACTGAAAACCTAAAAGCAGCCAGCGTCCATGCGAGCCAAAGTGGTTTAGATAACACCTTGCGCTACCAACACATTCCCATTGAGGCGCTAGCAGCGACCCATGCCGGCCAGTTCGATGTAGTAACTTGTATGGAGATGCTTGAGCATGTGCCTGATCCTAACGCTATTGTCCAAGCTTGTTTTGAGCTACTCGCGCCAGGTGGCGTTTGCGTGCTGTCCACTATCAACCGCAACCCTAAGTCGTATTTATTTGCGATTGTTGGGGCAGAATATGTACTGCGCTTACTAGATCGCGGTACCCATGATTATGCTAAATTTATCACCCCCGCTGAGCTGGATAAAATGGCGGTAAGCGCAGGATTTATGCGGCAAGATATTATTGGTCTACATTATAATCCCCTAACCAAACGCTATTGGCTGGCACAAAATGTGGATGTTAATTACATGATGGCAGTACAAAAACCACTATCGTAAACCCACTACAACTCTGTAAAGGCTTAGAATCGCTTAATAGAATTTGTAATAACAATAAGAGTATATACCATGGCCCAATTTGTAAAAGCTGTTTTATTTGACCTCGATGGCACCTTAATCGATACCGCTGCCGACTTTGTACGGATTATTGGTAAAATGAGTAGCGAAAACAATTGGCAAACGCCTTCTGAGGCAGATATCCGTGAGCAGGTGTCTTCTGGTGCATCAGCGATGGTACAGCTTATGTTGCGTCACAATGGAGAGCTAACGCACAGTGATGAAGAATTGCTAAATTTTCGCCAGCAGTTTTTGGATGACTATGAGGCAGACATTTGCGTGGACAGCTGTGTATTTGCTGAGCTTGAAGAAGTGCTTACCACACTTGAGCAAAAGGGTGTGCCATGGGGTATTGTTACCAATAAGCCGCGTTATCTAGCGGAGCAACTGTTAAAAATTATGCAGCTAGATGAGCGTTGTGCGGTATTAGTTTGCCCTGAAGATGTATCCCGTACCAAGCCAGATCCAGAGCCGATGTATATGGCATTAGAAAAGCTTGGCATACCGCGTGGGGCCGCCAGTTGCGTACTTTACATAGGCGATCATATACGTGATATTGATGCAGGTAATGCTGCTGGAATGCCGACCATTTTGGCTGCTTATGGTTATATTCCTGCTGAAGATCAGAAAAGCTTGAAGAAATGGGGCGCAAAGTATATTACCGAGACTCCTAATCAACTGAATCAGCTGTTACTATCCTCAGGTAAATTTGAATACTTATAAGTAAACCTTCCCAATTATCAAACCCTAAGTAGTGAGTAATGCCATGAGTGACAGTGCCAATCAAACAGACAACCAAAATGCCGGTCAGGAAGCCAATCAACAACGAGCGAATCAATATGCTGAGCAACCTTTAACCCATGACGATATTCGTAATTTTGTGCCAGCGGAGAATTGCTTAGAGGGTAAGACTATCTTGGTGACCGGGGCAGGCGATGGTATCGGACGTGTCGCCGCGTTGAATTATGCTCGTTATGGTGCAACTGTGCTGCTATTGGGACGTACCAGCAGCAAGCTCGAATACGTTTATGATGAAATCGAAAGCTTTGGTGGCAAGCAGCCAGCGATGATGCCGATGAACCTTGAGAGTGTAACTTATGCCGAAATGCAGCAGTTAGAGAACATGATTAATAAAGAAATAGGTCAACTTGATGGTATTTTGCATAATGCGGGAATATTAGGTGAGCTGACGCCGCTTGAGATGTATGATGTGGATATGTTTGCTAAGGTTATGAAGGTTAACTGTACCGCTACCTTTATGCTCACTCAAGCATTATTACCACTGCTTAAAGACGCCGCCCATGGCTCTATTGTCTTTACTTCTAGCACAGTCGGCACCCATCCACGCGCGTTTTGGGGTGCTTATGCACTCTCGAAGCAGGCAACTGAAGGTATGAGCGATATCTTTACCCAAGAGACGCAAAATACCACCAACTTACGTTTTAACTGTATTAACCCCGGTGGTACACGCACTAACATGCGTGCCCATGCTTTTCCGGGTGAAAACCCAATGAGCCTTAAAACACCAGAAGATATCATGGCAGGCTATGTCTGCTTGATGAGTGATGCCAGTATTAATGTTCGCGGTCAAGTAGTGGCATTACAACCGAAAAACTAGTGGCAATATTTCAGTATAGGTAGTCTATGTTTAATGCTTTTTTTTATGCAGGTTTGTATATTGAAATTAGTATAATTTATCCCCATCTATCTGTTATTAAAGCGTTTTATGTTGTTAAAAACAAGCAACTATCAATAATAAGTAATAAGTAAATTACAAAGGATAAGATTATGGCAGGTGGATGGTCAAGAGACGGGGCAGAACATGAGCAGATGGATGCAACGGTCAATGATGCTGTAGATCGAGTACGGAGCTCGCTATTGACAGGCGATAGTGCAGAGTTTTGTGACGAATGTGGCAATGCGATACCAGAAGCGCGGCGGGTAGCAGTGCCAGGAGTTCAGCATTGCATTGGTTGTCAGACTGAGCTTGAACAAGAGGCAAAGGCGGCTGAGCTGTTCAATCGCCGTGGTAGTAAAGACAGTCAATTGCGTTAGTAGGTAGTTATGGATTAATAAAAAAAGGCTAGCGTTGATATTCAACACTAGCCTTTTTTTATGCTAACTATTCTATTAAATTTATTTCTGGTTATTTGATGGGATAACCAGTGCCATCAATTCACGATCGCATCGCTCCCATTCTATTGATGATTGGTGTTCGTTGTTAAGCTCTACTTTGGTTCTTTTTACCGTGGTAACGGCTTCGTTTTTGTTATCGGATTTGTTATCCGATTTGTTATATGAGCCAGCAAGTAAAATAATCTCTAATCGGCTATCAATTTGTGCGCTGGTTTCATTGATAGTTAAGCTATCAGGCGTGAAGTTCAGTTGTAGCCAGCCATCAGAAGTATTCACGATACCTTTGATACGTTGCCAATTCGGCAGTTGTAATAACCACTGCTGCAGATCATTAGCGTTAAATACCCAATGCGGAGGCAACCGCCATCCCGCCAATAGCATACCTTGCTGCTCATCATGATAACGATAGGGCAGTTCGCTAGTTGAAGAGCTGGTCTCGATATCATTATTAGTATTTATAGAGGCACTCGACATCAAGCTATTAGCTGGCGTTAAGCTAACGCGCGACTCTGTCATGTTTGCTGTGCGCTGCTTAGAGATGGCATTACTGGGCTTGGTAAGCTGGGCGGTTAGCTCTGATAAGTAAGTGTTCGACAGTTGTATGAAGTCTGAGCTATCAGCCGTTATTTTAGAATCAGATGTTGTTTGAAAATCAGGAGCTGTTTGAGAATCTGCCATTGCCCATATAATTTTCGCTTGTTTATTTAGCGCCGCAATCCATTGTTGCAAATCCTGCCGGTAAGTGGCGCTCAGTTGCTCATATCGATTAATAACTAAGACGTCAGCATCGCGTACATGCGCTTGAAAGCCATCGTGGCTACGATACTTCTCTTGTTGCCATTGCACGCCGCTAAGCACGGTGATAACGGCTTGCATGCTCAAAGCCGTCTGCCAGTGCGGCTCACTGAGTTGACGTAGCAGCTCGCGCGGATGTGCCAGTCCTGTGGGTTCAATAATCAGCCGCTGTGGACGATGTTCGCTTAATAAACGGCTAATGGCGATTTGTAAGGGCAGTTGACTGGTACAACAAATACAGCCCCCGCTGACTTCGCGAATGGCGATGTTGTTGTGCGTGTCTCCTGCTGTCTGCGAACTTGCCAGCAGCGCGCCGTCAATACCGATACGACCGAATTCATTAATCAGTAATGCCCAGCGCTCATTATTCGGCTTAGTAGAGAGCAATTGATTAATAACCGTGGTTTTACCACAGCCCAAAAACCCTGTCACAAGTGTGCAGGGTATGTTTTGGATTATTGAGGACGGGCTCATAAAGACAAAATCATAAAGCTCGAAACACTTAGCTAAAACTATTCAGTTTTTTCAGCATCAGTTTCCGGTTCGGCTTCGTCAGGAACAAACACATAGCCGACGCCCCATACGGTTTGAATATAACGCGCTTGCGAAGGATTGTCTTCAATCAAGCGACGTAGACGAGAGACTTGCACATCGATTGAGCGTTCCATCGCGCCCCATTCACGACCACGAGCAAGATTCATCAGCTTATCGCGGGTTAGTGGCTCGCGGGGATGCTGAACTAAGGCTTTTAATACTGAAAACTCACCAGTAGTCAAAGTCACTACATTGCCATCACGTTTTAGCGTACGGGTAGACAGGTCAAGCGTCCAAGGTCCAAACTCAACCACTTCAAGCTGATAGCTTGGTGCACCTGGTAGCTCACGATTTTGGCGACGCAATACCGCTTTGATACGCGCTAATAGCTCTTTTGGATTAAAGGGTTTGGGCAGATAATCATCTGCACCCGCTTCCAGTCCAGCAATACGATCGGCATCTCCACCTTTAGCAGTGAGCATGATAATCGGAATATCACTATTGTCTTCACGTAGACGCTTACAAATGCTAATGCCATCCTCACCCGGTAGCATCAAATCTAATACTACTAAGGAGAACAGTTCGCGCTGCATTAGTTTGTCCATCTGACTGCCATCATGAGCGGTACGGACTACGAAGCCATCATCTTCTAGGAAGCGTTGTAACAAAGAGCGCAAGCGTGCGTCATCGTCAACTACTAAAATGCGCTGATTCATGGTATCGGGGCTTTTATTCTCAGTCATACAGAAATCCTTTAAGAAGCGTTATTATTGTCAGAGGCTGTGGCGGTTTATAGCTATTTATAAATGATAAGTCCGTGAGTATCAGTAAGTAAAGACCAGGTTGTTTTTGTTTGAATAGTTCAAAATCTTAAATTTATTTAAAAGAAAATATACCCATAAATATTAAAATCGCCCGTATATTAATTCTTACTACCCGTTTTTTGATGCTAGTAATTTTCAATCGCTGATTATTTTTAAACATTGGTTACAACTTTTGTGTAACGGGCAAGTATTTATTAATATTCATAACCTTACTACTTTAGTGTATAAGATTGTGTCCCTAATTGCATCACCCGTAGGCATGAATGCTGTATGCGTTTGTTTAACAAGGGCGCAGAACTGAGGATGTATGGTGTTTTGCGCCATAAAAACCGTATTAAACAACGAAAATATAAAAAGGATTTTTATTCATGCAGCTTTTGCTATAATGCAAGGCTACATTTCTCAACGATTGATACGTATATGAGTAGCACTGATACCTTAACGTCATCTCAGCCCTCGATAAATGCACAGGGACTAGATGCAACCACACACGCGAATATTCACGACAAGCTTGCTCGCGCGCTTGGCATTAAGACTGCTCAAGTCAATGCGTTTGTGAAACTTTACGATGAAGGCGCGACGGTTCCGTTTATTGCGCGGTACCGGAAAGAAAAGACCCAAGACCTTAACGATATCCAGTTGCGTGCTTTAGAGAAGTCGCTTAACTACGAACGTGATATGGCTACGCGTCGGCTCAAAATTATTGAACTGCTCAGTACACAGGGCAATCTAAATGATGAGCTACAAGCGCGTATCGATAATGCGACCTCTAAGCTTGAGCTTGAAGATATCTACTTGCCATATCGTCCGCGTCGCCGTTCACCGGCAGCCAAAGCACGCGCCGCTGGCTTAGATGCTGCCGCCCAAGCGGTCTTGACCCAAGAAATTACCCCGACAGATGCGTTGGCGGATTATCAAGTCCAGTCTAGTATTACGGATGATAGTGGTAATGAGATTGAGGTCGACTTTAGCGATATCGACAAACAACTGGCTGGCGTGCAAGCCATTATCGTCGATGAATGGACTCAGGCATTGGATCTACTCGATAACTTGCGAGCGGGATTTGCTAAGACTGCCAATATTATCTCAACGGTTGCCAGTGACGAGAAGCGCGAAGTGGGCGAGAAGTTCAAAGACTACTTTGAGCATAGCGAAGGCCTTGCGCGTTTACCAAACCATCGTTTGCTTGCCATGCTACGCGGTCGCCAAGAAAATGTCTTGGGGCTAAAAATTGAAGGCGAAGATACGCCATTCATCGATAAAGTCATTAACCATTTCGATGTCACGATTAAAGCACCTGATGCCCGTCGTGAGTTTTTAGTAGAAGCTGCTAGCAGCCTGTGGAAAGATAAGTGGCGTCCGCATATTGAGCATCGCTTATTGACTGAAAAACGTCTAACCGCAGAAGCCGATGCCATCGATGTGTTTGCTAATAATTTACAGCATCTATTGATGTCAGCGCCTGCTGGCCGTAAAGTTATCTTGGGCGTAGATCCTGGTATTCGTCATGGCGTAAAAATGGCCATAGTCGATGCGCAAGGTCATGTCATGCTTGATAGCGATGAAAAGCCAGTAGTAGCTACAGTTTATCCATTTGCGCCTGATAATAAAATGGAAGAAGCTAAAACGGTTATTGATAAATTGCTCAGCACTTATAACGTCGATTTAGTGGCTATCGGTAATGGCACGGCCAGCCGCGAAACGGATGCGATGGTTAAAGAGATTTTGGCAGCTAATGAATCACTAACTGCTAAAGCCGTTATCGTTAACGAGTCAGGCGCATCAGTCTATTCAGCTAGCGAACTTGCTAGTGATGAGTTAGCGAATTTGGATGTCTCTGTACGTGGGGCGGTCTCTATTGCTCGCCGTCTACAAGATCCTTTATCAGAGTTGGTAAAAGTCGATCCAAAAGCCATTGGCGTTGGGCAGTATCAGCATGATGTCAATCAAACTCAATTGGCAGATAGCCTAGATAAAGTCACGCAAGATAGCGTAAACGCGGTTGGCGTTGATGTGAATACCGCCAGTCCTGCGATTTTGGCACACATTGCCGGTCTGAATCGTAATGTCGCTCAGCAAATCGTTACCTACCGTAAAGAGCATGGGGCATTTGCTAGCCGTGAAGCACTCAAAGACGTGCCGCGCTTAGGGGTTAAGACCTTTGAGCAAGCCGCTGGTTTCTTACGTGTCCACGATGGCAGTAATCCACTTGATGCCACTGGTGTCCATCCAGAAAGCTATGCCTTGGTTGATAGCTTATTGGCGCAATCTGGCAAAGGTTTAACTGAAGTATTAGGTAACGATGGCGTGCTCAATAGCATCGATACTACTACTCTAGCTGCCAATGACGACAATATCAGTGTCAAAGCGATCATAGAAGAGTTGGCCAAACCAGCGCGTGATCCGCGTCCCGAGTTTAAAACGGCCAATTTCCGTGATGATGTGAATAGCATTAAAGACCTCTCCGAGGGCATGATGTTAGAGGGTGTGGTCACCAATGTGACGGCCTTTGGTTGTTTCGTCGATGTGGGCGTTCATCAAGATGGCTTGGTACATATCTCACAAATGGCCAATGACTTTGTCGCTGACCCCATGAACCGTGTGAAGCCAGGTGATATCATCTCTGTACGGGTGATTGCTATTGATGAGAAGCGCGGTCGTATTGGCTTTAGTATGAAACCAGAAGCCGCAAAACCAGCACGCACGCCAGCTAAATCTGCTGCAGAAAATAGCAGCAACGATGACAAACCTAGCCGCCCGCGCAGTAATCGTCCTGATGCCAATAAACGTCCCGATGCTGATAAACGCCCGCCACGTCCTAAACGTCAAGATAGAGAGGATAAAGGCAGTTCAAGCGCTACGGATAATCGTAGTAAAGCACCGAAGCCAAAAGCAGAAGCTCCAATTAAAATGGGTACTCTGGGCGCGCTATTAAAAGAAGCAGGTGTCAGTAAAGCTAAGAAATAACTGTTCTTAGAAGTGAGTACTTTTTTTGAAAACATAGAAAAGGCAGCCTGATGGCTGCCTTTTTTAGTTCGTAGTGATAATTTAGAAACCTAGTAATTTAGACTTCATTGGTATAAAAATAGTTTAGCGCACTATAAAACGGCGGCTTTCGCTGACTTCAACTTCACCCGGCTGAGTAGCCAGTAATTCGCCACGTGGGCCTTTTTTCTTTTCTTGTAACGTAATAGGTGCGGCTGTAGAGCGCTGGTCGGCAGGAGTGACGTCGCTACTATTATAAGCTTCACCCATAATAAGTGGCTGATAGTTCGCATTGCTATGCTGCATATTTAACGGCTGTACGGCAACAACATCACCGTTCAATGCTTCTTGTTCGTTCACTTCAACTTCACCCGGTTGGGTGGCTAATAACTCACCATCAGGACCTTCAATTTCAGCTTGTAAGGTATTGTCGACAGGCGCAACGCGCATATCTGCTGGCATGACAGTACTATTAGCAGGCGCAGCTATTGCTAATCCTGGCATAACCAATGCGGCACCTACGAGTAGTGATAAGGGTAAAAGACGATTTTGCATAAGTAAATTCCTTGAGTTATAAATGTAAAGTAGATAGATTTTACGCTATCAATTTAAAGCACTCTTAACATTAATCGCTACTTATTAAAATTTAGAATACTTAAATATATGTAGATTCTGTATTTATATTAAATATACAAACTAAAATTACGAGGGTCATACTAGTAACTACTATGATTGATACGAATAAAGAGCCTTATAAAGTAGCTAGATAATTTACAATCTTTACAGGCAGCAATACCCGCTCTAGATCTGCTATGACAGTAGTAAACTCATTAATATCTAGCCACTTAACGCTTTTACCTAGAATCGTGCAATGGCCCTATTTATGGTATTTATTTTTATAGTTTAGATTCAAAATTTCAAACTATAGTTTTAACCATTCATGTATGAACCATGGCATTTTTATGCTACTTCTACTTTAAATATTTATTATTAATACCTAACAGCAGAAGTTAATAGCCCTGCCTTGTTCCTCAGTTTATTCCATCATATTTTCGTCCATGTCTGAATCAATAAACTGTTCTTGTACGTCGTTGTTAGGCACACGAATCACTGGGAAGGTTTGATCTATTTCTGTATTATCAAGAATATCTTGATCTGCTTCTTGACCAACGATGACCGTACGATCGGCGCTAGATTCTACGGCTACAGCCGTACCAGCGGTGGTGTCAAAGCGTTTAACTTGGTCTTCAGGGGCAATAATAACCTCTTTAACGCTATATTTAGCAGGACGGATAACGCGGTTGGTCTCAATAAGCACTGGCTCGACAGTGCGTTCTTCAACGATAGCAATTTCAACTTCTGGGGCCGGGATCTCTAAAGTTTGAACTTCGCTGATAATCGGAGTTGGGAATTTATCACCAAAATGGTTATCGCACTGCTGCATACTTAGACGTACAGGGTTGCCATCGCTATCCATATAAACGTTAACTGGCATGTCAGCGGCAATAGGCACGTACTTGCCAACGAGTGCACCTGACACTCCATAACGACCATTTGATTGACCCACACCTAAGTCGCAAGCGCCAGCTGCATAATCAGCAGTGCCTAGATTATTGCTGTTTACCACATTCTGCGGAATCATGACCTCGGACAAGCGCATTTTTTTGACAGTGGCTTCACCAGCACGGCGCATTGGATTCTGGTAAGTATAAGGAGTGTAGAATTTAGCTGAACCATCTTTGACAGCCATGACGCATTCGTCATAGCTATCGTAGCCCACGTTGCCATGTCCATCTGTAGTCATGCCAGCATTCGCATTACTAGCAAACATAGCAATTCCAGAGGTTAATACTGCGGCTGTTAACACATTCAATTTCATTGTATTTTCCTTTTAATTAGAGATAGATTTTTTACTTTAAGTGATTCTTTTCCAGATTAAACCGCCATTATTTTTTTGGTGTTATTTATTCTTAATTGATTTGTTACTTAACTTTATTTTATTTCTCATGAGATTCTTTGTATCTTATGTAAATATTGCTATAAAGTAACCAGTGTTGTGATAAACAGCACCCTAATCTATCTGTAATCTTACTTTAGTGGCTTTAATATCGCTGTGACATTAGGCTAGGAATGTGTAGCTTAATGTATTGAAAAACCGAAAATTGGTAATGTTGTTCACCAAAGAAATACGTTATTAGTATTTATTAACATTGTATCTAGCTAGTCTTCCAAATTATAAATAATAAAAAACCGCATTCTAATATTAGAATGCGGTCGTTAATTACTCACTGTTAATATCGTGGCTAGTAATTATGTCAGTACTTAGCAATAACAGCGGTATTAATTTTTGTCATCAACTACTTCAAAACTAATACCAGCATGATCTTCTAACCGTTTCAATAGCTGGTCGCCCATAGCCACTGCCGGTGTCCAAAATCCACCTCCGACAGTCTCTTTACTAATATCTTGTGCAAGACACAATGCTGACTGTGCCAACATACGCGAGGTACTGCCATAGCCAGGGTCTTTATCGCCTGTGACCTTAGTGCTAATAGTGTCCTTTTTAGAAGTTTCACCGAAAAAGCGAATATCAAAAAACCCATCTTCTTGTTCAGATTTAGAAGGACCAGAGCCTGATTTGGGTAGGACGTGTTTTGAGAGAAATTCACGGCTAGGCTTAAAAATCATCGCCGTGGCAAAACCCAACAGTCCCACGCTCATGCCGTAGCTCATTAGCTGACCTTTGATGCCATCTTTCATCCACATCGCCTCATCATACTTAAAGTCGCGACTGTATTCATAATCAAGCAACTGATTACTGCGATGGACGATGCGGGTATTAATACTTGCCATCACAAAAGGTGCCAGCCATCGGTCGTGCTTGGTATCGTATTCAGGCTTGCTAACGTTATCTTGGCGTACGTTAGGCGCGTTGTCATCATCATTAAGTAGATAGGGGTTAGCTACTTGACTGCGGCGCCCTTTATCTTTGCCTACTTCCTCAAAGATAGTCGCCATTGAAGCAATGGTGCCGCCGGACAATCCGCCTTTAGCTGCTTTTACGCGCATATGGATGACATCGCAGGACCTATCAAACTGGGCTTTAGCTTGCTGCTGGGTAAAGTAAACGCCCAAGTCTGAGGGAATAGAGTCAAAGCCGCAAGAGTTGACGATACGCGCGCCGCTTTGCTTGGCTGTCTCTTGATATTTGTCCAGCATGTCTTTAATAAAGATGGCCTCACCAGTGAGATCAACATAGTCAGTGCCATTGGTAGCACAGGCTTTAATCAATGGTTCGCCGTATTGAAGGTACGGGCCTACGGTTGATATGATGACTTTAGTCTGTTTGGTCATCTCATTAAGGCTGGCGTCATCGTTGCTGTTAGCAATGATAATATCGACTTTTCCATTATCTGGCTTACTGCTCAGCTCAGATTGTAGCTTTTTAAGCTTGTCCTCATCGCGTCCTGCTATCGCCCATGTGATAGCTGATCCCTCAGACGAGCCCTCTTTCGACGTTGATTCAAATAAGAATTGCGATAAATAATGAGCGGTAATTTGTCCAACAAAGCTAGTAGCGCCATATAAAACGATCGCATAAGGACGCTCTTTATTGCTGGCTTGTTTGGTGTCCTCTGATTTATTAATCTTTGTTGATGTACCTGTATTAGTGTCCATAATAAATTTCCTTGATGGTTGTTTTTATGAATGGGTGGTGCTTGTTAACAAGTGGGCTCTAAGTACTATTGCTGAAAAATTTAGTCTTGTTACTTCATTTTTTATTTCAATTTTTTGATTAGGCCAAGGATGTTATTAAAACCTAAAGAACTTAGCATAACAGATTAATATTTATAGCAGGTTTATTGATAATAGCGATTGGTATTGAGTAAAGATAAATTGTTTATAGCTATAACCCTTCAAGAACTATTTACAGGCTTTAGATAACGATAACTTGCTACAAACAAGGTAGTAACGCTACAAAGGTTACATAACATAGCGCATTTATTACCAAAGTGAACGTTATTCACGTTTAAACATTGCTAATCTATGGTTTTAGGCAATAAGCATTTAAGTAGTAAACATTAGTGTCAATAATATAATGTTTTAACGTTTATTTGAGGAGAATAATTATGTTTCGCTGGGCTATTATTTTTGCAGTCATCGCACTGTTAGCAAGTTTATTAGGGTTTGGCGGAGTCGCTGGGCTGTCGTCTAGTTTGGCATACATCTTCCTAGCCGTTGCCGTAATCTTATTTATTGTGGCTCTTGTCAGCCGCAAGATGTAATAGAAGCAACACCATGTTGATAGTCATTCAGTAATATAAAAAACGTCCTCAATTGAGGACGTTTTTTCATTTAGAGATTTAGTAAGCTAATAAATAACTACAAACGTTTAGGCTTGATAATGTATTCCATGCGTTTTGCTAAACGAATATCATGGCTGGTAATACCGCCAGTATCTTCGGTGGTTAGGCGCACGTTTACCACGTTATAAGTATTGCTCCATTCAGGATGATGCTCAAGCGCTTCGGCATAAAACGCCGCTTGATTCATAAAGCTAATAGCTTCAATAAAGTCGCTAAAATGATAGCTCTTGACGATGGCATTGCCATCGCGTTGCCAGCCAGCGAGATCTTCTAGCTGCAAATCAACTTGTTTGTCAGATAAACTACTCATGGGATTATCCTTTATTATTATGTTAAGTTTATTTGTTGAAAGGTATGATGTGAAATTCGCTGATGAAGACCGCTAGTGGGCACTCTGCATCAAGAATACAAGCATCTCTAGGAGATAACTATTGAAAAGAAGTAATGAAAAAAGCTCTTTTAGTTTATAACCAACACAAGGTAAAAACCCCGCCTAGGCATGATATCTTGTCATATATTTGATTGTAAATATATGACAAGATATCATGCAGATAGAAGGGTAGTGATGCTTAAATAACTACAGTTAATATAAAGTAAAACAGACACGCTGATATTGACATGCGGTTAGTACAGATTTGCTCGTTTGCTATGCGGTCGTGCCACTCCAGATGCTGCAAAAAATTTATCCCAACACCCTATCTTCGTTTTAAAAAGAACCGACTGTAAGACCTATCAAAAATAGATCTATGAATGACTGTAGACTTTTACCAATATTCTTTCTATTAAAAGACTATTCATAGCGCTCAATTATATTAAATCTCGATAGTCGGGATGCTTATTAATATACGAGGATACAAAAGAGCATTGTGGAACAACTTTTTTGTTATGCTCACGGGCATAATCTAGAGCATGCTTTACCAATGCTGAACCAACACCGCGTCCGCCTAATGCTTGCGGCACGATTGTATGATCATAGACTAATAAAGTATCGCCGCGCTCCTGATAGCTAATATAGCCGGTTTTATCATCAATAGACGTTTCAAAGCGATTGGCATCTTGGTTGTGAGTAATATCTAAATTTTTCTCAGAATCTTGTTTATTCATTAGGGCCCTCCATTAGTGGCTATTATTATTAATGTTATGATTATTTTTGGTTTGTATTAAGTAAATACGTCAACTAAACCAAGACTTAAACGATAAATCATTTGCTCTATTATTAGCAGTTTTTATCTAAGTTTCCAGTCACATACGGTAAGAGTAGATAGACCGTATGTTAATAACCTTAATGAACATTTAATGAGCAATTAATAGCTATTTAATAACTACTAGTCCGCTTTATTTGTATCACGCTTTATCTGAACACACCTTAATCTAAACGAGCTTTTATTCAAAAGAGTCTTATTCAAAGACTTTACCGTGCGTAAAATAAAGCTTGGCGAACTACTTGAGGGAGAAATCTACTAAGACCGCCTCTAGCTTGCGCCTCTGGTTTAACTTTTTTAGAATCCAGCATGGAGCTGCTATCGCTGTTGCTAACAGTATTCGACACGGATAGTTTATAAGCGCGCCATTCTTGGGCATTTGGTTTACTAAAGTGGTGAATACGTCCCAACATTTGCTTAAATTGGCTACTGAATTTTCCCGTGTTATAGGTTAAATTATACTTGCGACACAGAGCCTGTACCTGTGGCGCAATGCGAGCATAGTGGCTGGCGGGCATATCAGGGAAAATATGATGCTCAATCTGATGGGATAAGTTGCCCGTTAAAATGTGAAACAACGGACTGCCCTGAATGTTGCTGGAACCAAGAATCTGACGTACATACCAATCACCTTTACTCTCATTAGCATCAAGATGGGTGTAAATATGCGCTTGCTCCGTAAAATGTCCGCAAAATATCACCGCCCACGTCCACAGATTGCGAACAATATTAGCAGTGACATTACCGCTTAACGTGGTCATGGCACTACCACGACCTAATGTTACCCCTGCTATAGTAGGTAAGAAAATGGTGTCTTTGCCCACTTGTCGTGCAATTTTGGCAAATAACGCCCGGGATTTTTGTTGCATCGCTTTATGCAGATCGGGAGTGTCTGCATATTCATCAACACTGATTTGGATATCATGGAAGGCGACTGCCCATTCAAAGCCTAATGCTAGGATCGCAGTTTTAAATAAGTTATAGCGGTCGCTTGGCGTCCAGGGCTGCTCATCAGTAACTCGAATCAAGTGATAACCGACGTCATGGTCGCGGCCAATGATATTGGTAAAAGTATGGTGCAAATAATTGTGCGAATGTTGCCATAGGGGCGCAGGACAAACGATATCCCAATCAAATTTTTGGCTATTAAGATGCGGGTGCTGCATCCAATCATATTGCCCGTGCATGACGTTATGACCAAGCTCCATATTGTTTAAGATTTTACTGAAGCTGAGCAGGGACGTCCCCAGTAGCCAAGTACCGACTTTACTGCGTTTGGATGGCAGTCGTCCAGCAGCAGCCAGTAGGCCACGTGCGACTAGCTCGCTATATACCACCGTCGCATAAACACGTTGAATATAACGCGCATCCTTGCCCCCTAGTGAGTCCATCACGCTTTGATAAAGCGCGTTTAGCTCATCAGCAAGTGCTTCGGTCTGGACTTTTGGTAATGGTGCGCCCGTCAAAGTAGGATATCGAGTAGGCTGGGATTGCGTGTCCATATGCTGATCATCAGCATCGTTATTGTCGGCCGTCGTATGAGCAGTTTGTACTGCTGATAACAAGCGATCTTGAGCTGCCATCTGTCTATCGGTTAACGCAGTCAGAATAGGTACAGCAGATTGTGCAGTGGATATAGGCGGTAATAAGCGCATTAATAATCCTTAACCGAATTGGCTCAAATAAATAACAAGCATCAAGTTCGGTTTAATAGTTCGTCTAAGTTTTAGCGAAAAGTATAAGTTAAATCTAGTTTCTTTTTCATGTTATAAGCTGTTATAAAATTTTATAGGCAGGTGTCTTTTGTGTCAAATATTACTAAATATCTAGCACGACGTCAGTCACAGGCATATTAATGCAAGTTTGGATAGATTCGTAGCCGTCACTGCTTAGCTTACCAGTTTGAATGTTTTTGACTACGCCGCTGACTTTATTGCAACGGCACAATTGGCAGATGCCTTGTCGGCAGCCATAGGCTAGGCGAATGCCAGCGTCTTCCGCACTCAACAGTAATGTGGTGTCACTGGTGAACTGCCGTTGCCGGCCGCGTAGATAGACAGTCTTTTCTTCTATGCTACCTGTAGTGTTCTGCTCTGTTTTATCATTATTAAAACTCGGTAAGGCATGGCCAAAGTTCTCTACAATAATATTGTCACGCAAAGAGCTTCCTTGTGGGAGGGTTATCTCTGCTGTCGCGCGATACAATCCTGCTAATAACTCTTGCGAACCACAAGCAAATATTTGTGTATCAGCTAAAGGTAAGCTCAAAGCCAATAGACTTTCCGTACTCAAATGACGGCTGTCCGCCAAATAAGTGCTGCGGTCTTCAGTATTAACAAGATGATAGGTAAACATTGGATATTTATCAGCTAAACGTTGCCAATTTCCCTGAAGAGGGCCTTTTATTAATGCCGTGCGATCATAGTATAACAACGTTACCTGATGACCGTACTGTAGAGCTTGGGTAATCAAACCCAACATTGGAGTAATACCACTACCCCCAGCAATAAATAATAGCGGTGACAAGTTATTAATATTTGATTCTTCTGCAAATAATTCGTTAATAGGTGATTCGTCAATAGATGACTTTTTAGTAGAAGAGCTAACTTGTTTCTTCAAAACTGTTTGCTCTAAAGTAAAGTCACCAATCGGCATACTGCTGCCAAATATAGAACCAAGTGCGGCGTGCTGTGTCAAGTAATCAGAAACCAATCCTTGTGGCTTGATAGCGATAGTGACGGTATGGCGTTGCGTTTTTTTATTTTTACTGGTTTTGTCGCTAGTGACATCATCGTGCCACCATAGCGGTTGCTGTGGCAAGCCAATTAACGAATAACTGCGTTGATGATAAGTGCCATCAATAACAACGTTTAAATCAATATGCTGACCACCATACCAGCCATCGTGCAGGCTATTTTTTGAGCCAAATGCCTGCTTTCTAAAGGCACGATTGGTCTCAAACTGTAGTGCTATCAAATCATCACTAAGCGCGCGGCGTGCTATTAGTCGCAACTTAGGCACGGTTAATGACCAAAAAGGATGCAGCCGCGACCCCATAAAACCAATAAAAGCATGTTGAACAATTTCAGGCTGATAGCCGCTGGGCATAATCACGTTACCTTTTAGGTATTACTTACTTTGTACTATTTAATAATTACTTATAAAATTTCTAAACTGAATGCTGCACTGTATAATAAGAGCAGTCATTTATTAAGCTACACTAATATCATAGCGTCTATTGATTAAATTTGCGAAATATTTGATGCTATTTTTTGTGGACTTTATAAAACAGGACTGAATCAGAAGTATAAGTAAGCAAGTTGGATAATAATTTAATGAAAATTTTTGTAGAAAAGGGTCATGGCTTTGGAGTAAAAGACGCAAAACAAGCTGTAAAACAGCCTGTTAGCTTGCAGGGCATGCGCTACAATGCGATAATGACCTATAATTTGTAACCCTGATTTTGAGGTACGGCACGCTTAGCATCATCGCTGAGTCGCATTTGCTGGCCTCTTCTATGCAGTCTATCGGAGTGTTAATGGCTCAATATATTTACACGATGAACAACGTGTCAAAACTTGTTCCGCCTAAACGCGAGATCTTAAAAAATATCAATCTGTCCTTTTTTCCTGGCGCCAAAATTGGTGTATTGGGTATCAATGGTTCAGGTAAATCGACTTTGCTACGCATTATGGCCGGCGTTGATACCGAATTCAGTGGTGAGGCACGTGCGCAAACAGGCACTAAAATTGGTTATTTACCACAAGAGCCGCAGTTAGATGACAGCAAAGACGTGCGCGGTAATGTCGAAGATGGTATGCGTGAAGCCTTAGATGCGCTATCGCGTCTGGATGCTATTTACGGCGAATACGCCGACCCTGATGCAGACTTTGATAAGCTGGCTGAAGAACAAGGTAAGATGGAAGATATCATCCAAACGTGGGATGCACATACCTTAGATACCCAGTTAGAAAAAGCGGCCGACGCCTTACGTCTGCCACCATGGGATGCTGACGTGAGTAGACTATCCGGTGGTGAAAAACGCCGTGTGGCCTTATGCCGTCTGCTGTTATCACGCCCTGATATGCTATTACTTGACGAACCGACCAACCATTTGGACGCTGAATCTGTCGCATGGCTTGAGCAGTTCTTGCAAAATTATAGCGGTACTATCGTGGCTATTACCCATGATCGCTATTTCTTGGATAATGTGGCGCAGTGGATTTTGGAGCTTGACCGTGGCCATGGCTATCCGTATGAAGGCAACTATACTCAGTGGCTAGAGCAAAAGAACACCCGTCTAGAGCAACAGAATAAGCAAGAAGAGTCATTTGCTAAAGCCCTGAAAAAAGAGCTGGAGTGGATTCGTAAAAACCAAAAAGGCCAACAGGCCAAATCTAAATCTCGTGTACAGCGTTTTGAAGAGTTAAACTCGCAAGAGTTCCAAAAACGTAACGAAACCTCTGAGATTTATATTCCACCTGGTCCACGTCTAGGTAATAAAGTCATTGAAATTAATGATATTGCCAAATCATTTGGTGACCGTTTGTTGTACGAAAACCTAAGCTTTAACGTGCCAGCGGGTGCTATCGTCGGTATCATCGGTCCGAATGGTGCGGGTAAAACCACATTATTTAATATGATTACTGAGCGTGACACTCCAGATGCTGGTTCAGTTGATTTGGGTGAAAGCGTTAGTGTCGCTTATGTTGGTCAGGTTCGTGATAACTTAAACGATGACAAAACCGTTTGGGAAGAAATTTCTGATGGTCTAGATATCATTACCGTTGGCGAATATACCACGCCGAGCCGTGCTTATATCGGCCGCTTCAATTTTAAAGGCTCAGACCAACAAAAACGCGTCGGTCAACTGTCTGGTGGTGAGCGTAACCGCTTGCAACTGGCGAAGACTCTGAAGCAAGGCGCGAACGTACTGTTACTCGATGAACCATCGAACGATTTGGACATTGAAACTTTACGTGCGCTAGAAGATGCTATTCAGGTTTTCCCTGGTACAGTAATGGTGGTCTCGCATGATCGCTGGTTCCTTGACCGTATTGCCACTCATATCTTGGCGTTCGAAGAAGAGGGTCCCATTTGGTTTGACGGTAACTACTCTGAGTTTGAGACCTATCGTAAAAAACAATTAGGCGCTGATTCTGGTCCTAAGCGTATGAAGTATAAGAAAATTACTAACTAAGTTTAAACTATAGATCATTTATAAATATGCAAAAAAAGACCTCTAATCAATTAGAGGTCTTTTTATTGGGCTGCTATTTTATCAAGTTGGCGTTAATTTTTTATTGAATGGGCATTAAGCTGTTTTCCATTCACATTAACGCTTACGCCCAAATTTACGTTGTTTTTTATTGCTGATTTCAGTAATCGCATGGGCAATTTCTTCTTCATCAAGGCTTGCGACTTGCTGCAGAATTTGCATCATATCGGGGCTCAGCACATATTTGGCATGATGAGCGATGTCATCGATACGTTGATCAAAAGTCAATATGCCAGTCTCTTCCTCTTTTCGTAGATAGTCGAGGCGGATAAGCGCGTTAACAAAGCTGAGAAATAATGAGCGATCAAAGAAATCAGGAATATCATCGGCATAGAGCACAGACAAACGCTGGCCTAGTAGATGGCAGAGATCAACTACTTCGTCTGCGGTCAAGTTACCTGAACCTTGCTGAGCCAGTAGGGCCAGGGTCATAAAGTAACGTTCAAGGCTTTGCTCAACGGGGGTGCCGAGCACCTCTAACTGCTGATAACGGTTACTATTGGCTTCAGGGACGCTGAGCATGCCGTCACTTAATTCAACAATAAGACCATGAGTCAACATATTATCAATCTTTTGATTGAGGGTATCGGTTAAACCATGGGCGGGATAATATAAAAATAATTCGCTTTGTAAGAAAGGATATAGCTGCTCCACAATACCATCTAAGCGACTGCGCTCGATACGGCCATTACGGGCTACTAAGGCCGCTAGGAACGACTGTAGAATAAATACATGCAAGATATTATTACGGAAATAGCTGAGTAATGCCGCTTGCTTGTCCGCCACTTGAATAATATCACCTAAGATATGCGGCGTACGTTCAATAAGCTTGAGCTTAATACCATAATCAATGATTTGCTGCGGGCTCATATCAGTGATGATCGTATCATCGGAATAAGGCTGCTTGCGCGCGATACTTTGGTAAAGAAAGATTTGATCCCGGCAAATTTCCTCATCTAATGCTGATTTTGGTGCTGATAGTAGTACTAAGGACAACAGCGATACCGGGTTGATTACCGCTGCTTTATTAATATGCTGCATAATCTTGACGCCAATATTATCGACCATGGCGCTGGTCTTGTCATCGAGCGGCGTATCTGTGCGATTAGCAGGCAAGCTGTTAGCAGGCACATCGAACTTTTCCATAAAATCGGTAAGATGTAAGGGTGTACCAAAACTTAGATGGACATTACCAAAGATGCGCTCAATCTTACGCCCAACTTTTAGTAACCCCATTAAGGATTCTGACTCTTTTGGTTTGCCTTTTAACTCACCAACGTAAGTGCCGCCTTCCATGATGCGCTCGTAGCCGATATAAGTTGGAATGAATACTACCGGTTTATTGGTTTGGCGTAACTGACTGTGAATCGTCATCGCTAACATGCCCATCTTCGGTGGCAGCAGTCTTCCTGTGCGCGAGCGCCCGCCTTCAATAAAGTACTCAATAGGGGTGTTTCGGGTGATGAGGGTATGCATATATTCGCGTAATACAGCGGTATACAGCGGATTACCGCGAAAGCTGCGACGAATATAAAAGGCGACTGCACCGCGAAGCATGGGACCTAAGATTGGCACATCTAAGTTATCACCAGCGGCAACATAAGGAATACTCAGTCCACGCTTATATATAACATAAGACAGTAGAAGATAGTCGACATGGCTACGATGACAGGGCACATAAATAATTTCATGATCAGCCGCAAGCTCGCGCACACGCTCAAAATGATGCACTTCCACACCGTCATAGAGCCGCGTCCATAACCAAGTCAAAAACCGATCAAAGACCCGTATAATGGGGTGAGAGTAATTGTTGACCATCTCATTGGCATACCCTTTAGCTAGGCTTCGTGCCTCACGGGCGCTGATATCTGATGCTTTGGCTTCGCTTTCTATCGCATACTTGATGGCAGGTGAATAAATCAGCTTATCTACCAAGTTACGCCGATCTGATAAATCAGGACCGAGCATACTGGCGCGCTGTTTATCAAGGTAAATGTTGAGCTGCTGCTGTAACGTGTGCACCAGCTCGCGATTGGTATTAGCAGAGGGAACTAAGGCCTTAGTAATTTTCTGTGTGACGCTGTCTTGACTTAAATTACCTTGTAAATCAACTGAAACGGCGCTGCTATCCACACCATCAAGGTTTTCAACATTATCAAGGCTAATATCCGTGCTATTAACACTATGAAGAGCTACTGGCTCATCTGTGCTGTCATGCAGGCTTTGATAAATAATCTTGCGCAAATCTTGCGAGGGATGGAATTGTACAAAGGTATCGCGTCCCATCACTCCAATATTAAATAACTGCTTGGTAATGCTTGGATCTTCCCAGTTATCGGCCGCTAGCAGTTTAAATAGAGAATCCTCTTTGTCAGGGGCGCGTCCCCAAAGGATAGAGACGGGTACCAACCTTATCTGCAAGTCTGGATACTGTAAAGTGGCAGCGACTAAACGCGAGAGACGCGGCGACAGCTGGTCATCTTTAGCCTTTGGATGATGTAAAAATATAATAGCCGCATTCTCACGAATTTGATGGGCAGTATCTTTTACCCCGACCAAAGCAGGCGGTAGCTTATGCTCTTGAGTTTGCAGATCAATCAAAATACTATTAGAGCGCGAATAATCTTGTAGCACATAAAAGGTTAGCGTCTGATCATCAGCATCAAATTCTGGTAGCTCGCCTAAAAGCTTAGGCTTGACGGCCACGTCGAGCGTCTGCCCTGATATCTTGCGATAAAGCTGACTAATCGGTGCATTAGAATAGGATTTTGCAACTATTGGATTGGCGTCAGCGGCTGAAGTAGTACCAGTTTCTAAGGTAGTATTATTGACTACTGGTGCCTTAAAAATCCGTTTTTTTAGGAACTTTGGTATCATAATAAAAAGTCAAATTTGTCAAATATAATGGGCGTATGATGCCATAAAAGCAGACAAAGCGATATATAGTGTCTGTATTTACCATTAATAATATAAGGCCATAATAAGGTTCTCTGAATCATCATTTAAATGACTAGATACTTAGAGCATCAGCTATTTACAGTGTTAAATATTTAGGCCATCGACTATTTAAACTAACAGCATATATGCGTAAGATGAGTAACGCTATACTTAAGCTTATCTTCTATCACCACTCATTGAAGTTCGACACTTATGACTCCTGCTATCAAACTTGCCAAACAGCTTGGCCTTGATTATCAGCTACACGAATATAGGCATGATAATAGTGCAACCTCTTATGGATTAGAAGCGGCTGAAAAACTAGGTGTTACTGCCGCACAAGTTTTTAAAACGTTAGTGGTAGCAACGGAAACTGGCGCGTTAGCAGTCGCTATTGTGCCCGTCGATACAACATTGAATTTTAAGAAAATGGCCAAAGCGCTTAGCTGCAAAAAGGTACAAATGGCCGATCCCAAGCAAGTCGCGCGTAGTACCGGCTATGTACTTGGCGGCGTCAGTCCATTAGGGCAAAAAAAACGCTTAACGACAGTAATAGACGTATCGGCGCAAGTACAACCAACCATTTACGTCAGTGCGGGACGTCGTGGGTTGGAGATTGAGCTACCTCCGAAGCAGTTGGCGGAAGTGTTAAATGCTTGCTTTGTAGATATTGCCGATAGCTAATAGCTAATAACTAATAGCTGATAATTAACAGCTATTATAGATTTTCAAACTTGCTAAGCTCTAATTTTAAATGGATAACCCTATACTACACTTACTACAAGGATGCTACGTATGCCGCATTTAACTATTCAAGCCACACCTAATGTCACCATCCCTCATGCTGAGTCTTTACTGAAAACGCTCAATAAAGCGCTTTGGGATAGTGGGCACTTTGGTAAGCCCACTGATATTAAGGCTCGCATGCTCCCAATAACGACCTTTTTAGTAGGAGTAGAAGATGATGAGCAAGAGCATGGTTTTATTTACGCGCATTTTAAATTAATGGCAGGTCGTGATATCAATGTGCGCAATCAGTTGGCAGAGCTACTGTTTGCTACCATAGAGGATAAGCTAGGCGCAGCGCAGTCAGGTCGCACGGCGCTACAAATATGCGTCGAAGTAGAAGAGATTAGCGCTGTTTATCAAAAGAAAATGCTTAGTCGTTGAGAGTGAGGTTTTAAGCTTTGGGCTTCTGTTTTACGAATGACGAAAGTTTTTATTGAAAAGTTATCGATGTTAGGAATTAATTTTGTTTCGAATGAACAATAGAAAAAGCGCCCAGTATATAGGCGCTTTTTTAGTTATTGCTGATTACTGCTTAATTAAATTCTAGTCTAAGAAAGCAAAGCTTTCAATCGGCATCGCAGTCATGCTCTCGCTTGGGGCGACCATAGCTTCGGCGTGACCTGAGGTACGTGGCAGAAGTTTGTCAAAATAGAACTCTGCGGTTTGGATTTTGGCTTCGTAAAATTCTGGTGCTTCTGTACCGCCATTTTCTAGCTTGTCATAGGCTACTGCTGCCATGCGCGCCCAGTGATAGCCCATCATTACATAGCCTGAGTACATCAAGAAGTCATCTGAAGCTGCTGAGATAATTTCACGGTCTTTACGTGCCATTAGCATCAAGCGAACCGTTAAAGTATTCCATTCGGCACATAGCTTAGTTAACGCCCAAACAAATTTGCGCATGTCTTTATCAAGCGCGTATTCACCACACCATTTCATGATGCTCGAGGTATAGTCGCGGATGATTTTACCTTTTGACTGTAAGATAACTTTACGGCCTAATAAATCTAATGCTTGAATACCGGTCGTACCTTCATACATAGTAGCAATACGGGCATCACGAGCAATCAGTTCCATACCCCATTCTTTGATATAACCGTGGCCACCGTAGATTTGTTGACCGTGTTTGGCCGCTTCAATACCTAGCTCAGTTAAGAAGCCTTTTAGGATTGGCGTGTAGAAGCCAAGCTTGTCATCCCACTTTTCAAATTCTTCATCATCCTCATTAACAATGCCTTGTGCCATCTTATCCGCATAGCGTGCTGAATGATAAATCATTGAGCGACCGCCTTCGGCAAAGGCTTTTTGGGTCAATAGCATACGACGTACGTCCGCATGATGAATAATGGCATCAGCGACTTTTTCAGGATCTTTTGTACCTGATATTGCGCGCATAGAACGGCGATCTTTAGCATATGGTAGGGCGTTTTGGAATGACAATTCAGTATGTGCTAAGCCTTCGATACCGGTGCCGATACGCGCGGTATTCATAAAGGTGAACATGGCTTTGAGACCTTTATTCGGCTCACCAATGAGGTAAGCAACCGCCCCATCAAAGTTCAGTACACAAGTGGCTGATGAGTTGATACCCATTTTGTGTTCAATAGAACCACAAGTAACGCCATTACGCTCACCAATTTCACCTTCAGCATTCGGTAAAAATTTTGGTACGATAAATAATGAAATACCGCGTGTGCCTTCTGGAGCATCCGGTAGGCGTGCTAGAACAATGTGAACGATGTTTTCGGTTAAATCATGCTCACCACTTGAGATAAATATTTTGGTGCCGCTAAGCTTATAGCTTCCGTCATCTTGTGGTATGGCTTTTGACTTAACCTGGCCCAAGTCTGTACCACACTGTGGCTCAGTCAAACACATAGTACCAGCCCAAGAGCCATCTACCAATTTATGTAAATAGGTCTCTTTTTGCTCATCGTTACCGTATTGCATTATAGTATTGATACAACCGGTCGATAGACCAGGATACATCGCCCACGGCCAGTTTGCCGTACCGATCATTTCAGCTTTGATTAGGTTCAATGAGGTCGGTAAGTTCATACCGCCGTATTCTTCAGGATAAGAAATACCTTGCCAACCACCCTCTATAAACTGGTTGTAAGCTTCTTTAAAGCCTTTGGGCGTTGTTACCACGCCGTTATCAAAATGACAGCCTTCTGCATCTGCTGGCTGATAAAGAGGAGCAAGGACGTTTTCGGCAAAATCAGCCATCCCTTGCAAAACCATATCGACCGTTTCAGGATCGGCATTGTGGCCATTATCTAAGTCCTTATAATGAGTTTGAAAATCAAATACATCATTAATCAAAAACTTAATATCACGTAAGGGGGCTTTGTAAGTTAACATAGTCAGTCTCTTTATCTCGTTCGTTGACGTTGATTTACTAATTGGCTTTTATTCAGAGTATCTATTCAAAATGTCTATTCAAAGTATCAGGTATTAAGAGTCAGTTTTATTAAGTATGGCTTACTCATAATTTTTTAGTTTAAGAATTTCTTAACGAATCAGCTTGCCGCAAGAATATCCTTAGTATAAGTCTTCTACAGCGACAAATATATAATATATAACTAATATTCATGGTTCAACTAAAAAACAATAAATATAATTTATCAATAAAAGTTGATATACGACAAATAATCAACCGTAACGCATCAATTAAATGCTAGTGATAAGACGTTCATCAGAATGTCTCAAAAAGCCAAGCTATACTTACTAAACTAACGATAAACGAAATAGAGTCAAGTTAATTTATTTAATGAGGACAACATTTTATGGCTGTATCAAGGCATATGGTACCGCTTACCCTTTGGATCAAAAATGTACTTATTAGCTTTAAGAGCTTAATCCGTGGTGAGCTGGCGCATCTGCTAACGGTCAATCGAAGCCAGCGGCCGTGGCACATGCCGATTATTGCCGCTATTGCCATCAGCTTCCCCATATTTGTAGGGGCGTATTTCGGTGCGTTATCTTCAGGGATTAAAGCATCCTTAGGGGCAATGGTGATCTTAAACTTGCCATTAGTAGGCAAGCTGCCTTATCGCTTGGTGACGGTAATGGCATGGGGCTTTGCGATGTCGCTATGCTTTGCACTGGGACTTATAGCGCAACAAGTACCTATCATTAGACTGCCCGTATTTACGCTGATAGCCTTTGGTATTGTTATTTTTGGACGTTATTATCGTCAGCCACCGCCAGCAGGATTGTTTGTGATGATGGCGAGTGCCATCGCGCTCTTTATTCCCCTGCCACTGGTGCAAGTGTTGCCGGCGACGGGACTGGTGATGCTCGGTAGTGGCTTTGCCCTAACCATGGCGCTGCTATATTCGCTATTTTTATTAGCGACGCGTGAGATTATACCTGCGCCAACCCATACCTATCAGCCGGATACCATTATTGAAAGTATTATGGTCGCAGGCTTTGTCAGTTTGGCACTATTAATAGCAGTCATGCTGGAGATGTCTAATCCGTATTGGGCCGCGGTCAGCTGCTTCATTATTATTCAGGGCATTCATTTGCGTACCATGTGGATTAAGCAGTTTCACCGCTTGCTAGGGACATTAATAGGGGTAGGGCTGGCGAGCTGGATGTTATCTTGGGGGCTAGCAATATGGGGTGTGGCAGTTGCGATACTGATTATGATGCTCTGTATTGAGACCTTAGTCGATCGTCATTATGGGCTAGCAGTGATATTTATTACCCCGCTGACGATATTTATCGCTGAATATGGCAGTGGTTTACCGCTTTCACAGCAAGCTTATCAAAACGTTATTCACGCGCGCCTGCTTGATACCGCGCTTGGCTGTCTGGTCGGTCTTAGTGGCGGAATGGTCATGCAGTCAACAAATTTGCGCGTACCGCTTCGCCGTGTGGAAACTTGGCTACTGACTCGCTTTAGTTAGAATAGGAAAAAGTGGTTAGTAATTTATCATGTTATGGGCTTACGGGATCGCCACACCCACGCTACCTCAATCATGCTGATTGGTTTTTTAATGTAGCAGCCGCCTGCGCCACATCAATCACCTGTCCTGTCCAGCGCTCAAAGCTCAAAGCCGCTTGTCCAATAAGCATGCCATAACCGTCGGACGTCTGCGCACCGCGCGTGGCAAAATGCTGTAAAAAGGGTAACGCACGCCCATACATCATATCGTAAGCAAAATGGCAAGCTAGCTCATCGGCTAGTGGCAAGGTATCCCCTGACAGACCTATAGATGTTGCATTAACAATCAAATCAAAGTGTCCGGTCAAATCGGCAGTGGTGCAAGTATCAATATGATGCTGATTAATAGTAGGACTGGCGTTGCTCAGTTCTGAGACCAACTCTGTCGCCTTGCTCAACGTGCGATTAGCAAGGGTCAGCTGTCCAATACCCGCTTGTATGAGCGGCAATATCACCCCGCGCGCTGCACCGCCTGCGCCAATGATGGCGACCCGTGCGCCGTCAAGCGGCCAGCCTAATCTCGTAATATGATTGATCAATCCTTGGCCATCGGTATTGTCACCGTATAGCGCCTCGGCTATTGGTAAACCAGCGTCTAACAAGTCTTTATTTAATAAGAGAGTATTGACCGCCCCTGCAACTTTGGCATGTTCAGATAAGCCGCCACGCATCAGGCTGCAATCATAAGCCATTTGCTTAAACGGTACGGTCACATTAGCACCAATACCGCCGCCATGAAAAAACGCCTCAACCACAGCGGTAAAGCTGGCCGTATCATCAGGGCAGTACTGGCGCTGATAGCCAATATCAATCCCGACTTGCGCGGCGAATACTTGATGAATCTGAGGTGATTTACTGTGGGCAATGGGATTGCCAATAACGATAAAGTGCTGAGTCATCTGAGTCATCTGAGTCATAGCCTGTTATTAAGTAGCGGTCTGATATGCTAAATAGTGGTCTGATAGGTTAGCTGGTTGAGTTGCTGCTTCGCGACGGATGGCTTTACTATTATTTATTGCCAATCACTTTTAGCAAGTAAAACAATAAACCGTCCTTATCATAGGGGATAAAAATATCTTTAACAAATTTGTTCTATCTGGGATTGTTAACCGTAACGTAAAGGGTAGTCAAGTGTTAGGCAGTTGGGTACACTGTAAGGCATAAAAGTTCGTCATCAACACGCTCTAATGACAGCAACTTTATAAGAAAAATTGTTTATAGCAAATGATTCTTTATTATCGGCGGCATATCTGCCGGCCCGTTAATCCTATTTTGATACCAACCTAAAAAATGTGAGTAAATTACCCATGTGGAAGAACCCCCTACAGACTTTTGCGATCGGTATAACGATGGCAGTTGGCGTGTCATTGAGTGCGTGTGATAACTCTAAACCCGACACTGTTGAAGAGGCCGCCTCTGGTATTGGTACCGAGCAAGCACCTGACACAGAGTCGGTACAAGCAAATCCCACTCCAGAAGGAGACTTAGATGGTGCCACTGCTGGTCAAGGTACATCGGTGAGCTACGCTATATCAGCGTGGGACTCTGAGGAAGTAGAACCGCTCAAAATTGACGACCTTGATGGTATTAAAGCCACCTTCGGTAAAGTGGTAAGCACGGATGAAAATAGCCTAGACTATGCCAGTAATCCGGCGTCCAAATTTCGCTTCATGAAGGCTGATGAGCCTTATTTGGACCTCATCGACTCCGAGAAATATCTTGAGCTTGGTTGGTATTATGCCAATCCTACCGACTCTGATGAGGAAAAAGAGCTGAGTAAAGCACATGCCAAAAAGTCCTATAAACTGGCGCGGCAACTGATGGGTAATGAGGGTGGCAAGGTACTCGCTGATATACTCAACGGCCAAATCATCAAAAACAAAACCACTGGCGGACAAAAAATAGAACTGGCAAAATGTGAGTTTTATAGTTGTATGCTGGTACTTAATAAATCAAGTGAACAAACAGAGGCCAGTTAAATCATGATGTCTGGTTCTACGACTGATGCTGTTTCTGGCTCTATTTCTGTGCCTAATAGCTGGGTATGTCTACATTCACCAGACAATACTACGGAACTTGCGAATTGTGCAAATAATGTTGCGGTGACGCTAGACAATCGTGGGCTGACATACGCTGACGGATTTTTTACCACTATGGGCGTTATCGATGGTCTGATATTATGGCAAGATTACCATCATCAGCGCCTTATAACCCACGGCCACGCTTTGCAACTCGATATAGATGACCAAGCGCTGATTACTATGTTACAAATGTACGCTCAGCAACTCCAGCAAGGTATGCTTAAGCTAATCATCACCCGCGCTCCGCAAGCTATTCGTGGCTATGGCTTTACGCCGAGTGCTTCCGGTAGCGCGTGCGAGGTTTGGCTCAAATCTTCTGCTTTGCTGATTGCTACCGCTGAACATCTAGGCTTACCTGATGGGCGCGCAATTCTTATGCAGCCCGCTACGTCTGCCACCTGTTTGTCTGCGCAACTTGCCTGCCTACCGCCACCTTTAGCCGGTCTAAAAAGCCTCAACCGTCTTGATAATGTGCTTGCTAGCGGCGAGCTACAACGTATCAAAACAGCACAGTCGAATACTGGTGCAAAGGGGGGCGAAGTCTTAGGTGAAGGTCTGCTACGCGATATGACCGGAAACTGGGTTGAGGGCACGATGAGTAATGTGTTCTATCAATTATCAGACGCTCAATTAACCCCTGATTCGCAACCATTGTTAAACGTTAATAGTAGCAATGATATTAATACAAACTATCTGCTAAACGGGCAGTGGTTTACGCCGCCTATGACTCAATCGGGGGTCGCTGGAGTACAGCGCCAAGTGTTGATAGATGCTTTGTCTAAGACGGAACATCCGGTGCAGATGCGAGTTTTAAATGATGAGGATCTGCCTAATTTAACCCAGATGTTCTTCTGTAATGCGCTGCGTGGAATAATGCCAGTCAGCGAACTTAGATTGCCGGCGGGTGATAGCGTTCATTTATCAATATGACGTTTTATTCCCATTCAAAAATATTGTACTTAGTATCCATATAATCTTCTGAATCTAAGACGACTTCCTCACTTCTATAAAGTTGTTGAGCTTTTAGAAGTGCCGATTGCTCGTCTTCAGCGACAATCTTAACGATCTGGCTAAGGGTCTCAACAATTTCTATGTGAAAGTTCTTTTCTACTTTTACGTTTTTGCTCATGATATTCCCTCTCAAAATTATCAAACAACTTTAGTCATTTATATGATGTCTATTATGTCACTCGGATTATCAAAACGACTCAAGAGAAGTGATCGTCTTTTGTTACCTAGACTTGTGCCCTAAAGAAAAGTGATCAATGATCCTTTTTTAAAAAGGAGATAGATCAATGCGTCCAATCTATGAACAAAGCAGAATTCCTCTGCAAATTCGTCGCCTAATGATTTTTGATGAAATTTGTTGTAAGTCGCAAAAGTATCCTGACGAAGTTGTGTATTTAACCTCCGAATCTAAGCTAGCTTTAGGCGTCATGTATTTGCAGGAAAAGAAAAGGTATATAGCGTTTGGTGGGGTGTTTGAATATGCACACACACGCAAAGAAGTGATTGAGCAAGGCGTGCATCATCTGCCTCATGATGAATATGTGATGTGTGCCATTACCGTGAAACAACAAGCATTTACCAAACCTGTTCGTACGTCCACTGAGTTGTTATGGCATTGGAATCATTATATAAAGAATAGACGTTATACTTATTTGGGCCATGATGTTCAATATTTTTTCCCAGTGAATGATGAGTTAGAGATGGATTACCCTCCTCATAGATACCATAAGCATCTCGTTGCCACAATGCACTTACCACTTTGGGATAACCATAAAACGCTAACCACTCCTGCTTATGTTGATAAAAAAGGTCGTCTGAGACTTAAAGGCTATCCTGAAAAACGCTTAGTTTAATTTTCGATAATTACCACGGCCTAGGAACTCAATCATTCCTTTATCTCGTAATATTTGTAGCTGTTGGCGAATCTTGGCATGCACATTGTTATTGTTTATATATAGAGATTGTAGAACATCGCTAAAACTATAAACTTGCGCAAGCGTAAAACGCTCAGGTAGTTTGTCCACACACTTCATAACATCAAGTGTCCAACCACGAGATAATATAGATTGCTCTCGTAAAAATAGCGTTTGCTGAAATTGCTGCGTGACATTATTACGCGGTATCACCTGTTGATTTTTGACTAAAAAGACCTTGCCTGATTTTGGTACTTGGCGTAAGTCAATATTACAGCCGACCCAGCCCGCACGTTTTGCTGTCAAAGATAAAGGCTTACGCTTAACAATCATGTCCGGCTTAAAAAAATGCTTGGGGATAATCAAAAAATTATTGATAGTAAATGTTTTAGAATAGGTTAAAAAGAAGAAGCTAGGATTATTATTACTATTAATACGCTCAATCATAGTGTCATAAGCGCCATCGTTAATCACATTGCTCAATTTTGCCTTTTTACTTTTAAGCTCATATTGCTCATTACAATGAGAACAATAAAAATCAGCGACCGGTTGATTGTTAGCAAATTCAGATAACGGCTGAACGCTACAGTTAGGACAATAACCGTTGTCTTTTACCCAAGCCTCACTAAGCACACGAATAATTTGTGAAGGTGAGCGATAGTTGACAGCTAATTTAGTATCAAAGGTTAAATCCATAATGACCAGCCACTTTATAACAGTAAAAAGATGAATTAATTATTAGGCCAAATAGTAAGCCAAGTCAGATATTAACGAGCAAATCATTAATGGCTAAGCAAATGCCATTGAAAAGCGCACGGTTCAATGCTAAATTCTAACAAACTTCTGCCTCGCGAGTTGCCATGAGCAAGCCGACACCCGAAACACCTTCTGATTACCCTAATGATACTCCATCAAATAAACAAGATAGCGGGGTTAATAAGCCTGCTGATACGCCGCCAAAATCAGAGCCAGCAGCAGTTGATGAGGCGCGCGCGTCACAGGAGAAGACAGATGCGACCGCAGATAAGGTAGAAGCTGAAAAAGCGCCAGCGACCGATATCTCGTTGATCAGCGCAGACAAGACTTCGCGAAACTATGAAAAAGACAATCAATCGTTTTTTATGCAGCGCGGCTATCAGATATTGTTGGTACTTGGATTGATTGCTGGATTTTTATTAGTAATGGTCTATCAAACGCTGTTTGGTCGTATTACCCAGCCGCAGCAAAAGGTGACGATTGAGCAGGGCGATACCTATTATGGACTTTTACCGCAGTGGCAACAGCAGATTCCATTGTTCTCAGCCAGTATCGCCAAGCTGTATATTAAGTCGCAAGTCAATGCCCCATTGCACGCAGGTATTTATCAATTACCTGAGAACCCAACGATTGCTGAAGCGCTACAAGTGCTAGAGCAAGGCGCAAAAGTAGCAATGGTCAAGATACAAATCATCGAAGGTAAAACCTCAAAAGACTTATATCAGACCCTACGTGATACTAACGGCATCAAAAAAGAAGTGCTCGGCAATGATGCGGATAATGCCAGTATTGCCCAAGCGCTGGAACTCAGTGGTGTGCTTCCAGACTATGTAATTAACAGTGATGATCCTATTGTCAACCACAACCTTGAAGGTTGGTTTGCTCCTGATACTTATTATTATGGTGAAGGTGCAACGGATAAGCAGGTACTTACTGATTTGTATAAGCGTCAGCAGCAAGCGCTTACTAAGGCTTGGGAAAATCGCGCGCCAAATCTGCCTTACAAGAGCCCTTATGAAGCGCTGATTATGGCTTCTATTATTGAAAAAGAAACCAGCGTTCCTGAGGAGCGCCCATTGGTCTCTGCTGTCTTTAATAATCGCTTGAATCAAGGCATGCGCATGCAAACCGATCCGACCATTATCTATGGTATGGGCAGCCGCTATGAGGGCAATATTCGCCGAAAAGATATCGATGAAAAAACGGCTTACAATACTTATCAGATCGATAAATTGCCGCCTACGCCAATCTCATTGCCCTCAGCGGCTTCTATTGAAGCGACCCTACATCCTGCCGATAGCGAAGCACTATACTTTGTAGCGACTGGTAATGGCGGTCATAAATTTACCAATAGCTTGGCGGAACACAACCGTGCGGTACAAGAATACCTAGGCGTAATGCGTGAAAAAAAATCACAAACGCCACCACAATAAAGGCGGTAAAAGCGAGCATTGATTAGACAAGGATACAAAAGTGATGACAGTTATGCAGCACTCATAAAAGACACATGAAACATAAGGCAACATCATGTCAGCAGCTTTAAGCGTTACTCCTACTCAAACTAACACAGACTCTACGTCTACGGATAAAGCGCCCGTTGAGCTTGCACAACAAGGGCGCTTTATCAGCTTTGAGGGTACAGAAGGCGTTGGAAAAACGACTGCTATTGAGCAGTTGTGCGCGCGCCTGCAAGCGAATGGTGTTGACTATTTGCGCACGCGTGAGCCGGGTGGCAGTCCTTTTGCTGAGCGTTTGCGCGATATATTATTAGATCCTGCTACTGATATTACTGACGATACGGAGCTGCTGCTATTGTTTGCTGCGCGTTGCGATCATGTGCAACAGGTTATCCTGCCAGCCTTACAGCGCGGGTCGTGGGTAATCTGTGACCGCTTTACTGACTCGACCCTTGCTTATCAAGGCTTTGGGCGGGCACATGGAGATAAGGCAGTTTTGACCAAGATTGAAGCCCTGATTGCACAGTTTGTCCCGCGTTTACCTGAGCTGACTCTATGGTTAGATTTGCCTATATTAGAAGGCATGGCGCGTGCTGGCAAACGTAGCGAGGCAGATCGCTTTGAGCAACAGGCGACGGCGTTTTTTACGCGGGTACATGAGGGCTTTAGCGCGCTTGCTACTGAGAATCCTAAGCGCATTCAGCGTATTGATGCCTCAGGTAACGCTGATGAGGTAAGCGCGCGAGTATGGCAAGTGATGGAAACACAATTTAAGTTGGGCTAGCATAATACGATTTGAGATTATTAATCCTCAGTAACAAAAACCCCAGCTTGCCGTTTTTACTAGCAGCTGGGGTTTTTGTTATTACTTTTCATTAACGGTGTTTAAGACTAACACTTCTACTTTTTATCTGAATCCTTATCAGGATCAACACTAGCATCAATGCTGTCGTGATCTGAGTCGGGCAGACGGTTAGGATCAAGTGAGCCTCTCTTGGTCTTAGGAGCGCTGCCATTACCATTATTACTGGTGTTGATAGCGGTCTTGTCTTTTGACGTTGAGGGTGAATTATCGGACTTCACACCTTTAGCCTTTACGTTAGCCGACTGTTCTTTCGAAGTTACTTCTTTAGCTTTGATTTCTGATGTCGCTGTTGGCAATGTTGTCGCAGCGGCACTGGCAGATTCATCTTGCACAGTATCTTCCTTCTTTTCCTCTAACGACTCTTGTGCTGCCGCATCTACCACGCCATTAACCAATTCTTTTTCTTTACGCTTTTCAGGTGCTTTGGATTTGGCTTCAAAGTCAGCGTCGGCAACCGCGCGCGCTTGTTCTTGTTTGGCGGTGACATCTACTGCTTTTGGCTGGATTTCATCGTCAACTACCAAAGCTATAAGTTTGCGATCACGTGGGACGTTACCATCAAACTTATTAGTGATAACGTGGAGCTTGCCTTCTTTATCAAGAGTATAAAGCGGTACAAACTGCTTATTGTCGGCTTTATATTGGGCATAAGTGTAGCTGTCAGTGATATTGGTGATTTTAATCCGGGCCTTTTTCGATAGCATGCTGGCAAGTTTGGTATAAGTCACCTCTTTACCAAACAGCCATTGGGAATGGAAGTTTGATTGCTTATCATCGCGCTCGCTTTTGACTTTTTCATCACTGAATTTGAGGCGATAGAGCTTTCTTTCACCGAACTCGTGATGATAATGTATCTCAGATAAAGTATTCATCTCTTTATCCATACTCATCGCAAATAAGTGACCGATACCTATTAAGTCGAGATGGCGATCAGCATGGTCGGAGATGGGGTTACCAAAATAGGTGCGCAGACCACTCATACGCGCGCGAGCAATATTGGTATAGTTGTTGTGTGCCACAATGACATCAAAGCCTTGATCTTTTAAAGAGGTGGCGATCAATAGCGCTATAGGGTTGGAGCCGACTACTAAAATACCATTGGTCTCAGGTTCACGAACACCCAACCAGTTGCCGACCATTTTTGCGCCTAAGCCCTGAATCATCACCGTACCGATAATAACGATGAACACCAGCGGTACCAGTAGCTCAACGCCTTGGATGTCATATTCTTGTAAGCGAATGGCGAATAGTGATGAGATAGCTGCAGCCACAATACCGCGCGGGCCAATCCAGCTGATCATGAGCTTTTCATTGGTTTTTAGGTTGGAGCCAATAGAGGAGGCCCAGACTGATAAAGGGCGGGCGATAAACATCACTATAGCTAGTAACACGATACCGGCAAAGCCCACGCTCAGCAGACTCTCCAGCTCAACACGAGCGGCGAGAATGATAAATAGTACTGAGATCAATAACAGCGTTAGCGACTCGTTAAACTCTAAAATATTATCCCGTGGGAATTTTGGCCAGTTGGCCAGTGCCACGCCAAGTACCGTGACCGTCAATAGACCAGATTCGTGCTCTAGATGGTTGGATATCGAAAACAGGAGTAGGACAAAGGCGAGGGTAAAGACGTTGCGCAAAAATTCAGGCACCATATGTTTGCGCATTAAGAATGCTAGCACCCAGGCGCCAACCAAACCTAACACGGTCGCTAGTACTACAATCTTGGCAAATAGCAAAATGCTACTGGCCTCGCCACCAGAAATGATATATTCATAGATCAATACCACCGCAATCGCGCCGATAGGATCGATGATAATGCCTTCCCACTTTAAAATGTTGGAAATAGTTTTGTTAGGGCGGACACTACGCAGTAGCGGCATAATCACAGTTGGACCAGTCACGCAGACCAGTGCGCCGAACAGTAAGGCGATTAAGGGGTCGACATCGAATAGCAGGTAAGTTGACAGCGCCACGATGGCGATAGTAATGAGCACACCGACAGACACCAGCATCTGTACCACAGTACCGTGCTGCTTAATCTCATCGAACTCTAGGGTGAGTGAGCCCTCAAATAAAATAACCGCGACGCCCAAAGAGATAAATGGGAACATCAGATCGCCTAAGACTAAATCAGGATCAAAGATGCCTAGAACGGGTCCAACAATAATGCCAATCAGTAACAAAAACAAAATGGACGGTTGCTTTAAATACCAAGCCAACCATTGGGCGGCAATGCCAATCCCAACCACACCGGATAATAATAGGGCGGTATCCATAAATTAATCCTTTTATAATCTTGTCATACTTTATAACTATTAAGAGTTACTATAAGGTTCGCTGTAGTGAAATTATTGCAAACCGTAATAACCGCTTTAGCTAGCATGAGTCATGTCATGTATTAATACTATGTAGTAGCAGCAGGGACAAAAGCGCCCTGAGATAAACAGAACTAATCTGGGGTAGCAACAGAGGGTAAACAGAGGTGATGATAATCAGCTTAATAAACCTTGCGCTAGTAACAAGGCTTATTAATTGACTTTTGTTCAATTTTAAAGTTATTTGGCTTGTTATAATAGCATGGTTTTATTTTACTTATATCAAACGAGTCAGGCGCGATATGAGCCAGCCTTCTGTTTATTGGTCCGCTATGCAAATAGCCAAGTCCTAAGTTATCCTGCATAATAACTGCTAGCATAAAAGACATAAGAGAGTAGCCTTATAAGAGAGCCAGATAAGACAGCTATTGGATTTATCATACAACAGCTACGCCCATCACGCACATTTAAAATACCGCTTTAAATTTCGGTATTATTTATTATTAAGCGGATAGCTTTTATGTATATATGTGTAAGAAGGCCGATTGAACGACTCAAGCATTTTATGCGGATGCAAATACATGACAAGTTTACGAACAATCCTCAGAATTAATCTATAAACTGGCAAAGAGTTGCTATCCATAATCATTATAAAATGGACGCTAACCAACAATAAAAGATAGAAAGACCACTCAGATGGGGGACAATATGCTTAGACTGAAAACCACTAACAATAAGCAGAACTGGCTACAGCGTAGTACGCTAGCGTTAGCTGTTAGCACGACAATGATTATTGGCATCAGTGGTGCTGTTAGTGTTGTCGTAGCGCCAAGCGCTCAGGCGGCAGTCACTACCGCAGACTTTTCTGGTTTGGTTCAGCAAGTTACTCCAGGAGTGGCGCGTGTCAACGTTACTAAGACTGTTAGCGAAGCGGAGCTGGCTAAAGCGCAGACCGCTGAGCTGTTGCGACAGTTCTTTGGTGACCGCTTACGCATCCCTGATCAAGCAGTGACCCCAGCGATTGAACATGCTTATGGCACCGCTTTTTTTGTCACGAAGGATGGCTATATGCTGACCAATCATCATGTGGTAGAAGGGGCGGATAAGATTACCGTGACTCTTAATGACCGAACGGAGCTTGATGCGACCTTAGTTGGCAGTGACGAGCGCTCGGATGTGGCGGTCTTAAAAGTCGCGGGCAAGCAGTTCCCAGCCTTACCTATTGGCGATTCTAATATTATTAAAGTCGGTGAGCCGGTACTGGCTATTGGCTCGCCATTTGGCTTTGATTATTCCGCTTCCGCCGGTATTGTTAGTGCCAAGTCACGCAACTTTTCGCGTGAGACCAGCGTGCCATTTATTCAAACGGATGTGGCCTTAAACCCTGGTAATTCAGGTGGACCATTATTCAATCAGAGCGGTGAAGTTATCGGTATTAACTCACGCATTTTTAGTGGTACTGGCGGTTATATGGGGCTGTCTTTCTCTATTCCGATCGATGCGGCAATGGATATTTATGAGCAGCTAAAAACCAACGGCGAAGTAACGCGCGCCTATTTGGGTATATATCCGCAGGATATTGATCGCAATTTGGCCGAAGCTTATAAGTTAGTCCGCCCTCAAGGGGCACTACTGACCCGCGTATCACCAGACTCACCAGCACAAAAAGCAGGCTTGCAATCAGGTGATATTATTTTGCAATATAATGATATCGAGATTATGCGTGCGTCAGATTTACTGAACCTGATTAATCGAGCACGACCTAATGATTCATTTCTCGCTGACATTCAGCGTGATGGGAAGCAAATGACAATCAGCGGTAAGCTTAGTCACGCTCCTAATGACGTGCAGGCACAAGGTCATGACCAGCAAGAGGATGAAGTAAACTTAGGGCTGCGGTTACGTAATTTAACACCAGATGAGCAAGCAGAGCTGGCCGCTGATAACAAGACTGGTATATTAGTCACCACCGTTGAGCCTACCGGCTTAGCGGCGCGTTCAGGAATATTGGCAGGTGATATTATTACCAATCTGCACCAAAAGCCTATAACAAAAGTAACCGACTTTTCCAGCGCGATATCATCATTACCCAAAAAAGGAGTGGTTACCATTGCAGTGATGCGTCAAGGTATCCCCGGTATTATTGGTTTGCGTATTGAATAAACAACGGTTTTGATAGTGAGGTTGGTACACGAGTCTTGCTTTTTCGGTTGTGTCGTCTGACTATCGATGTGTTGACGATTCGTTAAAATAATCCAAAATATTTTATCAATATTGAGAAATTGCGCTAAACTAATTATTAAATTATAAGACAGTTACCCCTCAATAAAAGCCTTGCGTATATTGATAAATCGATAAACGAATCGCGAATTTCTGCTCAATTGATAGATAGTCGTCAAACCAAAATATGCTACACTAGCGGGCGTTTGTATAACTATCTTTATATAGCAACTGTATATTTGATAGACGCAAATAACATACGAAAATAACGCTAATGTTCAATTGAGCGCATAATAATTTTATAACGTTGACACCTTTGTATGGTGTATGAACGAACAGTATTAATATCGAGCAAAGCATTGTTATTAACTGAGTTATTAACATTGACCCTTGCAAACGATCTATCATGTGACAGCTTTGATAAAAGCTAGGATAATACGGTAAGGCACGGTTATGAGCACAGCATACGACGATATCAAAACCCAACTACAAGGCTCAATGGTAGCCTTAGTAACGCCCATGCATCCTGACGGTAAGGTCGATTATAAACGTCTAGCAGACCTCATTGATTGGCAGATTGAGCAAGGCACACATTGCCTCGTCGCTGTCGGTACGACTGGTGAATCTGCAACCTTATCCATGCAAGAGCATAGCGAGGTTATACGCTATTTCGTCCAGCATGTTAAAGGCCGCGTGCCAGTGATTGCAGGAACAGGTGCTAATAATACTACTGAAGCCATTAAGCTTACCCAAGATGCCAAAGACGCTGGTGCAGACTGCGCGTTACTGGTAGCCCCTTACTATAATAAACCGCCGCAAGAAGGCCTATATCAACATTATAAAGCGATTGCCGAAGCAGTCGATATGCCGCAAATGCTCTATAATGTACCGGGGCGTACCGTAGTCGATATTGCTCAAGAAACCGTTGAACGCTTAGCTGATATCGAAAATATTGTCGCTATTAAAGATGCCACTGGGTCTGTTGCCCGCGGTGAACAATTGATTAAGGCTGTTGGCTCGCGTTTGGTTGTACTATCAGGCGATGATGGTACTGCACTTGATCTTATGAAAGTAGGCGCTAAAGGTAATATTTCAGTCACTGCTAATGTTGCCCCAAAAGCGATGAGCGAAACCTTTACAGCCGCATTACGTGGTGATTTTACCGCTGCTAATAATATACATGATGCCATCAAGCACCTACATCGCGACCTATTTATTGAGTCCAGCCCTATTCCCGCTAAGTATGCTCTAAATAAAATGGGCATGATAGATACGGGTATCCGCTTACCACTAGTATGGTTAGCTAAAGAACATCATGCGACCATCGACGCCGCTTTAGTACGAGCAAACTTACTATAAGTATTAAGCGGGTTATTAGTTATAAACGCTCAGTAATTACTAATACTCAGTAATTATTAATACTTAGTAACTATTAATGCTCAATAAAACTTTCAAGTTTAAGAAAAAATGATCAGCTGGCCGCCTGAATGGGCGATGATTGCTCACTCTGAGAAACAATATAGAGATAATATGATTAAGACATCATTTACTACCCCAAAAACGTTTACTGTTATGCTGACCCTAATCTTGGGCAGTACTTTAGTCCTAAGTGGTTGTCAAACTGCAAAAGGCTTCATGGGTAAGCGAGATAATGGCAGCTTAGACTATCAACAAAGCGAAAAGCTGGCTCCACTGGAGCTACCAGCTGGGCAAGAAACGGCGCCATTCGTACCTTTATATCCGACCCCTAATGCGGGCGTAAATACGCTCGAGCTACAAAATGAGTCGGGTAAACAGTATCAACTGCCTAAGCCTGAGCGTGCAGTTGCGGTGAATACCGCTCCTTCTGAATAAACAAACGAACAAACCTCTATTCATACCGTTAGCGCTTTTTTATTGTCATTACTAATATCATTATAGCTATTGATATAATGGTTAGTACGGTAATATATAGCCCCTAACGGTAGCTGCGCGTTTTTACCACACAAGCTTGAACGAACAGGAACTCTCATGATGCAAAAACAACAACTGCTATATAAAGGTAAAGCCAAATCCGTCTATGAAACGGACGATAGTGACCTTCTTATTTTACACTTCCGTGATGATACTTCAGCTCTTGATGGCAAGCGTATCGAGCAGTTGGCACGTAAAGGCGAAGTCAATAACCGCTTTAATGCTTTTATCATGCAAAAGTTAGCCGATGCCGGTATTGAGACCCATTTTGAAAAGCAGCTGTCGAGCGACGAAGTACTAGTCAAACGGTTAGAGATGATTCCAGTTGAATGTGTGGTACGTAACTTTGCTGCCGGTAGTCTAGTGCGTCGTCTAGGCCTAGAGGAAGGGCAAGTATTGAACCCGCCCACCTATGAGTTGTTCTATAAAGACGACGCGCTCGGTGATCCGATGGTTAATGATTCGCTAGCAGTAACCTTCGATTGGGCAACTGAGTCGCAGCTGGCAAAAATGGAAGAGTTGACTTATCAAGTCAATGAAGTACTGAAAAAGTTGTTTGATGTTGGTGATTTAATGCTAGTAGATTTCAAGCTAGAATTTGGCGTCTTTCACGACCGTATCGTCTTAGGCGATGAATTCTCCCCAGATGGCTGCCGTATTTGGGACAAGAATAGCAAGAAGAAATTGGATAAAGATCGTTTCCGTCAGTCACTCGGTGATGTCATTGAAGGTTATGAAGAAGTGGCCAAACGTATTGGTGTGCCATTAAGCTAAGTGTGAAACTGAGCTAAGTGTTTAACTAACTTTATTGCAGTAAAAAACTGAGCCATGCGCTCAGTTTTTTATGTCTATTTCGATTCCCTTAGCATATTCAAAAACATATTCAAAAATATCGAGGGAATTAAAATGCGAGTGAATGCAGAATGGTTAGATCAAAGCGCAACGTACTAAGTGACAGATGACACAAACTAACACTTCAAAGCCCTGAGTATAGCCTTTATCATAGTGAAATTGAGTGTCCCCTGAATTATTTATTGATAATAACAAAAGGAAAATACAGTGTCGCAGGTTCAGTCAACTACCGAACAAATACCCGGTCTTGGGAAAGAACAAAACACCGCCTTAAAAAACCTCACGATTATAGGCTACCTAGAAGGCACTTCTTTCTTATTATTGCTCGGCATCGCCATGCCACTAAAATACATGATGGGCATTCCAGAAGGTGTGAAATATATCGGTATGGCACACGGTATATTGTTCATCGCCTATATCTTGATGCTTATGGTCGTAGTTAACAAAATAAAAATGCCAATCTGGGCCATGCCCGCAGGCGTACTCGGATCGTTCTTACCGTTTGGCCCGTTTATATTCGACCATTTGTTGAAAAAGAGTTTAAAGAAAAAGGTGTAGAAAGCAGACTAAAACCAGCCCTACTGCGGATGATGTAAGGACACCCCATCAAGCAGAACAGGTGATGAAGGAAAAACCACCACGTCGTCGCCTCCCTCTTGCCATGGCTGAAACTTAGTCATGGCTTGCAGAAAAAATGGGTGCTCCAACCAGTTTTGTAGCCACAGTCGTAGCTTCGGGTAAGGTAAGCTGTAAAAAACATCGCGATCCACATGGGCGAATTGGCGGACGAAAGGCATGATGCCAATATCGGCAATGGTTACTCTATCTCCCAGTAGGTAAAGGTTTTTAGTCAGTAACTCCTCTAGAACCTGTAAAAAGGCTTCACCCTGCTGCCGGTACTCTGTCTGGGTCATCTCAAGATGACGGTCGGCATATTTATAGCGATCCAGCCAATGTTTAAATTGGCTGTCGTTTTGCTCGATCAAAGTATTAGCCTGATGTAAAACCTTTGCATCCAATAGTCCCTGCGGATCTTTCTGCTCAAGCGCCCACGCCATTATCTCTCGGCTTTCTTCAATCACAGCGCCATCCACAGTAGCATCAAAAACTTGTAAAATAGGCACAGTGCCTTTTGGGCTAATCGCTAGCATCTGCGCTGGTTTATTTTTTAGAGTTATCTCCCGCAACTCCACCTGTACTTCGGCAAACAACAGGCCGAGACGGGCACGCATGGCATAGGGACAGCGACGAAAAGAGTACAGGCAATGAAGCGAGGAAGTCATAGGTATTTCTCGTAGTTGAATCGAGATCAGTCAGCTTAGAACCACTGATTCCAGTGGTTATTTAATCTTATCTTCGATCTCTATTATGGAGCGCTTAAAAGCACTTTCGATCTCTTTCTGGGCTTAGTCGGCTTAAGATTCACGATTTTTAAATATTCTAAACATGATAATCAACTGTTATGATAACTACTTAAGTTTGAAATGGAAGCTACTATCTTACTACTAGCCGTATTTGATTAAAAAATGTTATTCAAGTTAAAACAGTGAGGTACGTTAAAAGGTGATTATATTCTCTTGAATCAGATTCGGTACCCTAGTGAGGACTTGAATCTTCGGCTGTAGGCTATATATGCTAATAGGTAGAGCTATTAAAATCATGACAGTGTACTTTGTAGTGTACAGAACGTTAGCTTTTTAATCTTAAAAATAGTCATCATGATCAAATTTTCTAGATAGCTTTTATAGGAATAATTGGGTTTGCCGTGATGGCGGGCTTCTTAATTCTACTACTTATACTTAGGATCGGATTTAAACCTATAGTTAGAATTAGTAGTACATTTTTCAAAAATATCCTGATCAATTGCTTTGTTATAGCTATCTTGTAATTGTATCCTCGCAACACTTTGTTGGTCAGTAGTACAACTACTCCGATTCTTATAATCTTTTCTTTTATCGAGATTTTGATTATTCCAATCAAAAATACCGTAGTTACAAGCGGATAGACTTAAGCAGAAAACGATTGCCATAATACTAAAAAGCATTTTCTCCAATGATTCCATGATGTTATCTTCCTCAAAAGTGGTTCAAAGTAAGTTCGGTGCGCTATACAGTCATCGAACTGCTAGCTGTATGCTTAATACTTATAGTATCTCCCCTGTCCCTTAGTATCTAACTAGCTTTTTTATAACCATTTTCTAGTAAACATTTTTTATATAAATTAATCTCTTTAAACTTAACCTCGCATTGTCTACCTATTTTTGCTGCCTGCTCGTCAGTTCCATTAAACACGTACCCTGAGTTAATAGCTGCCTCATTCTGCTCTTGTAAGTATTCTTGGTTCCAATCTAGAAAACGAGTATCTACAGGATTTAAAAGTCCACTACAACCAGTTAAAAAATAACAGGTAAATACAGTATATATAATTTTAGAAATCATCTTACTCTCACTACATATATTTAGGATCAAATTTAAATTTATGGGATGACTTATCTAAGCATTTATAAAGAATGTCATCAGATGATTTATCAGGGTATACCCTATTAGAACCAGTTATTTCACCCTTCAAACCTATTAATAGACCACTCAAAATAGACCGCGCTTATGGAACTACTTATAACAGACTATCGAGCTTTGTGTATGTACACACTGCGCTAGACACTTAATGACGATTTACTGTCTCACAACGCTTATCTACTGACTCCCTCACGTATGAGCGTTACCGTTTCATGCGCTCAGTTTTTGTTATTTAAATTCGCTTAAATTTTTTGAATATTAAGCATTTGCTGTAACAGTCTTCGAACGCAGCTTAAACACTGTCCTCACGCCCTATTTTAGTTTTTATGCTAAGTTATTGACTATCTATACTTATATCATAAAGACAAAAATAAGGTCTAATAAATGCCATCTTCAAAAACGTCTACTCTTCAGCCTATTATATTAGAACCGTCATGGTTTGCCCGTCCAACTTGCGTGGTCGCCGCCGACTTGATTGGCAAGGTATTGTGTCGCCAACTGACGGATAGTGATGGCACGCAAAAAGTGCTGCGAATGCGTATCTCCGAGACCGAAGCTTATATAGGCAATGCTGATAGATCAGTTCAGGCGCATGTGGCAAAAGGAAAAGAAAAATCTGAAATCATGTATCGCGAAGGGGGCGTACTTTACGTATATCTGACTTATGGCGTTCATCATATGCTTAACCTAATCAGTGGGCCTCTAGAATCACCAGAATCGGTTCTTATACGGGCGGGTTTTTTGACGGCTGATAGTGATCGACTGGTAGAGGAGCAATTGCTCAGCGCGGATAAGCAGCTGACTCATCCTAAGCAACTTACTGGCCCCGGAAAATTGACTAAACGCCTGCAAATCGACCGCGATTTATATGGCAAGCCTATCAATCCAGAATCTAAGGTTTGGGTTGAAGACGACGGTTGCCTGCCGCCAGTATCGCTGCGCCCGCGTATCGGTATTGATTATGCTGGTGACGCTAAAGACTGGCTGCTGCGTTATATATGGACCGATCATCCCTCCTTATCGAAGAAGTAGAATATGACTGTTCATTCGACGTTACTTGCCCGAAGGTGTTTCTAAGAGATTTTTTCTTAAAGCTCTCTCAAAGCATTTTTAAATACATTTTTGAAGTTGGGTTTTCAATATTAGATCATAAGGTGGTGACATGTATAAGCTAACTGTTTTTATTCCTGAACAAGCTCTCAGCGAAGTAAAGTCCGCGCTGTTTGCAGCGGGTGCAGGGACGATCGGCAATTATGAACAGTGCTGCTGGCAGGTACAAGGAATGGGACAGTTTATGCCGCTGGCAGGTAGCTCACCGCATATCGGCACACATGACAGTATTGAAACAGTCAGTGAGTGGCGCGTAGAAATGGTGGTTAATGAGGTAGTAATTCATAGCGTCATTACAGCGTTAAAGCGTGCTCATCCTTATGAAACGCCTGCCTATGATGTGATCAAGGTATTAAGTTTTTAATACATTAGCTTATACAAGCTCCTTGTAATAACGTATTGCTGTGTTTATTCTGTTCCAGAATAAAAGTATAGGATAAAAAAAGTCAAATAAATCAAGGACTGATTTATTTGACTATAGGCGTCAACTCACAAATGATGCCAAAATTTTAGCTTAACATAGCAAAGTTAGTCTTGTTCAAAATCAGTCTTTTTTAACCTTGATGATATTTAAGTTCGGATAGCCGAGTAACATTTTAAAATCGTGAGAGCCACATCTGGCTACTGCTTCAAAGACCTCATTTCATTGACAGCTCGTTGCTTAGTGGCAGAATAACGCAAGTCTCTGTTAATACTGTCTTCAATATAGTCAGCGAAATGTAAAACTGCTACGGTGTTAGACTTGCTTGCTGTACCCATTGTACTATTGGTACTTATCTGGCTTGTAGTAGTTATAAAGTTTTTTGATTGTATTACCGATTTTTGTATCGGTCATCGTGTTTATACTCCCCGTGATCTTTATATTTACCTTTGTTTTTATGTTTGTCTTTTTTATGTTTGTCTTTTTTGTGGTGGTCTTTGTTGTTTTGATACTTATCATCTTGCCAATTATTATACCCGTCTCTTTTATTTGAGCTGATGAGTCTTAGACTAGGGTAGGTATATTTGAATTCATAGGCTTGATTGTTCTTTTTGGCATAAGCCGTAATTGCCCGATCACCACGATAGCTGTCAGATCTGATATCCATGACCCGATAGCCTTTACTACGTAGATCTTGACGCAGCTGTTGGCTTACGCGATTAAAACTATCGTTTCGATTATTATTATCGCCACGATACACGGGCTGATTGTCATAGCCTGGACCTACAACGGTACAACCAACAGTCGTGCCTAACAAGGTAACTGCGAGACCAGCGGATAGGGCAGTCTTTAGCGAAAAAAGATGTGAAATTTTCACGATGAAATCTCCAATAATAGATATTAAATCAATAGCGATGGGGTTGTTTTTGACCTCTTAAAATACAACGTAGGCTATAAAGGGTCTAGTTTAATAGCAAGCGCAAAAATTTCTATTTTGTTTATATCTGATTAATTACCGTCGTATATATTTGAAATATTTTCTTACATTATTCATAGTAAAGCATAAAACTTGATAGAATATGTAGTTTACGTTAATAACTTGTAATCAATGCAAACGCTCGTTTACTTATTGCGCGCTTTGAATAAGCAAAATTTTGCTCATAGGCTTTCTATGGCTAAGACTCTAATGATAGTTTGTTTAGATAATAAAAGCTTGAATAGGTAGGCATAGCAACAAAGAAAAGGAGTAATCATGCTGTTTAAGCTTATTTTATTCTCGGGTTTTGCTGGTGCAACGGTATTTATAGGTGGGTTACTGGCCAATTTGTTTGACCACCACATCAAAGAGAGCCCCGTAAAATACGAGGTAATTCATACCTTAATGTCATTTGGGGCGGGTATTATCCTATCGGCACTAGCGTTAGTGTTAGTGCCTAAAGGCATGGAAGAATTGAGTGTTTGGGGAGTAATGGGCTCTTTCTTGCTGGGCGCGGTGTTGTTTATGGCTATTGATCGCCATTTGGCAAAGTCCGGTGGTCAGCAATCGACATTACTAGCGATGATGATGGACTTTGTCCCCGAGTCTATCGCGTTGGGCGCTGTATTTGCCATTGAACCGAAGACGGCGACACTATTGGCAGTCTTTATCGGTCTACAAAATTTGCCAGAGTCATTTAATTCGTTTCGTGACTTGGTACAAAGCGGTTTTAGTGTCAAAAAGACCTTAGCTATATTTTTCGGTCTGAGCTTCTTTGGTATTCTCTCAGCGCTTATCGGTCATTTCTTGTTGAGTCAGCATCCTAACCTCACTGCGCATCTGATGATATTTGCTAGTGGGGGAATATTATATTTACTCATTCAAGACATCATTCCTGAGAGTAAGTTGGATAACAACCATTTGACCTCACTAGGCGCCTCGCTTGGGTTTTTAGTGGGTGTCGTTGGTGAAATGTTGATTTGAAAGTAAATAAAAAAAAGTAAGGAAAGTAAGAAGAAATGACTCATTATAAAGCGCTTGTAAGCATATGCTTACAAGCAAAGACGCTCACGCGACTTAACAACAGGGCAACAATTTGACACTATAGACGTACGGCATCAGGGAGTGTGACTCAAGGCTTGAGTTTACCGTATTATGGATAATAATTCAGTTACTAGCATCAGGATGGTAATGGTAACTGAAGAAAGGACACATATCCCGTGCTGGTGGTAGATAATGCCAATAGTAGTTGTACGTAATGGGTAGGATGCCCAGCTGTCACGACGCACTTAATATCTTGCAAGGATGCAGCGATTGAAGTGGTGATGGGTAACATGGATCGTTAACAATAAAGCCGCATAACAATTAATTGCTATGCGGCTTTATCGTGTCTAGAGTTTATGACAATTATGAGCGATATAAAATTATGAGCGATATAAGAAGCACTTACATAAATAGCGCTACCGAACATTAAAATTTAGTTGGCCTCTTTTTTTCCCGATACCTACACCCCACTCTTTTTTAGTGAATTTTTATAAGAGATCATTATATTAAGTTCTTATAAAATTGCTATTATTTAACTTCCTAACTGTTAAGCGAAAAAAACCGCATGTTAATTACATGCGGTTTTTTCTATATTGATAGCTCATACAAAGTTTTATTTGTGATGTATCTATCAATTAATATTTGTTATCACGGCGCCATTCATCTACTTCACGTTCAGCATCGTCCTTAGCATGACCATAACGCTCTTGCACACGACCGACTAGCTTGTCGCGGCTACCTTCGATATGGGTGAGATCATCATCAGTTAAGTCGGCCCACTTCTGTTTTACTGAGCCTTTCATCTGATTCCATTCACCTTTTAGGGTATGTTCATTCATGGTTATATTCCTCTTTCTATTTATTAAATTATTGACCGTAATACTTATATTGTAATGGATGTTTTTTTAGTTATTGCTTTTCATCACCGATTTTATTATTGCTTTGCTATACAAGCGCTTAGCTTGTAGCGCTAAATATAGGCGGTTTAGATTGTGTTGTCTGTATACGCAATGTTTATAGTGTTACTTAATTATAAGAAACGCCCTGTATATGTTATCCATATGAATACTGTGTTATAGCAGGCGTAAATTATGTCTACCGTGCGTAACGATGATTAATAATTCATCGAAGCAATTTTTACTGATATAAATAAGTAGCAGAGAACTTATTAAAAAGAAACCTAGATTAACACACCAAGTGCAACGCTAAATAATGTCATAGAATACCTGATTTGGTGTTTTGAATCCCAATCGTTTTCTTGGTCTGCTATTTAATCTGTCCTCAATGGCTTGTACCTCATCATCGGATACTTGTCTAAAGTCACAGCCTTTAGGCAGGTACTCT
>NZ_CAJHBI010000003.1 GCF_904846605.1 Psychrobacter sp. 72-O-c
ACGTTAAGACGATTACCTCTGACAATGGTAAGGAGTTTGCTGAGCATAAAGAGGTGAAAGAACGCCTCTACAGTATGTTCTACTTTGCTGATGTTTATGCGTCATGGCAACGAGGAACAAACGAGAATACCAATGGTCTAATCAGAGAGTACCTGCCTAAAGGCTGTGACTTTAGACAAGTATCCGATGATGAGGTACAAGCCATTGAGGACAGATTAAATAGCAGACCAAGAAAACGATTGGGATTCAAAACACCAAATCAGGTATTCTATGACATCATTTAGCGTTGCACTTGGTGTGTTAATCTAGGATTTAATTGTTATCACGAAGTACTAACTAGTGGGCGACTTTTGCATCAACATGCCAATTGCGAAAATACCAAGAATAGTTCCCGATATCCATCTTTGAATACGCATTGCAAGTGGATTTTTTGATAGGATTGTGCTGACTGATGCTGCCGCAACGAAATAGCGCCATTAATAGTAATAGCTATCACTAGCTGAACCATTCCCAGTTGTATAAACTGTTCAAATGTAGAGCCTGCTGTGGTATTGATAAATTGTGGAATTAGTGCAGCATACATTAGCGCGATTTTAGGGTTCAATAAGTTAGTTACGAAGCCCATGATAAACAAGCGTAGTGGAGAATGGTAGTTAAAGTCTAAAAAAGTAATTAGTAGGTTAACAATAACGTAATTCAACAAACGGTAATGCGAAGGGAATATCATTTATAATATAAATAGCCTAAGCAATAAAATTTAATTACTCGGAATATTTTAACCACTTTATTACTTGTCGAACTCTGTCATATTTATTCCCGCCAATCCGTCGAAACTGCTTGTCATGACGAATCAACTCATTAGCAAAACATACACTTATCTCTTCGCGTTCATGCGGACTATCACGTAAGTCATCAGCGACCCACGGGATGTCGACTTTGGTGAGTAAAATTAAGTCATAATGATGTATTAATGCAGCTTGCGTAATGGCATCAGGGCAATCACCATAATACCAGTTGGCATAAACCATCAGCTCAAACAGACTGGTATCACAAAACAAATAGCCAGTAGTTTGTTCGGTCTGTTTCGCTAGTTTGTTTTCTAAGTCTATTTGACCTTGGGCGATGGGCAATAAATCGTCCCAGGTACAGGTTTTTTGCTCGCTGTCCCATTTTTCCTGCAAATAGGTGCGCATATATTCTGGTACCCAGTGGCTATCAAAATGCGCAGCCAAATCACGACATAAGCTGGTTTTGCCAGTACTTTCTGCGCCCAAGATGGCAATTTTGATCACCGATTTAGGCGTATGCTGCGTTAAATTGAATGCGGTAGCGTCGTTGCCATTCATAATATGCCCAGATTGCAATGAGAGTGAATACTACGTACTGTAGTGCGGTAAAGGTCAGTCCTTTATAAAAATATAGCGGTACTGAAATAGCGTCGGCGACAATCCATACTAACCAGTGTTCGATTTTACGACTTGCCATCAGCCACATCGCCATTAAAAACAGAGCGGTAGTCAGCATATCGGTATAATCGACCCAAGTAAATAAGTGTAGACCTAACACCGCGCCATCAAAGCTAAAGTTGTTATTGATTACTGGTCGGAAATAATAAATTAAAGCGACAAACGCTAATGTTGCAACGGCAAGCCCTGCCAGAATGGGTATGTCGCGTGACTGGATATGCTCAATGCGTACTTTGTTTTGAGACTGTTGGTCTGGCTGTTGACTGTTGCCCTGACTCACTTTGGCTTTCTGACTGATACTGGTTTTGCTCTTTGACCAATTGACCCAGCCATATAAGCTCATTACCGTGTAATAGGCATTGATGAACATATCGCCAAACAGCTGCCATTTCCATAACAAATAAACGAAAATAGCGGTACTCACCAAGCCGATAGGGAAGACCAAAATATTAGTCTTGCGGGCCAGCAGCACACTTGCTATGCCAAACACCACTGCAATCAGTTCCAGCACAATAAACAGCGTGGGATAATCAGAATACTGTCCGAATAGCCAATCAAAAAGCCCTATCATTGCATCTCCTTATTATTATTTGTAAAACCCAAGGTTTTAATTTTTGGTAATTATATAGTAGGCAAGCCAAAATTAAGCCAATCTTTACCCGTTATCTGCTTGAAACAGATTATTTGTAACAAAGTATTAGAAAAAATATAATATTCAGGCATAATAAAGGCATTGATTTTAAGTTTACAGTTATTCACCGAACCATTATTCATTGAAAGTAGCCTGCGCTATTTTCTCTCCCTTTTATGCTTATTCATAAGCAACACAGTAGTAGACAAGGAAGCTTATCATGACGACTTGTATCACCGGCACTGGCCTGTATATTCCCCCTTATAGCATCAGTAACGAAGAGCTGGTATTGTCATTTAACCAGTATGTCGATAACTATAATGAACAACATGCTGACGAGATAGCCGCAGAGACGGTTACGCCGATTCAGCATTCATCGGCTGAGTTTATTGAAAAAGTATCTGGTATTCAATCACGCTATGTGATGGAAAAAGACGGTATTTTAAACCCTGAAATTATGGCTCCAGTTATTGCTTATCGCAACTTAGGCGAAGAGCTTTCCATCATGGCTGAAATGGGTGTAGCAGCGCTTAGAGACGCGCTAGCAGATGCCGGACTAGAAGCCAATGATCTAGACGGTATTATTCTTGCCTGTTCAAACTTCCAGCGTACGTATCCAGCAGTAGCTATCGAGATTCAGAACGAAATCGGTATGATTGGCGGTTTCGCTTATGATATGAACGTAGCTTGTAGTGCCGCGACCTTCGGTTTATCACAAGCACACGGCTCAATAGTATCTGGTCTTGCCAAGCGCGTTGCGGTGGTTAATGTTGAAATTACTTCCGCGCATCTTAACTGGCGCAATCGTGACAGCCATTTCATCTTTGGTGATGTCGCTACGGCCTCGATTGTAGAAGAGCTGGATACGCCAAAAGGTTATGAGATTCTCAACTCTAAGCTATTTACTGAGTTTTCGGTCAATATCAAAAACGAATACGGTTTTATGGATCGTTCAGAGTTTTTAGCGGCCCAGACAGAAATGTATCCGGATATCAAAGAGCCGGTAACAGACAAGCTATTCTTACAGAATGGTCGAAAAGTGTTCCGTGAAGTTTGTCCGAAAGTCTCTGAAGTCATCACCGAGCACTTGCATGAAAATGACTTGCAAGCGAGTGATGTAAAGATGATGTGGCTACATCAAGCCAATGCCAATATGTTGGACTTAATTTTACGCACTGTGGTTGGACGTGATGCGGATAAAGCCATTGCTCCAAGCGTAATTGCTGAATTTGCCAATACCAGTTCAGCCAGCCCAATGATTGTATTCCATCGCTACAAAGATTCACTACAATCAGGTGATTTAGGGGTGATTTGCTCGTTTGGTGCTGGCTACTCGATTGGTTCAGTCTTAGTACGTAAAGTTTAAAATTTGAGACCATAAGCTTAAGTAAGTAACTTACTTACTCGCACTATCAAAACTGAAGCGCACTATCAAAATAGCCAAGAGCAATCTTGGCTATTTTTTATGGTTTGTATTTTTATTATTATTGCATGTTGAGGATAGTTATTGAGCTTATTTAGAGACCTTTAACGATATAAGCGCTAAGTTTACGCAGTGGTTTTAATTTAACCGTAAAAATTTGCTATAATCGCGGTCTTATTTTCATCATTTAGATAAAGTTGAGTTATGAAAGAATCCTTGCGCCTGCGTTTAGACCAAATGGTAGATCGTTATGAAGAGGTTACCGCCTTATTATCCGATCCTGGTGTCATAAGCGATAATAATAAATTCCGTGAATTGTCCGTTGAGCACAGCGATTTGATGGACATCACTACGCTGTGGTTGAACTATGGCCGCGCAGAAGCCGACCAAGCAGACGCCGAAGCGATGTTAGCAGACGCCTCAGATCCTGAAATGAAAGAAATGATGCATGACGAGATTGAAAATGCGCGTGATACCATTGTAGAGATGGAAGAGGCGCTCAACGTCATGATGTTGCCTAAAGACCCCAATGATAAAGTTCCAGCATTTTTGGAGATTCGTGCGGGCACTGGTGGCGATGAAGCGTCGATTTTCTCAGGTGATCTGTTTCGGATGTACCAAAAGTACGCACAGACTCAAGGGTGGACAATGGAAGTACTGTCAGCCAGTGAAGGTGAGCATGGCGGTTATAAAGAGATTATTACCCGTGTATCGGGTAACAGCGTCTATGGCCGCTTAAAGTTTGAATCCGGGGTGCATCGTGTTCAGCGTGTGCCTGAGACTGAAAGCCAAGGCCGCGTGCATACCTCAGCCTGCACCGTCGCGGTAATGCCAGAAGTTGAGATTGATGATACAGTAGATTTAAATCCTGCAGACATTCGTTTTGATACGTTTCGCTCGAGTGGCGCAGGTGGTCAGCATGTCAACACGACTAACTCAGCCGTACGCTTAACCCATATTCCAACTGGTACTGTAGCAGAGTGTCAGCAAGAACGTAGCCAGCATAAAAACCGTGCTCAAGCCATGAAAATGCTGATCTCAAGAATTCAACAAGTCAAAGTGCAAGCTCAGGTGGATGCAGCAGATACCATACGCCGTGATTTGGTCGGTAGCGGCGATCGTAGTGAGCGTATCCGCACTTATAACTTCCCGCAAGGGCGCATGACTGATCACCGTATTAATCTAACGCTATATAAGCTTGATGCCATTTTGGAAGGCGATATGGATGAATTGCTTGATTCACTATTACGTGAGCACCAAGCAGATTTGATGGCCAGTATTGGTGGTGAGTAAGTGCTCTACTTAAGCCGTTCTTGAAAACGCCCTTTTTATTTTATCGTTAACTTTTAAAAATTATTCAACCATTTTGAGAAATTTATGTCAAAGCAAAACAATGAAGAAAAAGTCCCAACTTTAGAAGACGCAAACGAACTTATTGCTCAACTGCAAGCTAAATTAGATGCTATTAGTGCTTCTGGTAAGCAGCCTTACCCCAATCAGTTCAAACGTACCGATTACGCTCAAGACTTACAAACGGCCTTTGACGGTATTCCAAAACAAGAAATTGAAGATAACGCTGCTAAGGGTGAAAAAACTCAGGTTAATATCGCTGGTCGTGTCATGCTCAATCGTGGGTCATTTATTGTTATTCAAGATATGAGCGGTCGTATCCAATTATACGTTGCACGTAAAGAGCTGGACCCAGAGATGCTTGCTAGCATTAAGTCATTAGACCTAGGTGATATCGTTGGCGTATCTGGATATATTGGTCGCTCAGGAAAAGGCGATTTATATGTGCATATCGAAGAATTACATTTACTGACTAAGTCACTACGTCCAATGCCAAACAAATTTCATGGCTTAGCGGATGTTGAAGCCCGTTATCGTAATCGTCATCTAGATTTGATGACTAACGAATCGACTCGCGATACCTTTATTGTCCGTAGCCAAGTAGTAAGCGGCATCCGTCAATTTATGTTGAATGAGCGCTTCATGGAAGTTGAAACGCCAATGATGCATACGATTCCTGGCGGTGCGGTAGCGCGTCCGTTTGTGACCCATCATAATGCCCTAGATATGCCCTTGTATTTGCGTATTGCACCTGAGCTGTATCTTAAGCGTTTGGTCGTTGGTGGTTTTGAAAAAGTGTTTGAGATTAACCGCAGCTTCCGTAATGAAGGGGTTTCAACCCGCCATAACCCTGAATTTACTATGATTGAGTTTTATCAAGCGTATGCGGACTACCATGATTTGATGGGTTTAACTGAGCGCTTGTTTAACCAGCTAGCGACTGATATTTTGGGCAGTACTGAGCTGACTTATCAAGAAGAGAACATCAGTCTAAAAGCGCCATTCGCACGCATATCAATGTCTGATGCTATCGCGCAATATGCTGAAGGTTTTGATATGGCGCATATTGATGACCGCGATTACTTAGCCGACTATGTATCGAATACGCTTAAGCAGCAAGTGAAAGACGTCTTTGGGGCTGGTAAATTAAAAACGATCGTTTTTGAAGAAACGGCTGAGCATCAATTGCGTCAGCCTACCTTTATTACGGAATACCCAGCTGAGACCTCACCGCTGGCTCGCCGTAATGATGACAACCCTGAGATTACCGATCGCTTTGAGCTATTCATCGGTGGTCGCGAATTGGCTAATGGCTTTAGTGAGTTAAATGATCCTGCTGATCAGGCGGAGCGTTTCCGCGGCCAAGTTGCCGAAAAAGACGCGGGCGATGTTGAAGCCATGCACTTCGATGAAGACTATATCGAAGCTTTATCTTATGGTTTGCCGCCAACGGCAGGCGAGGGCATCGGTATTGATCGCTTAGTGATGCTATTTACGGATTCAGCCAGTATTCGCGATGTGATTTTATTCCCGCACATGCGCCGTAAGCCTGCTAAAGATTAAGGTTAGTTAAGCAAATACAAACCTGTTTCAGAGTTAGACTTGCTTAGTGTACGACATTTAAAATCTTGGCTGGTCTTTCTTGTATTAGGTTTATATTTAGTGCACTACGGCACTTAATTATGCATACTTGCTGACCCTTTGTTAAACCTGCTCAAAGCCAGACGTATGCGCTGGCTTTTTGCTATAATAAGCACTCTAAAATAAGTACTCCTAAATAAGCAATCTAAGCCACTTGGCAAAATGGATAGATATGACGCAGCAATATCAAGTTTTAGCCCGTAAATATCGCCCCAAAAACTTCCATGAGTTAATTGGGCAGACGCATGTCTCGCAAGCGTTGATCAATGCGATTGATTACAATCGTCTGCATCATGCTTATCTGTTTACTGGCACGCGCGGTGTGGGTAAGACGACTATTGCGCGTATTTTATCCAAGTGTCTGAACTGTGATATGGGCGTGACCAGCACCCCGTGCGGCGTATGTGATAATTGTGTGGCGATTGATCAAGGCCGCTTTATCGATTTGATTGAAATTGATGCGGCTTCTCGTACCAAAGTTGAGGACACGCGTGAGTTGCTCGATAATGTTCCTTATGCGCCAAGCCAAGGACGTTATAAGGTTTACCTCATTGATGAAGTGCACATGCTGTCGACGCACAGCTTTAATGCGCTCTTAAAAACGCTAGAAGAACCGCCTGAGCATGTCAAGTTTTTGCTGGCAACTACCGATCCGCAAAAACTACCGATTACTATTATTTCGCGCTGCTTGCAGTTTGTGCTGCGTCCTCTGCCGCAAACTCTGCTCAGTGAACATTTGGCAAATGTCTTAACCCAAGAACAAGTCGCCTACACTCAGCCGGCATTATGGCAGCTGGCAAGTGCGGCAAAAGGCTCAGTACGTGATGCTTTGTCATTAACCGATCAGGCAATTGCCTTTGGTCAAGGCGCGCTTGATGATGTGACGGTTAATGCGATGCTTGGTTTGATTGATGCGGCCGACTTGGTGCGCTTAATTACTGATATCTATAACCATGATAAATCTGCAGTTGCGGCCCATATTGAGCAGATGCGTGCGCAAATGGTTGATGCTTCCAGTATGTTTGATGGACTTGCTGAGCTACTGCATCAATTGGCATTAACCCAGCTGCTGCCTAAAGTTGCCCTCAATGTAAATGAAGCACAAGCGCAAACTATAAACACGCTCGCGCAGCATATCAGTCCTGATGTCTTACAGTTGTATTATGAGATTGTCGTAAAAGCGCGCGAAGGTATTAAGCTTGCTAGTACGCCGATGCAAGCGCTTGAGATGTGTATTTTGCGCCTATTAGCGTTTCGTCCGTTGCCTGTTGATGAGATGTTAGTAACCACTGCTACTGAGGTTTCAGATTCTGCAACTTCTACCGGGCATGTCGCAACGTCAGCGCCTGAGTCCCAACCTTACAATGTTGATTATGAAGTTGCTAATAACGTTGAGTATGACGACGTTGCTCATGAAGTTGTTAGGCAAGAGGAAACTAGCGCTACGCCAATAGATGACGTAACAGCGGTAAGTGAAGCAGAATCTAGTTTGTTGACAAGCACTACAGACAATAATGAACATTTAGATATCAGTGATGATATTAGTAATAACATTAGTAACGATATTACGGTTAATGATGAGTCTAATGACATTCATCAAACTGATGAGCCAGCCGCTGATAACGATACTGTAGAACCAGAACCCATTGCAGAACCCATTGCAGAACCCATTGCAGAACCCATTGCAGAACCCATTGCAGAACCCATTGCAGAACCCATTGCAGAACCCATTGCAGAACCCATTGCAGAACCCATTGCAGAACCCAGCGGAAATGATTCTCAGTTAATACAAGAGACTGACGACCCACGTATCTTGTTGCGCTGTTCCCCACAACAAATGACCGGCGAATGGACACCGGAAAAGTGGGATTATTGGCTCCAAACAGCTCGTGAAGACGACATTTTAGCGCAAGATGAGCTGGCCTTAGCGCGCCAAGGTATGATGACAGGTGTATGTAATGGCAAAGCAGTATTTATCACTGGTGTGGATAGTAAGCACTTGCAAGCGACTTTTCAACAGCTTGCGGAAAAATTGCAACAGCAATTTACACAAGCAGAGATTAGTTTGCAAATTGATAGCAGTGTCATGATAGCCGATGACAAAACCCCTGAGCGTCGTCAACGTCAGCGATTGGTACAAGCGACAGCGGTAGCAGAATCAAGGTTACTCAACTCACCCGTGATGCAATACCTGACTGATCGCCGCGAAGGAAAAATGGGCAAGGTTCAGTTATATTAAACAGTCAATAAGGCTTTCAATAGTCCTCTTTTTTAAATTCAATCATAAATGAATGTTTATTTTTGCTATCGACATAGTCTCGTAAATATCTATAACCTTGATATAGTTGACTTTATTTTATATTAAGCACGATAATTATGACGTGAGAGATGTATTTAAAAACTGTAAAATTAATCAAAATCAGCTATAATGGTTAAGTTATATTAAAAACTGTAAAATAGCTTAGGTGAAAGTATGATAGATAATTTACGCGGTATGGCCGTGTTCGCCAGTGTGGTCGGACACGGCTCTTTCAGTGGTTCAGCTCGCGAGCTTGGTATCACAACCAGCGCGGTCAGCCAACAAATTAGAGCACTAGAAAATGAGCTGGGTGTGGTATTACTACATCGCTCGACTCGTAAGCTGAGCCTAACGGAAGCGGGCGCGAGCTTTTATGACGCCGCAAAAGACGTGGTCAGCGCGGCTGAGCAAGGTAGAATTAAAGTTAATCAGCTGCGTGATGAATTAGCAGGTAGTTTACGAATATCTACGACGCCTGAGCTTGGGGTTAATCATATTTTACCGGCTTTATCCACTTGGATGGCGGCACATGACGATCTGAGTATCACTTATTTGGCAGACAATCATTATATTGACATGATTGATGAGCGTATCGATATTGCCGTTCGTATGAGCCCAAATATCAATGACTCAACCTTGAGCAGTCATCCACTAACTGATGTACGTCAAATGCTGGTCGCCTCGCCACAGTATTTACGTCAACACAAAAAGATCGAAAACCCCAAAGATTTAGCCGACCATCACCTAATTTGTATTGATATTATGAAAGATACCAATCAAGTTGATTTGACGCAGACTGAAACAGGCAAAAAAACGCGGGCAAAAATGACTTCGCGTATTCATACCAATAACGTCTTTATGGCGACTACTTTGGCCAAAGAAGGTCATGGTCTGGTTAGAATGATGGAAATGGATGTTAAAAAAGAGCTGGAAAATGGCGAATTGGTTGAAGTGTTGACTGGTTTCCAGCTCCCAAGCTTTGTGCTATATGCCGTCACTTTGAACCGTGAGCAACAACCAGCAAAAATTACTCGTTGCCTAGAAGTATTGAAAAAATACTTTCATGCCAGCTAAATTTATTACCGTTTAACTTAATAGCAGTATTAATAACGAAGAATATATATAAAATGAAAAAAAGCCCCGCAATAATTTTATTGCGGGGCTTTTTTTTGACTAAATTGTCATGAATACTGTCAAAGCCGTTGTTTTGAAAACTTCTATTTAGAATAGGGGTTTTAACAATTCTAGCAAACGATCAACCACTTGTTCGCTTTCATCACGGCTCATATTGAGTGGTGGTAGCAAACGAATGACATGCCCGCCGGTGACGTTGATAATCAGTTTTTGCTCATCACGCGCGCGGTCAACCAGCTGGCTACAATCCATGGTCTCAGGTAGCACAATACCGATCATCATCCCAGCCCCGCGACTGCTGACGCCATATTGGCCTAGCGCATCAGTCATGCTGTCACGGATAAACTGTCCCTCAGTGACAGCATTTTCCATGATGTTACTATTGGCTAATACGTCATAGACACTATGAACTACTCGGCTTGCCAGCGGCGTACCACCATAAGTAGAGCCATGACTACCCGCACCAAACAGGCCATTGGCTCGTCCGCGTACCATACAAGCACCGACTGGGAAACCGTTACCAAGCCCCTTTGCTGTGGTCAATACATCAGGACGAGCATTGCTATATTGATACGCAAAGTATTTTCCCGTACGTCCGTTACCCGTCTGTACTTCATCCAGCATGAACAACCAGTTATGAGCATCACATTCAGTTTGTAATTGTTCTAAATAAGCAAATCCATTGGCAGCGGTATTGAGACCGCCTTCACCTTGAATAGGCTCTACAAATATCGCGCAGATGTCATCGTGTTCTTTCGCTACTTTTTGAATCGCTTCAATATCATCAAAAGGCACACGGATAAAGTCGTCCTCTAAGGTAAAAAAGCCTTCACGCGCCTTAGGGTTGGCAGTCGCTGATAATGATAATAAGGTACGGCCATGGAATGACTGTTCCATCACAATGACTTTAGGACGTTTAAAACCTTGCTGATGGGCATATAATCGCGCCATTTTTAAGGCTGCTTCATTCGCTTCAGCGCCACTATTAGCAAAAAATACACTGTCCATTTCTGCCGCACTACATAAGGCTTCGCCGGCACGCTCTTGCCAATCGATACCAAATAAATTACTGGTATGTACCAAGGTCGCTGCCTGTTGCTGAATAGCCTGCGTTACTTGCGGATGGCAATGGCCCAAGCCGCAAACTGCAATACCTGTCAGCGCATCTAAATACGGCGTGTCATCCTGCGTATAGAGCCAACTGCCCGCACCACGAGTAAAGCTAATCGGCTGACGGTTATAAGTAGGCATCAGATAAGTAGCTGACATAGTAACATCCTTAAGATAGTAAAATGGAATAAGTCATACAATAATAATGATAGCTATAACAGCGAGCTGCTATTTTAGTAGCGGTTATAGCTCATCAGAAAATGGCGTAGAATCGGCAGGTAGGGTATAGTCTTCGTTTGCCCAAGCGCCTAGGTCTATAAGCTTACAGCGCTCACTACAAAACGGCTTGAATTTATTATCTTGCCAAGCTGTTTTCGTACCGCAGCGTGGGCAAGGATAAGTTTTGGGTAGGGGATTGGGGGTCGGTTGGGTCATAAGAAAATGAGAGTATCCTCGGATTCATCAGTGAATAAGAATGGTTATAATAGCACGCGATTATTAAAAGACAAATATAGACAAAACACAAATATAATGCCGCGCCTATATCTTTAATTAGTAACCTTAGCAAGGGTGGCGTAGATAAGGGCAAGTACCTCTTAGGTTTTTCTATTGTACTTGTAAGCGGATGGGAAAGTTTTAGCGATTAACATCGAATGCCAGTTGATATTCAACATAAGCGCTTTAAAAATAAATAGCTGGCATGATAACAGTTCTAGCGGTAGCTCACCTTGCAAAGACTTAGAAGCCATAATAGCCTAAGTAAATAAAATAAAGGCACAAAGGACATGCGATTAGATATAACATCAAAGCCTACCTATATAAAATAGCCTAAGTAAAAAAATGAATTAATAAAAACCGCCGCTAAAGGGCGGTCAAAAAATCTGCCTACTATTATGCTAAAGAAAAGGTTTTACTAGCTTATTTGAGTCAGTGTGGGCATCAATTACCGTTAAAAACGTATAGGCTCCAATAAACTTACGGCTAATAAACATAAACTCTTTGGGAGGTAAATTAAACTCAAAAGATTGTATCGCACGGGTAGCAGACGCTGAAAGTCGTGAATGCAATCTACTACTCGCCCAAATATAACGTTGTTGATCATCCAAGCAGTTAACAGGGATGTCAGGATTGATTACGGAATTACTAAAAGGTTCGGTAGCCAGTAAAAACAACGAGGCGACATCAGTACGGACCTTATCACTCATGCTATCAAAGAAATCATAACCCGTCATAGCTAACGCCATTGCCTGATGATCATGATAGTAACCTGCTCGTAATAGGCCACGCGCAATCGTTAATAGAGTGTTATCAAATTGACGAATAGCACCAAAATCCAGTAAAATTAACTTATCGATCTCAGCATCATCATCTTGGTCGTTATTGCCGATACGCACTAAATAGTTGCCAAAATTTGGATCGGTTTGCATCTCGCCCCACACAAAAATCTCTCGCATCATAATTTCGATGGCAGCTTGACCAATCGCATTGCGACGCTCGTGAGACACTAAGCTCAGCGCTTCAGAAACAACCGAAACTCCTGGCTCATAAGACATACATAATAAACGCCTACTTGAATAAGTACGATTTATTTTGGGAACCACATAGCGCGGATCATCAAGTAGGCGTTCATAAAAACGTTCTGTCGTCGCAGCTTCTGCCTCATAATCCACTTCATGATGGAGTAGATCACGTATTTCCTCAAACCAAGTATCAAGTGAGCGCGTTTGTGGGACGATATTACTTACTTTTAACAAGCGTTTGAACAATGCCAAATCCGAATCAATAGCGTCTGCCACCCCTGGATATTGAACTTTTAACACCACTTGTTCGCCAGTAGCCAACACGGTTGCACGATGAACTTGGGCGAGGGAAGCGGTGCCAATAGGAACAGGGTCAACGTCAAGTTCGCTTAGCTTGTCACCCAAGATACGCTGTAACGTTTGCTCTATTTTTGACCAAGTGAGTGTTGCAGTATCATCATTGAGTGTTTGCAGCGCACGAGTAATTTCAGGCGGCAAGACGTGCTCACCATACATAGCTAACATCTGACCAATTTTGACTACCGAACCTTTGAGCTTGCCAAGCTCTACTGCAACATAATTCGCCTGTGCTTCCATAAAGGCTTGATTGCGTACCGTGCGTGCTTTTTTGTCTAAAAACATACCAGAGACACTATTGCCCGCCCAGCGGCGACCAATATTCAAGGAGGTTTTAGCAATCGACAATCGACGTTCGAACCCTGAAGTTTTTAGGTTGTCAATCGATTGTTTATTATTAGAAGGTTTAGACGGATCATGTGCCATAAAGATCATCATTCATCGGGGTGGTATTGATTTGCGGGTTACAGACCAGCAATACAAGCCAGTAATAAAAAGAATATGCAACGTGAGTATAAGAAATTGTACCATACAAAATGATATCGGTTGATGAGCCTTAGAGGGCTTATAACAGTTACTTTGTAAGCTCAAGTTTTGCTATTGAGACTAGATAAGGCCATCAGACAATTAATAAAATATCAAAAAATTCGACCTAGTATGGTACTAGATCGAATGAGGATTAATTCTAGAAAATCTCACTTTTTATCAAAAAGTATCAAAATGTCAGGAAATGCACTTCTATTAAGTTGTTAATAATTTTCACGTGCGATAGCATGATGACCAATATCACGGCGATAATGAGCACCATCAAAACTAATCGCGCCAGATACAGCGAGTGCTGCTTGCTGCGCTTCCAATATATTGTCTGCCAATGCAGTGATACATAATACACGCCCGCCATTGGTAACAACGGCTTGGTCATCATTTTCATCAATCGCCGTGCCAGCATGAAAAACTTTTACAGTGTTATCACGTTGGGCAGCAAGCTCTGGCAATCCAGTAATGATATCGCCTTTAGGAGACGTTTCTGGATAGCCTTTCGATGCCATCACAATGCCTAATGCAGGGCGTGCGTCCCAATTGGCTTGATTGGGTAACTTACCGGTTAACCCTTGGGCAACCAAATCTACCATTGAGGACTGCAGGCGCATTAAAATTGGCTGCGTTTCAGGATCACCAAGGCGACAATTGAACTCAATCACAAATGGATTACCAGCTTCATTGATCATCAACCCCGCATACAAAAACCCAGTATAAGGATGACCTGCAGCTTTCATGGCATCAACGACTGGCTGAATAACTTGTGCCATTACTTTATCATGGACGTCTTTGGTAACCACGGGAGCAGGGGAGTATGCGCCCATGCCACCGGTATTCGGGCCGGTATCCCCTTCAAAAGCACGTTTATGATCTTGGCTAGTGGCCATTGGTAAAATGCTCTCACCATCAATCATACAAATAAAGCTGGCCTCTTCACCGCTTAAAAATTGCTCGATGACCACGCGGCTACCCGCATCGCCAAATTTGTTGTCCGACAGCATATCATCAATAGCTGCATGCGCTTGTTCAATGGTTTCGGCAACGATGACACCCTTACCAGCTGCAAGACCGTCAGCCTTAATGACAATTGGTGCGCCTTGTTTATCAACATACGATTTAGCGCTGGCAACGTCAGTAAAGCCTTGATATTCGGCAGTGGGAATATTATTTTGTGCCATAAATTCTTTGGCAAAGGTCTTAGAGCCTTCTAATTGTGCACAATAAGCCGTTGGCCCCCATGCTTGAATACCAGCATCACGGCAGGCATCTACAATACCGATGACTAGTGGTGCTTCAGGGCCAACGATGACCATGTCTATGGCATTATTTTGGCAAAAGTCTATGACCGCACTGTGTTTTCCAGAACTAGATTTTCCAGAACTAGGCTCGCCTGCACCAGCAGTAACTTCTAAAATGACGTTTTGACACTTAGGTTCAAGGGCAGTACCTGCATTGCCAGGGGCGACGTAAATGTGCTGTACCTTGTCATCTTTTGCACACTGCCAGGCTAATGCGTGTTCACGACCACCTGAGCCAATCACCAAAATATTCATCATACGTTTTGCCCTTAGCATTAATTGTTAGTAGCCAGTTAGTAAATTACTGTTAAGCATAATGCTGTATTCTAGCAAAAAAGTCGCATTGATTGCCATGAGTATCCCTGCCAGCACGCAAAGGTTGCCGTAGTAACCATTCAGACGGTTCAATAATAGCGTAGACTACTCATTATAGATAAGCCAATAGGTTAATCTTGTTTAACCACCAGCCAGTAATTGTACTAAAACTAGAACTGATGGTGTTATTGATAGATGGTTTCATTAGTAAAGGTTATCGACCTGATGCTGATCCATAAAATGATTGTGCTATTGCTAGGCGAGCAGGTGCGTTACAATTCATCGGACGAGCGCTGTCACTATCATAAGCACTACTATAACCAGTCGCCTGCCAGCATAAGAAAAGAAAACACACGGAAGAATAAGTTATTAGTGAATAACGTTGATCAACAGACGTAACTTTTAAACAAACCTCTTAAATACAACCCTAAGAATCAAACTTATAAAAAAGGAAGAACAGACGCGATGCCAAATTCCCTAAGTATAACAACAGAGCGTATTAGCCAAATAAGCGATATTGCCACCAGTTATGTGCAAAAGGATAAATCGCTACTTGATCATTTTATTCATAGCTATTATCAACCGCTACATCAGGAGACGGCAGGAGCCATCAGTGATGCCGATCTTGCGGGTATGGTGCTGCATCATTTTACCTTGCTAACCGCCTATGATGGCAAAAAGCCGCAGCTGGCGGTTTTAAACCCTATTGCTGAAGAGCAACACTTTCATAGCTCGCATACTATTATCCAAATGGTGGCGTATGATCGGCCATTTTTGGTAGATACTTTATTGATGACCCTCGAGGTGCAGGGTGTCGATGTACATCGTACTTACAATACTATTATCAATGTACAGCGTGATGGTGCCGGTACAATCACCCAAATTGATAGTGCACCCGAAAGCGCGACTTCTCATATGTCATTGATTCATTGTGAGATTGCTTATCAAGATCATGATGAGCTTGCAGCCCTGCGCCAGTTGTTATTAGACAAAGTTGAGACGTTAGATACGGTGGTCGGTGACTGGGAGCATATGCATGCTCAGCTGACGGACATCAAAGCTGAGCTGTTACAAAAACCGCTGCCTGAGGGTTTTTATTCACATCAAGAAATTCAAGCATTCTTAGATTGGATATTAGACGATCACTTTATCTTTTTGGGCTATCGAGAATACCGCCTAGAAGGGGGCAATCATATTGCCGTTAACAACGATAAGACGAATGAGAACAAAAAAGGTGGCGCCAACATGGGTGCTGACCTAGACTTATTTGCAATTGGTAACAGCGGTCTTGGCTTGCTGCGCGGTGCTGAAGAAGACCGATTATCAACCAGTTTTGATAATCTACCTACTGAACTCAAGCAGTTATTGACCGTGCCTCGCGTACTGATGCTATCTAAATCAAGCCGAGTGTCACCTGTCCATCGTTCGGTATATATGGATTTTTTGGGTATTCATAAGTTTGATGACAATGGCAATCTAGTGGGGGAATATCGCTTTATTGGTCTGCTAACGTCACAAGCTTATCAGTTAAGCGTGCAACAAGTCCCACTACTACGCGAAAAGTCCAATAAAATAATGGCCATGGCAGAATTGCCACGTGATGGTCATGCCTATCATAAAATGATGTATGTGATTAATACCTTACCACGTGATGACTTGTTTCAAGCCAGCGTCGAGGAGCTATATCCTATTGTCTCTGGTATTAGCCAACTACAAGACAAAAAAAGTCTGCGTTTATTCAGCCGGATCGACCCTTATCAGCGCTTTGTGTCGTGCTTGGTTTATATTCCGCGCGATAAGTTCAATACTGAACTGCGTATTAAAGTACAAAACGTCTTAAAAGAAGCTTATGGCGGCACGTCATCTGGCTTCACAACTGAGTTCAATGAATCAGATCATGCCCGCGTCCATGTGCACGTGCGTACCGTACCGGGTCACGTTAATGAGGTAGAGAATAGTGTACTTGAGGCCGAGCTGTCAGCACTCATGCAGTCATGGAGCGATCACTATCAAAAAATGCTGCTCGACAATGTAGGTGAACAACAAGCCAATGCTTTAATGCGCCGGTTTTTGCATTACATTCCGGCCGCTTATCAAGAGCGTTTTGATGCCCATACTGGGGTCGAGGATACCAAACGTCTGGCAAAATTGACGGATGAGCAGTCGATGATTTGGCATCTGTATCAGTCAACAGGTGATGCCAGAAACCAGTTACATCTGAAGCTGTATGGTCGTCAACAACCGGTGATTTTATCTAAAGTATTGCCCATTCTAGAAAAATTTGGCGTTTCGGTCATCTCAGCACAAACGTATGAATTTGATTTGCCTGAGCAGTCTATTTGGATGCAAGAGTACGAGTTGACTTTGCAGCATGTGGATACGGTTGATATGCAAGTGGTGCGCGGCCAGTTTGAGGACAGCCTCAAACAAATCTGGGCAGGGCGCATTGAGAGCGATACGTTTAATGAATTGGTGTTAACCTCCAATCTTGATGCTTATAATGTGGTGGTACTGCGTGCGTTATCACGCTATATGCGCCAAGCTCGTGCGCCATTTTCTAAAGATTATATTCAAAAAACAGTGGTGAAGAATAGCGCTATCAGTGTGGCTTTGGTCAATCTGTTCGATGCGCGTATGAATCCTAGATACGGGAATGATGGCCGTATGGAAAAAACAACGCAGATTCAAGCGCAGATTACCAAAGCACTAGCAGGTGTCGATAGCTTAGATGAAGACCGTATCTTGCGCTGGTACTTAGACTTGATTAACGCTATGGTACGGACGAACTTTTATCAAACCGAAGCTGATGGTCAGCGTAAAGACCGGCTGTCGTTTAAGTTCTTAGCAGCAGATATTCCAAATTTACCCAAACCTAAGCCGATGTTTGAGATATTTGTGTATTCACCCCGTGTTGAAGCGGTGCATCTGCGCGGCGGAAAAGTCGCCCGTGGCGGCCTACGCTGGTCAGACCGCATGGAGGACTTCCGTACTGAAGTGCTCGGTCTCGTCAAAGCGCAAATGGTCAAAAATGCGGTGATTGTCCCTGTGGGCTCTAAAGGCGGCTTCATTGTGAAGACCAAAACCATGGCCGACGGTCGTGATGCTTTCCAAGCCGAAGGCATTGCCTGCTATCAGATCTTCCTGCGCGGTATGCTCGATGTCACAGATAATATTGTCGATGGCATCATTGTCCCGCCAGCAGATACCGTGCGTTATGATGACGATGACCCCTACTTAGTAGTCGCGGCAGATAAAGGCACGGCAAGCTTCTCTGATATTGCCAATGCCTTAGCCGCCGAATACAACTTTTGGCTCGATGATGCGTTTGCCTCCGGTGGTTCGGTCGGTTATGACCACAAAGCAATGGGTATCACGGCACGCGGCGGTTGGGAATCAGTGAAGCGCCACTTCCGTATGCGCGACATGGACATCCAAGACCGTGATGACTTCACCGTTGTCGGTATTGGTGATATGAGTGGTGATGTATTCGGCAACGGTATGCTGCTCTCAACCCATATCAAGCTGGTTGCTGCTTTTAATCACCTCCACATCTTTATCGATCCAAATCCTGATACGGCCGCCTCGTATGCAGAACGCGCCCGCTTATTTGAGATGCCGCGCTCGACATGGGAGGATTATGAAAAATCATTGATTAGCCAAGGTGGCGGTATATTCTCACGGAAAGATAAAACTATTGCTATCAGTGCCGAGATGAAAACGCTGTTTGATATTAGCGATGACAGCCTTGCGCCCAACGACTTAATCAGCGCCTTACTGCGTGCACCAGTTGACCTGATTTGGAACGGTGGTATCGGCACTTACGTGAAAAGTACCAATGAAAGTCATGCCGATGTCGGCGACCGTGCCAATGATGTGTTACGTATCAATGGTAATGAGCTGCGCTGCGCCGTCGTTGGCGAGGGCGGTAACTTAGGCTTCACTCAGCAAGGGCGTATTGAATACTCTCAGGCGGGCGGGCGTATCTATACCGATGCCATTGATAACTCAGGCGGCGTCAATTGCTCAGACCATGAGGTCAATATCAAAATTTTACTCGGCAAAGTGGTCGAGCAAGGTGATATGACACTAAAACAGCGTAACGAGTTGCTCGAGAGCATGACCGATACCGTCGCGGAATTGGTATTGCGTCAAAACTATCTACAACCGCAAGCCATTGAGCTCAGTCAAATTCGTGCCGAAGCAAATATCAGCGATCATCAGCGTTTCATTCAGCTGTTAGAAAGTGAGCAGCGCCTTGACCGCACGATTGAATATCTGCCATCAGATGAGGAGATTGTCAAACGCCAAAAAACAGGTGCTGGCTTGACCCATCCTGAGCTGGCGGTCGTCATGGCTTATGGCAAAATGTGGGTCTATGACAATCTGCTATCATCAGATCTGCCTGATGAGCCGTACTTCATCAATGAGCTGCGTAAATACTTCCCCGACGAGTTAGTGGGGCGCTACTTTGATGAGATGACTGAGCACCGGTTACACCGTGAGATTATTAGTACTTATTTGACCAATAGCGTGGTCAACCGCTTAGGTATCGAAGCACTGTTCCGCTTATATGAAGAAACGGATCAATCACTGGCAACCATCATTCGTGCTTATGCCATTACGCGTGATGTCTTTGATGTCTCAGTCGCGTGGAAAATGCTGGAATCACTGGATAACAAAGTCGATGCCAAGCTACTTCTCAATCTTGAGCTGCGTCTGCGTGATGCGCTGGAGCGCGGTGTGGTCTGGTTTATCAACGCCTTTGGGCAAAATCTACAAGTTGCGGATATGATTAACCGCTTTGCACATAGTGTTAAACAGTTGACTACAGTAGGCGGTTTTATTGAACAACAGTTTTCCCATAATCTACAAGAAGATACCGCAGGCTTGACGCAAAATGGACTGACGGATAGCGATGCCACCCTGTTTGCTATGCTGCCTTATCATGTCGATGCCCTTGATGCCGCGCTGCTCGCTGAGCAGTATGAACGGCCGGTTGATGAGATTGCGGCATTATACTTTGAAGCCTATCAAGTCTTGCAACTCGATTGGATGATGGACAACATCGCCACTTTACCGCAGCAAGATTATTGGGATCGCCGCGCCCGTCATGCACTAGTCAATGAGCTATCGCGTAGCTTGCGTCTGCTAATGGATGCGGTATTGTCACAGCCTGATGCCAAACAAGCCTTCAATGATTGGAAATCGCGTTATGAGGCCCAGCTTGTATCCATCACCACTGAGATGCAAAAACTAGATGGAAATGATGAAAAGGTCGTTAGTCTGTCGATGTTGTCGGTACTGATGAGTGAGTTGAGTGGTATCGTGATTAAGTAACCTGCTTACTATAAAGCGCTCAATAAGCTAGAATTTCAATAGTATTAAAAAAACCATCTTTATATGTAAAGGTGGTTTTTTATTGTCTGATCAATTGTCTGATGATGAGCGCGACTATAGCCTAACTTAAGCATGTTTGGTGGTCGCACATGCCAGCAAATATTCGGTAAGTGCATGTACGCTTATTTCCACTTTAACTATTCTTCACTAGCCACTTTAACTCGCGATTTCATGACAGCCTTGACCGGTGATTTCACTAAAACCGCCAGATATTTTCTTCACCTGAATTTGAGTCATGATCCGTTCTTTTAAGGCCTGAACATGAGAGATGATACCGATAAGCTTGCCCTCTTGCTGTAGGCTAGTGAGCGTATCAAGGGCAATATCTAACGACTCTTCATCAAGCGTACCAAAGCCTTCGTCCAAAAACAGCGAGTCCACACGAATATTTTGACTGGCCATCTGTGATAGCCCTAGTGCTAGTGCGAGACTGATAATAAATCCTTCGCCACCGGATAAGTTTTTGGTGCTGCGAATGTTACCGCCTTGATAGTTATCAATAACATTGAGCTCTAGCGCGTTGCTATCATCATGAATAAGGAGATAGCGGTCGCTCATCTTTTGCAGCTGCATGTTGGCATGGCTAATCATCACCTGAAAGGTCAGACCTTGCGCGAAGGTGCGATACTTCTTGCCATCAGACTGACCAATCAGCTGATTAAGCTGCTCCCAAATCTGACTACTTTGCTGCTGCTCATCGATGGCGCGTAGCTGCTCAGTATGACTCTTTTGATTGGCATTATGGTCTGATAGCACTTGTTGTAGACCGCCTATTTTTAGCCCTATATCATCGTATGCTTGCAACATATCTTGCTGCTGAAGCTTTAATGTATCTAGGGACTGGTCTGCCAAGTCCTGACTGTCCTTGTGATTAATGGTTTTTTGATGGAGAGTCGCTTGGTTGTCATCGATACGAGTTTGTAGTTGTGATACGTTATCATTTAATGATTTATCACGCTGTAGCAGCGCATCGCGCTCAGATTTATCTAGCCTTGCTGCTGTAAAGCTACTCTCGTCAGTGAATTTTTGCTCACTGAGTATTTGTACAAACTTATCATTGAGTAATTGTAACTGCGCCTCTGTATTTTTAATGTCTATGACCAGCTTATCCAGAGAGTTGTGCGTATATTGCAGTTTATGGCGAGCATTATCAGCCTGCTGGCGTGTTTGAGCGAGTATATCATTCGCCTGTTTTACAGCGTCTTGTAGCTGCTGCGCTCTGGCATCAATATCTGGCTCTTTGGATAAATGATTGCGCTCGTCAGTAAGCGTATCTCTATGCTGCTGCTCAGTGCTAATCTTATTATCAAGCTCAGTCAGCTGCTCTATTAATTCTGTAACCTGATGCGCCAATGAATCACGCGCGGCGCTTAATACATTAATTCTCTGCGCCGCAAGGTTCAAACCTTCTTGTGCTTGCGTCCACGCTGTAAGTTTGTCTTTTAAGCGGTAATATAACGTTGTAAGCTCAGACATACAGGCGTTAACCGCTTCTAGCTCTAATTCTTTATGTGTTTCTGAATTTTCTAGGAGCTGATTGGGTAAAGCCAATCCCAGTGGCTCTAACAATCCAGCCATCTGTGTTTGTAGGATACTTATTTCATTACCAGTAATCCCGAACGCTTGCTGCTGGCTGTCTATGCGCTGCTGGGCAATAGAGCGCTCAGCTTGAGAGTTTATTTGATCTTGCTTAAGCTGTACCTGTTGTTCCTCTATTTGCTTTAAGCCTAGCTGCTGAGTATCCATCTCGCCTTCTAATTTTTTCCAATCTTCTAAACGTTTATGAATATCAGCCGTTATAAGCGTCAGGCTGTTTTGATCCTCTTTTAGCTCAGCAAGTAGGGCTGTTAGCAATGGATAAGACAGGGGATTGGTATCATCTGACCCCAGTACAGAAGACTGATCTAAGATCTTAAAATTGATGCCTTTATCGACACCTTTATGATCAGCGCCATAATTAATATTTTCAAAACGACTGCTATCGACCTCTAGTTTGAGCTGATTAGTAGCGTCATATGCTTCAGTCTGCGCGGTACTTTGCTGCTCCTGTAGTTTTTTGATCTGTTGTTGCAACGACTGAAGCTCACTTTGAGCACGAATATGCTGTTCTTGATTGCGGCGTAACGCGGCGTCTTGCTTGTCAATATCTTGCTCAAGAGTGGTTATAGCATGAATTACGCGTTGCATTTGTTCATGCTTGGAGATATCTTGACCGAGGCTTGCGGCTTGGAGTACTTGGGCAAATTCAGCGGGCGGATCGTCATGATAAGGATGGCTGGTCGATCCACATAGAGCACAGGGCTTGCCGTCCTGTAGCGCTAAAAAGTAATCTTGTAGTTGAGCCAGCGCTTGCAGGGTCTCTAAGTGATCTTGCTGCGCACGTTTTTGCTGTTGTAAGCTTACAATAGCTGTCTCTAACTGGGTATATTCTTGGCTATACTGCGTGCTAGTAGCGATTAATGGATCGATGTTGGTGGTGGATTTTGTTATATCCTCTGTCAAAGACAGTGCTTGTTGATAATGGCTGTTGATAGTGTCTAATAACTGTCGTTGGCTACCTAAGTGAGTAATATATTGATGGTGCTGGTTGGGTGATTTGCCAGCTAACAAGGCTTGTCGTTTAACTTCAAACTGAGTAAGCCTCTCTTGTGCTTGATTACTGGCAATCTTATTATCGCTAAGCTGAGTAGCTAGAGTAGCAAGCGCCTGATCAAACTCCGTTAACTTTGCACGGTCAGTCTTATTTTCACTCAGGCGCTGAGCATTACTAGTGAGCTGTTTTTTGAGCTCGCCAGCATCACGGCCAAATCCGGCCAGTCCATAGTCGTTATTAGCAAGGATCGCATCTTGTGCATGCTTGGATAAGTAGTCTTGCTGCTGCGCTTGTTGTTTACGTAGGTCTGTCAGCGCGGTTTCTTTGGCCATCAATTCTGTATTGCGCTGGGATAATCGCTCAGACACGCCAGCGCGTTGATGTTGCTTATCCGTTAAAGCTTGGCGGACACCATTTAACTTTTGATCAAGCGTGCGCACTTGAGCAATAATAGGACGTTCACGCTCCCATTGCGTACTGGCTTGCTGTTCCTCATTTTGGGCGCTGACTACCTGATTATCAGCCGCGGTTAACTGGGTTTTCTGCTGTGGAAGCTCAGTTTCAACCGCATGCTTTTGTTGTTGTAAATCTTTTAAGTACACGCGCTGAGCCTGTAGTTTGCCAAAGTCTGCGTCAATCTCTAAGGCACGCATTGCTGCCTGTAATCGGGATGCCTCAGGGGCGAACTGCGCTTTAGCATCCTTAGCATGGGTCAGTTGCGCCTGTTGATCCGCTATGGTCTTATTCAATGCTTCGATATCAGTAAGCCAATTAATATGCTGGGTCAGAACCTCTAATTGGGTTTTATGTTGCTGCTGATCGCGGCGTTGTGTTGCAAGCTCTGCGTTATAATCACTGATCTCAGTAGGCGTTAATAGTTGTAGACCACTAAGTTTGGCTTGCAACTTTCCCAACTCAGATTTTTCGTCGCGCAATTGTTGAAACGTGCGCATAGAGATGGTGGCATAAATATCGGTGCCAGTGATTTTTTCTAAAATATCAGCACGCTCATCAGGCTTAGCCTTCAAAAATGCGGCAAAGCCACCTTGAGCCAATAATATAGAGCGCGTAAATTGCTCAAAATCCATACCCGTAATGGCTTGGATACGTAACTTTGTTTTCTTCAGCGCACTATCTAATATTTTATCAGTATCCGCATCAGCGATTTCATGGGTGGCATCTTGCAAATTACCTTCAGGCTTATCATGCGCGCGGCGCTGTCCCCAGCGGCAGCGATAGCGCGTCTCGTCGATTTCAATCACTACCTCGGCAAAACAATCACCAGTTTGGCGGGTCATGACCTCATTGCTACTTTTACTGATGATTCCAATACGCGGTGTTTGTGCATAGAGTGCGAGACAAATGGCGTCTAAAATAGTGGTCTTGCCAGCCCCTGTTTGCCCTGTAATCGCAAATATGCCGTCATTCAGGTACGCAGGAGTCGTGAAATCAATGTGCCATTCACCTTTTAGCGAGTTTAAATTTTTCAAGCGTAGCTCTAAGATGCGCATGGTAGTCAGTTACTCTATTGCAGTGTTAGGGTTTAAGGATTAAATGGTGAGAGAGGGTAATAAAAAAACCAAGGTAAACAAAGATATTGCAAAAGTACAGGGGCGCATACTTATTCAGCCTTATTCAGCATTGGCATCATTTTGTGCAATCATCTGCAAGATGTGCTGATAGGCATCACGTAGGGCAGGCTTTTGCGTGTCTACAATCTCATGAGCGCTTAGGCAACGCTCAAATACCTCATCGCAGCCCAAATCTTGTAGGGCTTCTTGGTTGTGCGCTTGCATCATGACCCTATCTTTAATTTGCTTGTTACTGATTTTTAACACGACAATTTGACTGTCCGCAACCAAGTCATTAATGCGCTCGCGCAAGTCTGTGACAATCTCCGCACCGTTATAAATGACCTCAAGCCAGATACTTTGTGGTAACTGGACAAGAGCCGTCAGCTCAGCGCTTATTTTCGACCAATCACCACTAATTTGCGCCAGCTTTTGAAAGCAAGGCACAGGCAGAGTGTTTACTTGCATGGCCTTATTAGCGTCATAAAACATCTGTCCAGCGTCTGTTTTAGGCGGTGGCGACTCTTGTTGGTTGTCTTTAGTGACACTGGGGGTATTGATAATATTGGTAGTGCTGCTAGTCTGCTCATCATTGACAACATCAGTGTTTTCTTCAAAATCAGCAAATAGATCTAGCGTCACATACTCAGAACGTATAGCAGCTTTAGAGGTTTTAGGAGACTTGGAGGAAGGAGTAGATACTTTAGAAGTGATGATATTTTCCATGCTTATATTTTTGATGTCAGCACTTGCATCAGTGTTAAGACTATTAACACCATCAGAAATAGCGTCACCAAACTGAATCAGTAACACCTGTTTTTGTTGCCTCGCTTCCCCAAAGCCCATCGCGATTGGCGAGCCGCAGTAGCGAATGTGCTCATAGCCGCCTACTTTTTGCGGGACATGTAAGTGACCCAGCGCCACATAGTCGATAGCAGAATCAAAAATGTTTGCTGATACCGAACCTAACGATCCGACATAAAGATCGCGCACACCATCATCCTCTGTAGTGCGCCCGCCAGCGGCAAATAAATGGCCCGTTGCAACGATGGGTACATGCTGTCCATAAGTCGCAAGTAACGAGGCCTGCTCAGCAAGCGCGCAATCCGTCACCGCCCGATAATGCGCTTCTATACCAGCAATGACATTGGCATCTTTAGTACGGCCAGACTCACCAGCTTGACTGCTACGCACGTCACGATCGCGCAAATAGGGAACGGCGGCAATCAAACATAGTGGCAAGCTATTTTCTGTATCATCAGATGATAATAGTAGCACCTCATCATTGGGGTCTTCGCATGCTGTACCGACTACTTGTACATTTAGTGCTTGTAGTAAGCCTTTTGCTGCATCCAAAAAAGTAGGCGAGTCATGATTACCCGCCACAATGACCACATGCTGGCAGTGTGTTTTTACAATCCGAGTCAAGAAGTCATAATATAAACTTTGCGCGCGATTGCTTGGGGTCATGGTATCAAATATATCACCAGCGATGATTAACACATCAACCTGCTGGGTGCTAATCGTGTCATGGAGCCAGCTTAAGAACGCTTCAAACTCGGCATAGCGCATATGCCCATACAGCCTGCGCCCCAAATGCCAGTCGGAGGTGTGCAATATATTTAAAGGTCTAATATGAGAAGCGGGAGACGAAGATGTAGTAGCGGTAGATACGGACATAAGCAGGCTATAGATATGGTCAATAGAAAGTGTTTATTCTAGCAAGAATTAGCGGGGTTTGCTGTATTGAACTTTGGTTTGGTAGTATTACTACGTTTTGATGACTTAACCCTTTGATAAAAAAACCACACTAGCCCTTCAGCTAGTGTGGTTTTTTATTTATATGGCAAACTTAATCAATCACCAACTGCTCTAAACTGTCATCTTCCTGCCGCTCAGCGATACTGGCTATCATAGACAGCGCATGTGCTTGCTGACTGGTAGGCTGATAATTAGAAGATGTTAACTCTTTGGGCGTGGCAGCCGTACCCCCACGTAGCCAATTGTTAGTAGTATCGCTCACGTTTTCATTGTGCTGCTGATTATGTAGACGGTACCAAGCCAAGTCATGATGTAGACTGACAACGTCACCCATGATTAACAATGCTGGGGTTGGTAATTGGGCTTTTTCTTGTAACTCGGCAATGGTAGCTAGCGTACCCGTTAATACTTGCTGATTGGGCATACTGGCATTGGAGATAACAGCGATAGGAGTATCAGCGCAGCGCCCCGCCTCAATTAGGCCTTCGGTCAAGCGTGGTAGCGAATGTAGTCCCATATAAAACACCACGGTTTCATCGGTATCAAGTAGGTTTTTAAAGTTATCGTTCGGTGCACCCGCCTTTAAGAACCCAGTGACAAAACGTACTGATTGTGAATGGTCACGGTGGGTCAGCGGAATACCCGCATAGCTTGCCGCAGCATTGGCAGCGGTAATCCCTGGAACGACTTGATAGGGTATCCCATGAGCGCGTAAGCTCTCAATCTCTTCACCGCCACGCCCAAAGATAAACGGATCGCCACCTTTTAGCCTTACTACGCGCCGACCTTGCTTAGCTTCATTGACCAATAGCTCATTGATACCTAATTGCGCCACCGCATGATTGCTGCGTTTTTTACCGACGAATACTTTGTCAGCGTCACGGCGACATAAATCTAGCACTTGCGGGGACACCAGCGCATCATAAAACACAATGTCTGCTTGCTGCATGAGTCGTAGTGCTTTAAAGGTTAACAGCTCTGGGTCACCTGGTCCTGCGCCGACGATATAGACTTCACCAACAGGCTGCACTGTTTTGGTCTCTGTGTCAGCATCAACTGTAATAGACGATGCAGCCTGCTCAGTAGTTGGTATGGGAGCAAGTGTAGCGTGGCTATTTTTGTCGATTTGTGCAGCTGTACTGTCCAAGTCTGCTTGTAACTGCGCTGCTGCTTGGGTTTCATTTCCAGCAAACATCAGCTCACTGACTTGACCCTCAAATGCACGCTCCCAAAACTGCCGCCGTCCGGTAAGGGTTGGTATCTTAGTTTTAACCTCAGCGCGAAAGTCACCTGCCAGTTTGGCAAGCTTACCGTAACCCTGCGGGATTAAGGTTTCTAACCGTGCTCGTAATAGACGCGCTAATACCGGCGCTTTACCATTTGATGAGATACCAATAACGATAGGGTTGCGGTCAACGATAGCAGGAAAGATAAAATCACATAAGGGCGGGGTATCGACCACATTGACTGGAATATTCAACTCAGTGGCATCGGCGTGGACTTGATGATTGAGCGTTTCGTCATCGGTCGCGGCTATGATCACGCGAGCGCCTATCATGTAGGTCTTATTATAATTTTCATATACTAATGTGTGCTTGTTATCTGACTCAGTATCTGTTTTGCTATTTGTGAGCAGCGCTTGCAGCTCAGCACAAATGACGGGTGCAAGAACAGTGATACACGCGCCAGCACGGCTGAGCAAATCGGCCTTGCGCAGTGCCACATCGCCGCCGCCAACGATAAGCACTTTGCGGCCTTCTAATTTAAAAAATAGGGGAAAGGTGTTCATAGCGTCACCATTAGTTAGTTGCGGTCAATTACAGTTAATTTATGACACCATTATGGGGCATTGCGCGTGTCTGCTCACGTAGCGTATTGGCATTAGTATATTCTTTTTTGATATGACAACGGTGGTTTTTGGTGAAAAAAGGAATAGCAGTATAAAATAATGACGGGCATAAAAAAACCCGCTTACTGTCATAAGCGGGTATAGGCGAGGTTTTATCAGATTACTTTTCGTCAAATACAATTATGTAGTTGGCTTATTATAGCTGGGTGTGCAAACCACATTCGCGACTTTCTTCTACTTTAGTCGGATCAAAGTAATCAAGCTCATTCGGTAGGCCATGCTCAGTCAGATAGCCATCTAAATCAGCATCGGTTTTTTCGAATAATGGCGCAACTTTTAACACGCCATCTTTTGATAAGCTTAGCACATCAAGACCTTGACGGAATTCGGTTTGATCTTTACGAATGGCATTGAACCAGACGTCAGGCTTTAGTTCGTTAAGCGCACGGCGGAAGGGCTCAAGTTTCACTTGCTCTGTGAACTCATCATGTTGTGGATTATCAATACCTGGGATGCCGTTCATAGTCGCGTCGCGGTGGGCAGCCGTTTGCTTAGGGATATAAGTGACGACATTTAAGTTTAGGTCACGAATAAGCTTGTTAGCAAATTGATAAGTAGCGTCAGTGTTGTAGCCTGAATCTACCCATAGTACGGTGATGTCAGGGCGCTGCTTTGCGACCAAATGTAATATAGCGGATTCATAAGGGCGGAAGTTAGTAGTTATAATTGGGTTTTTAGCTTGGGTAAGTGCCCACGCGACGATTTCTTCTGGCGACTTGCCTTGTAGGTCTTTATTGGCTTGGTCAATATCTAAGTTAGGGTGTAATTGGCTCATTATGTTGTCCTTGATAGCAGTTAAATTAAAGAATTAGTAAACCGTTAGATCAGTAAATAATTAGTATGAAGTTTTGGCATTCTTAAAAATAGAAAACAAAACGCCAAATATGATTATGCACCAGCAAACATCGGTAAAGCGGCGGCATTTTGACCATCATAGGCACTAGCAAGCGCACTAAACGCTTGGCTTATGTCAAAATTAGAGTCAGAGTTCACATCATGTTCGCTCAAAACAAAGCTGTCTGCGCCGACACGTAAAAGGTAGGCAATTTGATCACGGCCAAATGCACCTGCCATCCGAATCTCGCCGGTATAGCCAAGCTGACGTAGCGTTTGCACGAAGCTAAAACCGCGACCATCGGCAAAGGAGGGCACATGAATGACAATCAAGGCTTGCGCCAATAAAAACTCGGTCAATCCTGGCAGCGCATCGGTATCGGTATTTGCGGTAATCCACACACCTAACCGGCTGCTATGCTGGATTAATAACTCATAGACTTGTTGTAATAGTCCGCCGGCAAGTGTGCCTTTGTTGTTCAATAAATCAGTAAGTGGTACCAGTACATCAAGCTTCTCTTGTTTGTGCAGCAGCTCAAGCAAGGTGACGTGCGTAAGCGCAATACCATCTGGCAGCTCAGCAGTGGTAAGCGCATGCCAAGTGTCTTTACTACTAATATCAATGCCGCTGCTATTTAGCACATGATGATTACCCATAGACCTTCTCCTTGAATGGGGCTATGCCAACCCGGTCGATCACATCGCCAAAGCGCTCAACATCGTCTTCACTTTTAGCGCGCAGCTCAAGATAAACGTCCAAAATAACTTGTAAAGTACTGGCAACATCAGCAGCAGGAACGGCTCTGCCTAGTATTTTGCCAATCTTAGCGTCATCGGTGGAGTTACCGCCAAGACTGATTTGATACCAATGTTCGCCTTTTTTATCCACGCCTAAGATACCGATATCACCAACGTGATGGTGGGCACAAGCATTCATGCAACCGGACATATTCAGACGAATATCCCCTAAATCGTATAAGTAATCAAGATCGTCGAACTGCTTTTCGATTTGTTCAGCGATATTGTGGGTGGTGGCATTAGCAAGAGAGCAAAAGTCCCAGCCTGGGCAAACAATCATATCGGTTAAGGTGTTGATATTGGCGCGGGCTAAATTCAAAACCGCTAATTGCTGCCATAATTCGTATAAATGGCTGGCTTGTACATCGGCGAAGACTAAGTTTTGCTCATAGGTAGCGCGCAGCTCACCAAAGCTATACTGGTCAGTCAGATCCGCAAGTGCGTCCATTTGGTCAGCGTTCAGATCACCTGAGGGCACGTACGTTCCATCTACTAAGCCTGCTTTTAAAGAGATAACCACCGCGCGGTAGCCAGCCACTTTATGTGCAACGGTATTTTGGGTGTACCAGTTGGCAAAGTCTTGATCGGCGCTCAATAGTTTTTGCAGCTCAGATTGTACTTGCAGCGCATCGACTGAGATATAATCAGGGGCGCTAAAGTAGCTACTGGCGGTCGCAAAATTATCCTCTGTTAATGTGAGTGCGCCATCTTTGGTATGCGCCTCCCATTCTGCATCGACTAATTTGGCAAAATCATGCCCGCCCATGCTCTCAACCAATATTTTGATACGGGCTTTGTACTTATTATCACGGCGACCATGTAAGTTATAGACCCGCAAAATGGCATCTAAATAGCTGAGCAGATGCTCGCGAGGTAAGAATTCATTGATGACTTTACCAATGATAGGCGTACGTCCTAAGCCGCCACCGACCAATACTTCAAAACCAATCTCACCTTTATCATTGGTCTTTACATGCAGTCCGACATCATGCACTTGGGTCGCGGCGCGGTCATTTTCTGTACCGATAACGGCAATCTTAAATTTACGTGGTAAAAAAGCAAACTCAGGGTGAAAGGTTGACCACTGACGAATAATTTCGCAATACGGACGCGGGTCAGCAATCTCTTCTTGATGAATGCCCGCGTAAGGGTCGGTTGTGGTGTTACGAATACAGTTGCCTGAGGTTTGAATGGCATGCATTTGCACTGAGGCCAGATGCGCCAAGATATCAGGAACATCTTCAAGGTTCGGCCAGTTCAGCTGGATATTGGTACGCGTAGTGAAATGCCCATAACCTTTGTCGTAAAGGCGGGTGATCTCAGCCAATTTGCGCAATTGATAGCTGGCAAGTAGCCCGTATGGAATGGCGATACGCAGCATAGGCGCATGACGCTGAATATAAAGCCCGTTCTGCAAGCGCAGTGGTAAAAACTGCTCTTCTGGCAGTTCACCTGCCAAAAATCGCTGAGTCTGGTCGCGGAATTGTGCAACCCGTTCCTCAACCAAAGCTTGGTCGGCATAGTTATATTGATACATGGCGTAATCTCAATTTCGAATTTTAAAAATAAAAAAAGCAGCGTTAAGTTAATCAGATACAAGATTTAGATATGAAGTTTAGAGGTAAAAATAATTTGTGTATGTAGTGGCGTTTCAAATACAGCCACAAAACAACATAGCTTTACATGATATAAGCTTGAGCGTTGAAACATAAATTCCTTTAAGTCATATCCATATCCAAACACAGCATAAATTTTCATAACGAAAGTTAGGTAGCCTATCCTTATTAAATACACAGCATCATCACTAATATCCCATTCAAGCTCAATACACGATTTTCCTGCGGGGCTCTTTATTATTTAAACCTCTCTTTTTTTCGTTTTTATTTCGTTACTACTTATCTGAGGTCTCTGAGATTAATATGACACAACTTGCATCAGCCGCATCAAAACTCGAGTCTAAATCTAAACTAGTCCCGCCACATGGTAGCGCGACTCTTAAACCGTTATTATTAACCGGTACTGAGCGCGAGCAAGCACTAAAACTTGCCAGTACCTTGCCACAAATTATCTTAAGCTCACGTGAGCGCGGTGATTTAATTATGCTAGGGATTGGTGGCTTTACCCCACTTAATGGCTTTATGAATCAAGCCGATTGGCAAGGGGTGGTCGATGACATGCGCTTGCAAACTGGTGACAACGCTGGCTTGTTTTGGCCCATTCCCATTACTTTATCTGCGCCGAAAGTCACTGCTGATAGCTTAACTCAAGATGACAAAGTGGCATTGGTTGCTGAAAATGGCGAAATCATGGGCGTGTTGACGGTAGAGGAAACTTACACCATCGATAAAAACCATGAGTGCCAGCAAGTCTTTACCACTACTGATAGCGAGCATCCGGGCGTGCAACAAGTGTTGAGCCAAGATGAGGTTAATATTGCCGGTAGCGTAGAAGTGCTAAGTGAAGGCGAATTCCCAACTTTATATCCAGAGATTTATAAAACCCCAGCTGAGACCCGTCAAATATTAGCCGACAAAGGCTGGCAAAGTGTCGCCGCATTCCAAACCCGTAACCCAATGCACCGCTCGCATGAATACTTAGCCAAAATTGCCATAGAAATTTGTGATGGGGTACTAGTGCATTCATTGTTAGGGGCGCTGAAACCCGGTGATATCCCGGCTAATGTACGTCAAGAAGCCATTAAGACTTTAATCGACAATTACTTTAAACAAGATACCGTTATTCAAGCAGGTTATCCGCTAGATATGCGTTATGCCGGCCCGCGGGAAGCGCTACTTCATGCGCTATTCCGTCAAAACTACGGCTGTAGCCATCTGATTGTTGGGCGTGACCATGCGGGTGTGGGTGATTATTATGGCGCGTTTGATGCCCAGACTATCTTTGAGCACTTAGACAAAGACGATCTTATCACCCAACCATTAAAGATTGGCTGGACGTTTTGGTGCGACGCTTGTAATGCGATGGCCTCTGATAAGACCTGCCCGCACGATGCCACGCAACATGTCAAAGTATCAGGAACTAAGCTGCGTAAGGCATTATCGGACGATGAAGACGTACCAGAGAACTTTAGCCGTCCAGAAGTGTTGCAGATTTTGCGCAATTATTATGCAGGTATCGCCCGTGAAGAACGTGCCGAAGTGAAATTAACCGGTGCTTCTGCGGTTTAAGAGACACGTAGCCCTCGTTAAAAAGCTGTTAAAAAAAGGTGCCAGACGGTAAATCTGGCACCTTTTTCTATTTATTGAGTCTTAGCCGTCAGTTTTAGGTCATTTAGCTGATGTTTAAATGACCTTCAAGCTTTTGGTAATCTCCGGCGAGCGTGCCACCACCGGAACAAAAGTAGTTCAACGCATACTTGTCTTGGCTGTCGATAGTCAGCAAGCCATCTTTAAACTGTAAAAAGGTCACGCTATCATTGGCTATAGTCTGAAAGATAACACCGTGAGCGTCATCCTGACCCAGCAGAGTTGCCTTACCATCAAAATGACAACTGGGCTGTTTAATATCGCCCCGAGCGCGAACTTTTACTTCTATCTCGGCAACGCCGTAAGGCTGGATCATAACACCCACCCAATCATAGCCTTGCTGCCTCTTATCGTAACCGTCAGACGCATAATCACCGACCACGGTTTGTACCGCTGGGGTGATCGCTGTTGCGGCCTGAATCTCTGGTACATTCTGGCTATTGGGCGTTACGGTACTACAACCTGTTAAAGCCACAAGGACAGGAGTCGTCAACGTGAAAACCGCAGCAGGAAAAGATAAACGTTGGTACCAAAGTCTGCTCATATAGTTGCCTTGAAATAAATAAGAAAGGGCGCGCTGATGGTCGGTTTCTAAATAAAAGGGGTAGGTACATAATAAATATATGCTTTAGCTAATAGCCCAACCCATACCCCAATTGGCTTATAACCTTGTTACACAACCATTTAACAAACATAGATGTCAAATAATATCTAAAAAAAGTACTTATGCCAAGTTAATAATTTGATAAGCGCTTTCATCACTAAGCGTTGTCCATACAAGCTGATAGCATGGCTGTCATCATTCATAGCGTTATCAGATGTGGTACATCAATAAGTATCGCAATAAAAAACGGTTCAATAAAACTTATATTATAAATGCAACCTTATAGAGAGCTATCATGCAAAAGACAACCGGTTTATCCCGCCAAACTGAAATAGGTATGTTGCCAACTAGCAAGTCACTGACCAGAAGTCTAATGCTTAGTAGCGCATTGTCTGCGGTCATGTTACTTGCTGGCTGTAGCCCTACTAATGCCAACCAAGCAGGCGAGGCGAAAAGCGAAACTAACGACGTTAGCCTGCTGAATGTCTCTTACGATGTCTCGCGCGATTTTTATAAAGAATATAACGACTTATTTAGCAAGGCTTATAAGGCAGAATATCCAAATAGTAATGTCAGTATTAACCAGTCACACGGCAGCTCAAGTAAACAAGCACTGTCCGTTGCCAATGGTTTACAGGCGGACGTGGTGACCTTAAACCAAGAAAGCGATATGAATATGCTGGTGGATAAAGGTCTGGTAAAAACCGATTGGCGCCAAGCTTTTCCTAACAATGCCGTTCCTTATACTTCCACTATGGTTTTGCTGGTTCGTAAAGGCAATCCGAAGCAGATTAAAGACTGGCAAGATTTAGCCCGTACTGACGTCGAGGTGGTTATGCCAAACCCGAAGACTAGTGGCACCGCGCGCTATGCCTTTTTAGGGGCCTATGGTTATGGGCTGCATCACTTTAAAGAGTCTGTCAATCAACCGCAAAAAACCGATGGCTTTATGGAGAAAGTGCTGGCAAATGTTATTACTTATGACAATGGTGCACGCGCCGCTACTACTAGCTTTACCCAGCGCGGGTTAGGCGATGTACTTATCACTACCGAAAATGAGGCGCATTTGGTCGCCACACAACACGCCAAAGATAAGGTTGATATTGTTTATCCTAGTTATTCTATTACTATCCATAACCCCGTTGCTGTGATCAGCTCAGTGACCGACAAAAAAGGCTCCAAGGAAGCTGCAACCGCATATCTCAAAACGCTTTGGGACAAGCCTGCTCAAGAATTGATGGCTCAGATGTACCTGCGACCCAGTGACAAGCAGATTTTGGCTGCTCATGCAGGAACGTTACAAAACATTCAAACCTTTGAGCCAGTTGAAGTCTTTGGTGATTGGGACAGTATTATGGATAAGTTTTTTGTTGATGGTGGACTGTTTGATAAGCTTGCTGTGCAACCCAACAGCTAAGTAAAAACTAAGTAAGGGACTCAGCCTTACCCGTAATGAAGATACTGTTAGTCAAAATCAGCCAGAAATGGGATAGATAAGCGACATGACAGCGGTCTCAGTAAGGATGAAAAGCCCCTATATATTCCATTTTGGCAATAACATACACATATTCGTCATTAAACATAATAAGCTGGCGCTGTTAGCATAACTGCATTACATCTTATATCCCTGTATATAACTTTAGAGGCACTTATGACATCTTACGCAGCAAGCAAAAAGCTCAGTATAAAGAACAGCCCCTACAAAAACAAAGCGCTTAGCGTGTTGAGTATTGCAGGCGTTGCGATGACCTTGGGACTTACTGGCTGTAGCAATAGTGAGCAGGTAGACACGACTGTCAATGCTGATGGCACGCCAGCAGCGGGTCAAAACATCGAGTTGTTAAATGTCTCTTATGATGTGGCGCGCGATTTCTATAAAGACTATAACCCATTATTTGTTGATCATTATAAAACTGAAAACCCCGATACTAATATAACTGTCAATCAGTCTCATGGCGGCTCGAGCAAACAAGCACTATCAGTCGCTAATGGCTTGCAAGCCGATGTAGCCACTATGAACCAAGGCTCAGATATTGAGCTACTTGAGAAAAAAGGCTTGGTTGACGCGGATTGGGAAGGGCAGTTCCCTGATAACGCGGTACCTTTTACCAGCACTATCGTCTTCTTAGTACGTAAAGACAATCCAAAAAATATTCAAGACTGGGAAGATTTAACCCAGCCGGGTCTTGAGATTGTAATGGCCAATCCGAAAGTTACCGGTAATGGTCGTTATGCATTCTTAGGCGCTTATGGCTATGGCCTGCACGCCTTTAATAACGAAGAAGCTCCTGCTAAAAACTACGTTAAAGAGATGCTCAACAACGTCAAAGTTTATGAAAATGGTGGACGTGCAGCAACCACTACCTTTGTCCAGCGCGGTATCGGTGATGTGTTGATTACCTTTGAGAATGAAGCCAACCTTGCTGCTACTGATTTTGGTAAAGGTGAAGTTGACATCATTTATCCTGAGTATTCTATTAAGTCTGAAAGTCCGGTTGCTATTGTGAAAGCGGTCACGGACAAAAAAGGCACCACTGCTGCGTCAAAAGCTTATCTTGATTACTTATGGAGCGAGCCTGCACAGCAATTAGCAGCTGACCTTTACTTACGTCCTAGCGTAAAAAGCGTCCTTGATAAAAATGGTGATAAATTACCACCGATTGATACCTTCCGTCCGAATGACGCTTTTGGCTCATGGGATGAAATTATGGGTACCTACTTCAGCGATGGCGGTGTTTTCGATCAGTTAGCGATTAGCGCTCCGGAGTAGTTATCGTAAGTTATCGTATAGCTGCGCCGCTTTAGAAAAAACACAGTATGGCTGGGAAAAGCTTTTACCAGTTATACGAAACTATATGAAGGACATGGCCACCCGCGCTATGTCCTTTATACCGTAAGCCTTCTAATAATACCTGTACAACAGGGTTTTTACGATAAACACCATCAGTTAGGCAATAGGACATCACTATGAGTGCAACAACTTCTCCTGCCAGCAACAAACCTAATAAAAAAGGCTGGATGACTCGCATGCGCCAGCGTAATGTGCTGCCAGGGTTTGGGCTGAGTATGGGTATTACCGTCTTTAGCTTATCGTTATTGGTGGTACTACCGTTTGCAATGATGGCCTATACCACAACCCAGATGGGCTGGACGGGATTTTGGGAAACCATTACCCAGCCGCGGGTCACCGCTGCTATCAAACTGAGCTTATGGATGTCGTTCTTAGCGATGTTAACCAATATGGTATTTGGTACGCTGGTGGCGTGGGTGTTGGTGCGTTATGAGTTTTGGGGCAAATCCTTGATTAATGCCCTGGTTGATTTGCCTTTTGCGCTACCGACCGCAGTGACGGGTATATCTCTTGCGACTTTATATGCGCCGAATGGTCTTATTGGGCAGTGGTTTGAAAAGTTCGATATACAAGTGGCTTTTACCCCTATAGGTATTTGGTTGGCATTGGTGGTGGTAAGTTTTCCATTCATTGTGCGTGCCGTCCAGCCAGTATTGGCAGAGCTATCAGTTGAATTTGAAGAGGCGTCCGCGGTACTAGGAGCGAATCGCTTAGCTACTTTTCGTAAGGTTCTTTTACCGGAGATGCTACCTGCATTACTGATGGGCGCTGGCATGATGTTTGCGCGCGCAACTGGCGAGTATGGTTCAGTGATTTTTATTGCTGGTAATATTCCAATGGAGTCTGAGATTCTGCCGCTTATCATTATTGGTAAACTCGAGCAATTTGATATTCAAGGCGCCTCAGCAGTGGCGTTATTTATGCTGATGATTTCGTTTGTGATTCTATTAACCATTAATATAGTACAGTGGAAACTGTCGCGACGCGTAGGAGCCCGCTAAGATGCAAATAGCCAATAGCTACGACTACCAAAGCAATCCGGCAACCAAAGACACACCATGGATCAGACGCACCTTTATTGTCATTGCCGTCTTATTTATGATTATCATGTTAGTGGTGCCATTGCTAGCGGTGTTTTATGAGGCCTTAAAAGGCGGCTGGCAGCTTTATATTGCCTCGCTTGTCGACCCAGAAGCGTTACAAGCGATTAAACTAACCCTAATTACTGCGGCTATCGTATTACCTATTAATATGGTGATGGGGGTGGCGATAGCTTGGCTGGTGACCCGTTATCAATTTAGAGGTAAGCAGTTAGTCACGACCTTGCTTGATTTACCCTTTTCGGTATCGCCGGTAGTCGCTGGGTTAATGTTTATCCTATTGTTCGGTCTCAACTCTACCGTTGGTGGCTGGCTGGAAAGCATGGGAATACAAATCATTTATGCGGTTCCTGGCATTGTCTTAGCAACGTTGTTTGTGACCTTTCCCTTTGTCGCTCGTGAGCTGATACCCTTGATGCAAACCCAAGGCGATTCTGAGGAGCAAGCGGCATTGACCCTAGGGGCAACTGGTTGGCAGACGTTTTGGCATATAACTTTACCTAATATTAAATGGGCCTTGTTATATGGTTTGATTTTGACTAACGCACGAGCGATGGGTGAGTTTGGGGCAGTGAGTGTGGTCTCCGGCCATATTCGCGGTGAGACCAACACTATGCCGCTATTGGTTGAGGTTGCTTATAACGATTATAACTTTACCGCCGCCTTTGCCTTATCAAGCTTACTGGCTGGTTTAGCACTGATCACGCTGCTAGTACAGCAATTGATGACTAAGCTACAAGAGCGCAAATTTGCTAAATCTGAGCGGCTGGTAAGTGCGCCTGAGCTACCAGTGAGCGCCAATGCGACGGTTGATAAAAAATAGCGATGCTGACTGAGAGCTTAAAGCATCAACAACAGCTCCGTCCTTAGTCAGTTTTCACACTATTTAACTGTTAATCAAACCATTTGCTAGATCATAAAAGCTAACAAAAGAATCAATAAGAGACATTAAAAGAGATATTGCTATGAGCATCGAGATTAGGAACGTTAATAAAACATTTGGCGACTTCACCGCCCTTAATGATATCAATGTTACCGTACCAACCGGTAAGATGACTACCTTATTGGGGCCTTCTGGTTGTGGTAAAACTACTTTGCTGCGTATCATTGCAGGGTTAGAATATGCAGACTCAGGGCAAGTATTGTTTGATGAAGTCGATGTCACTAATACGCCAGTACAAAAGCGTCATATCGGCTTTATGTTTCAGAATTATGCGCTGTTCCGTCATAAAAATATCGCCGAGAACGTCGCATTTGGTCTGACTTTATTGCCCAAAAATGAGCGACCGAGCAAAGCTGATATTAATAAGCGCGTTGCCGAGCTATTAGAACTGGTACAGTTACCGCAAATTGCCAATGCTTATCCGCATCAGTTATCCGGTGGTCAGCGGCAGCGAATTGCGCTGGCACGTGCGCTCGCGGTAAAGCCGAAGCTATTATTACTCGATGAGCCCTTTGGCGCGCTCGATGCTAAGGTACGTAAAGAGCTGCGCACTTGGCTAAAAGATATCCATCATGAGCTGGGTATTACCAGCATCATGGTTACTCATGATCAAGAAGAAGCGCGTGCCGTATCCGATGAGATTGTGGTCATGAATCAGGGCCGTGTTGAGCAAGTAGGGACTCCAGAGTCATTGTTTCACAATCCATCCAACGCCTTTGTCAGTGACTTTTTAGACTTGACGTAGCTTTTGCTTTAGCGACGAATTTAACCATAAAAAAAGACCTAATTAATTTAGGTCTTTTTTTATGCGGTATAGTTTTTATGCAACGCAGAATAAATGTGCTAAAAGCCTAAGCCAGCCACTTATGTTTATCTGTTTGTTCAAGTAACGTCTGATAAGTGATCTCTAGGACATCTTGACACCATACTGGTAGGTCGTCTGCCACCTCATACCACATCCAGGTACCATCACGAATACAATGAAGAATGCCTAGCTTTTTGAGATGATTCAAGTGCCGAGATATCGTCGGCTGCGGCTGGTCAAGCATATCAACCAACTCACCCACACAGCGTGCTTGTTTTTTGAACAGAATTTGAAAAATCCTTAGGCGAGTTGGATCAGACAACACTTTAAATAAATCAAGAGGCTGAATGGTAAAGTTATTGTCAGGCATAAGAAATTCCAAATATTAGTTGTATTGCAACGCCCAGTGATCTCTTACCATTAGCCATTTTGTCTATCGGTTAAATGACTGGAAAACTCAAGAAGAGAGCGTATCGAATGCGATGAAACATAAAAAATTGTAATGAAGAATATGACGATTGGGATTACTAGATATATTATATTATAGCGTGTAAGACATTTATTAAGCAGTCATACCATAATATTAAACACTAAAACACATATTTATCTATTAATGCTGAACAGCTAATATATCAGCAATAGTGGACAATATCGATTAATAAAGGGTCTAATTTACCTTTTATCGACATATTACTACCTTCTGTCGACATTTCATATCACAACTGTTCACAAAAACAGTGCCACAGTAACATTAACCGCTACTGATAATTAATTGCTCATTACTCTAGCAAGTTTGCGTGAATAACACCCCAGCAAATAGCCGCACTAATGAACGAAAACATTGTAAACGACCCTTTATCACTAACAAGTTTATGATTGATAAATTTGTCATTCGCAACCGATAAATCATCTAAAAGTTATTGTAAATAGTAATAATTATCGTTATTATATGAAACCTAGATTAACAACACTAAGATATTGATAGTTAAGTAACTTATTTTTCTTTAAGCTTTGTCTATATGGTCATTAAGTATCCAATATACAACCTCAGCTTAAAGAATCATCGGAAATAGCACTCAGAGTAGGAGCAAGACCATGTACGTATGCATCTGTAATGACGTAAAAGAAAAGCAAATTCAGGCCGCTATTGCTTCAGGTATCGATACCCTTGATGGCTTAAAAGACACGCTTGATGTTGCAACTTGCTGCGGATGCTGTGAGCCCATGGTCAATGATTATCTAGATGAGCATCATGCCAAACTTGAGGTCTTAGCTTATGCCGTTTAAGCACTCTCGTCTTAGGTCGGCTTAGACTACTACTATCGTCACTTCCTAAATTTGCACTGAGTCTCTATTGGCAACGCTAGCCAATCATGATTCTCAATCGACCTCTTATTGTTAGTTCATAATATTACAAGCTATACAGGGTCTGTATGCTACTATATCTGTCTCATATTGTAAGACGTTTATTGATTTTAATTTTTACTGATCAGTTTACCGACAGTGCTGTTCTTATATGAACTATTATGAATGGAAGGTAATCTGTAAAATAAAAGTATAGGAGTATACGCTATGATTGGCAGCCCAAAAGTTATTGACTATTTAAACTTCTTGTTAGGTGGCGAGCTTGCCGCACGTGACCAGTATTTTATCCATTCTGAGATGTATGCTGAGTGGCATTATGGCAAGCTGTACGATCGTATTAGCCATGAGATGCAAGATGAAACCTTGCATGCACAGGCTATCATCCGCCGTCTCTTAATGCTTGGTGGCACGCCTAAAATGAGCGTTGATGGCATTCATATCGGCAAAACGGTACCAGAGATGTTGCAGCTAGATCTTGATCTTGAATATCAAGTACAACAGCACTTAAAAGACGGTATTGCCCTATGTGAAGCAGAGCGTGACTATGTGACTCGTGAAATGCTGGTTGTACAACTTAAAGATACTGAAGAAGACCATGCACATTGGCTTGAGCAGCAGCTACGTCTTATCGATATGATTGGCCTGCCTAATTACCTACAAAGTCAAATGGCTGAAGTATCGCCTAATCTTGCCTAAGAACTAAAACCTAAATTCCAGATTGTGGGTTTTGCTAGGTGAGTCATGACATTCAAAAGCTGAATTTAAAAGCTAAGGTAATAATAAAGGGAGAGCGATTATGAAAGGTGATAAAGACGTTATTCGCGCACTTAACAAAGTGCTGGGACAGTCACTGATAGCTATTAATCAGTATTTTTTGCATGCCCGAATAGCACGCCATTGGGGACTTGAATCACTTAATGATTCGTTATACCACCAGTCTATTCAAGAAATGAAATGGTCAGATGATTTGATTGAGCGTATTTTACTATTAGAAGGTCTACCAAATTTACAAGATTTGGGTAAAGTTCTCATTGGCGAAGATGTACCAGAGATTATCGACTGTAATTTGCGGCTAGAGAAGCAAAAGTTCGCTATTATCACTGAGGCCATTACGTTATGTGAAGAGCGGCATGATTATGTATCACGCCATCTACTAGTCGAACTTAAAGACGGTAATGAAGAATATGACGATTGGTTAGAGACTCAAGAAGACTTGATTAAAGACCTTGGGGTGCAGAATTATATCCAATCACAGATGGATGATGATAACGCGCCTTAATATTAAAGTGAACTAAATCAGTTAAACTTGCCAGCGAGTGTTTTTATATAAAGCACTAGCTGGCTTTTTTAGGTCTAAAATTTTCTCAATACGGATAAGGGAAGTGGCATTAAACCTTAGAACTTAAAGCCTAGGCTATCAATACAACCCACGGCCATCTTCAGGTTTGAGACGTAAAAAGTACAGCCCTGATAGAATAGTTAGAATACCTAGTACCCAGTAAGTGGTCTGAAATGCCGTCAAGATATCAAGCTGTAGACGCTCACGTAGTAAGTTGAGCATTGCTGCACCAAAAGCAATACCAAAGCTAATGGCCAGCTGTTGGTTAACTGCCATGAGACTATTGCCGCTACTAGTCTGCGTTCCTTCTAGGTCGCCAATGGTAATAGTATTCATGGCGCTAAATTGCATCGAATTACATGCGCCCATTACCGTCAGAACAGGGATGAACCAGGGCCACTGTGAGGCATCACTAAACTGTGCCAAAACAATAATTAATACACCCATTAAAAAGGTGTTATAGACCAGCACCTTGCGATAGCTATAGCGCTGAATGATTTTGCTGACCCAAGGCTTGACGCCTATAGCGCCAACAGCGATAGGGGCTAGTAGCCAACCTGCCTGCGAGGGAGAGTATTCAAACACCACTTGTAGCAACAGCGGCAGTAAAAACGGAACCGCACTGATACCAAGGCGAGTAAATAAATTACCAGTAATACCAATACGAAAGGTACGAATATTAAATAAGCTCAAAGGAAATAGCGGTGCTTGCCGACGTTTGGCATGCCAAATATAGCCACCTATAAGTACCGTTGCTGCTAGTGCTAACAACAAGCCGTACAAGCCACGGCCTGTTTGCGCGCCAAACTCAACCGCTAGCGTAAATCCACAAGCCGCCGCTGCAAATAACAAAAATCCCGCCCAATCCAAACGTTTGGTGTCCTCATATAGTGCCGGTACCAGCTTTTTGGCCATGATAAAACCCACTATGCCCATCGGAACATTAATCAAAAAGATCCAGTGCCAACTGGCATACTGCACTATATAGCCGCCTAATAGTGGCCCTACTAATGGGGCAATCAATGCGGGAATTACCGCAAAGTTCATCACGGTCAACAGCTTATTACGTGGATAGGATTTGACCAAAATCAAGCGGGCAACGGGTGTCATCATAGCGCCGCCAATGCCTTGTACAATACGCGAGCCAATTAATAAGTCTAAAGTAGGTGAGGCGGCACACAGCAGCGAGCCAATACAGAAGATAATAATCGCCGATAAGAACACTCGGCGCGTGCCATATTTGTCTGCTAAAAAGCCACTAATGGGAATAAAAATAGCTAAGGTTAAGGCATAGCTAATCACTGCCCACTGCATTTTTAGGGGCGATTCGCCAAGCGCTTGTGCCATTTGCGGCAGCGAGGTATTTAAGATAGTGGCATCTAAAATCTGCATAAACAGTGCCACTGCTAGCACGTAGGGTAGATATTTATTTTGTGTTGCTGTTAGTGTCACCATACTGACATCACCATCTCTTACATTAAGGCTGTGGCGGTCTAGATATTACGCCAATAAATAATATCTTAATGACCGCACTTTTATAAAACATCATCCTATTAATTGTCCGTAGTATAACAACTTAGGTCTAACTAAAGACAAGCAAAGTAACCGTGTGCTTTGTTTATAAATCCCTACACTAGTTACATGAGAGGACTTTAACAGGCTGGCAGGCATTCGTTATAGTGAAACCTCTGTTTATTTGATAATAAATATAATATAAAAAGCTTTAATTCTCATTAAAACCATAATGCCACCTATAAAATCACAGGATATCTTATGAGTAACGATAACAATCACTCTACCAGCAATACTAATTCACAGGACGATACCTATATGCCGCCTAAGGTTTGGACGCAAGATAAAGACAATGGTGGCAAGTTCTCTAGTATTAATCGTCCAACGGCTGGCGCGCGCCACGAGCAAGGCCTACCGGTAGGTGAGGCGCCGTTGCAGCTGTACTCATTGAACACGCCTAATGGCGTTAAGGTCAATATCCTACTAGAAGAGTTAGCAGAACTTGGGATAAAAGGAGCTGAATACGATGCTTATAAAATAGACATCTCTGAAGGCGATCAATTTGGGTCAGGGTTTGTAGAGATCAATCCCAATTCTAAAATTCCGGCGCTGGTCGATCATTCTGCTGTAACGGATGCTGATACCGATTTTGAAAATAAAGCTGGCAAGCCTATTGAAATTTTTGAGTCCGGGGCGATTTTATTGTATTTAGCTGAAAAATTTGGAAAATTTATACCGATGATGCAAGGCGGGGCGCGGGCAGAATGTTTGTCTTGGCTAATGTGGCAGATGGGAAGCGCGCCGTTCTTAGGTGGTGGCTTTGGGCATTTTTATGCTTACGCACCCGAACCTATGGAATATCCGATTGATCGTTACACCATGGAGACCAAACGTCAACTTGATGTCCTAGATACTCATCTAAAAAATAGCGAGTATATGTGCGGTAATGATGAAGCAGACTATAACATTGCTGATATCATTATTTGGGCGTGGTACGGCCAGCTAGCACTTGGTAAACTCTATGATGCCGCTGAATTCTTGCAAGTTGATGACTATAAACATGTCCAACGTTGGGCCAAGAAAATAGCTGAACGTCCCGCAGTAAAACGTGCAGTAGTATTAGACTTAAAACCTATTGCTTAACTGATAATTAATAGGTTTACATCAGTGATAGTAACGATTTTAACAGTAAGGCTGATAAGTAATCTGCTTATCAGCCTCAATTTTTACAAGCAGCAGATACATATATATTCGTTTATGTGAATATTTATGTATCTGTTGCTTGTTTGCGTTTTTACATAATGCTACATTGGCATAACAGATAGAAACACTGCTGGGTTAAGATAGTGACCCGCTGTCTCTGCAAGGGGCAGGCGTTTGTATTTTCCTTACTTGTGAGTAATGCTTATGAAAGATACTAACCTCGTACCTCCGGGCAAGCGTCTGTACATAAGCTGCCTATTAAAAACTAAAATATTAAATGATAAGCTATTTGAAAATAAAATTATTGCGTCTGCGTTATTGGCTATAAGTTCGGTTGCTATTAGTTCTACGAGTCTAGCAGCCGCGCCTGTCGAATTTACCAGTCAGGATTGGCAAGTGGTCTGTGATAATACGCGCACTTGCCGACTGGCAGGTTATCAAGCTGAGAACAATAGCGAGTTCCCTGTATCCGTATTACTTGTACGCCGCGCAGGCCCCAATGCTAGCGTGGACGGCAGAGTTAAGCTTGGCGGTGCTAAAGAGAACTCCTCTAAAGCCCTAATGCAATTGGGCAACCGTCACCGTATCTCATTATTTATCAACGATAAAAACTTAGGAGAAACCAAGCCCTTCTCAGCGGCTGCTGGTGATGCAGAGCTCACAGAATCTCAAGTAACTGCGTTGCTTGATGCATTGACCAAATCCAGCAAAATTGAGCTGGTACTGCGTAACTCGCGCTGGCAGCTGTCTGATAGAGGGGCAACCGCAGTGATGCTCAAGGCCGATGAAGCACAAGGCCGTATAGGAGCATCAAGCGCCTTTATTAATAATGAGAGCACCAGTAAATCCAATAACAGTGTGTTAGCCGCCGAGCCTGCGCCGTCGCTACGTTTGGTCTTACCTGATGCTAGGCCAACGTCCAGTAGCAATAAAAACTTTAGTATAAAGGCATCACAGTTATCCGCACTACTACAAACGTCAATGAAAGACGCCCGTAATGACTGTCCGAATTTATCTGACAGCTCACCATGGCGTGTCAGTCGCCTAAATAGCACACAGCTATTAGCGCAGCACAGTTGCTGGACGGGTGCATACAACACTGGCACAGGCGTATGGGTTCTAAACGACAGTAAACCTTATAAGCCAACCTTGATCACTACCAGTGCGACAGATTATAGCAAAGGTAAAATAAGCTCAATACAAAAAGGTCGCGGTATTGGTGACTGCTTAAGTAAGGCTTATTGGATGTGGACAGGAACGCGCTTTGCCAAAAGTCATGAAAGCACCACTGGTCTGTGTCGTCTACTAGAGGCGGGCGGGGCATGGGAGATGCCAACTTATGTCACCGAGGTTAGTACGTCAGGCTAAACGCTTAATGAATCAAACAGCAATAAAAATGATAGCTAGTCTAGCTTAACTGCTATTTATATAAACCATTATTTATACGCTATATAACGCCTACTTATAATAATAGTAAAAAATAGCTACTGATAGCGCTTTTGTTATGCTATACTGCGTCGCCACGTTAGCTTGTATCTAACCTTTTTTATTAATAGGATATAATGCAGGACAAACGTGAATTATGAGATTGATAACATCGCCTGCGATTTTGGGTCTAGGATGACTGAAAGTAATTGTTGCCGATGATTTTGTGTACTTAAATAATCCTATTATTTTTGACTCATATCTTATCTACTAGCCCAACATCATGGGGTAGATTGGTTGTTATTTGTATTTATCTGCTTTGGACAAAGCTATGATAGATCGCCTATAGCAGACAAGGATGAGACACTCGGCACTACCACCAAAATACGTCAGACAGCACGCAACACCTTTTATAGAAGTGATACGCTCATTGTAGCCAAACTTCTCATTATTGATACTTTTATTAAGGTTCGATAATTATTAATAAACAGGTGACGTGGTGAACGGTTATCAGTGGTAGGCATCAAGCTTCTGAATGTACAGCAGCTTATACTACCAAGGCTACTCATGACTGACATCTTATCTACAATCGCATCTAAAAACGGTATTATTGAAGACACTAATACCCCAAATAACACTCAAGCGCCTACTACTGACGCTAACACTTCTGAAGAAAAAGAAACTACTTTTACTGACCTAAATATTGCCAAGCCAATTCTTACTGCGCTTGAACGCAGTGGTTACACCAGCCCAACACCTATCCAAGCACAAGCCATTCCTTTTGCTCTAGCCGGTCGCGACTTATTATTGTCAGCGCAGACGGGTAGTGGTAAAACAGCCGCCTTTGTTATTCCATTGCTAGATCGTTTAAGCCGTGCTACTAGCTTCGACAAAAATACCAAAGCCCTTATCTTAACGCCAACACGTGAACTTGCTCAGCAAGTACATGACAGCGTCCGTACTTACTCTAAAGACATGCGTGGTTTGTTTTGCGTGCCTTTAGTTGGCGGCGCACCATACAACGGTCAGATTACTGCTTTGAAAAAAGGCGTGCAAGTTATCGTAGCGACTCCTGGTCGTCTACTTGATCACATCAATGCTGGCCGTGTTGATTTATCACAATTAGAAGTATTGGTACTTGACGAAGCGGATCGTATGCTAGACATGGGTTTTGCTGATGATATCAGTGATATCTTGAGAGCTGCGCCTAGCGATCGTCAAACCATTATGTGTTCAGCTACTTGGGACGGTCCTGTTGGCAAAATTGCTGCTAACTTCACTAAGAACCCTGAGCGCGTTGCTATCAAAGTTGAATCAGCCCATATCGACGAAAAAGTGTACTACTGTGATGACTTTGATCATAAAAACAGAATTTTAGACAAAGTAGTTTGCCAACAAGATGTGGAACAAGTCATTATCTTTGCTGCAACCAAGCGTAGCACTGAAAAACTAGCAAAATCTCTACAAGAAGATGGTCATAAAGCCAGCTTCCTACATGGTGATTTACCACAAAGCAAACGTAACCGCATTGTTCAAGACTTACGTAATGGCAAATGCAAGATATTAGTAGCAACTGACGTAGCTGCTCGTGGTCTTGACGTGCCAGCACTATCACATGTAATCAACTATGACTTACCACGCCAAACTGAAGATTACGTGCATCGTATCGGTCGTTGTGGTCGTGCCGGTCGTACTGGTGTGGCTATCAGCTTATGTAGCATGGATGATCGTCCACAGCTAAACGCTATCAATCGTTATTTAGATCGTAAAATGGAAGTCTGTGTCATTGAAGGCATGGAGCCTAAAAAGACTTATGTTCCTAGCGAAAACAAAGGCAACACACGCGGCCGTGGCCGTGGTCGCTCTAACGGCGGCGGTAACGGTCAAGGCCGTGGTCGTTCAGCGAGCGGTTATGCTGGCAAGCCTAGTGGTAACGGTCAAGGCCGTGGTCGCTCAAGCGATAGCAGCACTGGTACTGGTCAACGCGCTAGCAATGACAGCGGTTATCAAGGTAAGCCACGTGATTCATCTGGTAAGCCAAATGAGCGTTCAGGTGGCAAGCCGTATCAAGGCAAACGTGCTCCTAGCCGTGGTGACGGCGCTAGCGCCCCACGCGGTGATCGCGCTGCAACCGGTCGCGGTCGTCCAAGTGGCAGCCAAGGTCGTACTGGTTCAGGTAATGGCGGTGGCCAAGGCCGTCCAACTGGCGGTAACCGTAACAAAAACTCGTAATAAGCTAGTATTGGTTGGCTAGGATAATTCTGGCCAACCAATTGCTAACAAAGAGTTCGAAATAAGAAAAGCCAGATACTTGTTATCTGGCTTTTTTGTGTCTGCTAAGTTTAAAGGCGCTATCATCCATGCTACTAGAGTCCTTTAAAATCCTTACTTGCGCGTCATTTTGACCTTGTTTATACTGGCAACCCTTTATTAGGGTGCATCACACATAACACTGGTAGTAAGGTATTAAGCGCAAATAGTAGCTCGCTTATCAAAGCAGGCCCAGTAAGCGAGCCCGATACCATATCAGGTCTGTAGTTGTTCGCTATATTTCCCACGATTTGGAGCCATGAGATGCCCATTGTTTCTCATTTAGATATTGCTGAATTAAAGGTAGACAGTTTGCCGTTAGCGTTTGGCATAATTATGGCCATTATTGGGGTGGTGTTCTATACTCAAGGCCTGCCAGGTAAGTTTTGGCGACGCTTTTATGCCGTATTGCCGGGTATTGTACTGTGCTGCTTTATCCCTGCGACTCTAAACAGCCTTGGAGTGTTTGCTGATGGTATCGGCTCGCAGATATATGGCTTTACCGCCACCTATTTGTTGCCGGCAAGTTTGTTGCTGATGACCTTATCTATGGATGTACCCAAGATTTTAGGTCTAGGCTGGAAGGCGATTGCTATGTTTGTCGCCGCTAGTGTGGCGATTGTCATCAGTGGACCGATTAGTTTAGGTCTGGCCAAATGGGTGTCGCCGGAGATGTTCACCGATGATACCTTATGGCGTGGCTTTTCAGCGGTGGCCGGCAGTTGGGTTGGGGGAGCTGCGAACCAAGCGGCCATGAAGGAGCTGTTTGGAGTCAGTGATGACTTATTTGGCATGATGATTTTGGTTGATACTACTAATGCTTCATTGTGGCTGCTGGCTATATTAGTCATGGCCAAGCATAGCGATAAGATAGACCGATTTTTAAAGGCAGATACCAGCAGCATTGATGAGGTCATCAAAGCCGTTGAAAGCTATGAGCGTGATCATGCACGTCCGGCCACCTTAAACGATTTGATGGTCATGTTTGGGCTGTGTTTTGCAATGGTAGGATTGGCGCATTTTGCTGGCGGACAGATTGCTGGATTTTTTGCGCCCTATGATTGGGCAGTGCAATATAGCTTTGCCAGCTCCTTCTTTTGGATGGTAGTGATTATTACCTTAATCGGTGTAGTCTTTTCCTTTACCAAGATTCGACGGCTTGATCATGTTGGCGCGTCCAAAATCGGCACAGTATTTATTTTTATTTTAATTGCGGCTATCGGTATGCAGATTAATCTGGCGGGTATCGTCTCACAGTGGCGACTGTTGCTAATTGGTTTGGTATGGATGAGCATTCACGTGGTGATTATTTTCATAGTCGCTAGAATCATCCGTGCGCCCTTTTTCTTCTTAGCGGTAGGCTCTAATGCCAATACGGGCGGTGCATCCTCAGCCCCGATTGTCGCCACCGCTTTTCACCCGTCACTTGCTCCAGTTGGGGTTTTTTTGGGGATTCTAGGTTACGCGATGGGCACGATAGGCGGCTATATCAGTACACAGTTAATGCGTCTGGTAGTGACTTGACCTGAATAAAGCAACATAAGTAACGTACTATAAATATTGTCTAAAACCTTAAAATAGCTACGATGTTAACTGCGCTTAATGTCATGTACTATTTATAGAGTTAAGCAACAGTCGGTCAATACCAACTCTGTATAAGTAGAGGACGAATAAATGAAAGTCACTAGGAATGATGAAACTGCTGAAAACTCGAAAATAGAGATATATAAATTAGCAGATGGCCAGTCTGATATCCGTGTACATATCGAAAATGATAGTGTTTGGCTAAACCGCCAGGAACTATCAGAGTTGTTTGACCGTGATGTGAAAACGCTGGGTAAGCATATTAATAATGTGTTTAAAGAGGGTGAGCTAGATAAAAATGCAGTTGTCGCAAAATTTGCGACAACTGCCACGGATGGTAAAACCTATCAGGTTGAGCACTATAACCTTGACGTCATCATCTCAGTTGGCTATCGAGTAAAGTCACCGCGCGGTACCCAGTTTCGTATTTGGGCAACCCAGCGCTTACGTGAATATTTGGTGCAAGGCTACACTCTAAATCAACAACGATTTGATAAAAAATCTGCTGAATTACAACAAGCCTTAAACTTAATTAAAAAAACCGCCCAAAGTCCTGAACTGAATACTGACGAAGGGCGCGGCTTGATTGAGATTATCAGCCGTTATACGCAGACTTTTTTATGGCTACAACGCTATGATGAAGGCTTGTTAGATGATCCAGCGGGGCAGTTTGGCGGCGTGTTACCCAGTCCGACTGAAGCTATGGCAGCCTTGAATGATTTAAAATCACAGCTTATGTCTCGTGGTGAGGCGACAGAACTGTTTGCTCAGCCTCGTGGCGACGGTTTGGCTAGTGTGCTCGGAAACTTGGAGCAAACGGTCTTTGGCGAGCCTGCGTATCCTACTATCGAGAGTAAAGCGGCGCACTTATTATACTTTATGGTAAAAAACCACCCCTTTACGGATGGCAATAAGCGCAGCGGTGCTTTTTTATTCGTAGATTTTTTGCATCGTAACGGTCGATTACTCAACGACCAAGGCGACATGGTGATTAATAATACTGGCCTTGCAGCCTTAACCTTATTGGTCGCTGAATCTGATCCCAACCAAAAAGAGACCTTGATAAAACTTATTATGAATATGCTGTCATTGGAGGTCTAAGCAGGGAGTAGTCTCAAATAGGTCCTATTTTTGCTTTCTGCATTTATTTAAGTATCTGCTCGATAATTTCACACACCTTGTTAACATCGTCAGTATTGGTTCGCCAATTGACAAAAGAAGCGCGAATGCCGTGCTTGCCAGCTAAAATCGTAGGGGTCATAAACACAGCTTGAGTAGCGTTGATTTTTTCTAGCAATATTTGGGTATTTATCTGGTTACCATTATCTTGGCAACCTCTATTTCCAATAACCGTCAGGGCACTTAGGTAATTCAATCAAAGTTTGACGTAGCACCTCTGACCACTGGTGACGGATGGTATTAAAATACTCATCGTGCTCATCAATACGGCGACCCTCAGGCAGCGTTAGACTGTCATTTCTATACAGTACAAAATCTAATGGCATACCTACTGACAGATTTGAGTGGATAGTTGAATCAAATGACAACATCAAAGCGCGGGCAGCGTGATTGACGTCAGTGTTGTAGGTGACCGCTCTATCAAGAATAGGCTTACCATATTTACTCTCACCCAACTGAAAGAATGGGGTGTCTTCAGTGGCTCGAATACAGTTGCCCTCAGGATAGATCATGTATAACTCAGGTGGCTGGCCTTTTATTTGGCCGCCCAGCATAAATGAGCTGGTAAACGAGCCGTCGATATCAGCATTAGCGACCGCTTTTGCATGGTTCATGATGCTACGCATACATTCGCCAACCATTTGCGCGGCGTCAAATAATGTTAGTACGGTATTGAGGTTACTCTCTGTACGCTGGTCAATATCATTTTGTAATTTGGTAAAGACTGCTTGCGAGGTGGCGAGACTGCCGGCCGTCTGGAGCACTATGAAGCGCTCACCCTCGATGCCGTACTGATAGAGCTTTTTAAAGGTTGAGATATGATCAACGCCCGCATTGGTACGAGTATCGCTAGCGAAAACCATACCATCTTTTAAGCGAATAGCAGCACAATAAGTCATAACGTATCCTTAAGGAATATAAGATCAATAAACAAGAATATATCTGATACTCAAATATCTGACCCTATGATAATCGTGTGACCAGCACTTGACTGTAAAGATTCTCGTAGCCGCCACCCATTCTGACACCACGTACCGGGGCGGTATCCAAATAATCGCGTCCGATAGCCACATATACATGCGAGTTTGGTTGAAACGCCTGATTGGAGATATCAAAAGTATACCAGTAGCCCTCTAGCCAAGCTTCCGCCCACGCATGACTGGCCATATGGTTTTCGGCATCATCATATAGATAGCCCGACACATAGCGTGCAGGAATCTGCTGATCTCGTAAGAGGCCCAAAAACACATGCGTATGGTCTTGGCACACACCGGCACTACCTTCAAAAGATTCAGCAGCTGTCGTACCTACATTAGTCACATCTTTAATAAAAGGCATTTTCATAATAAGTGCATTAGCCATCGCTTTTAGGCTGTCATGGGTGGGGTCTTTTAGATAAGGCGCTGCAAATTCGCGCATTGCCTCTGAGCATTTGGTCAAGGGAGTTTGTACAGTGAATAACAAGTAGGGAACGTTGTCCATATCCTCTAATCGCTCGGTATCGGTATTGATCTCAACGATACCTGAAGCCTGCATTTGTAAGTTATTATGCGCCTCATTGCGGCTGAGGGTTAGCCAATCATTGCCGAAGCCGTCTTTTTGATTGGTGGCTACCTTTGGAAGCATAACATCCCAGCGATGAATAATTTGGTGCGGTAGTTGCATCGGGGTCATACGAATATACTGTACGCTGCGCTGCGCCAACTCGTCATAATAATAATTAGTTTGGTGGCTGATTTGAAGTTTCATAATATCATCCTTTTGTCGTAGCCATTGTCTGGTCTATTATCCGATCTATTTATATTGTCTTGTCGAACATTCTGACGTCTAGTGTTCCTCACGGGATACCTGTGATCTGGCGCTAGGCTCAACGCCAGACCCAATTTTAAACCCCTTGCCGCAATATAATATTAAACTCTTGGCTTATTAGCTTAAAGTCACTAAATCGCTTTGATCTGATCATCTGGTTGGTCAGGCGCGTCAGCTCACGCCAGCGAGTGTTTTCTGGTAGCTCATTGATCCAATGCTTAAATTCGAGACTGGCTGCCATTGAGTCCTCATTTAATAAAACAGCACGCTCAAGCTGCTCAAAGTGCCGTCCTAATTGCCAAAAACAAGTAACCGTTGCATGCTCTTGTTTCATAGCGGCATTACACGCATAAAGCTGCAAGGTCGCCGCCCGATAAGTACCAGCGCTTGAAAGCCGTTTAATCAAATTATACAATTCAGCCGTGTCTTTGCCGATCACGCCCTTAGCCTCTTGGACATTGGTTTCAATTGATTGCACTACATTGGGTATTATTTTTTGTTCCAAATCAGTCATCATCTGCGCTTTCATCACTTTTAGCGACTCATTTGCATCCGCCTCGAAGCCTAAGTGGTTTATCAGATGCTGTACTTGTGATTTTTTGAGATCACCTTTGATCAGCTGTTTCATTATGCTGTCGTAATAATAGAGCCGCTCACTATATCTACCCAACCATATTAGATGACTGGCGGTGGACAATAGCAGTATCATCGGGGCATCACCCAGATGCTCATATCCGGCTTCTATAGGCTGTACACGATCATAATAGTTGGCGTGATCAGCAGCACCGTTCTCTAGCGACGAATGGTTATGTGAAGATGTTTTGGCAGACGCAGGCAAGGTGTTGTTTGAATTAACAGAGTCTAAATTACTGTCATCAATGACCCAAGTGTCTTTAATACCACCACCTTGGGAGGAATTGACTACTAAGGAGCCCTCAACCATTGCCACGCGAGTTAAGCCGCCGGGCACAATATCTACTGAGCCATCGCCATGACTGAGTATGAATGGGCGCAGGTCGATGTGACGTGGCGCGATACCATCAGCGACAGCGGTAGGGTTAGTGGAGAGCGAGATAGTTGGCTGGGCAATAAAGCCAGCTGGATTGTCTAATAGACGTTTACGATAATCGCTGATTTCTTGTTTGGTAGAAGTCGGTCCAATTAACATCCCGTAGCCGCCTGAGCCTTGGGTTTCTTTTACCACCAGTTTGTCTAAGTTATCAAGCACATAGCTCAACTCATCAGGCTTGCGACATTGATAGGTTTCGATATTAGGCAAGATAGGGTCTTCATCTAAATAAAACTTGATCATATCCGGTACAAAGGGATATAGGCTTTTGTCATCTGCTACGCCAGTTCCGGGAGCATTGACGATAACTACCTTACCGGCTCGATAAGCACTCATCAGCCCTGACACACCCAATATAGAATTAGATTCAAACGCTAAGGGGTCAATATAAGGGTCATCAATACGCCGATAGATAACATCGACCTGAACTTTACCGCGAATACCTTGCATATAAACTTTGCTGTCTTCAACCACTAAGTCGTAGCCATGTACCAGCGGTACATTCATCTCGTGCGCTAAAAAGGCATGCTCATAGTAGGCACTATTAAAGCGTCCTGGGGTCAGGATAACAATTTGTGGATCATATTTGCTGGTCGAGCTGCTAAGACATTTTTTGAGACGCTTTGGGTAATCACTGATGCCCAGAATAGGGGTATGGGTAAACATATCAGACAATAGGGTCTCTGATATGTTGCGACTCTCAAGCATGTAAGAGACGCCAGAAGGAGTACGCAGATTGTCCTCTAATACACAGAATCGACCCGTCTCATCGCGAATCAAATCAATCCCGCTAATGTGCGAGTAGATAGGCTTGTCCAGCTCAATGCCCATCATCCAAGGCTCATAGCAGCCACTAGCATAGACGTAACTGGCAGGGACGATACCGGCCTTCATAATAGCTTGTTCATGATAGATGTCATGCAAAAACGCATTTAAAGCGGTGATACGCTGCTTACAACCCTTTTCTATCAATTGCCATTCGCTAGCAGCAATGATCCGAGGGATAATATCAAACGGTATCATGCGCTCAATATTTTTAGCATCGCTATAGACCGTAAAGGTGACGCCTTTGCGGTAAAATATATTTTCTGCTTGTTCATTTAGATGACTGAGAGCATCAATGTTGATATTGTCTAGCCAGTTGCCAACCGTTTGCGCCACTGGTCGATATTGGCCTTTACCAGTTTGCAACTCGTCAAAGCTTTGTGGTTTTTTTGCATTCTTTTGCGGGGCATTTTTCACGTTGGTATTGGTAGTTTCTGTGGTTGTAGATTTAGTTTGTCCTTGTTCTTGAGCCTGATTTTGGCTTTGGCTGCCATTTTTATCGTCATTTTGAGTCTGATTCTGGGACTGGGTTGATTTCTGATTCATAAATACCTCACTCATCCTTGGTAAAGTCGTACATTATGATTAATAGAACGGGCTACGATAGTCGAACTGACCAGTATAATATTTTAATACCTGTCGTGCAGTACGTGCCCGATACCTGATGTTCAGTTTATGTCCTATCTAGACTATACAACGTCTATAGGGTAGTGCACAACAAGGGTTTGATAATAGATTCTAACAAGTTGTAGATAATCTTGCGTATGCACCCTCGGCGTCGACTCTCTATAGAAACCTATAAATATCTATAAGAGGAGGGTGCTGCGAGGTAGTAAAAGTGCTTTCTTCCACTAATTTAATTTGAAGCTACATCACTACCACCAAACCTTCATCAGGGGCTATCTTGCCATCGCACACGTCTTCGTAAACCTCTGACAGACCATTAATACCGTCAAGTTGTTTGATATTTAACCAAGCGTTAGTTTTTGCTGAGCTTTTCATTACATAGCTCATAGAGCGTTTATTGAATTCATCGCTGCCCCAGTCTTTCATGCGTTGCTGTATGTAGCTGGGTGCAAAAAATTGCTGGCTACGTGCTTGGATAATCCCCTCAACTTGGCGCGGTTCATCCCAGTGGGTTAAACCAACATTGCACGTGTAGCGCATGTTATCGCCCAAATGCGTATGCAATCGACTCAGTACATCGGTATTGGCCGACATGTCTACTATGACAGTCGCCTTGCTGGCGTCAATCTGCTCAAGCCTGTCATAGCTCAAAACACTATCATAGGCATCCATTGAATTTACGAAATCTATGTTGCGATCCGACGTGAGACCGACAACCTGTGGTGCGTTTTTATCATCGGAAAGACCATACGCCAAGCCAGTACTGGTCTTACTAGAAGCACTGATAATCACTACTTGTTCAGCGCCAAACCAATCATTGCTCTTTAATAGATCATGCAAGCAAAATGCGGTTAGGTGCAATACAAACAGCAGCATACGTTGATCGTCATTGGCGCGATCATAACCCGGTTCATGGTTCACTCGCTGATACATATTATAACTAGGGGGTAGCTCTGCACGATGAGCACTACCGTCAATCAAGCTCGCTGGTGTAACCTTCGCAGGTTTTATAACTAACTCATTGGCTGGCGGGAAATAGCCAAACAGTCGTTCGCCGATTGGCAGCTCGTTACTGTTTGATTCGATCACATCCGCAAAACCCCATACCGGAATAATGCCCCATTTTTGGGCCTCGTCACCATTCGGTGGAAAAAACTGCCAATAGCGCAATTGATCGCCCATTACCGCATAGGTAATGTTGTTGGCGGTAAAGGCAAAACGGTCAATTTTGACCAATACTTCGCCATTGCCAATGGTATTAATCGGTGTTTCTACTAGGCGATGTTGGGTTATATCTGCTTTATTAGTTTGAAATTCTTGCATATATTTCTCCTTAAAACTTAGCTACTATAAAACTAACTTAGCAAAGTGAATGATAATACTGTGTAATATGATGTGATGAAAAATTAGAAATTACTTCAAAAAGGATACGACGCAACAACGCCGCTAGGTGAATAGCATGAGATTATGCTACGCTTAGATCAATTTGATAAGGTCTGAATATCAATAAAATAGGAAAAACAGAACATGTTCAGCATGATAAAAGACTGGCGCGAGCAGCGTGTATTGGACAATAGCGAATTTACCAATGGCGACTGGATGCAAGCTGCCGAGCGCATTGTGATACTTGATAGGCTGAACGAGGACGAGATGACCCAGCTGTTCGAGCTTGCCACGTTGTTTTTGGACGACAAGTCGATCACCGGTGCTCAAGGCTTTGTAATCACCGATAAGGTAAGACAATCCATTGCCTTGCAAGCCTGTCTGCCTATTTTGAATCTAAGTCTTGAATGGTACTCAGGCTGGTCATCAATCATCATCTATCCTGGTGCATACACCAGCGAAAGCACCACCGTAGACGAGTTTGGTATCGTCCATGAGGGTCACCAACATCGTAGCGGCGAAGCCTGGGTTCGAGGCCCCGTCATTCTTTCATGGAAGGATGCCAAACATTCAGGCGAGCGCGATGGTCACAATGTCGTCATTCATGAATTTGTACACAAGTTAGATATGCTCAATGGTCGAGCCAATGGCTTTCCACCGATGCAACCCGATATGGATCCTACTAGATGGACTGAGACGATGGAACGCGGGTTCGCTGATTTTCAGAAGCATCGAAAGTCAGGACTGGATCGTTATGGTGCTACTAATCCGGCTGAGTTTTTTGCCGTTCTTAGTGAAGTGTTCTTTGAGACCCCTCAAAAGCTGGTAGACGCTTATCCTGATATTTACGAAATTATGGTGAAGTTTTTTCTTCAGGATCCGCTAGGATCGAAATCGTAAGCTTATGATCTAGAGCAGCAAGCAAAAAGGGTAGTGCATCACCTAAATGGTGTGCTGCCCTTTTTTTAATAATTTATTAGATAACTACTGAATAATCAAAGCTTTAGACCGTCCATTGGTCATTGATAATAGCGATTAGATAACGCTTGCCTTGATAGTCATCAAATACCAAACGCATGCCACGCCAATCCATACCATCGTACTGATCACTACCTTTGTAATAAAAATCAACCACATCTGATTTGGGGTAGACCTCGTTGATGTTGTTAATCATATTACCTCTAGATTCAAAAGTATTAACCGTTATACGAGCGTTATTGTAATTCTTAGCATCAACCCAAGTATCCAAATATGTTGGTAGCGGAACGATTAATAGCTCGCCAGTACCATCCAAGTTACCCCAAGTGAAGCGAATTTTTGATTCTTTTAAATACTGGGCAAATTGCGCGCGACTAAAAACCTTATCTTTGTCTAGATGCACATAGGCATACATTGAGAACCGTACACCGCGTGTCGGATGAATATCATCTGCGATGCTGGCATAGTCTTTGTTGGCCAAGGCCTGCTGAATACGTAACGCTTGCTGGGTGAGCGTTTTCTGGCTAGTATCAGGTTTGATTGGCGTTGACGGGCTATTATTTTGATTGTTGTCTTTATTACTGCTTTGACGATCGCTTTGATTGTTGTCTTTATTACTGCTTTGACGATCGCTTTGATTGTTGTCTTTATTACTGCTGCTTTGATGATTAGGCTTGGGTGCTGATTCAGTAGTTGTTGGAGACTGACAGCTCGTTGCCGTAAGCAGGAAGGCCAAGCAGCTACCAGCTGCTAATTTAGGAATAGAGGCCTTGGTCATAGAAGCATCCTTACTGTATTAGACATTAGTACAAGTTAGGGATATATATCTGTTTAATTACACTAAATAGTATAATAAGGATAAATTAGCAAGTATTATGATAATTCTGTGTAATATGTTGTTTGTATCTTACATCCAAAAGGTAGCTCAAAGACTGTCATTAGCGTCTTTTGAACCAGACTGATACGATAATACAGCAGATGGATGAGATGGATGTGATGTAATACCTTGTAACAGTTGTGACGTCACAGCTTGTAGAGAATACCATGCAAAAATTAGAATCATTTACGCTAATACTTATAATGGGGCTGGTAGCTACCAGTACCGCCACAGCAAATATAGCTGAGCCGTTGCAGCCGAATTCCGCCATGAAATTAGCTACTATCACAAAAATGTACCAACAGGATGTCATTAATCAAGGAATGGATGATCCTGTGGTGCTGCAGCAATATGGCAGTCAAGAGTTACAAGCGACCATGCAACTTGAGCGAGATTAAATCGATAGAAAGCAAATGTCCTGTCATATTGGTTACGATGTGTTGTGGGATTCTCAAGACCCTGATTATGAGCAAAATAAGCAGTTTTCAATGACTGAGCAAGAATTGGTTGAAGTCAGTTTGGCGCAAGAAAGTAAGGTTTATTATGATTTGTCCTGTGATGATGCTTGCCAAGTGACAGATGTTATCTTGGACGAAGATGGCAGCTCATTAAAAGATTATTTAATGGAAGCTTGTAGTTAATCAAAAGCGGTTGCTGAATAAAGTGCTAAGTAAAGTATTAGCCACGATAACCTTAGAAAGCTGTTAGCAATCAATCGTAACTGATTTCTTATAATTGACAGCCAGCAGTAGTAAGCGTTTTTGAAAGTTATAAATAATATAGTACGAATAATTCAGCCATGGAATAAATACAGAGAGATAAATTTAGAAAATCCGTTCCTTAAAAATCATTACATAGAAGTTAATAAATTGGTGACAGTAATTAGTTTTTAGTAATTCTCCCAGATCGTTGGTTTGTTTTCGTATAATGTATATTATGTTAAATAGTAAGTTTTATTGTTATTAGGTTCACTAATTGTTTGACTGACTGACTGATAAATTACCTGATACTTCAATATGTTCCAAAAACTATCTATAGATCATATTATTAAAACCGTTACCTTTGTCGCTCATTTAACCTATAAAGCTAAACGGTTTGATAATCTTGTTCTGCGCATCACTCAACACTGGCTACCTCTATCAAAATGTACAATCAGTCCTTTATTTAGCCTTTCATTCTTAATCGCCATAATCTGCGCATGATAACCGAAAAAGCTGTCATAGGCTTGTTGATAGATTAGCCGACCGAATCTTTAGTATAAATACTTTTGAGTCTTGTTAGATACAGCCAGCCTTCACGTGTTCAGATATAAACGATGTCACTGACCCAAAACTGATTAGGACAGCTGGCATCAAATGCTATAACTTTCTTTGATGCTTATCATCCTATATCACTGCTAAGTGCGCATGCAGGCTCTCATACCCACAATCCTATTTAGTCTGACTGCGAGTCTGGTTTCGATATATTTGATAGTTGCGAATATCATGACCAACCGAGTCGTAACACCTTTTCGCTTTGCGCCACTAAAAAACTCCTCAAGATTAGCAAAGCACTCGGTGGTCTTTTTTAACATCTCTCGCTCCTCCTGAACTATTTTAAGCTAACGCGTTAAAACGCATTAATTTGATATCCTCCAGATTTGCACAGAACAGTACTATGACCTTGATTAAGTTATTCTGTGCAAGCACGAGAGCACGTATTTTTACTTAAACGTGCTCAATTACCCTTTTAACGAACGCAGAGCTTGATAGACCTCCTAACATCTCTGATGTTAATTAAGAATAATGCTACGCACCTCAAGTAAAATATAGCTTACTCCCTATTCAGTCAGTATAATATAATCATCCCCAAGTGAGCCTTGGGGATGATTAGGTCTATAAGCTCCTTATTTATTAGGTTTATAGGATATAAGTTTATAAACAGTGTCCATTCCAGTGTCCAATTATCTTTTTAGTTTATACAGAACATGACTTTCATAAGTCATCATACTTTTGGAAAGTATATTCTCAAGTCAATCTATAATTATTTTGAACAAATCTCACCTGCAACATTTACGGATATACATAATGGCTGTCAACACTGTAAGTGATATCAATAAACTCGAATGCCGAGATAAAGATTATTCAGTAAGTATTTCAGGCACCTCTGGTTTAAGTGTTCGTATCTACCCGAATGGCAAAAAGGAATACTACCTTCGTTATTCCCATCCACATATTGACGGTAAACGACCTAGAATGATGCTTGGCAAGATCGATGATATTAGTTTGTATGAGGTTAAGCATAAAGCAGAGTCCATACTTAACGGTGTCTCAAAGGGTGCTGATCCCAAAGCCATACAGCAACAAGAGCAAGTTAATAAATATACCCATCTAAAAAATGCAACGTTTGCTGAGGTTGCGCAAGCTTGGAGAGATAACAAGATAGCGAGTCGTCATCAAAGTAAATCTAAAAAACCCTCGTTTAGTGAGTCGACCCTCAAATTTTGGGATTTGTGTCTAGGATATATGTGTCATGAAATTGGCGACTTAAGAATGAACGATATTACTAGCGAGATTATATTGAATGTGTGTGAGGCTATTCAAAATAATGAAAATCAAGCGACCTTCGTTGGCGCAAGTACCCGACTTTATACTGAAAAAGTATTTTCATTCGCGGTAGCGCGAGGATTATGTGATAAAAATGTGGCTATGGATACGCGCGGCGAGCTTGCACCTGCCAATTCAGGTAATCATTTGCCAGCCATTACTAAACCCGACCAGTTTGCGACCCTGTTGAATGATATGTCCACCTTTAACAGCGCAAGCAAACTTACATTAGAAGCAATGAATCTGCTACCTTATGTGTTTGTACGTAGTATCGATTTGCGGTCTATGCGCTGGCAGGATATAGATTGGGATAATAAGCTATGGGCGTTCTCTCCTACTAAAGGCGAAGGTCGTGAAGATATGGTATCGCACTTGGTCGTACCATTAGCTACTCAGGTAATTGCGCGTTTACGAAAAATTCAATCAGTCACAGGTCATAAAGAGTATGTATTTGCATCCATGCGCGCTTCAAAAAACCCTTATATTAGCAAAGCAACGCTAGTACAGATATTTCATAGGCTTGGATACAAAGATGTGCAATGCGCTCATGGGTTTAGGGCATCAGCTAAAACCTTGCTTATGGAACAACCTGAATTACGCTATTCGGACATCGTAACAGAGCTACAGCTGGGTCATAAAATCAAAGACACGCATGGTGGTGCTTACAACAGACTGGATGAGATAGATACTAGGGTGCAAATGATGCAAAATTGGGCAAACTATATAGACAAGCTCCGCAACTCTTCTCAGAAGTCACCATAACGTAGTGCTGATGTTGAACGGCCATCACTAACAATAAGAAAATTAGGCGGTTAATTACTCCTACTCGCTCTTTACGTTATGATCCTATTCGTGTCCATAACTGCCGTTTCTTTGCTTTATTATTTTTTTAAACGCAATAGTGATTCACGTTCTCCCTTATATATAAAACATTAAAACCAGTAATAATGTGTTTAACTTAAACATTGCAACCTTCACGTTAACAATGGAAAACTGACTTATGATTACTTTGCACGGGTTCGCCGCTAGTAACTATTACAACCTAGTGAAACACGTTCTTTTGTATAAAGAACTGCCATTCCAAGAAAACCTTGTTTACGGAGGTAGTGACGAGTTACTGAAAGTCAGCCCAGTGGGCAAGGTACCTGCTATCACAACGCCTGAAGGATTCAGTATTTCAGAGTCGAGTGTCATTTGTGACTTTCTTGAAGAGACTTACCCTGACACGCCCCTATATCCTAAAAATGCTGCAGAACGTGCTGTTGTGCGTCAAATTATGAAGATAGCAGAGCTTTATTTTGAGCTGCCAAGCCGCCGACTAATTCCTTATGTATTTTCAGGCACCAACGCCCCTGACTCAGTTAAAGAGGAAGTACGCCAAGTATTAAGCCGCGGTATTATCGCTTTGAATCACTTGTGTCAATTCTCACCTTGGATTGCAGGTGAACAGTTCACGATGGCTGATATCTATGTTCATTACGTTAATACCATTGTCAGCGCCTTTGCCTCTAGCCAACTCGACTGGGATGTGCTGGCAGAAGTATCTGGGATGAAAGAGTGGAACGATACTATGAGTCAATCAGCCATTGCCCAAAACGTGGAGGCAGATCGTTTGGCGAACATGCCTGAATTTATGGAACACGTGAAATCTCAGATACGAGCGGCGAATGCTGGATAGCACTTAGCAATAAACACAACTATGGCGCATTAAACCGTGGCCCTATTACATTAATTCGTAACTTCGGTTTTGCTTGGGGTGTGAATGGATTCTTACTATTCAATGCATTAGGCAAACTAGGTACTAAAACGGTCATGTTGATGCGTCAACGTGTTACAGATAAAATTACCACTACATTTGCGAACCAATACACCCATGAAGTGTCATTGGCAGAGGTATTACAATTACAATCAATCGCCGCTCATTCTAAACAAGCGACAGGTGAGAAATACTTAATTACCCCTCAAAGCCAGTTAAACCTCAAAGATAGCGGCTTCTTAACTAATTGATTTTTAACATATGTTAAGGCAGATACTGATTATAGTATCTGCTTTTTTATTTACTTGCTCGTAATAGAAAACAATAAGCTATGTTTCAAAGGTTATTGTTTTATTGTTAGTGATATTTAGTCTTTAGTCTCACGGTATAAGGTATTCTGTGCCTCTTCCCTAAAATCCTCAGGACTGATATCTATTCCGGTTACCGCACTATTCTCAGTACTATTATCGGTACTATTATTTTTTACCTCATTTTTTTTTGATATCGGCTGTGCGGGCAGTTCTTTGCTTGAGACTGTTTTTGTATTATCCATCTCAGGTTTACTATCATTAACCGTAGCGTCCGCACTTAAAGTATTGCTGTTTGCTGTTTTAGTCGATAGCGCTATGCCAGAGTTATTTGGGTTGGTATTGTCCACATTTGAAGAGTAAGTTTTAGTCGTTGTATTCTGATTAGTCGTTTGTTCACTATTAGCAGTTGGCGCGCTAGCAGGTACTATTTGAGCGCTATTTGGAGCCAAGCTATCGGATAAAATTGCTAAGACGCCAGTAACACTAAGTGTCATTACAATAAGGCCGCTCAATAATAATCCACAAACAACTCCGATGGTCAGTAACTTACCACTGCTGACTTGCTTGTCCCATAATGCGCCAGACTTTTTGTCACTTGACTTAGTACTTAGATTTACTTCTGGTTCAGCCGCTAAGTTAGCATCGCTATGCGTAAGTTCATTATCAGCCGATAGCTTTGATAGATCGGTGACCCCGTCTGCATCCTCTATCACCTCATCCTCATCAGAAAAACTGATATCAATACTGGTAAAGTCTGACTCGTTAGAATCAACATCTCGTTCATGATCTGTAAATAGTAATAGCTCTTCTTCGTTTAAAGGTTCATAAGCGGATGGCTTTTCGACTCTATTAAAGCTCTCCACATTGTTAGCTTCGAGGTTACTAGCATTAGCATCACTATCACTGATATTAGCATTGCTATCAATGCCTTGAACACGATTGAGGAAGCGCTTATAAATATCACTGGTGCGATTATTAGTGGGCTTTTTATAATCAGCCTTAGACAAGCCCGCCTCGTGGTTAACATTGGCAGCATGGTCAGTGTTACTATTGTCCGCGTCTTTCATAGGATGATACCCAGCCAGTTTATGCCACTAACATTAAGTGATGGCTAAAATTAAGTTATTATACTGCTATCTTGCTGAAATGTAACAAATCTGTGTGTGAACAATATAATTGGCTGGTCGACTGTCTTCAAGCACAGTTTGTATCATCAGTAATGATCTATCCGCCAATCAGTAAAAATTATGCAGCAAAGATCATGCCAGTTACGTGAATAGTGTTATACAGGCTAAGTGAAAAACAGCATTGATTATCAGCACTAAACTATAGTGTCTTTAGGATGTAAAAAAATGGATCTAAAACAGCTCAATGCGTTTATTGCCATCGCCGACGCAAGAAGCTTCAGTGCCGCGGCAACCACCACTGGCTTATCACAGCCTACCCTGAGCCGGTTACTTAAACAGCTTGAGGCGGATATGGGCGTGGTATTAGTCGATCGCTATCATAGACCGTTGCATCTGACAGCAGCAGGGGATTTCTTTTATGACAAAATCAGCGCGGTACTGACAGAGATTGAAACCGTTACTAGTATGACCCAACGGCTATCTGCACCAAGTACAGTACTAAACATTGGTTTTGTCCCATCAGTGCTATACGGATTACTCCCAGAAATCATTGCGACTTTAAAACAGCATAGCTCTAATCAAAATGCGGATATCGAGGTCAATCTTAAAGATATCAGCTCCTACCAACAAATTGAAGCGCTTAAAACGGGTGAGATTGATGTTGGCTTTGGTCGCTTTGCTCATCAAGACCCTTGGATACAGCAAATCTTATTACGCCATGAGCGCTATGTGGTGGCTCTCCCTAAAGCACATCCCCTTGCCCATGTCCGTGAGCAACGTTTGATTGATTTGGCAAATAACCGCTTGATCTTATATCATCAAACGCACTTGCCAGCGCAGAGAGCCCCTAATTCTCTTGTGCAAATACCGACTGCTCAGACAGAGAACGTGAGTTTAGCGAACTCAGTCACAGAACCTTTATTGTATTTATTTGCTCAATACGGTATTTCACCGTTTATGACCACTAAGGTCAGTGATTTACAAGTAGCTCTGGGCTTGGTTGCCGCTGGTGAAGGCATTACTTTAGTACCCGCCAGCCTACAAACCGTACGTACTGAGCAGATTAGCTATCAGCGCCTGGTTCATGAAAACGTCACCTCCCCTGTTTATTTACATACCCTAAAAGACTTTGTTCATCCTAAAGTCCCTGATCTGCTTGATGCAACCTATCAAGTCTATGAGCAGCGCGGTATTACTTATAGACGACAGAAATTTGTTTAATTGCTTTAAAATATTAGCTATTGAATACGCATAGTGTTATAAAGAACCGCTAAAAAATACGCTCAATATTGGTGCTTAATACTGAATTTTATTAATAATAAATATTAGGAATAGTAATGAAAACAAACAGTAATAATAATTAGAATAATCATTCTCCTAAATAGCAGCATTGTGCTAAAGTCGGTACAAGATGTATCGTTTTATAGCACCTATCTTATAAAACAATCTCTAATGATCATTGGCAAGCTGACACAGGTAAGTGATAATTTGCCGTTTTAACTATTTTGAGGTATTCATGACCACACAACCACTTAACAACCCTAACCATAACACTGACGCCGCGCCAGAAGGCTTCAGTTGGCGAATTTTTGGCCCTGGCATCTTGATGGCAACCGCTGCTATTGGCGGCTCGCATCTCATTTCATCAACGCAAGCTGGTGCGATATATGGTTGGCAGTTGGCTATTATGATTATCTTAGCCAACGTTTTTAAATATCCGTTCTTTCGTTTCGGTACCGACTACGTTTACGATACTGGCGAGAGCTTGATTGCTGGCTATGCCAAACGCTCAAAAGCCTATCTATGGATATACTTCATTCTCTCTATCTTGTCAGCGGTGATTAGTACCGGTGCCGTCTCCTTGATTGCCGCCGTGATTTTAGGCTTTATGCTGCCCGCTTCTATTGGGCTGTCAACCATCACACTGGCATTGATAGTGACTGGGGTATGTTGGATATTTTTAATAGCCGGCCATTATAAGCTGCTCGACGGATTGACGAAGTGGATTATGATTGCGCTCACTACAGCGACCGTTGCTGCGGTTATCATTGCTGCCGGTAAGCCATCGGTTATGACGGTAGACTTTGTGGCTGCCTCGCCCTGGAATTTGGCTACTTTAGGATTTATTGTGGCTCTAATGGGCTGGATGCCAGCACCGCTTGAGTTTGCAGCGATTACCTCTATGTGGACCTCCGCAAAAATGAAAGCGGATCACACGACCAAGCGTCAAGGCTTGCTAGATTTTAATGTCGGTTATTCAATATCTGCTATTTTAGCGTTATTCTTCTTATCACTCGGCGTCTTTGTCCAGTATGGTTCAGGCCAAGAGATCCAGATTGCTGGTGCTGCTTATATCGATCAGTTGATTAGCATGTATACCAATACCATCGGTGAATGGTCGAGATTGCTGGTAGCCTTCGTCGCCTTTATGTGTATGTTTGGTACTACGATTACTTGTGCGGATGGTTATGGACGTGCCAATGCTGAGTGTTGGCGCTTGCTAAAAGGCGAAAGTGAGATTAACAAAAAACAAATCGCCTTTTGGACCACTTATGCCATTGGTGGCGGTCTAGTGATTGTTAGCTTCTTCGCGGGACAGTTAGGCTCTATGCTTAAGTTTGCCATGATATCAGCTTTTGTTTCTGCCCCTATCTTTGGCTGGTTGAACTACTCGCTCGTCAAAAATCATCAGAAGCTTTCCCCAGGTATGAATGCCTTATCGATTGCAGGTCTGATATTCCTAGGTGGCTTTGCGCTATTATTCTTAGCCAATCTTGCCGGCCTATTTGGTTAAAAGCTTATTGGTTAAAATCTATCTGTTTAAGAATTTATTGTTTTAAAGCCTCTCTAGCCTAGCTATTGAGGCTTCTTTATTTACCCTTTACTATTGGTGTTTTTTATTGATGATATTTAAATATGAAGGTATATAGATAAGGATATTAATCCCCTTGAATACCTCCACTACAATAATCGCTTTACTATTCTAGGGTTAATTGTAACTAAATGTAAAAAATACATGCTTATAAATACTTCATCTTCTATCAATACGAATAATGAACAGGTCAAACTACGTAATATCGGATAGTACTATTTAATAAATGAATTATATTATTATAGATAAACTATATAGTTAGTAATATTAAAGACTAAGTACCAAAAATTCCTTCGCAACTATGGATAACTGAGTATAATCAAGGGTAACAACGATAAGACAAACCCTCCACGCAAGGATTCTCGCATGACCTTACCATCAGCTGGCGCGCGCTTTCGCAGTGCAATCAAACAAAAAAATGATAACAATCTCCCTCTACAAATTGTCGGTACGATTAACGCCTATACCGCTATGATGGCGACCCAAGCCGGTCATCAAGCGATATATCTCTCTGGTGCTGGCGTGGCCAATGCCTCATTTGGTTTACCTGATTTGGGTATGACCAGCCTTGATAATGTATTAGAAGATGCTCGCCGGATTACCGATGCCGTTGATACGCCGTTGTTGGTTGATATCGATACCGGTTTTGGTGGCGCGTTTAATATTGCTCAGACCGTCAAAAAGATGGAAAAAGCCGGCGTCGCAGCGGTACATATTGAAGACCAAGTGGCACAAAAGCGCTGTGGTCATCGTCCCAATAAAGAAATCGTTAGCATCTCAGAGATGGTTGACCGTTTAAAAGCGGCCCTTGATGCCAAAGTTAATAAAGACTTTGTAGTGATGGCACGTACGGACGCCCTATCTGTCGAAGGACTTGATGCCGCTGTTGAACGTGCTGTTGCCTTTCAAGAAGCTGGCGCAGATATGATTTTCGCTGAAGCCTTAACCGATATCGAGATGTACCGTAAATTCACTGACGTGCTTGATATCCCAGTACTAGCTAATATGACTGAGTTTGGTCAGACCGACCTCTACACCACTGATCAGCTACATGGCGTTGGTGTGGACATGGTGCTCTACCCACTATCTGCATTCCGTGCGATGAATAAAGCCGCGCTCAATGTTTACCAACATATCTTATCTGACGGCACGCAAGATAATGTCGTTGATACCATGCAGACTCGTATGGAGCTATATGACTTTCTGAACTATCATGAATTTGAGCAGACTTTAGACAAGCTGTTTGCTGATAACAAGTAAACCATATCTTTTACGGCTTTACAGTTACCGCTATTACTTAGCATCATTGCTTAAAACAATCACTTAACAACAAGCTACCACCAAAAGGAATTTATCATGGCAGCACAAAAAGAACTTTCAGGCGCAGGCTTACGCGGTCAAGTCGCTGGCAAGACCGCTTTATCTACTGTTGGAAAATCAGGCTCAGGCTTAACTTACCGCGGTTACGATGTGTCAGAATTAGCAGATAAGTGCATTTTTGAAGAAGTCGCTTATCTTTTACTTTATGGCAATCTGCCTACACAAAGTGAGCTTGATGCTTATCAAACCAAACTTAAAGGCCTACGTGGTCTATCACAGCCGCTAAAAGACGTGCTTGAACGCATCCCTGCTGACGCGCATCCAATGGATGTGTTGCGTACAGGTTGTTCGATGCTGGGTAACCTTGAAACTGAAATGAGTTTCGATGAAGAAAACGACCAAGCAGATCGTATGCTGGCGGTTTTCCCATCAATCATTAACTACTGGTATCGCTTTACCCATGATGATGTGCGTATCGAAACTGAAACTGACGATGACACCATGGGCGGTCACTTCTTACATTTGCTTAAAGGCGAGAAGCCAAATGAGCTACATACCAAGGTGATGAACGTATCCCTTATCTTGTATGCTGAGCACGAATTCAACGCCTCAACCTTTACCGCGCGTGTCTGTGCCTCTACTCTATCTGATATCCATTCTTGTATTACCGGCGCGATTGGTTCACTACGTGGTCCTTTACATGGCGGCGCTAATGAGGCGGCTATGGATATGATTGAAGGCTTTAGCTCACCTGATGAAGCTGAAAAAGAAATGATGGGCATGCTGGCACGTAAAGACAAAATCATGGGCTTTGGTCATGCGATCTATAGCGACTCAGATCCGCGTAACGTAGTCATCAAAGGTTGGGCTGAAAAATTAGCCGCAGACGTAGGTGATGAGGTATTGTATCCCGTATCTGTGCGCTGTGAAGAAGTCATGTGGCGCGAGAAGAAATTATTCTGTAATGCTGATTTTTTCCATGCTTCAGCTTATCATTTCATGGGTATTCCCACCAAACTGTTCACGCCAATCTTTGTTATCTCGCGTCTTACAGGCTGGGCATCTCATGTATTTGAGCAGCGTGCCAATAACCGTATCATTCGCCCAAGTGCGGAATATATCGGCGAAGAACTACGCTCTGTACCAGATATGAGTGAGCGTTAATATTTTTTAGTTTTAGATTTGTAGGGTGTGCTCTGCGCACCCTACACTTATTTTCAATTTTCAAAAAGTTTTTTTAGCAAAGCCTGCCAGCATTACTGATGACTATCACGTTAATGACAGCAACATTTAGAACAACAACGGCATAACAATGATTTTGCTAAAAGAATCACCCTTTCTTATTGAACTTAACCCTCAGTTTAACCAGCCAACAGCCAAAGGTACTCTATGGACAACCTAATTCAGCCCATGAATGAGCAATTCAAAAAGCCACTACCCGATACTGACCTGTATTACTTCGATACCCGCGAAGCCGTCGAAAATATCGAAGTGGGCGCGTATGACAAACTACCGTACTCATCAAAAGTACTGTGTGAAAACTTGGTTCGTCGTTGCCCACCTGAAGACTTGACCGCAGCATTGACCCAGCACATTCAGGGTAAGCAAGATCTTGATTTTCCTTGGTACCCGGCTCGTGTGGTTTGTCATGATATTTTAGGCCAGACTGCCTTTGTTGACTTAGCTGGACTTCGTGATGCTATCGCTGAGCAAGGTGGTGACCCCTCTCAGGTTAACCCCATTGTCCCAACACAATTAATCGTTGATCATTCGCTTGCGGTTGAACATGCCGGCTTTGAAGAAAATGCATTTGAGAAAAATCGTGCGATTGAAGAGCGTCGTAATGATGACCGCTTTCACTTTATCAACTGGTGCGAGTATGCTTTTGATAACGTCAACGTCGTACCGCCCGGTAACGGCATCATGCACCAAATCAACTTAGAGAAAATGTCACCAGTTGTACAAGTAGTAAAAGGTAGAGACGGTCGTGAAGTGGCCTTTGCTGACACGCTCGTTGGTACTGACAGTCATACCCCCATGGTTGATGCGTTAGGTGTTATCTCTATCGGTGTTGGCGGTCTAGAAGCTGAAAGCGTTATGCTAGGAAACCCATCGTATATGCGTCTTCCTGACTTCGTGGGCGTTAAGCTAACGGGTAAAGTACAAAATGGCGTTACCGGTACCGATTTAGTACTTGCCATGACCGAATTCCTACGCGATGAAGGCGTGGTTTCGACCTATATTGAGTTCTTCGGTGATGGTGCCCGCCAGCTGACCGTTGGTGATCGCGCTTCTATCTCTAATATGACCCCTGAATATGGCGCCACGGCAGCTATGTTCTATATTGATGAGCAAACCATCGATTATTTACGCCTAACGGGCCGTAGTGAACCGCAAATCAAACTGGTCGAGCAGTATGCCAAACAAACCGGCCTATGGGCTGATGGCATGGAAAAAGCTGAGTATGCGCGCGTACTTGAGTTTGACTTGTCAGCAGTAGTACGTAACCTCGCTGGCCCTTCGCGTCCGCATGCAAGGGTTTCAACCACTGATTTGGTTGCCAAAGGTATTGCCCACGGCGCTGATGAAAAATTACCTGAGCCCAAAGAAGGCATGATGCCAGATGGTGCGGTTATCATTGCTGCCATTACCAGCTGTACCAATACCTCTAACCCGCGCAATATGGTTGCAGCTGGTCTAGTCGCCCGTAACGCCAATGCAAAAGGCTTATTACGCAAATCTTGGGTAAAAACATCACTGGCCCCTGGTTCTAAAACCGTAAAAATGTACCTAGAAGAAGCAGGTCTGATGTCTGAGATGCAGCAAATAGGCTTTGATGTGGTCGGCTTTGCTTGTACCACTTGTAATGGTATGAGTGGCGCGCTTGATCCTGATATCGAAAAAGAAATCATTGATAATGACTTGTTCACTACTGCCGTATTATCGGGTAACCGTAACTTTGATGGACGTATCCATCCGTACGCCAAGCAAGCATTCTTAGCGTCACCGCCTCTGGTTATCGCTTATGCTATCGCGGGTAACATTCGCTTTGATATCGAAAAAGATTCATTAGGCCAAGACCAAGATGGCAATGAGGTTTACCTAAAAGATATCTGGTTCGACGATGACGAAGTGGATGCTATCGTGGCAGAAGCGGTGAAGCCCGAACAGTTCAATGCCGTCTATATTCCGATGTTTGATGAGGCCAAAAAAGACACGGGTAAAGCTCTAAGCCCATTATATAACTGGCGTGATCAGACTACTTATATACGTCGTCCGCCCTATTGGGAAGGCAAAATGGCGAAGAAAAACGCATTGTCTGGTATGCGTCCATTAGCAGTACTCGGTGATAACATCACGACCGACCATATGTCACCGTCGAACGCTATCTTGGGTGATTCAGCCGCTGGTGAATATCTTGATACCATGGGCTTACCAAGCGAGGACTATAACTCGTACGCCACCCATCGCGGTGATCACTTAACCGCTCAGCGTGCGACTTTTGCCAATCCGAAATTGCTTAATGAAATGGTACGCGACGATAAAGGCGATATTATCCAAGGCTCACTGGCCAAGGTTGAACCTGAAGGCCAAGTCATGCGCATGTGGGAGGCGATTGAAACCTACATGAACCGCGAACAGCCACTTATCATCATCGCAGGTGACGGCTATGGCCAAGGCTCGAGCCGAGACTGGGCTGCTAAAGGTGTGCGTTTAGCTGGGGTAGAAACGGTGGTTGCTGAGGACTTTGAGCGTATCCATCGCCAAAACTTAGTCGGTATGGGCGCGCTACCACTCCAGTTTGAAGAAGGCGTAAACCGTCATACTTTAAACATTGATGGCTCAGAAGTGTTTGATGTCACTGGCGAAGTATCCGCTGGCGGGCTCATGACCTTAGTTATTCACCGTACTGATGGTAGCATCACTGAGGTACCAATAATCTGCCGTTTAGATACTGCTGATGAAGTAAAAATGTATAACGCTGGCGGGATGTTACAGCGCTTTGCCAAAGAGTTTATCGATGGCACTTTAGATATTGCTTAAGCGTTTACTGAAATAACAGTACAAATCATAAAAGAGTCGATGCTGTATAGTTAGTTTATATGGCACTGGCTCTTTTTCTATCTAAGGATATTAAGCTAATTATATTGAGATTTACTCGTAAATAACGTAACATGTACTATTAACGGTACAAGTAACGGAGCCTATTATGAGAGTTATTAGCTTTTCAGAAGCTAGAAAGCACTTAAAAGCCGTTTTAGATACGGTAAATGATGATGCTAACGCCACTATCGTTACCCGTCGTGATGCTGATGATGCGGTGGTAATGTCACTTGATTACTATAATAGCCTGATGGAAACGGTCTATTTATTAAAGTCCCCTGCCAATGCTGCCCATTTGGCAAAATCTATTGCTCAGTATCAAGCTGGTAAGACAATAGTGCATGAGCTAGCTGATGATACCGACGATATTGATGTTAATGTCGACAACGCCAATACCGAAGACGCTTAATTGATGGTTAATTTAAGTGACACTATGAGTGAGAAACCATGAGTAAGCAATTAGCGTGGACGGACGCCGCGTGGAAGGATTATTTATATTGGCAGACGCAAGATAAAAAAACGCTAAAACGTATCAACAAACTCATAACGGACTGTATGCGCACGCCTTTTGAAGGTATTGGTAAACCTGAACCGTTAAAGGAAAATCTATCGGGGTTTTGGTCACGGCGTATCGATGAGGCTAATCGGTTGGTTTATGCGGTCGATGACAACTACCTGACCGTTATTTCGTGTCGGTATCATTATTAGCTGTAGGCTTGTAGAGATGGCTTTACGTTCTAAAACTCATATGGCTCAACCTTACCAGCATCAACTTCTGCCTGAGCAAATAATAACTGACTAACGAACTCATACGATAAATCTGGATTGCCCTCCATAATCTGATTAATAGTCGCTGAATCTACGTTTGGCTCTGCTAGCGTTGTAGGTATTGTATGTGTCGAATTTTCTATTGTCATAATGCTCTCACCTTAAATGAAACAACTAATATCATTCTATATTACCAAAAAAATCATAAGCATAAAAAGGACTTCTTCTAATGACCCAATCAAATTCTAAACCAAAACAATCTTTCGCCCCACAAATCTCTGTCCCAGCGACTTATATGCGCGGTGGTACTTCAAAAGGTACTTTCTTTAAACTGTCTGATTTACCGGAACGCTGTCAGGAAGCAGGTCAAGCCCGTGATAACTTCTTATTACGCGTGATCGGTAGCCCAGATCCTTATGGTAAGCAAATAGATGGCTTAGGTAATGGCAGCTCTAGTACCTCAAAGACCGTTATTTTATCTGAACCATCTAGCGACGACCACGACGTGACCTATCTTTTTGGACAAGTTAATATTGCTAAGCCCATGATTGATTGGGGCGGAAACTGTGGCAACTTAACGGCAGCGGTTGGCGCTTGTGCTATTAATATGGGACTAGTAGCAGCCGACCGCATTCCTACTAACGGCATCTGTGCGGTTCGAATTTGGCAAGAGAACATCGGTAAGACTATTATTGCTCACGTTCCTGTGTATACAGATGAGCATCAAAACGTACAGGTACAAGAAACTGGCGACTTTGAATTGGATGGCGTTACCTTCCCAGCCGCCGAGGTTAAAATTGAATTTATCGACCCTGTTGACGCCACCAGCGACATGTTTCCTACCGGAAATCTAGTCGATGATTTTGATGTCCCTAACTGTGGCTTGAGCGCTGATAGTGTAAAGGCGACCTTTATCAATGCCGGAATCCCTACTGTTTTCTTGAAGGCTGAAGACTTGGGCCTCACGGGTACTGAGCTACAGAGTGATATTAATAGTAATGCTGATTTACTTACCAAATTTGAGACCATTCGCGCGCTTGGCGGTGTCGCTATGGGATTGTTCAAAGACGTAAGTGAGGCGCAGGCAAGCCAACATATCCCCAAACTTGCTTGGGTCGCTCCTGCTCAAAGTTACACCGCGTCCAGTGGTAAGACAGTCAATGCCGACGATATTGATTTGGTCGTGAGGGCGATGAGTATGGGTCAATTGCACCATGCCATGATGGGCACAGCAGCAGTAGCGATTGCCGCAGCAGCGACGACTCAAGGGACACTGGTCAATCAAGCCGCAGCAGGCGCTGGCCAATCCACAAAACAGTTATCTGAGGTGCGCTTTGGTCATCCCTCTGGTACATTACTGGTTGGCGGCAAGACCGAACAAGTCGATGGACGCTGGCAAGCCAAAAAAGTTTCGATGAGCCGTTCAGCACGTCGGATTATGGTTGGTGAAGTATTTGTGCCAGCGGATGCTTTTTAATTTAGACCAGCTATTAGTGAAGAAGAGAACCTTAATGAAATATACGTTCTTAACACTACTAAGTTGAACAAATTAGCCAAAAAATTAACAAGTCTAAGGACCCAAAAAAGTAGCATTTGTTTTAAAATATAAATCTAACTTTTTATATTAATTCTATGCCAAATTCTACCCAACCGAGCCGCGTGTCCTTAGATAAGCCATTCCCAAATAAGCCTCCACTCAAAAAAACTGAGCGCCGGGCTTTGCTGTGGGATATTCTAAAAAAGCTGGCGGTATTTGCCGCGCCTTACAAAACCTTAATTATCGCCACGCTAATCTTAACGGTGTTTGGCTCATTTACCGCGCAGGTCAACGCTTTTGTATTGCGTTATACCGTAGATACCTTAACCGAGATTGCGACCTTAGCTGACCCTTGGCAGGCAGGTTTGCGGATGTTAGGTATCATTAGCGTTGTTCTATTAACCAAAGAGGTGTTATCAATATTTATCTCTTTTGGACAACGCTACTTTGGTGAAAAAATTCGTATTAATCTATCACGCGATTTATCACAACGTATTATCGAGCGCATCCTCACATACCGTATGGCCTTTTATACCAGTCAGGATAACGACAGCGGTAAGTTGCAAACTCGTATTGATTATGGTGTCAGTAGTCTCACCAGCTTAGTGCAAAACTTCTTTATTGATATGCTGCCGCTGTTTGCCAGTGCCTTTGTATCGCTGATTATTATGTTTTTGACCAACTTTTGGATTGGTCTAGTTGGTCTTATTATCATACCGATATATTTCTTTATCAGTCAAAAACAAGCACGGCGCTTGCAAGGCTACCGTAGACAGATGCGCGGGTTTAGGGAGGCCAAAGGTGGCTTGGTCATTTCACTGATTAACTCGATTAGTGTGGTCAAGTCCTTTGTCCGTGAGTCTATCGAGGCTGAGAAGCACTTAAAGATTCAAAAAGAGATGACTGACAATCAGCTTAGAATTCGCAGCATAGGTTTTATTTATGACGCCATAAAGACGTTTATTGAGCAAATTGGTGTGGTGGTGATTATCGTACTGACCGCCTACTTTGTATTAAAAGGTGAGATGACCATCGGGATGATTTTATTTCATGTGTTACTCTTTCAAAATGTCGCCGCCCCTATCCGTCAATTACATCGTATCTATGACCAAATCAATAACGCATTGACCTATGCCGAAGGTTTTTTTGAGATATTAGAAGATGAGGAACAAGTTGAAAATATAGACGGGATAAGTAGCAAAGATCTAAAAGGTCATATCGAACTCAAAAATGTCGATTTTACTTATCCTAATGGCACGCAAGCATTAAAAGACGTCAGCTTTACCATCAAACCCAATCGCATTACGGCATTGGTTGGCTTAAGCGGCGCTGGTAAAAGTACGATTATTAGTTTACTGGTGAAGTTCTATGAGCCAGATGCTGGCACGATATGCTTAGATGGACATGATTTGGTAGATTGCGATACTCATGAGTTGCGTCAGCGCATAGGGTTGGTGTTACAAAGCAATCATATTTTCTCAGGGACTATCAGTGAAAATATCCGTTATGGTGATATAAATGCCAGCACTGAGGACATTATTGTTGCTGCCAAAAAAGCCTCTATTCATGAGCAAGTCGTATCTTTAGCTAATAGTTATGAGAGCGAAGCCAAGTCTTTATCAGGCGGTCAGCAGCAGCGTATTGCTTTGGCTAGGATGTTTTTAAAGGATCCACCGATTGTGTTTTTGGATGAGCCAACTGCGAGCCTTGATGCAATCGCCAGTCAACAAGTCAAAAAAAGCTTGGATTTGATTAAAAAAGACCGTACGGTGATTATGGTCTCACATAATATTGCCCAAATTATCGATGCTGATGACTTAGTCGTGATAGAGAACGGCTGTGTGGTTGAGACTGGTACTCATGAAGAGTTGTATAATAAACGCGGCAAGTATTTTGAGATATTCAGCGCTATGTCTGATAGTTTGAATTTGGATAAAATCAGCCAAACTTTATCTATCAAACCTTAAACAGTTAATAGAGGCTAAAAAGATGTTGAGACAGTCAAACATCGTATAATGTCCGTCGTTTTAAAAGTCATTTACCACCCTTACTACTTCCATTCCATTGTTAGAAGCCCCTTAATTATGTCCTTTGAATTTTCTATAAAAACCTTTGATGAGCTGACTTCAGTTGATCTATATCATATTTTAAAAGCACGCTCGCAAGTATTTGTGGTTGAACAAAATTGTGCTTATCAAGATATGGATGAAGTGGATTTTGATTGTCTACATTTTATCGCTCATCAAAATGAAGCCCTTGTCGGTTACTGCCGAATCATTCCTCCTGAATTCAATAAGATGAGATCTAATCTTTCAGTAGCTGACTCTGCCAACAAGTTTTCAGCCAATTCATCTGTGCCTGCTATAGGTAGAGTATTAGTATTGTCAGAACATCGAGGTAATGGCTTAGCACGGCGAATTATGACTCAGGCTATTGCCTACTGTCATAAAAAATTCGGTAAAAAAAGACCTATTATAATCTCAGCACAGACCTATCTGATCCGCTTCTATGAGTCATTAGGGTTTGTTCCTGAAGGCGAATTCTATCTTGAAGATGGTATTGAACATGTGAAGATGGTTTTATTTATAGTCAAAAAAGTTAAAGTGAAAAAACAGGGTTCAAGTACCAGCAATATTCTGAGTTTTCTGCTGTTGGTGTTAGCCCTTTTATTCATCGCAGGTTTGATTTACTTAATGGTTTAAACGGCTTTTAACGAATAGAGTGTTGAGCATATTCACATGGTTTTGGACAAACGAGAAGCTCAAATAGTTTAATTAAAACGTTACGGCTATTAACTGATAAATGAATAATTCATCCTCGTCGTTGTACACTATCTCACTGTTGTTTTACATAGAGTATGTTACCTTTTATATAGTAATAATTATCAGTAGTAGCCGTAAAATAGTAATTGTAAAATAATAGGTAGGACAACTCACTTAAGGAAAAGGATATAACCATGACTGACACAGGAAAAATGACAGTAGAAAGTAACGTCCGCCCAGAATATGACACCGAGATTCAAAAAATTGCCGATTATGTCTTAAATTATTCTATAGATGACGACTCTCCTAACAGTGATGTGGCATGGAGTACGGCACGCTACTGTCTGATGGATACTCTAGGCTGCGGCCTACTCGCGCTACGGTTTCCAGAATGTACCAAGCATTTGGGGCCCGATTGTGACGATCAAATCACGCCTAATGGTGCGCGTGTTCCCGGTACCTCTCATCGACTTGACCCCATTAAAGCCGCCTTTGATATTGGTTGTATGGTGCGCTGGCTAGATTATAACGACACTTGGCTTGCTGCTGAATGGGGACATCCCTCAGATAACTTAGGCGGTATTTTAGCGGTAGCCGATTATATCAGTCAGAAAAACGTCAGCCAAGGACGCGCTGCGCTTACCATGAAGACCGTGCTTGAGGCCATGATTATGGCGCACGAGATTCAAGGAATATTGGCGTTAGATAACTCCTTTAACCGCGTTGGCTTAGATCATGTGTTCTTAGTCAAATTGGCATCAACTGCGGTGGTCGCCAAGCTATATGAGCTGCCACGCGAACGCATGATGGCGGCGATCTCACAAGCTATCGTCGATGGTCAAGCACTACGTACTTATCGTCATGCGCCCAATGCCGGTAGTCGCAAATCATGGGCGGCAGGCGACGCCACCAGTCGAGCTGTGCGCTTAGTAGACATTACTAAACGCGGCGAGATGGGAATCCCAGGGGCACTAACAGCGCCGCAGTGGGGATTTTATGATGTGCTGTTTAGCCATACCAATAAAGACTTAGCTACTAAGCCTGAAAACGAACGTCGCTTTACCTTTCAACGAGACTTTGGTAGTTACGTGATGGAAAACATCTTATTTAAGATAAGCTTTCCGGCTGAGTTCCATGCGCAGACCGCGTGCGAGGCCGCAGTAATTTTGCACCCACGAATCGAAGATAGAATTGACGATATCGAAAAAATTGTACTGACCACTCATGATTCAGCTATTCGCATCATCTCGAAAGAAGGGGCGCTGGCCAATCCTGCCGATCGCGACCACTGTTTACAATATATGGTTGCCGTGCCCCTGCTAACGGGTGATCTTATGGCAGAAAACTACGAAGATGACTATCATGAACAGCATCTATCAATCGATGAGCTGCGTAGCAAAATGGTCGTGGAAGAAGATACGCGTTATTCGAAAGATTACCATGACCCCAGTAAGCGCTCGATTGCTAACGCCATTCAAATATTCTTTAAAGATGGCACCAGTACCGATAAGGTCGCTGTTGAATACCCTATCGGCCACAAACGACGCCGTGAGGAAGGTCTACCGGTACTAGAGGCCAAATTCCAAGCCAATCTTGCCACGCGTTTTATAGACAGTCGTTGTGAGGAAATTTTCGCGCTATGTGACGACCAAGCGCAGTTAGAACAAACGCCAGTGAATGAATTTATGGATATGTTTGTTACTAACTGATTGGTATGAATAAATGCCCGGCTTGTTAATAAACAATCCGGGCATTTAGACAGCTTTTAACGGTCAGTCAACCTAACAGCTACCAAGGTATCGACTCACCTGCCCAATCAACGAAACTGCCTGATTGGGTAGCGGTCATGCTGGCCAGCACTTCTAATAAGCATTCAGCGCTATAGGCTGGCGAGAATAAATGTCCATCAGCGACATTTCCTTGGAAGGGTGCGGACAGTTGGGTATTTACCGTTCCCGGCTGCATGACCACCACGCAGACATTTTTGAGCGACCTTCCCCATTCAATACTAAGATTTTTCATACCCATATTTAACGCCGCTTTACTCATTCGGTAGCTATACCAACCGCCCATTTGGTTATCACTAATACTGCCCACACGTGCTGAGATAGTCGCGAATATCGCTGGCTGGTCAATACTTCGCTCTGCTTTGGTCAGTAACGGCTTTAAATGCTTAGCAATAAGTAGGCCGGCTAAGGCATTAACTTGCATATTTTGTAAGAAGAACTCGGCTTCAACTTGTCTGAGCGCTTTTTCTGGTTGCGATTGCTCGGTATGCAGTAACCCCACACAGTTGATAATCCAATCGAGATGCGTGCTCTGTTGTCCAATAATCTCAGCCGCCTGCTTGATACTGTCCTCATCACTGACATCCATTTGGAGCCAGTGTAAATTTTCTGCCTCAAAAGCAGGCACGCTGCGATGATAAGTGGCGAACACCCGAACACTGTTGTTTTTCTCGCTGGCTGCACTCGCTACCAATTGTTTGACCATTGCTTGTCCGATACCACCGGTACCGCCAATGATCAGATAAGTTTTAATGTTCATAAGGCATCCTTCCCTCTTGTACTGTTGTTTATAGGCTATTATCTATAATAGGCTGTTGCTCTATTTTGACTTAATTTTTTAACATTTACCATGTGTGCTGTTGTGAATATTCCGATGCAATTGTTGGGACTTTGGAGTATGTATCGACTGATGTGACATTAATGCCAAAATAATAGTGCTGTGAAATGCGCTACAATACCCAATAGCCTCTATTCACCCTTTAACCGAACGCTTTTATACGGATATTACCTCATCATGCTATCGCCCCAAGACCAACTGACTGAGCTGGTACGAACTCTTGAAATACAGCAGCACGTCTTTGCAACCGATCCGCTACTGGTCACCGAAAAATTGCAAGTAGAAGACGGGTCACCTATTCAAAAGCTGCATCGGCGAGCCACGCGTATTGATAGTAATGGTGCGCTGGCACGGGTGTTGGGTAAGATTGATGGACGTATCAAAGGCATCATGATGGTCATGAGCGTCGTCTGGTGCGTATCAGGTTTTCTGGGTTTATTTACTTTACTACAGACCAATGTGGTCAATTTCTTTTATGTATTGGTCTGTCTGCTAGGTTTTCATACCATTATGTTGGTTGGCTGGCTAGTATTGACACTGATGAATCAGGGCAAGCAGTCCTCAAACTGGTTTGCAAGTTTTGTGAGCCCAAGTCACTTGATTCGCGGTAAAGACGATATCACGCAAGCGGCGGTTGGCTTATATGAGCAGCAACTCCAGCATAGTGGAATGCGCTGGTATCTAGGAAAATTCAGCCATCAGTTGTGGCTTGCGACCTTAACGGGTATGCTTTTTGCCATTATATTTTTGTTAATCGTACGGCAGTATAGTTTTAGCTGGGAATCGACATTATTATCTGATCAGGCCCTCATCACCCTCACCCACGTACTGGGCTGGTTACCCAGTATGATGGGTTTTGATGTGCCTAATAATACCGCCATTGTACAAAGTCGCTTAGTGACTGATGCCCTGCCCTTATCGGTAGCAAGGCAATGGGCAAGCTTACTGGTCGGTAGTCTACTGATGTATGGCATCGTACCGCGCGCGATAGCATGGGCGTTTTGTGCGCTGATGTTTCGTCGTAAAAAAATTCGCTTAGATATCAAGCTACCCTATTATCAAAAAATCCTAAATTTCTGGCAGCGTCAAGTGGTGGATGCGGATGACTTCACTGAGGTCGCCGCGCCAGTAGCACCAAAAGCGACCGTTAGCGCTGGCAAGAAGCTAGTAGCGCTACTTGAGTATCCCTCTAATACAGAAACTTGGTGGCAGACAGATTTAATAGCTACCGATAATGATTACCGCACAGACGAGGTAGAGGATTTTGGTATTGTTGATGATCGCGATGATATGGCACGTTTAACGGCTTATTTAGATACCCATCCCGTACAGGTGTTATTAGGCATTCATAATAAAGCGCTACCAGATCGCGGGACGCTACGAAAATTAGACCAAATTGCCACTCATGCCAAGCATGGCTTGATTGTGCAGCTATTAAGCAACGATAATGTTCCTAATACGCCTGTATCAGAGACAGAATTGACATCATCACAAGCTATTCGTCAGCAACAATGGCAAACGGCTCTTTCTGCGCGAAAAATTGGCTTAGTAAATAACAATTAAAACCTAGTATTTAATTTATCAATTTTTTATTCATACCGAAACTGTGGGTAAGTTCCCAAAATGGGTCGAATACGTTTTTGATAGCCCATCCAATCACCGCGCCCATCAAGGTACCAATGGTAATTATATCGACTAAAACTATGGCGGGGTCATTATTATTTTTGATCGCTGGTTTGGTACATACGCGGAAGAAGATTCCATTAATAATACTGTCGCTTATGGTGCCGTTGGCGAAGCCAGTCATAATAATATTTTTAGATTAATATTTTCGGTGTTCTATTGCATTTGGCAGCGATTCTTTCAGACAAAAGGACTTAAAAATAATCCTAAAGTGCTATTTAGCCCACTAGGTACGGTTTAACACCAAACATATCTGTGTTCAGCCTTCAATTGGTGCTATTTTCTTACTTAAGCTAACCTTTAATAAGACTTTTAACTTTTAATACTAATAATGTAAGACACTATTATGAATCGTGATGATAATAAAGATGTGGGCATGAATAACAACAATGCCAATCCGCCGAAAAGTCTCTTTGCGGATAAGGCCTATTCTGCGCTGTCTGCACCAAATCATGAGCAGGCACCATTGGCAGATACAGACCGTTTAAATAAAGAGCCGTCTATCAATATTGATAAAAACCAAAAGACAGTTAACACTGCTGATGGCAATCATTCCTCATCGACAATGGAACATAAATCCCGTAATAAAACTACCATTGCCAGTGGTGAACCTTTAAAGTTAGCAGTCGTTGGCCATACCAATACTGGCAAGACCTCAGTATTGCGCACCCTACTACGTGATGTATATTTTGGTGAAGTGAAGAACGAAGCTGCGACCACTCGCCATGTTGAGCGTGCTCAGCTGACCGACAGTCAAACGGGTGAAGTATTGGTGGCTTTATATGATACACCCGGATTGGAAGATGCCTCCGGATTGATGGATTGGTTAGAGGATAATACCGCCAGTCGTCGAGATGGTATTGAGCGTTTACAACAATTTTTGGCAGCAGATATTGCGTCTGGTGCTAACGGTGCTGACAGATTAGACGATCATGGATACGATGACTATAGCCAAGAGGCAAAGGTTATCCGGCAGCTGCTGGCAAGTGATATGGCCATTTATGTGGTAGATGCGCGGGAGCCGGTACTGGGTAAGTATAGGGACGAATTGGCTATTTTGTCATGGGCAGCGATTCCTGTCATGCCCGTATTTAACTTCACGGACAGCCAAGATGCCAATATCGATGAGTGGCAGACCATGCTGGCACGTCGTAACTTGCATATTTCAACCCGTTTTGATTCCGTAGCTTTTGAGTTTTCAGATGAAATACGACTGTGGCAAAACTTGGCAACCATGCTTACTCATGCAGAAATGCTCGAGCAGTTGATGCAACGCCGAACTGAGGATTGGGCTGAGTTATATGATGAAGCCAACATTATCATTGCAGACTTCTTATTAAATGTCGCCGCCTTTGTTCGCGAGATTAGCGATGATGATGACCCGCTACCGATATTACAGCAGATGCAAGAAGCGGTACGTCAAAGTGAGCGTGCTATGCAGAACAAGCTGTTAAATTCATATAAGTTTTATGACAATGCGGTAGCAGCAACCCCGCTTGAGCTACAAGCCTATCAGCAAGACCCCTTTGACCCCGAATTGCTTAAGAGCTATGGTATTCGTACGACTTCAGGCGCTGCTGCTGGTGCTTTATTGGGATTAGGGTTTGATGCTGCTGCTTTAGGCACAACATTGGGGTTGGGCGCTGCATTGGGCGGTATCGCTGGCGGGTTATTGTCTAATACCAGCAGTATTGCCGATAAAATCACGGGGGTTAAGCGTTTATACATTGACCCTGCTACAATAACCTTGCTGGCTACTCGCGCGATAGATCTACTCACCGCCCTACGCCATCGTGGACACGCTGCTACTGATGCCACCCAAATGTTGTATAGCGGTGAGCAAGATAGCACTAAGCAAAACAGCGGCCATGACGGTGACAATCATATTGATGATGAACATACTGTTGATGACACTACTCTAATAACTCCGTGGCCAACACATAAGCTACCCAGTGAGCTCAAAAAAGCACGGGGTAAGCCACAATGGTCGTCATTGAGCAGTGGCAAGTCTGAGCAAGCACAAAGTTTGCGTACTGATGCGGCTTGGTCATTATCACGCAAACTTTAGTCACGTAGGCTAGAATCACGCAAACTTAAATCAAGTAAGCGCGAACGGTCATAAAACAACGTGTTGCTGCTAAGTTAATAGGTTACTTTAATCACTTACTTAGTATCTTAGGTTAATAATGCGCTTAACGCCTCAGTCCCTCGTACATCCGTTTGCTGTAGGTAGATCGGATATACAGGGTAGTCAGTAAAGCTTTGCTCGATATCACCCATTAGTTTTTGCTGTCTATCGGCACGTTGTTGCCAGAACTCATCCTTTTGTGTCGGTATGATCAGCTGATTGACTACGATTGCCGCTGGCGTGAGCTTAGTTTCCTCTAATTGCTGAATGGCACGCTGGGTTTCTGCTAAAGGTAATACATCAGCAGTCATTACTTGCACAATTGCCGTTTGCGCGCGGTCATGGAGTAGCTGCCCTGCCTGACGAAACAACTCTTTGCGTTTTTCTAACACTGATACTGCTTGCTCCCAGCGATCTGGTTTGTGCTTGGCAAACGGGTTCGGTACGTCTTTTTTATCATTACTAGCTTTAGCCTTACTGGTATTAGTATCTAAGTGAGTGGCAACCGAACGCAATTTAGCTTGCCGCCGCTGCTGCGCCAAAAGCCCATCCGTCCACGCACCCATCATTTCAGGCAACACCAATAAACGTAAAGTATGCCCTGTGGGTGCCGTATCAAAAATAATATGGTCATAACCAGCATCGGCTGCCGCTACTAAGTGTTGACACATCGACTCTAACATTGCCGCTTCCTGAGCCCCTGGAGCTGACTTTGAAAGACGCAGATGCTCACGAATTTTAGGCATCATATCAGGGTTGGTATAAGCCTTAATGGTACGCTCGACTTGTACAAAGTGAGCATCAACGATGATGTCAGGATTCAACTCGATAGCATCAAGGTAAGGCGTGATAGCCGTTTTTTCATTGTTCAGGCGTACGTTTAATACATCACCTAAGCTATGCGCGGGATCGGTTGAAATGATCAGCGTTTTTTTTTGCTGAGTAGCATAATGACTGGCAAGTGCTGCTGCGGTAGTGGTCTTACCTACCCCACCTTTACCACCAACAAATATAATAGGTTGCGAAGAAAGTTGCGTTACTAACGAGCTCAAAGGTTGTAGTGCCATATTCTATATCTCAATTATTATTATTTTACTATTAATTATTAGTACGATTAACAACAGCCAACATGATCGAAGGGACATCTATCCATTCCCATACGGGTATGCCATTCATGAAAGTTCTCTAAGAATAAAGGCTGTAACTCAAGGGTGTAAAAGCTGGCTGGATTATCGATTCCCAAGCTCTCAGCGAACATCAATAGCATGAAAAAGTCTTCTTCATCACGTGCGGCGCGCGCCATTGTTTGCCGATAAGGAGCGTGATAGAACTCATTAAGACCCTCTACAAAACGTTGCCACCACGGGGCGCTATATTCACTGTCTTCTGCTGCTGTGCTAATAAAATTATTGACACTATCTAGAGTCTCATCTAATGATTTATCATGTTTTTTATTGTCCATATTCTTACCTAGTTTTATCATCGTAAACAATCTTAATTCTTCATATATATCACTGTTTAAAATATATCACGTCTGCTTCAATGATAGTTATAGTTTGCTTTTCTTTGATTTCCTGTGCAAAAACCAGTTATCACTCAATGACATAAAAAAACGCCAGCAATTGCCAGCGTCTTCTTTTAATGTAACCATTAGTTTTAATGATTATGTTTGATAAATGGTTAGGTATTAATTTATATTTTTACCTTTATGCTCCGACCATTCACGGCGTAATACCGACAAACTCTCGAAGGTGACCAATATGGTAGCAATCAGGATAATAATATCCATAGTAATAAGTAACCAATTGCCATCAACATAGAAGGTTTTGAGCTGGATTAATAGAGCAAACACCGTCATCACCAATAAGAATGATAATGGCGCTAAGGTATACCAGACCGGCTTGCCTTTACGTAATAAGATAACAGTCACAATCATTAAGGTTAATGCGGCCATTAACTGGTTAGTAGTACCGAATAAAGGCCAGATGATCATACCACCCGCACCATCGATACCGCCGGCACCAAATGCTAACAGCAAACAGGTTCCTACTGCTAGAAGCGTAGCTACTACACCTTTGGTTAATACTGGAATGTTATAAAACTCGCCAAATTCTTGGAAGATATAACGTTGCAAGCGCACCCCAGTATCCATGGTGGTACCCGCAAATAGTGCTGCCATAACCGTTAACATGGTTTGTGACAATACCATATCAATACCAACACCAGCATTCAATATCGCAGCGCCACCGTCAATAAAGGCACCAATAGAGCCGTCACCGAATTTTTGATAAACAGCTTCCCAATCACCAAGTGTGGCAAAACCTGCGGTCGCTGCAAGAATCGCACCTAACGCTAGCATACCTTCACCAAGCGCACCAAAGTAACCCACGAAACGCGCGTCTTCTTCTTTATCAATTTGCTTAGATGTTGTACCTGTTGCGACCAAACCATGGAAGCCTGAAATAGCCCCACAAGCAATGGTAACAAAGAGCAGTGGCATGATTGATGGTGTGTCCATTGGTAAGTTAGTATTAATCGCCGGTGCCACAATAGTAGGTGTTGAGATAAAGATGGCGGCATATAATAAAATCAAACCGACAAATAACTGCAAGCCATTAATATAATCGCGTGGCTGCAATAACATCCATACCGGTAATAATGAAGCAACTGCCGCATAGGCAAATAAAATGATAATCCAAATGGCATTATCAGGCAGACCAAAAACGGTCTCAGGGAAGGCGAATGGGAACATAGGACCAAGGTAAATAAGCCCATATAATGCACTTACCCCAATTATTGATACCCAAACTAAATTCATCTTATAGCGATAAATACACTGGCCAATAATTAAAGCAACAATTAACGCGCCCCACACTGGCAATACAGCTGAGGGGGTTTTAATCATCATATTGGCAATAGCCACACCGAATACAGCATTGACCATGAGCAATAGTAAGAAGATAACGACCATCATCAAACTACGTACGCGCGTACCCATAACCGTACCAGCGATGGAGCCAATGGACTGACCTCGATTACGCATACTTGCCCATATGGCTGACATATCATGAACGCCTGCCATAAAAATCGTACCAAAAACCACCCAAATTACAGCGGGTAACCAACCCCAAATTACCGCAATACCGGGACCAATAATCGGTGCGGCGCCGGCAACTGAAGTAAAGTGATGCCCCCACAATACATATTTATTGGTGGGAACATAATCTACCCCATCTTTCATGGTGTGTGCTGGCGTGGGACGGCTATTATCTAATGCTAAAATTTTGGTGGCGATAAACTTCGAATAAAAAACATAACCGCAGAGCATCGCGGCGACGCCAAGTAACAACACAATGGCACTGTTCATCTTATCTCTCCCTAGATAAAGCGAGGGTGGAAAATCACCACGTCCTCTTATCCTTATTTTTTATTCCATAGTAAGCGCTGGCAGGCAAGTCACATGATGACTATCATCCTACCTATCTTTGAGCGACGCTCTATATAGTTGTTACTGTTGAATACAAGCCTTTGTCATTAAACGCTTGCGATTACGATAAATTAGAATACCAACCAGAAATTTACACTCGATGAGCATAAACAAAAACGTTAACATTAAAAACAATAGACTTGATTGTGATCTGCATCTGTAAGAGTCGAAGTTTAGTCTATGGCAAGGTATTAATATTCTGTATGGAGTGTAGCCGATTTGACACAAAATGTAACGTCTAATATACATCAGGCAACAACACAGTGCCAAAATTAAGATGATAAAATAGTTGTTTAAGGTTGTTTTGAATGAGAATCTAATGCTGACTGGTTTTTTGATTCATTCATGAGCAAGTAAGCATAGAAATCATGCAAATATATCAAGATATTTTAACCGTTAGAATTTAGCTATACTAACGAGGTAGACAATAATTAGCTAAGTGTTAAAAACAAATGAGTATTAAATAAAGGGACTTCAATGGCATACTATTTCGGATTTATACCCTCAGATAAACTCAACAACATGATTGATGAGGCGGAACGTACCATCGGCTCACAGGAGAAAACCGATTACTATCCTTATCGTAATGAGTTAACACAGCAGATTGCTCGTGAACTTACTGATAACTTACTAGTAAGTCTAATAGACGTGATTCCAAACCCTGAACGGCAAGCATCTATGCGCAAAATTGTTGGGACCATTGAGCGTACAACTGAAACGTTACTTAATGTCCTTCTTGGTAAAGATGAGAACAAAGATGTCATGCCCAGCTTTAATTTTTTAAAAAACCAGACTATGTTCATAGACAACCAAGGATTACGCCGCGTAGGGTATGAGCTCCCTGATGATTCTGCACAAACGATCACCGAAGGTTTGGAAGCAGTTACTCCGGATTCGGTAGACAAAGTCCAGTTTAGAACGGCGCTTGAAACCATGAATGAGGAAGCACTTACCCACTTTATCAGTCGTTTTACTGAAACGCTTAAGCTTGGTATGATTAAACGCAAGTCTATTCCCATGGCCAAAGCCGCTATTGAAAAAGGGTTAGGTATGGCACTTAACAAACTACTGCCGCAGCTCCCTGACGATGGTCTGAATCGTTTGGCCTCTTTTTATCGACCTTTTTTTGTAGAAATAACGGACTAATAAAGTATTGATAACAATATAAGATTAATTTTGCCCTAAAAGTCACGTGACATTGGGAAAATTCACTAAAACTTGCTAAAATAAGCAGCACTTTTCATCGAAGGCACAACCAATGACTCAGATCAGCAACCAAGAAATCGAAAAAACTCTACGCAATTCAGAGTGCCTTATTAGTAGTATTGAAGTGTCGGCTGCTTATGAGCGTCTTGCTGCGCAGCTCAACTTACATTATGCTGGGCTAAACCCGATTGTCATGGTCGTTATGAACGGTGGACTTATTCCAGCCGGTCAATTACTTACCCATCTTACGTTCTATCATCGCATGCACTATATTCATGCTTCACGCTATCGTGATAACGAAGGCACCAATGAGCTAGATTGGAAATTCAAGCCTGATGTTAATATCGCCGGCGAGCATGTGTTGCTGATTGATGATATTTTTGACGAAGGCATCACCTTAAAAGCCATCGTCGAAGAACTAAGTAAAGAAAAACCTGTTTCTATTGAGTCTTGTGTACTGTTGAATAAACAACACGATCGTAAAATAGACGGCTTCGATGTTGATTTTGTAGGTATTGATGTCGCTGATCGTTATGTTTATGGCTGCGGTATGGATTTTCATGGGTACTTGCGTCATCTACCCGGTATTTATGCCATTAAAGAAGATAAAGTTTAATCTTTACTGCTCTTTATTGACCGAATTTTATAAAATAAAAAGCATCCAATAAGGATGCTTTTTTACTACCTAAATTCTGCTACAAATAAGAATGATTTTAATAACTATCAGACGTTCTATTAAGCTGTGCAAATTGTAACCCTAGCCCTGTTTGTCTTTCAGTTGGCGTTGATAGTGCGCGCGTGAAGGCGGAAGCGGTACTAAAAATAGAGACCTGCTTTTTGGCACGTGTAACAGCGGTATAGATAAGTTCCTGACTGAGTAAACGCCCATTTTGATCGTCAAAGCTAATCGCTACATGTTCAAACTCTGATCCTTGTGACTTATGAATAGTTATTGCATAGGCGGTTGCAATCATCTCATCATTAAGCATGTTAGTAGCCATTCCTTGTACTTTATTCTCAAAAAATACTTGTAAGCGGCCTTTCTCTGTCTCTAAACAAATACCAATATCGCCATTAAATAGACTCAGTTCATAATTATTTTGCAATACCATTACTGGGCGTCCGTGATACCAAGGAGATTTGGATAGTGGCAGTTTTAGCTGCTTCCGGTGCTGTTCACTCAGATAGCGATTAATATAATGGTCACCGCAGCGACCGTGATGGCCAGCAGTAAGCACTCTAAATTGATTGAGTAAAACTATTAGTCCGTTAAAATAGCTAACATATTTTTCTGTTGGCACAGATTTCGCTATTTTTATATTTGCTAGCACCTTCTGAGTTTGAATTATATAACCATGATAGCTATCTGAGATTTTTTTAAAAAATTTATAATTACTTAGGCTATTTATTATTACACTATTGGGAGCTTTATTGTCATTGCTTCCTGTACTCTCAGATACGGTGCTGGTTAAATGATGAAAATTTAAGGCGTCATCTTCATGTAATAATTGCCAGGCCGCTGACATATTTTGATCTGTGGGCTGGTGTTTGTCTGCTTGGTTAATTAATCGCGCTAATTTACCAATACCAGAATCCGCAGTGAAGCGCCGACTCATCTCAAGACGTTGATGAACGTCCTGTAGCGCAGGTATTCGGCATAGATCAGCCAGTACCGCTCCCGCATCGACCGCTGCCAATTGATTGGCATCCCCTAATAGAATAAGCCGTGCATTAGGTTTTATCGCGCTGACCAAATAATTGGCCAACTCTACTCCGAGCATAGACGCCTCATCAATAATGATAATGTCTTCACTGAGTGGATTGTCAGCATGATAGCGAGGCTGACCACCCTGCCCGATACCAAGCAGGCGATGAATGGTCTTCGCCTCTGGCAATTGTATAGACACGCCAGCCTGTTGTATCGCGTCCTGTAACGACTCTTGCATGCGCTGCGCAGCCTTACCCGTTGGCGCAGCTAAAGCTAGATTCGCGCTTCCTGCATCCCCTGTTTTTTCTTTCCTTGTGCCTACTTCTTGAGGTTGTGTCTGCTGTAACGCAATGACTAACTGAGCAACGGTAAACGTTTTCCCGGTACCTGGACCGCCAGTGATGATACTAAAAGCGGATTGATTCGCCATATGAATAGCATCTTGTTGCTCAGTGTTCAAAAGTGGATTGAGTGTTATCGGTAGTTTATTAACCTTTTGAGCTTTGATGCGAATAATGTGGTGAGCAAGCGCATACTCAGCCTGCCATGTACGGTGTAGCCATAAGGTTACCTTATTATGGCTATTATTTGGACTTTGCTCTGAGTGAAAAATAATGGGCCGATTGGGCCCACTTTCATTGTTAGGGTCGTCGTTTTTGAAAAGTGGCTGATGGCTTAAAATATTTTTGAACTTACTTAGGCTATTTTCCTTAGGGCTAGAAGTTGCCGCCATCTGCTGTAAATAGCGATAAAGTTGACCGCATACGTTATACCGCTGCTCTAATATTAGCTTTTCATATTCAGGCAAAGTGGATTGGCGCATTGCGGTATCCCATAACGCCGTATGCTCCATAAGCTCAATGTCAATCACAGCCGCTGATGTGCCTTCCAATACTATGAATAACGGTTGCAACAGTGGTTGCAATAACTGCTGCTGCCAGCCGAAAAGTTCAGCGCCTTTGACTGATAGATCAACACTGCTTTCTATATCAGTACTGTTGCGCATATAAGTGTTAGGATAATTATCCTCCAACACTAATACGGTATGCCCCTCTTCCAAACGCTGTACCAGCACCTCAAATACCGCTTCAAATAACCAATCCTGTGTATCGTTACCTTCAGCATATACAGCGTCAGGTTGTAGTTGAGTATGATAGGCCAGTTGAGTCTGCTTGCGGCGCTGTAATAGATACCGACTGATTGTGGTGGGCCAACTACTCCCAACATCGCTATTAGCGTTGCCTTGAACGCTGCTCTGGTGCTTGCCTGCCTGCCCCTGTTGAGAGGCTGGTATATTTTTTGCCGAACTGTTTGCGTCTTGAGTTACTTTTTCAGCGGTTTCTTGCTCAACGTCATTATTATTGTTCATCATTTATCCATTTATTTTTTTAGCGATATCGATTATGAAAGGTAGCTATCAGCGCCATAAGCTAATTTAACTACTTATCAAACCATCACGTTTTACTTGATGTATTAGGCTAGGCACTGGGCGTACCAAACATCTCATCCAATACTTTTACCAATGCGAACGGAATTTGCCATTGTATGCGACCATAATTATGCGTCCCTTGGGTACTAATGCCCCGTAAGAACACATACTCTACTGCGCCTAAATATTGCGTTTCATTACCTTCATAGTCAGGCAAACGTAAACCTAGAAAACGGTGTAAAGCAACTTGGTAAATAGCAGCTTGCAACCAGTAGCCTGCTTTATTCATCGCAGCACTTAAATTTTTATCATTATAGTCGCTTAGGCTATTTCCTAAGTAGTTACTTTTATAGTCCACCACATAGTACTTGCCTGCATATTCATAGACCAAGTCAATTTCGCCACGTAAATAGCGATAGATATGACCAGAGTGTTGGGCGGTAAGCTCAATGTGCTTCTCAGGTTCATCAGGCAGATATGTCGTAAAAACGTCATTAATACCTTCAGGGGTAAAGTCTTCTGACAACCCCATATTAAATCCCAGCTCGGCAATACGCTGTTTAATTGGTATTGCTTGTAGTGGCTGGCCCGATGCTAGCAAGGGTGCGCTCAGGACTTCTGCTATCCACTCTATCAACTCATTATGGTCTGTTGCTATCTGATTATCGGCAGTCGTTAGTAACTCAGTATCGTTATCTAATACTTCCTCATTCTCTGATAACCCTATTGGTGATGATAAAATCGGCGTTTTATTTTTCGCTAACCGTTGTTGATAGTCAGCACTGCTATAACTAACAGGCAGCTGATACTGACGAAGGCTTTGGTCAATAATGGTTGACCATTTACTCTGGTTAGTAAAATCTATTTTTTCAAAAACTTCATGCAAAAACGTACCAGCATTAGCACCTTTAACAAAGCGAAAACGAATGTCATCTTCGGAGATTATATCGTTAATATCATCATCGCCTTGGTAAATAGAAGAGGACCTGTTGTTTAGCAATGCCATGCTATCAGTCAAATCCAGCTCGTCCTCGATACCATCATCAAAAATAGCGAGCGCTTGGCTTTGTTCGCCCAGTTGCCGTGACAAGGCGGTAAAGCTGGTCTTTGCCCAACCCTTGAAATAGCGTGATTGAATTTGTGCATAGGCATTTTGATAGTCAACCCACATCACCATGGGCGCGCTGGATTCAGACTGAGCATTAGTAGTGCCTTTTGATTGTTTGTTGGACTTTATCAGCGCTTCAGCGTTGGTTTCAATGGTCTCATATTCCAGCCAGCCAATTTGATTCTGTAATCGCTCTGGCAACACAAATTTATGACTCTCACAACTTAGCCATTTCAGGCTTGGTTTACGCTCAGCATCGGTTTTATTATAACCATCCTTAAGCACCATATATAACTGCTCACTAGCACGGGTAAACGCGACATAGGCCAGCCGTCTCAGCTCTTCATAGTTTTCAGTGGTTTCAAACTGGGCGTAGTAGTCCGTAGGTTTATCGCCTTTTACGGACTGACTGTAAGGCTTGCCAGCACTAGCCGATAGCCGTCGCTGCGTTTTTTTACCCTCAATATCATGATCATATAAATATAGTTTATGCTTATTACGACCACCGGTTTTAGAGCTGGCATCAGGACTCGCACCGTCCATACCTATGACATAGACTACCGGAAACTCCAAACCTTTAGACTTATGAATAGTCATGAGCTGCACACCGGACTCAGTCGGTAGTGGCTGCTGGCGCGCCCATTCCGGTATACGGCTACTATTCATATTTTTCTTATACCATGCCAGTAATTCATACTCTCCAATATGCATACCGTGCTGCGCCAAAATATCTAGCAAATGGCGCAAATCCATCAGATAACGGGCACCGTCTTCTAAATCAGCAAGACCCACCCACACGTTTTGGTGTGCGCTCTGTTTATTTTTTGCTTGACCATCCTGCTTAGACTTCTCTTTAGCCATAGGGTTATGAGCAAACAAGTAATGCAGGGCTGACAAAACACCATTATGCTGCCAATGCGTAGCGGCGGTCTTGAGATAGGTTTGGAAATCTTGGTAGCGCTGCTTGAGTTGTGCCTGCTTAGCATCTGAATGTTCTGGTACTGTATTGCCTGGTTCTACGTTTACTGGCGCTATATGTTCGTCATCCGTACTTAGCATCAGTGCTTGCACATCGTTGAGAGTTAACTGATAAAAATGACTGGTCAATACTCGGTTAATGATATCGCGGCGATGCGGTTTTAGCATCGCTTCTAATAAGGCCGCTAAATCACCAGCAATAGGTGTGTCAAAAACATTGTTTTCTGCAGTCTCAAGAGTAGGCACACCAAGTTTACTCAGCATATCTTCAACTTGCTTTAACTCATGCTTACGGCGGCCCAGTACACCGATATCATTTGGCTGTAATGTTCGGCCCTTTATGGTTTGCTGACTGGCCAGCAAGGCGGCAATATGCAGCGCTGTCAGCTCATAAGCATCGTATTTTGCTTGTTTGTCATAAGGCAGATGAATAATGCTGACCGGACTGTTGGGTAATATATTGGGTAGAATCGCAGCTGTTTCCGCTAACACCGCTGCGGATACACTGGCTGGCTCTGCTGTCGTTGAATGTTTTGTAATGTCTGATACTGCTTGCTGCCATGATGCATGGTTGTCAGTATTTTTTGCAGTGATGTGCTGATAATAAATATCCTTACCCAATTGCGCTAATTGGTCCGCACTTTGTGAGTTTGACGGATCATTACCATTAACCACTGATTCAGCTCTACCAAACCAATGATTTAACGCGGTAATCAATCGCTGATTTGAGCGCCAATTAACATCAAGGCTCATCATATGCCTATCATCAAACAGCGCTTTCATGGCATTATAGTTGGCAACATCTCCACCACGAAAACCATAGATTGCTTGTTTGGGATCTCCTACTAGCAACAAAAATCCACGATGGGTATTTTTAACATTAGAGTCTTTACTGCCTTTAGTATCCTTAAGATAAATCCGCTCAATCATGCGTGCCTGTTCGCCATTGATATCTTGCGACTCATCAATCAGTGCCACCGGATAATGATGACGGATATAACGTGCCAATCGCTCTCCTTGTTTACCTGATAGTGCCTGGTTTAAGCGTACCATTTGCAACCCAAAGGTAGTCTCGCGCCGTGCCTCTAATATCGATGGCAGCTTTTGACGGACTTTAATGGCAATATCACGGTTCAACTTCTCATTTAGTGCATCGAGATAAAGCTCAATCTGTTCGGCATAATCACGCAGCGTCTTTAGTGCTTGCATACTATCAAGGTTAATAAATACTAAACGCTCGGCTTCTTTACCTTTATTAAAAACCTTTCCACCCTCTTCTTTACTAATAAAAGCATTGGGTAGTTCGGTGTATAGAATGTCAGCCTTGCCCTCTAAGTGGGTAAAAAACGTGGCACCATACTGGCGAATAACTTGTTGAATCGTGATGATAGATGCTATGTTTTTACCGATCTTACCTGCTTTGCCAAACCCTTGCGCCGTACGGTATTCAATATCAAAATAAGGCTCAACATCCTTTAAATCACACTTTGCAAAATTATCCAATGCCTGCTGATAAGCGCTAAAATCAATTGCTGCGCCCAGCTCAACCTCTGCAATCGGAGTTGATATAAACTGTAAGGCCTTTTGCGCAACAGATAAATGATCAGCAGGGGCAGTTAAGCGCTTGGTATGCTGTAATAGGGCATAAATCTCTGGTTGCTGGTAATACATATGACTTTGATGCGCGCGCACAGCATCGTGAATGATACTTTCTATGACTACTTGCTCATGATCGCTGATTTGCATACCTTGCTGGTGACCAGTCTCGGCACTGTACTCAGACAACCACTTCTGTGACAGACTGTCCAATGTACCCACAAACAGCTTATCCAAGGTAGTAAGCACCAAGGCACAGCGTCTAATAGCATCAGCTAATGGATAGTCTGTCGTATTATCTAACAAATACACCAGTAGATAGCTATTGACAGGATCCTTCATGAGATCGGCATTACCTGCCAGCTGCGCTTGCTCATCAAGCCACTCTTGTCGTTTTTGACGCTGCTCAGCGGTTATCTTATTGTTGGGTAATTCAGGTTTCTTAGCACCTTTATTGTCTTTAGCAACTGTATCTGTATCTTTTTTAACACTATCAGCGGTTTTATCTTCAGAGCTTTTGACACTATTTTTTAACTGCGGGTAAATAATATCGTGGGTAATAGGATTAACGGGTAGTTTATTAAACCATTGTAATAATTGATAAAAGTCAACCAAGCGTTCATTGATACGTTGACGCATCTCAGCAGCAGCGGCACGAGTAAAGGTTGTGGCAATAATCTGCTCAGGTGGCCGCTTTGCTTCAATTAATAGGCGCAGTACAATACCGGTCAGTGTCCAGGTCTTACCTGTACCCGCTGAAGCCTCAATCAAATATTTACCGTTTAACGGTACACGTATCGCCGGCGGTTGCTCGGTCTTGTTAATCGCATTGACAGGTGGAACTTTAGCCGTACTACTGGCATCAATGCTATCGTTATTAGGCTGATCCATAAACTTATCCATAAAAGGCACTTGTTCAAAGTCGTACAGTTTGCATATTTTTTATTGCTATTTAGAGCAAAGCTCACTTAAAAAATAATGACTAAAGAATTTTATAACGGCTTTAAGGCGTCATTCATTGTGCCAAACAACGGCTTAGCCAATGCTGGTAAAGCATCCATCAACTTAGTAAAGACGTCTTGTTTATAAAGCATGTATTGCCATAACTCATGTTGTGAGCAGGTATCATAGATCACATCACTGTTATAACCTGACCATAGCCAGCTGTCAAAATCACTACGTTTGGGCTGATAATTGGACTGGCTGGCGTCATGATTATGGTTATGAGTATCGTCAGCAGCATCACTATCATTATTTTTAGGATCATTCATTTTATCAAGATACGTCATGGCATGAACCGGCAATATCGTCATTGGCGTCTTGCCAGCGATATGAGCAAACCTGACCCATTTAAGCAACTCCGTCAAGGCAGCATCATAAGCGATGGGCGCTAGTGAAAAAGCAGTCTTACCTTTATATTTACTGTGTTCATCGCTAGGCTTATTAAAGCGCCAAATACTCTTACCGTCATCAGCCGCTACTTGCGCTTCAGTGGTACGCCGCGCTACCTGCCAATAGACATGTGATAACCAAAAACGTAAAAGGTACTGCGTGCGCGCGCTATTTGGCAGGATATTTAACCAAAGCTTAGGTGATGTTAGTTCTGACTCTGATTCCAATGGTGGCGATACTTCTAATAGCGTTGACTTAGCACTATTAACTGGATTAATTTCTGTTGGAACGGTCCCTTTAATTTGTAATTGACCATAAGTATTTATATCAGCGGCATGAACAGTAATCATAGTTTCAGTAGACGGTGTCAATAACATGCTGCTGATATTTTCATTGCCATTACTATTGATATCAATACCCAGTTCAGACAGCTGTTCGGCGAACTCTTGGCACTGCTGGGCCATTTGAAGCTGTTGATAATGCAAGGTTGATTGACGAGCGACACCTGCTGGCATGACAGGGTCATACAAGAGAGCATTTAGCAGGTCAGTCTCTTGATTGCTTATACCTTTCTCAGTAACTTCGACGTTGTCTGCAGCATCAACTTTAGAGCTATTTTTAGAATTGGTTTCAGTATTGGTTTGTAGTTCACTGAGCAGCTGCGCATTTACCTTATAAGCACCCAAGCCTGATAAGGATAAAGGCTCTTGATGCACTATGTCCTTATCAGGTAATACGATATGCACTTGCTGTTCTTTTAAGAAGTGCTTTGCCGGATGACGGACTTGATAATATAAAGACTGCATATCGACTTGAGTGATATCAAAGCGAGCGTCAGCCTCATGATCTGACTCAATCCGCTGAGCAATATGGGCATAGTCCTCTTTGCTCGGTAGCTCGACTTTAACAGGGGGCGATATATCAGAACCATCTTGGGCTTGCAGGCGCTCAAATACATCATGCCAAACTCTCGCTGGAGCATTGGTTTGTTTCTGACTTAGTTTTTCTTTTTGCATGGCACGGCCTAGTAACCGTATCATTTCTTGTCCACTATCTTGTTCGCTATTTTTCTCAGACTCTGAGTTCTTTGAACTCTTAGCTGCTGGTGCACTCGACCCTTCCGACACTTCAGGCTGGATAAATACTTCGGTCGCAAATGGCAATGCCGGATGGCGGGTGACTAACCACTGTTCGATAAGTTTGGGCAGATAACGCTGCACCTGGGCGGTTAATACATCACTGCTGTCAAGATTGTTAGCATGTTGCTTACTATCTAAATCATTTAAATCATCTAATTTTTTTTGCTCGTCTATTAATGGATTCCATTGCCACGTCACTTCACCTTGTAAAAAGTGCAATAACTCACTCACGGGATTGGCAGGCAAGTGCTCATGGGTATCGGTTAAACGTTGCCCATTATAAAAAATCCAGCAGGCATTACGCGCGCACAATAAAGCGTCTAAAAACGCCCCATTATCATCATCTTCACTAAACCTGTCACCACGTTGTGCTAACCCGGCTTTCATTAAGTCATAACGATTATCACGGTCGCGACTGGGAAACTCAGATAAGTCCATATTGAGCATAACCACTAAGCCAAACGGTACGTTACGCAGTGCACCAAAACGCCCAAAAGTAATCACCCCAGTGGGCTCGGCACTAACTTGTTGGCTCTCAAGTTCATCCTCAATGCTGTCAAGCATAAAGCTCAGCTTTAGCGGTAAGGTACTAACTTGCGACAGCTTGGACTCAACTTGGTTGGCCTCGTTCTGTATGGCAGTTGATGAATCAAATGCATCATTCGGCGTAGAATTAGCCTGAATATCACTGTTTGCATGATAACGCTGGTAGTGACGATTGGCGCGTAGACTACTCTTAAAGCCGTTCATCGCATTAAAAATAGCACGCATAGGGCGTGTCTGATCAAGTGCACCAAAATAAGGATGGATAATATGATTCTCAATATTATTTAGCCAATCCTCAGCCTTATGACGGGCTTGATACTCATTTCGACACCCATCAAGTCCAGTATGAACACGGCATAGCGCCTCAATAATCGGCGCATCGCCCAAGCTAATCGCTGAGATGGGCACTGTTTTCTCAGCTAAGGTATTATCCTGCCAATGCTCAGGATACAAACAATCACTAATACTCGCTTCTGGCATTACCAAACCTAACGCCATTTGATCTAAAGCATAAGCAAAACTAAAACGATAATCATAATCTTGTGGGTCAAGCGTCTGCTGTAGATGCGCCTCATCAAATCCACGCACAAAACCTGCTTGCTCTAACAAGTCGCAAGCCCGACGCATCTGTTCATGGGTCAGCCCAAGACTCTCGTACAGTGGTGGTAGCATCAACCAATCCAACACTTCAGCGACCTCAAATCGTGCCGTGTCACTACCTAGTAAGCCATAAAAACCACGTATCGCTTCCCATAATTGTCGAATAGACTTATCGACCACCCCTGTCACCTTCGCCGGTAACGTCAGGCCATCCTGCCCTTCTCCGTTGACAAATACCGAGTTAATCAGTTCATGGTGACGATCAACGTCAGGTAATAGCACGACGATATCAGACAGATGACGCGGTCTACCGCTATCACTAGGCTCGTTGAGCCAACGCCCAATCATGCCGCGCAATACTTCAAGTTGGCGTTGTAAGTTATGGCAAGAATGAATACTTAGGCTATTATCATATTGCGACAATTGCCATTCACGAGATTGTTGGTTACGCTTACCTTCTAAAGTAGCATCGTCGTACCAGCCATCATTATTATTTTCATTGTTGCTTAGGCTATTTTTATCCTCTAACTCGTTTGCTGATATCTTTGAATTAGGTGACATCTGCGCGCCCAAGGCCGCACTCAATCGTCCAGCAGTCGTTTGCTGGGTTGCGCTCTCATCCAGCATCAATACATCCTGCTGTAAATGTGCGAGTAGACTAAGTGGTTGAGCACTGTTTTCTGAGTCAATATACTGAGCATCTTCATCGAACTTATCTTGCCAAACCAGTTCAAAGTCGTTTTGGCTTTCGTTACCAGAGAGACCTGCCAGCATCGCAAAAGTCTCACGCGATTGCTTGCCCAGACGTGACAGCAAGGTATGTCCATGATCTCGTAAAAACACGCTTTCAGGATTAATCACCTGTTGCCGCTGCAGCCACTGCTTATCGACAATATCTGCCCAGAATAATTGCGAAGGATTGTAATGGAGTAAGGTAATATTAATGTGCGTTGATAGGCGCTGCAAAAACGTCAGCTCATTTGGCGGCAACTGCTGAATGGTAAAAATATGCAGCTGGCTAGGTAATATGGCTTCAATATCTATCGCTGCGTTGTTAACCTTGTCCGACATAATCTGCCAAAACCTAGTCTCAATAGACGCACGATGCTCATAAACAGCAGCAAATAAAAGGCGCCATAGGTAGCGTTGTGCAGCTTCAAGCTCAGTATAATGAGCGACCAGCCAATCCGGGGTATCAGTAGCATATTTATCAAATTTCTTAGAGAGTTCGTCCTTTGCCGCCACCAATACCTCTACCTCTACTGCTTTATTTACCGACCACAGATCTAACCAATCTTCACGATGGTTTAGATAACGGCTAAATACTCGTGAGAAATCAGTGGCCAACGACCACAATCGTACATCTTGCTGGCTACGATCCGCTTCTGCATCCAATAACGCTGACAGCAGTGGATATAAGGGATGGCTGTCATTCGCCATAATGTCATTTTGGTAATAGGTAAAATAGCCAAATAACCGCCATTGCATGACTGAACCCGTTAGCACGGCGACCTCAGGTACGGTGATAGTCTCTTGTTCACGCTGTACGCTTTCAAGCCACGAATTATACTCAGCCAAAACTTTTTGCATCAATGTCCACTGATACTGCCCCCAAAACTTGGTGGTGACTAAGGTACTAATACCGGCTTGGCTAGCAATAGACTTATCCAACCAATCACCCAATACCATTGAAGGTACAATGACAATAAACTCTTCAAAAATAGGCTGATTTTTAGATTTATAAGCAATCAGTAATTGCTCAACCAAGCGTTCGGTACGGTGCGACTGAATAATCGTAAACATAGACAATAATCTGATTAAAATAGCGAGGTGGAAGAAAGAGTGACAAATACTAGTGGTTATAGGCGTAATGACAAGCGTCATTATTAAAGAGTTTTGTTAGGAAAGCTGATAAAAACGATGATACGCGCAGCACATAAACGAAGCAATAGACAACAATTATCAATCTATATTTAGCGGTCGTTCCTGCACACTATTTCTGCTAAAATGACGACCATAAAGACTATAACAATAGCGACAACTAAGCATAAATACCGATAAAACAGCAAGGTCCTCACTGATTAGTGTGCCACCGATTGTTGTGGTTTACCAGTATATAAGCTGGGAGTATAATGACTATACGACAATTAGTGTCGCATAGTCATTCAGGATTAATCATTACTATAATAACGACGCATCTGTATATTCCTTCAACGCTTTTAACAACGAGACAATTTAATATTATGCCCTTGCGTCCCATCGATGCCATTTTTTTTCACCCTGAGCGACGTCTCTATGTCGTATATTATCGTGGGGAGTTATGGCAATTACCGCGTATGAAAATTGATGATACCTCATGGCAACGTCGGCGGCCTTATAATGGGGCAATGAATGCGCTTTATCTCAGTAGCCATCAAGCGATCAATGATCCTGTATTAGCACAAAAATTACGAACATTGAATCTACCTCACGCGTTACGCGGTTGCACCTTACTGCGCTTTGAGGCATGGTGGGAAACACATGGTTTTGAATGGCTTAAAGATCAGTTGACTACAGGTCAGTCACCATTAGCCGCGCATGCAAAAACCGCTGACAATCAGTCTACGTCTAGTCTAAGTCACAAACCTGACCAACCTAATAGCGCTACTGATACTAATACTGCCAATCATACCAGTAACGACCAAAAGACCGCTCAAGCCCCATCAACAGATATCTTTGCCGATATGCTGGCAGACTTAGCGGATGAAGTGATGCATCAGCACCTTTAAGCCAAATAAAACGTCACAATCATTCAAGTTTTCGATTACACTGTTTTCGATTAAACTGATTAAAAAACGAGCCGTTAACTATGAAAGACTATAAGCTGCTATTGATTGGGCTCATCTTACTGCTGCTGATTGTCTTTATTGGTGTCTTCACATGGCTATGGCAAAGCAATCGCAAAAATATAGACCCACTACCGATTATGGCAAACGAAGACGCGAATGGTCAATTGTCTACCAATGCTTCAGAGGAGCCAGAGACAATTGACTCTAATATCTTATATATACAAGCAGAAAACAAACTACAAGTCCCCTTAGATGATGTCATCATAAGCTTTGAAAAGCGCTATCCAGATATGCAAGTCCTAGCCCGCTACGTACCCACCAAGAGGCTGCTTACTTTACCGGACACCAGCACCTCTGATAATAAACCCTCGCGCTTTCTCGTTAATATTGACCTCATTGTGGCTGATGATAGTTTCACCCAAACTCAGTTATCACCCCTACAGTCTTTAATTAATGAGGCTCAAACCAAGCTTAACCAAAGTAAAGTCAACGCCAATGGTATCGCGCAGGATGACACCGCTAATAACGAAGCACGCAATCTAGCTTCATTTAGCTATGCGTTAAAAGGTGAACAAGCCGTCGATGGTGTTATTTTGACCGATAACCCTATTGCTATTAGCTTTCGTAATTTTTTGCTTTCGAGTGTTGGGCAAGACATATTGAAAAAGTATGACTACAACAATATTGATGGCTATAAAAACAGCATGGATGACTTATTTAACCCCACATCACGCGCAAAATCAACGGTAGGTGAAAGTTCAGTAAACGTTGCTGATGCCCTCAGTAATGGCAAATAATACCTATTTACTTTTCGTTGATTGCTTTTTTAGATATTTTTTTCTACAATGGCACTCCTTAATGCGCCTATAGCTCAACAGGATAGAGCAGTTGCCTCCTAAGCGATCGATCCGAGTTCGAGTCTTGGTGGGCGCACCAATCATTGTATTTAGACATAACCTCGCATTACCTCAAACCCCCTGAACCCCTATCACACCTAGTTATCAGTCTTTATTAGACACTTGTCATTACCTCGTGTCACCTTTACAATGTTGTACATACTGATGTACATACATGAAATTATGATTATTTTGTTGTACACAAATCACTTTATTGTTGTACATGGTAATTAATAATTGTGGCTAATCGAGGTGTGGTAATGGCTGAGCGCAAAAACTATCTATTAAATGTCAACGGTGTAAAAGCAATTGCTAAGCTTGTGCCACCAGCTAAACGTAAAAGATATAGCGATGGTGATAGCCTTCATCTAGTACACGACCCAAAGGGTTCGCTGTACTGGGTAATGACATATCGTTATCAGTCAGATAAAGATATTAAGCCCAAACAAAAAACCTTTCACATTGGAACATATAGATCATCTAAGCAAGATGTTGATACCGTGTTCAAACCTGATGTTAGCCTTAAACAAGCCCGTTCTTTGCGTGATAAAGCTAAGGCATTACTTGCTGATGGTATTGACCCCGCCATTGATAAGAACAAGCTCAAGAATAGCGTTGAGCAAAAAGACTTATTCAATGTGATAGCGCAAAGCTATATCAATGATAAGTCGGACACCACACCCAAAAACGTGCAAAAACTACAGACCTACCTTGATAAGCATGTAGCGCCACATATCGGTGACTACCCTATTCAAGCTATCACGGCTCAAGATGTGATCAAGACAGGCTTAGCCGTACAAACGTACTTTGAGCAGCAAGGTAAATTGACAACAGACACCGCCCACAAGAGCGTGGCGTTTATAACGTCAGTGTTTGAGTATGCTATCAATACATTAGGCTATGACATTATCAATGTGGCTTACGGACGTAGTAAGGCGCTTAGAACCCATAAAGCTGAGCGTATGAAAGCTATTGAGCAACACCAATTCTCAGAGCTATTACGCAATATTGACAATTATGGTAAAGATAACCCGAACGGGCATGTGCAAACGATGGCAGGTATGCAGCTGATGACGCTATGCTTTGTCAGAACTAAAGAGCTACGTTTCTTCGAGTGGTCTGAGATTGATTATCATAAAAATGTGTGGCGCATACCAGCGCATAAGATGAAAATGCGTCAAGACCATATTATTCCGTTGTCACCACAAGCAATGGCTATCATTGAGCGTATGCGCCCACTAACGGAGCAGACAGGTTATGTATTCTATAACTTTGAGCGCAGTCAGCCCTATAGTGAGGTGTGGTTCAATCAAGCACTTAAGCGCATGGGTTATACAGGCGACCCTTACCCTAAGATGACAGGACACGGCTTTAGACAGCTTGCCAGCACGGGTCTATACGAGCTGCAATTCAATGATAATTTAATCGAGATACAGTTAGCACACCTCGAACAGTCGAGCGTCAAGAAGCGTTATGACTTATCAGCACATCTAGCTGAACGCCAAATGATGATGAATAAATGGGCGAACCATCTTGGTGACTTACGGGCTGGGAAGGCGGTTAGCTTTGATTTATTGACCCCTGATGAACTCGCTAAAGAAATGGATAGCCGTAATGAGCAAGCGAATGATATAGCACTGCATGATAAAGATATTTTGATAAAGAGCTTACGGGCACAAGGTGTATCGGCGGAGGTATTGGCTAAACTTGCCGAACAGCTTTAACAACATTATTCAACAAAACCGCTTCACTACTTATCGTCAGCATTGGACTGGCAAGCCGACATTGATAGCGTTAATCGCTGTCATAACCGATTGCAAGGCTAGGACTAATTACCCGAACGATAGCTAACGCATCCTTAAGCTGTCACTGCCTTGCACCTATTTTTATTTTAAGGGTGTAGAGGGTGCGATTGTGAGTTTAGTAGATAGGCTTATAGAGCCGACAAAAAACTATATTAATTTTAGAGACTTCATATTTCATTTATCAAGCGTCAATAATGAACCACTGTATGAAGTGGTCACTTATTTACTTCATCATAATTTAAACAATATAGGTTTTTATAATATTGATACAGACTATAAAATCATAAGGTTTGATTCCTATGAGTTTAATAGTGTCACAGAGTTTTTAGAAGAGATTCAAAAGGCTCTTTCGTTCAGTGCTGAGGAATGGATATTCAATAGTAGCGAGAGTTTAGATGAATTAGCAGACAACGATAGAAGAAAAATAACAAATACTGTCATGAAAGCTGTGCAATCTTTTTTAAAAAAATCCGAGCTTTCAAGTTTTGAGCCGTTAGAGGGTTTATTGCATTTTGACAGTGATGTAAATAACGATGTTACTGCTAATTTGAACAATAATAGTCTAGCCAGCTACTTGACGGAATATAACTTACCGCAAGTAGTAGCATTGATTTTAAATATTGATTTAAGTGATATAACTGTAAACCGAAACAATAGTTATATCAACAATAAGACTGATTACGATGAAACTTACTACCATAAGTTTGAAAACTTATTACAGTCTTATTCAATAGCGGCACTTAACCATAAACCAGATGGGATAAACTTAGTTGCTCGTAGAGACGAAATACTTCAAGGCTTGACTAGACCTTATGCAGACCTCGAAGAAACTAATATCAGCAGAAACAAACTTGCAGATTATTTAGTTAGCATAGGATATAAGCTAGATAAACTGATTGCTAAGCAAAAACCACTTCATATAAAAGATAACAGTTATGAAATAGAAAGTAACGACTTAGACAAGCCAGATATATATTATCAAAAGCGCATAGCTGAACTTGAACAACGACTAGCAGACAAAGAAGCTGATAGCATCTTTGTGATGAGCAATGCAACAGTAGAGCAAGCGGAATCAAAAGCCAATCAACAGGTTATTAACGAGCTTAGAGAACAGTTAGAAAATGTACAAACTGATAATAACGACTTGAGTAATAGATTGAACACCGTTAGAAATACTTATAGGCTTCAAAAAATCGAAATAGATGACCTCAAAGAGCAACTCAAGGAAGTGAACGCTGGCAATGATCAGCTAAGCCAGCAAGTAGACAAACTGGCTGATACAGCACAAGATCATCTATATGACTGGCAAGAAATGGATAAAAATCAATATCCTCCAGAACTACATTTAACTATTGAGGTATGGAAAGAATACTATCAAGCTGATGTTATAAAACATATCACACAGTTTGATACTAGCAAATTTAATAAGATAGCCACTGGACATAAATTAATTAACGGAAACTTAAAAGATAGAATTAGAACTCTTTTGACACCTTTAGATCGCAAGACGAAAGCACCGCAACTTATGAAGTCTTTGAAGGTTATTGATCTTATTCACACTGATAAATTAGAGCAGGATTAAACAAGGTAGCACCTTAACTAGATGCCACTGCCTTAACTAAGCACCATTGCCTACCACCATAGCCCTTCCCTTAACATTCACTTCATAGCAACCAGCCATTACCGGCTATTCCCTTAACCGCTATGGAGTGAATTATTATGACCTTAGTTGATCAGTACCTAAGAATGGCAAACCTTGCCAATCAACCCGCTCGCACCGCTAAGACCTACACCACCGCAGCAGGTCAACAGCGCACCGTCACCGCCAAAGCTGCTACCCGCGGCATTACCGGTTTTTCTGCTAAACACATCTATCATCTAATCAATCAAAACCAATTCCCAGCCCCTGTGAAAATCGGGCGCGCTAGTATATGGCGCTTGTCTGAAATTAATGAGTGGTTAGACAGTCACACCACACAAGCAGACGTCCAGTCCAACGACATGGCGAGCGTGTAACTATGAGCCAATTTAATGAACGCTTAGCACCTCGCCTAGTGGCAGCCGATAGTCATACTTTGTCAGTAGTGGACGACTATATTCAGAGATTCTCAGATGACTTTGAAAATCTATCAATGGCACTTAATACAGTTATTGCAGACGACCCAGCAAGCAATGGCGTGTTAGTCGCGGTAAGAACTGCCTTACTCGCTAATAGTGAAAAAGCTGTTGGCTTGAGCGAAGGCATTATGGAGCAGCTTATTTTATTGCCTGAATTGGAGGTGAACCCTTATGAGTAGCAATGACCACAATAGCAATTCAAATAAGTCTAAACCCTACGCTGGCAAGTTGATCGCTAAACGTATATCAGTGTATGCACCAATCCTTTCAATACTATTACTAGCGATAGCATCTTGTCCTCAGGCACGAACAACTACTAATCCTATAGTGAGTGATAACAGCCCTGCTACTCAATATTTAGGAGCTAGCCATTATGGATAATTCAATCAGCACGAGCCAAAAAAATAACAGGTCTACTCTTAACACTGCCACTAATCGCGCCTTAGACGGCGTATCTGATAATGGCTTGTCTATTGCTCAAACCAGCAAACGTAAGGTTATCGACTTGACCATCCCGCATGACGACGAAGTGATTTTAATGCCGTCGATGATGCTATCTGATATTGCTTGTGGTATTGATGGCGTAAACCGTCATTTAGATAGTGTTGGTCATTTGCTCTACCTAATCTATCAACGCCAAATTACAGAGCCGCAAGCTATTGCTATGGCAAGTTTGGCTCATGATTCAGTCAATACGTGGTCGAACCTGCTTTACAATCAATTGGAAGCAATTAAAGAACCATTGGCCCAAAGCGCCTTTGGTAAGGTGAATGCTAATGACTGATTTTATCCGCTTGCACTTATCCCAAATTAGACAGCAACAACAAGCTACTAGACCGACTTATCAATCACAACAGCGCGGTATTATTAGTAAGTCACGCCTACCGAATACGTATGAATTTTATAGTCGTTTCGATATCACTATCAAAGGTAGCAAAGGGTGGCAGTTGGTCAAGTGTGCGTTTCATAACGATACCCACGCATCAATGGGTGTGAACCGTGAGCATGGCGGTTATAAATGTCACGCATGCGGCGCTAGTGGTGACCGCATTGGTTTTTATATGCAATGGCATAGCACTACATTTATCGAAGCATGTAAGGCGTTAAATTTGATTGAGGGAGCACAATGACTATGGATAATAATGACATAATTAGACAGGTAGAAACGTACGTAGCTAAGATAAGTAAACCCCAAATAGATAAAGGTTTTACACGTAAAATCCTACATATCTACGCTGACGCCGATAGTAAATTCATTTATGGCAAACTACGATTGAAGAATTTAACTACTGGTGATAAATATATTCGCTCTATCAGTCAAGACAGCGCCGGCATGTGGCAGATGAAAGATCCTGATTTTAAAGAAGTCTATTCAGAGGGTGGCGGCAAAAAGCCGCTTTATCGTCGGCATGACCTTGCTTGTGATACTGAAGCCGTGGTTTATATATTTGAGGGTGAACAAAAAGCCGATCTCGCTAATGAGTTTGGTTTTATCGCCACTACATCCGGTGGCAGCACACAAGTTAATAACTATCACTGGTTGCCATTAGCAGGGCGTGATATCTGTTTATGGGCTGATAATGATGCAGCTGGAGTGCAATGGCTAGAAGGTGTTTACAAAGAACTAAATGCCATAGGTGCACGTATTAAAATTATTGATATTGATGTGTTGGGACTTGCTGAAAAAGGCGATATCGTGGACTGGGTAGAGTTGCAGCGACAAGCTGATCCTGATATTACCCATCAACAATTGGCAGGCAAAATAAAAGAGCTGGACACCCTGACAGATGAGCAGCTCTCAATAATTCTAGCAGATGACCTACCAGAGCCATCAAGCGATAGTATAGCAGTAAGCTATCCAGAATGGCGTAAAGATACCCAGCTCAATGAGCCCATGGTTCATGAAGGCGGGCGTTTTGAACTATACTCCGACGGGCTATTTTTTGTGAAGTATGATGACAGCGACCCTACTAACATTTTGTTTAAGTTAAAAATGTTTATTTGTTCGCCGCTTGAAGTTATAGCTACAGCGCGTGATGCTAGTAACAAAAACTGGGGGCGACTATTAAAATGGCATGATGCTGATGGTGTAATACATCAATGGTCAATGCCAGTGGCTTTACTACAAAGTGATGCGCGAGAGTACCGTCGCGAGCTTGCGAGCCAAGGCTTAAATATTACTATCAATCGCAAGCAGCGTGATTATCTAGACGCCTACATTCAAGACTATCCAAGCAAAAAACGAGCGCGATGCGTCACAAAACTAGGCTGGCATGGTGAGCAATATGTATTACCAGATCACACGCTAGGCGGCGCTGTTGACGCTAATGAGGTGATTGTCTATCAGTCAGCACATGCAATCGACAGCACATTATCGCAACAAGGAGAATTAGCTCAATGGACTGATAAGGTATGCAAACCAATGGCAGACCAAAGCCGTTTGGTTTTCTCTCTTTGTTGCGCTTTTGCAGGACAATTACTGGAGCCCCTAGGCAGTGATGGAGGTGGCTTTCATTTTATGGGCTCATCAAGTATGGGCAAATCAATATCGCTTAAATTAGCGGCTAGTGTCTGGGGAAACCCTGAAAGATACGTTAAGACATGGCGTACTACAGACAACGCATTGGAGGGAACTGCAAGCGAATATAACGATAGCTTTTTAGGGCTTGATGAAATTAGTGAATGTGACCCAAAGAAAATAGGCAATATTATTTACATGCTATCCAATGGACAGGGTAAAGGCAGAAGCACTACTACAGGGCAGAATCGTACAGCCAATAAATGGCGGCTTATATTCTTATCTAATGGTGAAAAGTCCGTACAGCAACAAATGGCAGAAGTAGGACAGAGTACCAACGCAGGCATTGAGATACGCACCGCCCATATCGATGCAGACGCTGGCAAAGGCTATAAGATGTTTGATAGTCTAGTATTGGCAAACAGTGGCGCAGCACAAGCCGATAAGCTGACAGAGCTATCAAGCACTTATTATGGAACTGCTGGCATCGCTTGGCTTGAATATATTACTATGGATAAGGCAGCGACCACCATCACCGCCAAGGCATTGATTGATGACTTTATGAACCAATACGACAATCTAGCACCACAAGCCCATAGAGTGGCTAAACGCTTCGCTATCGTGGCTGCTGCTGGGGAAATGGCAACGCTAGCAGGTATTACAGGCTGGCAAGCAGGACAAGCGGCGGCGGTTAAGGTATGCTTGGACAATTGGCTTGATAATTATGGCCGTGATGGTGAGCAGGAGCAGCGCCAAATCATTAAACATATTCAGGCCTTTATTGAACAGCATGGGTCAAGTCGCTTTGAACCGCGCCGTAGTCACCGATGCCCAGATTTTGAACCTAAAACCTCTAACCGTGTAGGCTATCGTAATACTAATACAGGTGATTATTTATTCTCAGTGAATACCTTTGATATGGAAATCTGCCCACCTTTTAATGCTAAAAAAGTTTTACAGGTATTAGATGAGGCCGGTCTTTTAATACGTAATCAAGGTGACCGCAAAGCATACAAATCACCAAAAACACTTTTTATAGAACGCGATCCCTTTTATGCGGTTAAAGCGCACATATTAAGTTACGAAGGCGATAAAGCCACTGGGACAGATGGGACAAACGGGACAGCCCATATACAGCAAGCTTTAGACACTGTCCCACATCTTAAAACCCCACTGAGACCGTTGGGACAACTAGAGCCGCACCGTGATGAAGCGTCCCAATTGTCCCATAGCCAAAAAAGCACTGGGACAGCCATAAACCCAGTAATCACGGGCACTGTCCCGCTGTCCCAAGCGTCCCAGTCTAAAAAGGTAGGTACGGTAAAGCCGCAGTCATTTATCAATGAGCCTGATAATGAGATACCACCATTTGGTAGTGTAGGTAATTACTCATAAGCTATTAGACGTACACCATGATGGTGAACCCTGATCATAAACCTAAAAGGTAGGCTTTAATTGCCTGCCTTTTTTTATAATTGTTAACAGATGGAAAGGTATAGTTCAAAGCTGATGATAAGTAGGTATTTAAATAAACACATTCCTTTACGAGTAGTAGTCACCGAAGCCCGCATACTTGCCAGCGAACTGTTATTGAGAAGGTAAAACTAAAAAACCTTACTCATTATAACTATCACAGCCAGCCTGTTCTCTGTTGTCACAATATTTACTAAACCAATCGTTTGCCTTTTTATAATCTTGCTTAACTCCTCTACCATTTGCATATAAAGAGCCAAGACGATATTGAGCATCAGCATCATCTTGATTGGCTGCCTTCAAATACCATTCGCGTGCCTTGGCATAATCCTGACGTACAACTTGACCTTCATCGTACATAAATCCAAGATTGTATTGAGAATCAACGAACCCTTGGTTGGCTGACTTCCTAAACAACTCAATTGCTTTAGCATAATCTTGACGCACACCTTCGCCTTCGGCATATATTATGCCAAGATTATGTTGAGAATTGGCTAATCCTTGGTCAGCCGATTTCTGAAACCATTTAGCTGCCTTAACATAATCCTGATGAACGCCATCGCCATCGGTATACATCATACCAAGATTATGCTGAGCACTAGCTAATCCTTGGTCAGCGGCTTTTTGAAACCATTCAACGGATTTGGCATAATCTTGATGCACGCCATCACCATCGGCATACATCATGCCAAGATTATGTTGAGCACTGTCTAACCCTTGATCAGCTGCTTTTTGAAACCATTTGATTGCTTCAACTGAGTCTTGAGGAATACTAATGCCTTTATAATACATCATTCCAAGATCGTGTTGGGATTTGGCATAACCTTGATCAGCTGCTCTCTGAAACCATTCGACTGCCTCAGTATAGTTACGACTAACACCGCTACCATCCATATACATAAATCCAAGTTCAGACTGAGCTTCGGCATTACCTTGTCCCGCTAAAGCCCTAGTCTCCTCATATTCTGATGAACACGCTGATAATATTATTCCAAACGATAACACCAAAAATATTAATCTATTTATAAAACTTTGCTTAGGTGGATTCATAGTCGTTGATACCCTTAAAAACTAGTTTTGCTTCTGATTTAATATTCGATAATTATCACAGCCAGCTTGAAACTCATTATCACAAGCTTTACCAAACCATTCTTTAGCTTGAAGTTTATTTTGATTAACACCTACTCCTCGGAAGTACATCACACCAAGGTTGTACTGAGCATGCGCTTGTCCTTGTTTAGCCGCCTTTTGTGTCCAGTAGAACCCTTTAGAGTAGTTTTGATGAAGACCTATAGTTTCACCGTATATTACTCCAAGATTACTCTGAGCTAGCACTTCTCCTTGATTTGCTGACTTTTTCAGCAAATCAATAGCTTTACTATAGTCCTGACGGACACCTTCACCGGTATAATATAACCATCCAAGATTATTCTGCCCTAATGCATTATCTTGATCAGCTGATTTCTGATAGAACTTAAATGACTTAGCATAATCTTGAGGAACTCCTTTACCGTTATAATATATTAATCCAAGATTATTCTGAGCTGATGTATTGCCTTGATCAGCTGCCCTTTGATACCAATTAACTGCCTTAACGTAGTTTTGGCTAACTCCTACACCGTCGTTGTACATTCTTCCTAGTAAGTACTGGGCTTCCGCAAGCCCTTGGTCAGCTGCTTTTTGGTACCATTCAGCTGCTTTAAAGTAATCCTGACGAATACCTTGGCCATTGTAGTACATCACACCAAGGTTATTTTGAGCTTCGCTCCGTCCTTGATTAGCTGCCTTTCGATACCATTCAGCCGCTTTAGTATTATTTTGGCTAACGCCTTGACCAATAGCGTACATCAACCCGATATTATGTTGAGATTTTGCGTGTCCTTGATTGGCTGCCTTTTGAAACCACTCGAATGCCTTTACATCATTTTGGCTAACACCTTTGGCTTTATCGTATGACACTCCAAGATTATATTGGGCATGAATATGCCTTTGATTAGCCGCTTTTCGATACCATTCAACGGCTTTAACATCATTTTGATGTACTCCAAGGCCCTTCCTATACGAAACACCAATATTATATTGTGCTGCCGCCTCCCCTTGGTCAGCCGCCTTTTGGTACCATTGAAAGGCTTTCGTAAAGTCCTGCTGAACACCTTGGCCAGCAGCGTACATTGCCCCAATATTATACTGGGCTCTAGCATATCCTTGGTCAGCAGCTTTTTGATACCATTCCAAAGCCTTGGTGTAATCTTGACGAACGCCTTTGCCATAGTTATAGGATATCCCAAGATTAAATTGAGATATCCTATTTCCCAAATCTGCTAGTGCATTTTCTGTAATGAACGATGTTTTAACTTCATTGGTAGCTAAATCTTCTGCTACAGTTGCCCAAGCTGAAACCGTCAGTCCAAACGATAACCCCAAAAATACTAGTCTATGTATAAACAGCTTATCCAGTGATCGCATGGTCTATATCTTCCTCAAAAATCACTTTAACTTCAAATTTAATATTCGGTATTCATCACAGCCCTTCTGGCTACCATTATCGCAGGACTTGCCGTACCACTCTTTTGCTTGAACATTACTTTGACGCACGCCATTACCATGGTAGTAGAAGTTGCCAAGGTTAAGCTGAGCTGAGCTGTCTTGTTGAGCAGCCGCTTTTCTATACCATTCAACTGCCTTAAAGTAATCCTGACGAACACCCTCACCCTCAGAGTATAAAACTCCAAGATTATACTGAGCTGTTGCATGCCCTTGGTCAGCCGCTTTTCTATACCATTCAACTGCTTTAAAGTAATCCTGATGAACACCCTCACTCTGATAGTAGAAATTACCAAGACTATACTGGGCTTCCATAAGTCCTTGGTCAGCTGCCTTTTTATGCCATTCAGCCGCTTTAGTATTATTTTGGCTAACACCTTGACCAATAGCGTACATCAATCCAAGGTTGAATTGAGCGTCAGCATAGCCTTGAGCAGCCGCTTTTCTATACCATTCAACTGCCTTAAAGTAATTCTGACGAACACCATTACCGTTAGAGTATAAGTATGCAAGATTAAATTGAGCGTCAGTATCGCCTTGGTTAGCTGCCTTCTCATACCATTCAATTGCCTTAAAGTAATCTTGACGAACACCATTGCCATTATCGTACATCCATCCAAGATTGAATTGAGCGTCAGCATCACCTTGTTCAGCTGCCTTTTGGTACCATTTAGCTGCCTTAACATAATCCTGACGAACACCATTGCCATTATCGTACATCCATCCAAGATTGAATTGAGCGTCAGCATCACCTTGGTCAGCTAATATCCTAGTGTTTGAATGATCTATAGAGTATGCGTTCGCTTGATTTAACTCTTCTGAGGCACTAAGAACTACCGCTTCAGTTGTAGCTGCTATATTTGCCCCAGCAGAAGCAGCTGTTAACTTATTTTGAGCTGAAACTGACAATTCTGACCAAGCTGTTCCTATTGACCAAGCTGGTACCATCAGTCCAAACGACAAACCTAAAACCATTACCCTACAAATAAAAGTCTGCTTCAATACTCTCGTGATCATCACATTTCCTTTAAAGATACGGAAGTGGCATTTATCTAATACTTAAGGCTTGGACACTATCATATGTGAGCATGTTGTTTGTGATAAAGGTACTAAACCAGACATTTGAGCGCTTAATAAAATTTAATAGCTCATAACTTCTCTTTTTATGATGTTCAAAAATTCAATGAATATCGAAATTTAGGGAATTTATGAACAACTACTGCGCGTAAAGATAGTTTATGAAACGGTACGCGCATAAATCAACTACACAGCTGGAAGCTGGAAGCTGGAAAACATTAAACTTATTAATGTTAAAGTACAGGTTGCTATTAATTCAACACTATAAACTCTCTTTTGTAATATCCAAAAACGCTAACAGGGGGATAAATGAATAAGGCGATTTATTTAATAATATTATTACTTACGGCTTGCCAGCCTATCCAAGATAATAAGGCGGTTATTGATGATGATATAGAAGTAAGTCAATCGCTATGGCAAACTGAAGGGAATGTTACGCCTTACCCATTTACAGTCGATTACGGGAATATTGCTTGTACCATGAATGAGGTTTATTTTTTCCCTACTGATACCGCTAATGATGAGTCACAAATAGGTTTACCAATTAACCGTTTAGCTGAGATTAGTTTGAGGCAAGATAAGATGAAGCCAGCCGTAGCAAATACTATTAAACCCAATGCTGATTTATCAGAGGTTGTCCAAATTGGTTTAGGAGTCTGTAAAAAAGCCCAGTTGTGACTGATTAATAGCGACTTTTGCGACAAGTATCGCGAGGTAAGCATGTTTTGAGAACTCAACCCCATGTGTTAAAAGAGCAAGCTAAGAATAGTATTGATATGTTGTGATAAACATCACAAACAACTACAGGCAATAATAAAGTTTTTAGGCTGTCATGATTGATTATACGAACATCATTCCAAAAGCATGTACCACAGTACATACAAGCAACTATTTATGAAGTGCATAACGATGGATGATAGTCATGCAGAAAAACTAAAGACTATTTATGGTTTTTTGAGAACAGAACTAAAATAAGTTAGTTAACTTTATCTGTTAATTAAGTCCAAGCAAGAACTGCGCAGGAGCTTTTTATTACCAGTATAGGAAGGTGATATATGGAAGAAAAATGGATAGAAGCAAGAAGTTTTAGAACAATGCGATTCTGACAATAGTTAAAACCTCACTGAATTTAACCTTTTTATTGGAAACAGGATAGGCTAAAAACATTGGAAACAGGAAACAAAACCACCCTTTTCTGATTTTGTTTCCAAGCTAAGCTAATGATAATAAAAGTAAAAAACGGAACCGTGGAAACAAAAAAAGCCTGTTTTAGTTTTGCTTCCAAATTGAGGTATATATAGGTAAAAACATGAAGGCAGAGCATCCAAAGGAAACAAAAAACAGGTGAAAATGGGATTTATATGTCATACAAGCGGCAGCCCTAAAAAGCAATAATATCGATGTTTTTTAAGTCTTATTGCTTGGCTTAAAACATATCTTAATTAATATAATTATCGTGAATAACTGCTTAGTCTAGCCTGCCTATTATAAAACGGTTATGCCCTCGCCCTCTCTTTTCTCTAAAACCCCTGACTTATCCCTCAGCACCCAGCTTAGTATCAAGCATTAGTCTAATGAACTTCTTAAACTGATTAGGATTAGACAATAAGTGCATGGTCATGCCTTCATACGCCTCTTGGCTTTCAAACAGCGCATTCATAGCAGCATCGGGATAGCCGCCTAACATGATTTGATCAGGACTGTTCTTATTATTAGCGAACTGCTTTACGACTATCTCGTTTTCAGTCACCTTATCCCAAATGGTATTTTGAAAGTTAACCATATCATTTTCGGTGAAGTCCTCGCCTGCAAACACCTCATTTAACCGTTCAATAATCTGCGATAAAAATGCTTCTTTTTGATCCTTTGGTTTCCCTGTGCCACCACCGCCGCCAGCATCCAGTTGATATTCATTTTTACTTTCTTCTAGCTTTAAGTGTTGCTGATGCAGAATTGAGACGCGGTAATGACTCATAACGATGTTACTTAGATCAACATCATCATCATCATCAAAGCTTTCACGCAGTAGCGGCTGTAGGTTACGCGCATATAGGCTAAGCTTCTCCAGTTCTTTATCGTCATAGTCAACAATTTGCGACATAAACTCATACTGACGTGTGAATGTACCTAAATCCTTTTTAAAGATTTCTAGCTCGTCTTGCTCAAGTTTAAAGCCTTTATAGTCGTTTTCAGCATTGGTCATCAGTACCACATCGCCAGTTTCTTTGGTGCGTTCAAGCATCTCCTTGGCATATTGTGCTTGCTCACGTGCCAGCTTATAGCGCTTCTGCCAACGATCGACCGCTGGCTTGCAGATATTGCTAATGGCGGCATTGGACTTGTGCTTACTATAAAAAGCCGCAACGAACTGCTCAACTTCGTTCTTAGTGAAGATATCACTGTTATCGAGCTTATTATAAAGGTCAAACACCTGATCGGGATCGGACACATCTGCTAAGGCTGCGGTTTCGTAATATGGCTGGAAGGCTGCCAAAATATCTTCAGGGTCATTGAAGAAGTCGAGCACAAATGTGCCACTCTCCGCCTTACCTTTATAGGTACGGTTAAGTCTTGATAACGTCTGTACGCAGTCCACACCCGTCAATTTCTTATCAACGTACATGGCGCACAGCTTTGGCTGATCAAAGCCCGTCTGGAACTTATTAGCTACTAGCATCACTTGATAGTCGTCACTATCAAAAGCTTTACGTAGATCGCGACCTTTTAGCCCAATATTCATATTAAACTCAGTGAACTTATGATCGATTAACGCGCCGCTATCAGGGTCATTGTCATTAAAGCTAACTTCACCTGAGAATGCCACCATCGCACTGATGCCTCGATAGCAGTGCTCGGCAATATAATTATCAAAAGCTAACTTATACCGCACGGCTTCTTTACGTGAACCCGTCACCACCATGGCTTTAGCTTGTCCGCCGAGTAAGCCTTTGATGTTATCGTGAAAGTGCTCAATGATGATTTTGACCTTTTGCGCGATATTATGCTCATGTAGGCGTACCCAGTTATTAAGCTTAATCTTGGCGCGGCGGGCATCGACTTCGTCATCGGCAGCGGCAAGTTTTTGCTTGAGCTGATAAACCACTTTATAATTGGTGTAGTTTTTTAAGACATCTAAGATAAAGCCCTCTTCAATCGCTTGGCGCATTGAATAGACATGGTAAGCGGCTGGCAAGTTATCTTTCGATGCTGGCAAGTCAGAATTAGGCAAACGTCCAAACAGTTCAATAGTTTTTGGCTTAGGCGTGGCAGTAAAGGCATAGTAGCTTAGATTTTCGCTGCTACGGCGCGCGGCAAGCGTGGCATCTAATATAGCATCAAGGCTATCTTCACTAGATAACGGCACGTCATTATCAATACCATTGCTTTGATTACTCTCTATATCGCCAGAGATTAGTACTTCTTTGAGTTGGCGTGCGGTAGAGCCTGTTTGCGATGAATGTGCTTCATCAGCGATGATGGCATAACGACGCGATTTTAGAACACTAGAGTCTTCAATGGCTTTTAATACAAACGGAAAGGTTTGAATGGTCACGATAATGATTGGTTGCGCGTTCACTAATGCTTTGGCAAGCTGCTCAGACTTAGAGCCGTCGCCCTCTTTTTTATTAATCTTACCAACTACCCCATCGGCATGCTCAAACTGATAGATGGTATCTTGGAGCTGGTCATCAAGCACGGTACGGTCGGTAATCACAATCACGGAATGGAATTGCTTATCGCCGTCGCTATTGTATAAAGTCGATAGCTGATGCGCTGTCCATGCGATAGAGTTGGACTTACCTGAACCTGCACTATGCTGAATCAAATACTTATGACCTGCGCCCTCAACAACAGCAGCATTTACTAATTTAGTCACCACATCCCATTGATGATAACGTGGGAACATCATGGTTTCTTTCTTAGACTTGCACCCGATAACGTCCTCTTCTTCTTCGATCTGCAAGTGCATAAAATGCCCAAGGATCGAGAGCAAGTTCTCCGGCGTTAATACCTCATTCCATAGGTAATCAGTGGCATAGCGGCTGCTATCGGTAGGCGTATCATTACCCGCGCCGCCTTCCTTTGTGCCTTTGTTAAAGGGTAAGAAGTAGGTGCTATTACCTGCCAGCCTAGTGGTCATATAGACCTCATACTGACTGACAGCAAAGTGTACCAGTGCGCCACGCTTAAACGTCAGCAGCGGCTCAAGTTTCTTGGTATCCGGGTCTTTTGGCAGGCGTGTACGCTTATATTGAGTAATAGCATTTTGTACCGATTGCTTAAACTCAGACTTTAGCTCCATGGTGACTACGGGCAGCCCATTGACGAATAGCACCACATCAATACGGTTACGTTTAGCGACCATGCCATTACTGTCTTCGCCATCTTTAAGACTAACGTGAGGGCTATACACCACTTCAGGGACGACACGGCAGATATTAGCCTCGTAGCGTGCCATGATCTCAAGGTTGAGGTTATGCTCAGGCTTAAACTGGCATAATGAGAAGCGCGCGTTACGAATCTTTAAACCGTGACGTAAGACGCCAAGCGTGCCATAGGTGCGTGAGGCTTTATCGGTTGAGTTCTCATCGGCCTTATTAAGCTGCTTAACGAGTGCGGTGATAAAGTGGCGCTCAGAGTCGATAGGAAAGGTTCTGCAAAACTTCTCCCACTCTTGCGGCTGGGTGGTTTGCACAAAATCCAGCACATCTTGCTCATATAGCGCGGTCTCCGCTTGGTAGCTTGATGATTGACCTAACTGCCAGCCGTGCGCTTGCATCTGGCTGACGATATCAGCTTGAAAGACATATTCGTAAGTGGTGTCGGTCATAGTCATTTACTTAATTACTTAATGGTTTTAATAAACTTTATATGAAATAAGATAAAAAAGTTACAACCACCAGTATTGTGTTGGATTCTTCTATCGGCTTACATAAATGATAAAGCGCTAATGACAGTCTGGCGCCCCTACGGAAAGATAGCACCCTTTGATAGATGTTCGCAAACTTTGGCTTTAAATAGCATATCTCCTACTAGTACATGTTAATTATCAAAATTTGGCGTAGAATATTCGCAATAAACATTAATAATATTTATGATGTAAGAACAATTCTATTACTTTAGCTTTTGTTAGTTAATCGGAGAATACAAATGAATAAAAAAAATATTGAAATAAAAATTTTAAAAAAAGGGGATGAAGTTTCAGGTGTTTTTAACTATATGGATGGTATGGCAATATCTGTGAAAAGAAAAAAAGGTCATGTTGATATTATACTGCTCAATCAATCAGATGAAGGCTTGCCACAAATTACATCTACTTGGACAATAAGTGAAGGTGATAATGAAGTGGTAGTTAGTAAGGGTGATTTGAAGATCTCTACATTCTGAGGTAGTGAAATGAAATGTAGTAATTGTGGTCAAGAAGGACATAACCGTCGCACATGTCAAGCCTCATCATTAGAGAGCACTGTACCTAGGGACAGAGCCCTTATTTTAAGGCTCGATAATATGACAGAAGATGAACAAAATAGAATGCACTCAGAAATAGTAAAACTAAAGAAAAAAGAAACTTCTGACAGTGTTATTGCTACATTAGTAGAGGGTAAAAGCAGTGAACTTCCAAGTAAGGTAAAAGCTCTACATTCTTTAATAGAAGACCAATATGATGAGTAAAAGTCGACCTTACTCACACATTAAGCAGCAACGTGAAATAAAGAGATTACAAAATCACCTTTGTACCGTCTGTTGGAACACTGAAAAAAAAGAAGCTAGAGGACATCATCTTATACCTTATTCTGAAGATGGTAGCGCTAATATTATTAACTTTGTCACACTATGTGACGACTGCCATAAGAAATATCATAATGGGAAATTAAAAATTGATATATATAGGTTTTGATTTTCACAACAACTATTTAAGATATAGAATGTACATTAACTACCAAAATTTAAATTTAACTATATCTTAAAAATATAAAAACTAAGCCTTATAAAGCTACCAGAACAGGCGCAACCCAGCCTCGAACATCAATCTTGCCCGTAACGGCGGCAGAGATTAAAGCAGTGCGGCGTTCTTGCATGAGTTGAATGGCTTTTTCTGCATTATCGACTAAGTCATTAAACTTACTTTTCATTTCTTCAATGTGTTCAACAATTTCTTTTTGCTCAACTATAGGTGGTAAGGCAAACTGGAAATTATTAATAAAATCTGATGGCACTCTTCTTAATCCACCTGCGCCTGTCATTGCACCTGCACCAAGCTGCATAAATACACTTTCTTGCAAGCGGTAGAGCAAGAATCGATTTAATCCTTCTGCCTCAGTGCGTATTACATATATTTCTGAAGAACCAAAGCCTATGCCATTAACTAAATTGGTAGCAATTGCCATATTTTGGTTTTCAAAACATGGGGTTACTTTAGCAATTAGCACATCGCCATCTTTAAAATATGTATAACCTTGATACACGTCTTTAATTTTTCTTGTCTCATCAAGTATAAGAGTATCAAGCTTTAGTTTTTCCATCGGGATAAAACTACAGCTTTTTTCTAAGCTTGATAAAACTTCCGCTTTGCTGGGTGTTAGCTCAGCGATATACTTTATTTTTGAAACCTCCCAATGCTCCGGCACTTCCCCCAACCACTCCACCCCAGAATCTTTCATCGGTGCGTCAGGATTTAAGCCTTTGGTCACCGCATGACTGATAACGGCTTGGCGCTTTTCTTTTAATAGTTTGATTAAGACTTTTTGTTTTTCGATTAAGGTATCGATTTGGGCGGTTTCGTGGTCAAGGAAGTTGGCGATTTGGGTTTGTTCTTGAAAGAGAGGAAGAGAAAAAGTAAAACTCAGCATATCCGAGACGTTTAAACTAGCTTGGTTTGCCGTGCCATGAGCATTTAAGTCCAGATGGTCTCTATAGACATTAGTTTGTATCAAATAAAATAAGAATAAGTTCTCTAAAGTATTTTTCCTAGGCGAAAAAACTACAGTATTTTGATTTAAAAGACTGTTATTAAGCATTGCTGGTAGCATGCCAATCTGACCAACAGCGCTATTTTTAACATCTGGCGTACTTCCTACAGTACTTATTACTATATCTTCTGCTTTTAATACCGCTTTAGGATAAATTTCAGAAAAATAGGTTGGTAGAAACACATCGGATTGTTGAATAGTCTTATCTTTTATATCACTTGCTTTTACTACTCTTACGCCTGTATCAGTAAAATCGGCTGATTTAAAAGCAACTCCTTTCCTAGTATCTATATAGAGCTTAAGCGGTGAAACAGTCCAATGGCTAGGTACTTTTCCCAACCACTCAACGCCAGAATCTTTATATTCTGCATACTGCTGATATTTCGTCACTGATTCAGCCATTACGAATGCACCTCACCCAATAACTGCATAATCTCCATACTAACCGCATCCAAGTCCGCATCGATATCGGCAAGCGCGCGCGGTGGCTCATAGACATAGAAGTGACGGTTAAACGGTATCTCATAACCCACAATGCCGATCTCTTCATCGATAGCGTCAGTCTTATCGGCATTTATCCACGCATCAGGCACATGTGGCTGCACCTCACGGGCGAAGTAAGCTTCAATTAACTCAGTGGTCGTTACATCAGGATTGAGCGGCACGTTTTCATAATCACGTAGATCGCTGTCTGTCTGGAATTCTACTATTTTAGTGTTGCTAGCTGGATTGGTATATTCAAACGCACCATAGAGCGGATTGGCAACCTTGACCGCTTTTTTGATGACGGGTTCAGCTTCAGGGTTTTTCCACGTGATCGCATCTAGCAGCTGCTTTTTCTCTTTCGTATCTAAGCTGACATCAGTATCTTTTAACGCTTGTTTGAGTACCTTATCAAACTCATTAAAGTCATCGTACTGGCTATCGCCAATGGCGGCTTGCAACGACTTGGCTTTATTCATTAGCTCAAGCTGATCCTGCCATAGCTTGGCATCGAGTACATCTTTGATTTGGCGTTCTTTAAGCTCGCTAAAGTCTGCTTTAATGATGGCGCGCGCATCGACCGTGACCGCTGACAAGTCGCCGTAATTATTATTGTCATTATCAGTAGTCCAGCTACTACCAAAAGCTTCATATAGCGCTGGCATGACCATATCAAATGGTTTGGGCGCATAGCGTAAGCTGTCGATGGCACTGTTAGATAACTGCGCGGATAAACGTAACGGACGCTCAATCGTTAGGCGGCGATAGCCAAACTCATGGGTGTCAAATATCTTACTGGCAAAAGTCTTAGCAGGTTCCGCTTTAGGGTTTGCCGATTGACGACCACGGTTAGATTTAACCTCTTCTGGCTTATCCAGTACTCGTGCGTCGACCACCTCAAAGTCACCAAAGCTGCGGATAATGGTCTTGGCATCCTCATCACTCATCTCATTACGCTTAGAGCCAAGTGACTTACGCATCTTGCTATATAGATTACTACCATCAATCAGCTGCACTTTACCGCGACGCTCGGATGTTTTCTTATTACTTAATATCCAGACATAAGTAGCGATACCAGTGTTATAGAACATATCGTTCGGTAAGGCGATGATAGCTTCAAGCAAGTCCGCTTCAAGGATATAACGGCGAATCTCACTTTCGCCACTACCTGCGCCGCCTGTGAATAGCGGAGAGCCATTTAAGATAATACCGATACGGCTACCGTTGTTTTGGTCTTTAGCATTACTGTCTTGATTGTCATCTTGGCTGCTACTGGTGATAGAACGCATCTTACTCAGTAAGTGCATCAGGAATAGCAACGAGCCATCTGATACACGCGGCAAGCCAGCACCAAAGCGGCCATCAAAGCCTTTTTGCTGGTGTTCATCATTAATCTCACCTGATATCTTTTTCCAATCTACCCCAAACGGCGGATTAGACAGCATGTAGTTAAACTTCTCAGCGACCAGCTGATCACTAGACAAGGTGTTACCCAGCTTAATGTTATCCACCTCTTGCCCTTTGATCAGCATGTCGGCTTTACAGATAGCGTAAGACTCAGGGTTTAGCTCTTGACCATAGGTACGCATTACAGCATCAGGGTTTAGCTCAAGCACATACTCCATACCAGAAGATAAGAAGCCGCCCGTCCCTGCTGTGGGGTCATATATGGTGCGAATAATGCCGTCTTTGGTCAATGCGTCGTCATCTTCCATAAATACTAAAGAAGTGGTCAGGCGCACGATATCACGTGGGGTAAAGTGCTCCCCAGCGGTTTCGTTCGAGCTTTCAGCAAAGCGGCGGATCAGCTCTTCGAACACAAAGCCCATTTCATGATTAGAAATATTTTCAGGGCTAAGATCAGTATTGGCGAATTTTTGTACCACTTTATAAAGCAAGTTGGCATCAGCCAGTTGCCCGACGAACTCTTCAAACTTAAAATGCTCGAATATTTCACGTGCGTCTTTAGAGAAGGATTGAATATAAGTGTTCAAGTTGTCTTTAATATCGCTTTGACCCATCTTACTCAGGTCCATAGGCGAGATATTATAGAACGCATGCTTGCTGGCACGAATAATGAACTTCTCTTGTGCTTCCTCAGACAAACCCATTTCAGCAATACGCTGGCTCTCTGCAACGACGTTTACTTTGGTCTCTTCTAATACGCACTCTAAGCGGCGCAACAGCGTAAATGGCAGGATGATACGACCGTATTGAGATTGCTTAAAGTCACCGCGTAATAGATCAGCGACAGACCAGATGAAAGCCGCTGTTTGAGAGAAATTTTTGGTCATTAGTTCGTCTTATTATTTGTTGAACAAGGATAAATGCTTGGGATTACGGTATAAGTTTGGATTTTTGAGAATACATACAGTAATGAAGAGTGCCGACTTGTGACGGCTATTGTATGATAGTAAGGGTTACCAATGCTAGGACGCAAATCTAATTGATAGGTTTGTTAGATATAAGATGTTTTCTTAACTACTAAAAGAAATCAAGAATAGTGCGTGATCAAAGAATCTTAGGATCGTAAAGTCCACTCGCAACGCCTTCGCACTGAGTTTTTTATACTACTCAAAATAGTAAAAGGCAAAAATATGAATAAGCTAGTTTTCTTAACCTTACTATCACTGACAGCTTGCCAACCCATGCAAGAAATTGATGACGATTTTATAGAAGTAAGTCAGTCTCAATGGGCGGCAATGAACAATATTAACCCTTTCCCATTTACAGTTGAATATGGAGAAATTGCTTGTAGTAGCAATGAGGTTTATTTTTTTCCTAACGACACTGCTAACGATGAGTCGCTAAATGGTTGGCCACTTAATAAGCTAGCTGAAACCAGACTAAAAGAAGCCAAATTCAAACCTACTGTAGCAAATACTATTAAGCCTAATGCTGATTTATCAGAAGCTATTAGAATTGGTTTAGATCATTGTGAAAAGGTCAGATCACAAGTAGCTAGCTTTAACTTTTAGGTCATTATTGTAGCAAAACATGCTTTGGTAAATTAACACCATGTAAGGACTGAGCAAGAGCTTTTCAGTACCAGTATTTGACGGTGATATATGGAATCAAAATAGGTAGAATCCAGAAAAGCAGGAATCAAAACACCCTTTTTTTGTTTTGATTCCAAAATCAAAAACTATCTGTAAGCCAATGAGTATAACGTCTGCAACTGGAATCAAAAACAACCCTTGGAATCAAAAACGATGTAATTCAATAATTTTACCTAATAACTACTTTTAGCGTAAAATAGGGCACGAAAAAAGTTTACAGATGTGTGCGCTTAAGTAATAATATCGTCAGCCACAGTATGAGCTGCTAATGATACAATCAAACAAATATATAAAGTAGAAGGTTAGAACATGCGATTGAATGCGATCTTGAGCAAGATAGGTATTGGGGTTAGTATGTTGGTAAGTTTATCCATTCCAGCATTAGCGGCTAACTATTGCGATAACGCTTACTATCAAGTCGATCTCAATGAATGCACCGCAATTCATTTGTCAGTCGAAGATCGCCAATTGAATAAGTCATATGGTAACTTACAGCCTTTATTGGATAGTAGTGAGAGAAATCAATTAAAATTGGCGCAACGGGCATGGATTAATTTTAGGGATAAGGCTTGTGAGTTTTCTGCAAGAAATCTTAAGGGTGGCAGCGCTTATGTAATGGAGCATAACAGTTGTTTAACTAATTACACACACCAGCGCCGCGTAGAGCTTGACGAAGAGATCGAGCGTATTCAGTAACAAGAATTAAGGGTCTTTACTTAAATAGCAATAAACTTAAAATCTGATTGCTATTGAATAAGTTTTGAATTAAAAAACTATTATTTTATTAACGATACATAATGAATAATTACACCACCCTACCCCAATTATTTTGTAATCACAAAACGTGACTAGCGATAGTTAAATGTTGTACATATTGTTGTGCATACAATAATAATAAAACCCGTAACCCTTATCAATAAAGGTTTATAGCTTAATGATTGAAGCGTGGTGGGCGCACCAATCATTGTATTTAGCAGTAACCTCGCATTACCTAAAGTCGCTCAAACCTTCTGTTTCATTAGCATCATATCTTTATTCATTACTCACCATTACCTATTAGCACCACTACAATGTGGTTAAATTTGTTGTTAAAAATTTTAACTTAGCGTGTAATGTTGTTGATATTTGAGTTTAAGTATATCATTCTTTAATATCTATATTGATAGCGCTGTCTTCATGAAGAAAAGGATTACCAGCATTCAACTGGTTTAGATACGTCATAACTCAATATAGCTTAGACTATTTTTAGTTGCTGATTTCTATCTAAAACTTTAGCCATTTCTGATGAACATGATGGTAGATAAAATCCGCTTTATAAGCTGGCTAGCAATATCCTAGATTCTATTTGCTCTATTAATGTAGGGCGTGTTGAACATTCGACCATAGCACTGACAGCGACTATTTTTTAGGCGATTCAAAGTCAAAAGTATCTAGTTTAGTCATTCTAAGCGGATAGTTTTGGCAAAGTAGCGGCAAAAAAGAGTCCTGTCCCAACTGCGAGCATAGCTCTTGTCTTGCGGACGGGCAAAGCTGTGCTTACTCCGTCCTCAGGGCTGATGCTAAAACTGCCCCATACTGTGTAGCAAATCTAGCTAAGGCATCTGCATTATCGTCGATTTGCATCTTGTCTGGAACACTTTTAGCTATCAGCAGTGCTTATTTGTGAATGTTCAACACGCCCTAGTAAGACAAATATTATATTTAGAAATAAACTTCGGTAGTGACTCGATTTTAATAGTAGCAAAAAGCTTGCTACAGCTGGATTTTATATAGCTCTAATAACCTTTTTTGTATTTAGTACTTTACCTAGTTGATATTATCAAAACTAGGGTTTGACTACAGTCTTCTTTTGACCTATGGTCAATAGTATAGTCTCTGACAAAGTCACCAGATGGAGCGGATTATGAGCAAGATTGGAAAAAGGTCTGTTTCAGCTGCAGACATAGCAGCAAGCCTTGAAAAAGGGAGACTTTGTCCAGTTGAGCTTGTTGAGGAGACGTTCGCTAATATCAAATCTTCTGATCCTTCTATATTTACAGTGCTACTTGAAGAACGGGCGTTTAGAGAAGCTTATGCTTCAAAGCAGCGGCGCCGCGAAGGCAAACAGCTGAGTCCTTGGGACGGCATCCCAGTTGCATGGAAAGACCTCTTTGACATAGAAGGCCGTGTGACAACCGCAGGATCAGTTGTGCTTAGATCCAATGCACCTGCTACTCGTGATGCGGATATTATTGTAAATGCCACTCAAGCCGGGCTTATTTCGATTGGCTGTCTCAACATGACCGAATTTGCCTATTCAGGCCTTGGTCTTAACCCACATTTCGGAACACCCAAAAACCCACATGGTACTGGCCCTGATCGAATCCCTGGAGGTTCATCCTCAGGCTGTGGGGTTGCTGTGGCTCGAGGATTGGTACCACTTGCCATCGGCAGTGATACTGGGGGATCTGTACGCATTCCTGCGGCGCTAAACGGTGTAGTCGGCTATAAAGGTTCTAGCATAGCCTTTCCAAAAGGTGGCGTTTTTCCCTTGTCAGCGACGTTGGATACGCTTGGTCCGCTTGCCGCTGATGTAGAAAGCTGCATTGGTGCCGCACAAATTCTGAACGGACGAGCTGTCGCCATACCCAAACCCACACCCATAAACACACTGAAATTTTTAATTCCTACCAATGTCGTTTTTGATGGTACGCAGGATGCTGTGGTTCACAATTTCGAGGCTTGTGTTCGCGTACTTGAAATGGCAGGGGCCACAGTAATCCGCGGGGTATGCACCGAATTTGACAAAATAAATGCCCTCTCTGCTGAGCATGGCTACTTGACTGGTCCGGAAGCGTTAGATTTGCATTGGGATCTTGTCCATTCTGAAGATGCAGCACGGATGGACCCACGAGTTCTTAATCGCATCTTTGATGCTGGAGAGATGTCGGCGCGGGACTTCATTGTGATTCAGAGAACGCGAGCAAGGTTAATAAAAGAAAACCGCCAAGCTCTAGGTGATCAGATTGTCCTGTTTCCAACAACCCCTGTTACAGCGCCTGAAATTGAGCCGCTTGAAAAAGATGATGATCTGTACCTGCGTACAAACAAATTGATGCTACGTAACACATCGCTCGGTAGCTTTCTGGACTGGTGCGGCGTCGCCTTACCCAATGGCACCGATCAAAAACAAATGCCTACTAGTATTTTGATGTCAATGTCTGGTGGCCAAGAAAGAAAATTGTTAGCAGCTGCTCTTTCCATTGAAAATGCACTAGCCCTAAATTTATAATAGTCATCTACTAAAGGAGTAAAAAAGAGTTAAAAATAATAAAGGAATGAAACACAACTAACACTATCAAAGGAATGAAATATGTCTAAAACAATTATTTGTGGATTCGGTATTGATGTCGACTCAGTAGCAGGATGGATTGGATCATATGGCGGCGGCGAAAGTCCGTCAGACATTCAACGCGGGGTTTGGGCATCAGAAGTTGGCGTACCACGGCTGTTAAAATTATTTAAAAAGTACGATCTACGTACCTCGTTTTTCGTCCCCGGTCATAGTCTCGAAACCTTTCCTGATATTGCCAGAATGATTGTGGATCATGGTCACGAAGTAGGCGCGCATGGTTATCTGCACGAGAACCCTATTGCTATGACCCGTGCACAAGAAGAAGCCGTGATGGAAAAATCCGTTGAGCTCATCGAACAGCTCACTGGTCAAAGTCCACGTGGTTACGTAGCACCATGGTGGGAAATGTCTAAATCTACCCCTGAAATTCTTGCTAAGTATAATTTTAAGTACGACCATAGCCAAGGCTACCGTGATTTCCAGCCCTTCTATGCTCGAGTTGGCGATGATTGGAACGTTATCGACTACTCAAAAACCGCAGAAGAATGGATGCATCCTATGACCCATGGCGACGAGATTGATCTGGTTGAGATTGCTGCCAACTGGTGCGTGGATGATTTACCACCAATGCTGTTCATGAAAAATGTCCCTAACAGCCATGGATTTGTCAATCCACGTGATATCGAGCAAATGTGGCGTGATCAATTCGACTGGGTATATCGAAATATGGATTATGCTGTGTTTCCCTTCACGATTCACCCCGATGTCTCTGGACGTCCACATGTACTCATGATGCTTGAACGTCTGATTGACTACATCAATAGTCATGAAGGTGTCGTCTGGATGCCATTCGAAGATATTGCTACAGATTTCCGAAAACGTTTCCCGTTTGAAGGTGGCAAACGGCCGGAAGTCATCTAAGAGCATAGATCTCGGCGCTACAGCCGCCGAGATCCACTATATGGAGAAGATAAAATGTGTAACGCTTGTGGAAACCCAGCCGCTCCAGGGCACTGGACAGAAGCAGGGGCTCAAAGAGGCGGTATCCGCCTCAGAGCTGTCTTCAATCGGATATCCGTGTTAAAGCGGGTGCTGAAACCTTATGGGTTTTCAGCTTATGCTGATGGTGTGATCCCGCAAATCCAACTTATATGTCCAGGAGGGGCCAGAGTGTTGGTCAACAACTTGACAGAGCTTTGGGCTGAAGTAGAGCGTATCCAAGGTTTTCCAGTAGATCCATTGATCCCAACTGCGCAGTCCTTATGCTGATGCAAGTATCACAAGAAAATCGTCTTGATATCATTCTATTAAGTGGCTATCTGGGTTCGGGTAAAACGACATGGCTGCGTCATGCGCTTTTTACAAAGGTGTTTGGCAATGCTCAGGTCTTTGTTCAAGAAGCAGCCGAACAGCCAATTGATGACTTGCTCCTAGATAAGGCGGTGAGCGTCAGGGTTCTGACTGGAAAGGCAGGAACTCGTGAAGGCAAAGATGAGCTTATATCAGCTCTGCTTGAAGTTGCAGAATATCGAACTAACGGACTGACTATCACTCAGCCAGACACGCTTATCATAGAAACCAGCGGCCTAGCTGATCCCGCTGAGGTCATAGCTGCTATTAGAGAGCACCCGATTCTGATTTACCATTTCGTGCTGAGAGAAACCATCATTATGTCTGACGCATTACATTTCCATGTAGCGCTGAAAAATGATCCTCTGTGTCGTCAGCAAATCCTTTCAGCCGATCGCATCGTTATCTCGAAGTCAGATGAAGTGCCTGCACAGGCTTTATCAAACCTTGTCTCAACTGTGATGAAAATTAACCCCGCTGCAGCAGTTTCCTTATCAACATTCGGTGTCGAAAGTCCTGTGCCGCCGTTACCAACGCCAACAGAGATTTATGAATCCACCCTCGCTAATGTTGGACCACCGACGACTGTTGTTTCACTACCGATTCCCAAAGAAATAGATTGGGTTGAGTTTACAGTCTGGCTCTCGGCGTTGCTGCATGCTCGAGGTGACACGATCTTACGTGTCAAAGGCGTCTTGAACACGGACGAAGGAGCGCTCTTGCTGCAATCTGTTCGCAAAATAATGCAACAACCTGAGATCCTACCTTCCGAAAAAATCGACTCTACGCTTGGTATTATTGTCTTTATAGGAGAAAATATGAGTCAAGATACTTTGCTCGCTTCTATGTCTTCCTTTCTAGAAAAAGGAGGTTAGATGTGATAAGGCTAGGCTGTAATCAGGTAGAAAGAATGCTTGTTCATCTCTGTCCCTTCCCTAGCACTAAGCAAGGTATATCAGCAAACCAAACAATAATGCTGCTAGGTGCATAAAACAGCTAATGTGCTCAATAAACTACCCAAGGCGGTTCAACCGAAAGTGAAAGAAACACTGCATGATATCTGGATAGCTGAGCCGTGCGAGAACGCCCAGACACCAGGTTTGACAATATCTCTTTAGAAGAGTTATAGTCTGTAAAGAGATATTAATTTTATTTTTTCGAAAAACATTTATTTATATCAGTAGGTTATACTTATTAATTCGCTTCTGAAAATATATTGTTTGGTGTTTAGTGATTTTTTTACTGCTGCACAGGAAGTTCAGCAATAGCGTTAAATAAAAACAATCAAGGAGATGGATCTCATGACTTATCAAAAAATAGATAGTGAGTTGTCCGCAAGCCGACAAGTAACTAATTGGCTGCAAGATTTTGATCAAGCTTTGCGTACAAAGGATATAGACAAAGTAGTTAATTATTTCGAAACGGAAGGATACTGGCGTGATTTAGTTTCTTTTACTTGGAATATAAAAACGCTCGAAGGGCAAAATGAGATCAAAGAAATGCTTTTGCATACCTTAGAAACTACTGAACCGTATAATTGGCAGCTTGATGAAGAAGCAGTAGAAAATGATGGGGTTATAGAAGCTTGGATAACCTTTAACACTAAGGTGGCGAGAGGTTATGGTCACTTACGTCTGCGTGACGGCAAAGCTTGGACATTGTTAACCACTATGGTTGAGCTCAAAGATTTCCCTGAAAAGCGCAAACAATTACGCCCGAAGGGTGCTGAACATGGCGTTAACCCTGATCGTTTAACATGGTTAGAAGAACGTCAACTTGAGGAAAAAAACCTTGGTTATAGCGAACAGCCTTATTGCTTAGTTATTGGTGGTGGGCAAGGTGGTATAGGTCTAGGAGCTCGTTTACGGCAACTCGAAGTTCCGACAATTATCATTGATAAGCAACCGAAGCCAGGTGACACATGGCGTAACCGTTATAAGTCATTATGTTTGCATGATCCTGTGTGGTACGACCACATGCCGTATATTCCTTTTCCTGAGAACTGGCCAGTATTTACCCCAAAAGACAAAATTGGTGATTGGTTAGAGATGTACACTAAGCTTATGGAATTAAACTATTGGGGATCAACTGAATGTATCAGCGCTGCTTTTGATAAAGAGTTACAACAGTGGAATGTAGAGGTTGATAGAGCAGGTGAACGTTTGGTATTGCATCCCAAGCAGTTGGTTATAGCTACTGGTATGTCGGGATTACCAAACACTCCTGAAATTTCTGGTAGGGAAGATTTTTCCGGAGAGCAACATCACTCTAGTCAACACCCAGGTGGTGAAGCTTATCGAGGGAAAAAATGTGTTGTGCTGGGTGCTAACAACTCGGCGCATGATATTTGTGCTGCCCTTTGGGAAAATGGCGCAGACGTCACCATGATACAACGCTCATCAACGCATATTATTAAGTCAGACACCTTGATGGATTTGGTATTAGGTGGTTTGTATTCAGAAGAAGCGGTTGAACAAGGAATTACCACCTATAAGGCAGATCTGACTTTCGGTTCTGTTCCTTATAAAATCATGCCGCAATTTCATGAGCCTGTTTACCGTGAAGTGGCAGAGTTGGATGCTGATTTTTATAAAGAGCTAACCGATGCAGGCTTCATGCTCGACTTTGGTGAAGATCATACCGGCCTCTTTATGAAATATTTACGTCGAGGTTCTGGTTACTATATTGATGTCGGTGCTTCTGAGCTTGTAGCGCAAGGTAAAATAAAGCTTAAATCCAAAGTAGGTATTGATCATATTAAACCCAATTCAGTGGTGCTAACTGATGGCACAGAGCTAGAAGCTGATTTAATTGTGTATGCTACTGGGTTTGGCTCCATGAATGGTTGGGCTGCGAAAATAATTTCGCAAGAAGTAGCCGATAAAGTCGGCAAGTGTTGGGGGATGGGCTCAGATACCGCCAAAGACCCAGGCCCTTGGGAAGGTGAGTTAAGAAATATGTGGAAACCAACACAGCAACAGGCGTTATGGTTCCATGGCGGCAACTTGCATCAGTCTCGACATTATTCTCAATACTTATCACTACAGCTTAAAGCCAGAATGGAGGGTATAGAGACACCTGTTTACGGTTTACAGGAAGTTCATCACTTGGAGTGAGTCTAATATTACTACTGTGAGTAACTTATAAAAATCGGTAAGTTTGATGGCCGTACTGACTTGGTTCAGTACGGCCATTTTTGTATTAGCTACTTTATGAAGATTTTTTAAATGAATGTCTGCGGACTTGGTAAGCTACTCACTTTCCTAAGGTCTAGATAAAAATAGTAGTTTTATAGATGAACGTCAGTAGTGAACCCAATGATCAAGGCCGTAAAAATATTACTAATACTATGTTTCATATAGCATTAGCAATTTATTCTTATTTAGTACTTTATCTAGGTAACGTTGTAAATATCAGGGTTTGAACTACACAATTAACGACACTGTATAATAAGCAACTATAGTTTTATGATTTCAAATACAATCATCCTTATATTAGCCAAAATTAAGGTTAAATCAAAAGCAAAAAAAATAAACAAAGCCGAATGCTACTTCTAGCAATAACATTCGGCTTTTTTATATGTACTTTCTAACCACTAGAAGGAGGTACGACGATAGTTGCGGTATTTAGGTAACCAGAAATTAGCTTTTAATCGACGTTCTAAATTTTCTGCCGTTACAGGTAATGCTAATCTATCTTCAATCGCTTGTAGTGCAACTGCACAGGCTATTTTTTCACTGATCTCTCTAATGACTTTAATTGGAGGTAATATTGCACCTGGTGCTTTTTTATATTCCATTGATATATCTGCAAGTGCTTGGCTTGCGGCCATTAGCATATTATCGCTGATACCCGTCGCACGTGATGCTAAAACACCTAGGCCAATACCTGGAAATATATAACTGTTATTACACTGAGAGACCTCGAAAGTCTGACCTTCAAAAGTTGTATTAGGAAAAGGACTACCTGTTGCAATAATTGCTTTACCTTTACTCCAGTTAGTTACTTCTTGTGGTGTTGCTTCAACACGAGACGTTGGGTTTGAAAGCGGTAGTACAATTGGATTTTCAGTATTAACACATAAAGCTTCGATCACCTCCTGTGTAAATAGACCTTTTTGCCCGCTTACACCAAACAATACCGTTATTTTTGCTTGTTTAACCACTTGTGCTAAACCGAGCTTCTGACTCTTATCCCAACTTTCAATAGCTGATTCTTTTTGCACTAACGGTACCTGGAATTTTTGTAGCTCTGTCATGCTATCCGTTAGCAAACCATAACGGTCAACCATAAATACTTGTTTACGCGCCTGCTCTTCCGTTAAACCTTCACGCTGCATTTGACGAATAATATGCTCTGCGATACCACAACCAGCTGATCCTGCACCTAGAAATGCTATTTTTTGTTGACTAAGTTTTTGACCTTTATTTAAACAAGCTGCAATCAGTGTACCGACTGAAACAGCAGCGGTCCCTTGAATATCATCATTAAAACAACATAGCTGATCACGATATTTATTCAATAATGGTGTAGCGTTCGTTTGTGCAAAATCTTCAAATTGTAATAATACCTCTGGCCAACGCCGTTTGACAGCTTGAATAAATAAGTCTACAAATTCATTGTATTCATCACCAGAAATTCGTGGATTTCTCCAGCCCATGTACATAGGGTCGTCAATTAACTGTTGATTATTGGTGCCTACATCTAATAAAATTGGTAGACAATAAGCAGGGCTAATACCACCACAAGCCGTATATAGAGCTAATTTACCAATTGGGATTCCCATTCCACCAATGCCTTGATCTCCTAAGCCCAATATACGTTCACCGTCAGTGACCACAATCACTTTTACTTTTTGTTTGGTTGCATTTTGCAGCATGTCATCAATTTTATGGCGCTCAGGATAAGAGATAAATAAACCACGTTTACGGCGATAAATTTTAGAGAATTTTTCACAAGCTTGGCCAACCGTTGGTGTATATATCAACGGCATAACTTCCTCAATATGCTGCTCAACCAAATGATGGAATAACGTCTCATTTGTATCTTGTATATTACGCAGATAAATATGCTTATCCATATCGCTAGTAAATGAGCAAAGTTGATGATAAGCGCGTAATGATTGCTCTTCGATCGTCTCAATGTTGTGAGGTAATAAACCTGTTAAATTAAAACTGTCACGTTCTTCTGATGAAAAAGCGCTACCCTTATTTAACAAAGAGGTTTCTAATAGTGCAGGACCTGCAAAGGGAATATATAACGGACGTTTATTTGGCATGATAAAATCTTCTTATTAAAGGCGTATGGTGGTACAAAGTTAATGGTTTAAATATTTTTATCAATTCATTAAATAACAGAAATTATTTGAATTTATGTCTTTATCTAACTTTCTTAAAATTATTCAAACTAGCACACTTAAAGGTTGATACCCATAAGAAATTAAATATCTTTCATAAGCCCTCAGCATTGATGATGAAGTGGTTGTTTTATTGAATAAGTAATTTGTAGTAAGTTAGAGATTTGAGCTTCCAACCGAGACTCAAGACTAAAACTACTTTTTGGCCTATTAGACCTCTTGCGTAAGTAATCGCCAGCTCTTGTAACTTCGTTAGCGAAAGTCAATGAAAGGATACTTTTGCAATAGATCTAAATCATTAACTAATGCCAAATTATTAATTAACGTAAGGTATCAACGACAGCCAACATGGCAATTAACGATGCTTCCCCTAATTTAACAGAACGCTCTGGTGACCAACCCATAGCTGAGTTGGGTACGTTATTGTTATCTTTAAAAGGCATCTCTAAAGTATTTGCAAGGCAATCAAAGCGTTCAGCCACCCAGTGAGTTGCGAGAGTCATATTCGCTTCACCCGGCGCACCAATACCATAACCAATTTCAGACTGAAAGTCGGCACTGGCTAATTTTAACACTTCTGAAAACCTATCACGGAGACCTGCAAGGCGGTCGTTATAACTTGGCGTACCTTCAGAGCCAGCAAGGAACACAAAAGGTAATGCTTCATCGCCGTGCACATCATAAAATAGATCCACACCGGTCTCTTCCATTTTATTGATCACATGAAACACCTCAGGGCTTTTTTCTAAACTTGGATTTAACCATTCACGGTTTAAGTTAATACCCAATGCGTTAGTACGTAAATGTCCACGCACGCTGCCATCGGGATTCATATTAGGCACAATATAAAAGTTAGCTTTGTCTAATAACAACTTGCTAGTGGTATTATCACTATCTAATAAGCTATCCATTAAACCTTCGACCAACCATTCAGCCATCGTTTCACCTGGATGCTGACGCGCAGTAATCCAAATGTTGCGTTTATTCACATCACCATCACCAATTTTGACTAAGGTTAAGTCGCGCTTATCAAAGGTTTCACCTAAATGCTCTAAAGTCACTAACGGGTGTGTTTGTACGGCTGCTAATAAATCTTGATGACGCTCGTAACTGTAAGGGGCAAAATAAGCAACTTGAATGGTGTCACACTCCATATCTGCCACTATGGTTAACTTTCCGTCTTTATAAGAGGTCGGCAGACGGAACCAATGTTGACGATCGTACGAAGCAACCGCTTGGTAATTTTCCCACCCTGCAGGGAATGATGCCTCCCCTGCATTAAGAATGTTAAGAATATACTGCTCTCCAGCCTGACCTGATAGACGAAAGTTAAACCACTGGAAAAACTCTCCCCCAAAGTCTGGACGAATAGCCAATTGAATATCTTTTTTATCCTCTAAATTAATAACGTCAATATTACCTGCATCGAAATTAGCAGTGATATGCATAATCTTTCCTTAATTAGTTTTTATGGTGATGTTTCAAAAAGTAGCAGTCAGAGCAATTGATATCTACCTGTATCTTCATGACCTCAAATATAATATTTTTTCTACGGCTGTAGCCTCTCTTTTAATTCCTCAGTATACTTTCTAAAACAACATCAATAAACGATTAGAAACAATCATTTTATCGAGCTATCTATGTTAAGCCCTTCCCTCTTACGAGATTATCATCAAACCAATTATTGCTTTGGTAATACCATACTCAATATTAATAAGCCTTCCTCTAAAGCTACAACTATTTTAAAACTATTTGCTACAGATGGTGGATTATTTATAACGGCTTGGAACCCATTAGGAAAAGGAATTACTGTTAAAGATAATGAGCAAGCTAAAGAAAGATACCTGCTATTGGAAGCTTTATTTAAAAAAGAGAGGGTTGTCTGATACTTGTGACAAGCTATACCTAACAGACGCTAAAATAGGGCTTTTTTTATGCCTGTTAATTATGTTTGGTCGGCACTGTAGAATGAATAGCTATGCTATACAGTGCCTATATATAGAAGTACCAACCTACCGATCAAAGATGTTTTGACAGAATCCACGCACCGATAGCAATTAGAGTTAAGCCACCAAATATTTCAGTCTTATGACCGAGTAGTGAACCCAATGCCTTCCCCAGCATGACACCTAAAGTTACCATTATTGTAGTAGCTAGGCCAATAAGACCCGCCGCCAGTAAAATATTGACCTCTATAAACGCTAGGCTAACACCTATAGCCATTGCATCAATGCTAGTGCCGAATGCGGTCAAAGCAAGTTTGAAAAAAGAATGTTTCGGCGGTGCTTCTGCTCTTTCACTGCTTGGCTTTAAACCTTCATAAATCATATGCAGACCGAGAACGACGAGTATGGTGAACGCTATCCAGTGATCCCATGCTTCGACAAAAGAAGCGTCTACCAAAGAGGCTGTTGAATGGCCGATGAACCAACCAATAATGGGCGTGATAGCTTCAATAGTGCCAAAAATAAGGCCTATTCTTAAAGCTTCGGTAAAACGGGGGTTTTTAAGGCTTGCGCCTTTACTAATTGCCACAGAGAAGGCATCAGTAGACATAGAGAGAGCAAGTAACAGAAGGGCTACAGGGTTCATGTTTATTTTCTCAGGTCGAGTATAGAGTCCACGACATACTCACACCCCCGACCTGCAGTGTGAATATATCGATGGTCTCGCCAACCGAGAGGTGTTCGCACCATGGCATATGGCCAAGCATGTTGACACGAACTCTTTCGCAGAACGAAAGCAGGCTACTCCCCAAAGAACGCTTAGATTAACATGCATATGTTACAAGTCAATAAGAAAATATCTGGTTGGCCTCTGTTGAGGCTATTATATTATTTGCTTTGTTTGTTTTAAAGTACTGTCCAATTTTATTGGCCACTACACACTTACTTAAAGAGCAAGACGTAGAGCTACGATCGAAGTAGCTGAGGTGGGATTTAACACAACAAGCAAAATCAATTAATTAACGTCTTATTCCAAATTGAGAGCGGGTCTCGCTATCAGACCCAACCCTCTTCCAAAAGATGCTCGGTGTTACTCAGTTTAAATTCATTATATAAGTTAAAAAATACCGTTGGGTCTTCAACATCATCGAGCAACTCTCGTTTATTGAGCGCCACAAACATAGCCAGCGCATAAGCCGAACAATGGATAGACTTTTTGGGATTAAACTCAATATCAGTAAAGGCTTGATATTGCATAACCTCTTCATGCAGCTGAGGATTTTGCTTTAGAGCATTCACATACAGCCAATCATAAAATGTGGTTAATGGCTCTACGCCCCATTCCATACCAAAATAATTGTAGCCAATTAATTCACCCGAAGTTGTTAATCGCTCGTCTTTTTTAGCTTGTCTTGGCGGGGCTGTCAGCAAGTCGATATAGGGGCCACCGTCCTCGAAAACCATACTACTTTGGAAGGCGTTTTCGACACTATATTGCTGATCATCATGCTCATTAGCCAGCTTTAAGCTTGATGGGTTCAGCGCAAAACTTAACTTATTGCCAGATTTACTAGACAGCTCTAAAACGTGATTAAACCCATACTTTTTGCGAATGACTTGATGCAGATCATTGATAGATTTTTTCTTTTGTCTACTCGCAAATCCCACATGCCGCTCAAACCTAACCATGTCCGTTTTTACCAGATTGTCACTGTTGACTCTGGGCATGAATACGGGTCTGTGTTCTACAGCGTTTGGTGTTTGTTCCGTAGGGTTCTGTGTTTGTTCCATAGCGATGTGCCTTATATCAATGGTCTTGTATAAACGTTCTTTCACAACTGGTCTGGCATAAATAGTATAGTCAGTTCACAATAAAAGAGAGTCATGTATGTCAACGTGCCACTGGTATAAATTTTTCTGGCGTGCTTTTCGCAAGCGGGACAGAGGCTGCAAAAAATTCATTCCAGTAACACTGTATCGTTTTTAAATTGAATCAACTATATTTAAATAAGCAGTCCTCTAAATACATTATTATCTTGAGAATACTGAGTTATCTTGTGAATACTGATTAACTATTCAGAACACTACGTCGCGTTACTCACGAACCCAATCAGCGCTCGCGGGGAAGTTTATCTTATTATTAGTCATTTATCCTACCCTATTTTAGGGTTATTGATAACCTCACTGGCTTTTTGGAGTCAGTGACTCATATGGCTTAAGGTTTTGAAGCGTCTGTCGCAGCGTTGCCCCCTTTTGCTCAGAATGAAACTATGCCCCCAGAAAGGGACTATAGTCAAGCCATTCTAAATTTGGCACAGAATTTGGCAGAAAGTCACTGAGAGAAATTTGCGCATTCTCAGTCATAAGACGGCCTCTAGCAAGTAATTTTTTACCAGTGGCTCTGCCAGTATCTGTTTTGATTAGGATTGACTCTATAATAAATCTTTATTGATTTTTTTATCCCCTAGATTAAAAAACCCCTTTACGCTTTTTTTACATGGCATGAAGGGGTTAAGCTATACTTTTTACTTTTCTTAGGTGATTTTATTAATATGGGGGTTTGAAGAGATGATCATGCGTGACCATCTCTACTTACGTTCAGCAATTCTGACAATTGGTTTTAAGGTAATACCTTCATGACTGTCTATTGCTGCTTGATTGATATCTTTGAAGTCGTAGAACTTAATCAGTTTGTCAAAAGGAAACTTGCCTTGTTGGTATAGTGTGACTAACTCAGGGATAAACTTCTTGGGTGAGCTACTTCCTTCAACAACCCCAATGATAGATTTGCCTCCTAACAGTAAATCATTGACATCAAACTCAGCGTTGGTGCCTAATTGTGGTGCACCAACTACGGCTATTTTTCCCAAAATACCCAGGGCATCTACACCTTGCTTCAAAATCTCAGGCCGTCCCGTAGATTCAATAGCGAAATTAACACCACCACCAGTAATTTCTTTGATAGCTTCTATAGGATCTTGCTCTTTACTGTTGATCACGTGTGTGGCACCTAGTTCCTGCGCCAGCTTCAAACGAGATTCGACGATATCTACGGCAATAATAATTGTTGCGCCACACAGTTTTGCTGCAAGTAGCGCACTTAGGCCGACAGCACCTGCCCCCCAAGTCACAAAGCTACTCGCTGGTGTGACCTTTAGAGCGTTGATAGATGCCCCAGCACCTGTTTGAATGCCGCACCCTAGAGGTCCTAATAATGCAATATCGACATCCTTATCAACTTTGACTGCATTATTCTCACGACTCAGGGCATAAGTTGCAAAAGAGGATTGAGCGAAAAAATGATCATGAACTGCTTGGTCATCATGGGTACAAATCGCATTATGCCCTTCTGGGTCTGCACCGCTAAAATTGCGCCCAAAAAAGTCCGAACAATATGCAGGATTTCCTGTAATACATTGCGTACACTTTCCGCAGTAACCATAAGTTAGAACCACATGGTCTCCAACCTGTAAATCAGTGACATTAGGCCCTATAGCATCGACAATACCTGATCCTTCGTGACCAAGCACTGCTGGCAGCGGAACTGGATAATACTGATCACGCACAATCAAATCGGTATGGCACATTCCTGTTGCAATCACTTTGACTAGGACTTCATCGCCTTCGGGTGCACGTATTTTTAATTCCTTTAATTCAAAATCAGCACCTTTACATGCCGTCACTGCTGCCGTGATATCTTTCATGTCTTTCATAACTTTGCTTCCTGTGGTTAATTATTAAGTTTATTAAAAAGGATAGCGTGGCGCTTGAGCTTGAATGGTCATCCATTGCCACTGAGTAAATTCGTCTACATTTGCAGGGCCGCCAATACGTGTTCCGTTTCCTGACGAACCGAAGCCACCAAATGGGTTCACAGTGTCATCATTGACGGTTTGATCGTTGATATGTAATAAACCCACATGTAATTGTTGTCCAAGCTGTATGCCTCGACCCACATTTGAGGTGATTATACCTGCAGAGAGTCCATAGTCCCCATCGTTTGCCAATTCGATAACCTGATCCTCGCTACTAAAAAACAGTAAGACTGCCACTGGACCAAAAATTTCTTTACTAAAAATAGGATTATCAGCATCAACATTTGAGAGCAGCGATGGCTCAAAAAACACCCCATTGGCATGTCCATCAATCTCAAGCTTTGCTCCATGCTCGACTGCTTCATACACTAGCTTTTCTACTTTTTGTGCTTGTTTTTCATTGATGAGCGGTCCAATCGTAACATCACTTTTAGTCGGATTACCCACTACGAAATTTTCGATTTTTTCGATGACCCTTTGTTTCACTGAATCAAAGATACTTTCATGAATCAGAATTTTTCCTGTGGTCATACAAATTTGTCCTGGATGCAAAAAGGCACCCCATGCAATGTTTTCTGCAGCCAGTTCAATATCAGCATCATCTAAAATAATAAGTGAGTTTTTGCCACCTAGCTCCAATGAAACTTTTTTCAATGTCTTCGCAGCATTCGCTCCGACAATACGTCCCACATCTGTTGATCCCGTGAACTGGATACTAGCAATATTTTTGTCGAATGTTAGTGCTTCAGTAGGCAGTAGCGTCTCTTGATCAGCAGCAGGCAAACTTATACAGTTTTTGAGTACTTGAATAGTGATACCGACTTCAAATCCTGCTTTGAGCTGTATGGAGCCACTTTCTTTCACCAACCAATCAATCACTTCTGCTTGGTTTTCACTTAGGAGCTGAACTACTTTTCAAGTACTTGTTGGCGCTCTTTATAACTCGATGACCACCACTTTTTCTGTGCCTTTTTTGCCTGTTGCGCTGCAATAACCACATCCTCAGCAGAAGCATAGCTAATTTCACCTAATAATTCACCAGTGGCAACTTCAATCACACGATAGGTGGATTCAGCTGGCTGCCACGTGCCATTGAAATTTTTTTATTCCAAACCTCGGTTGCTCATATCGACATGATGACCTCTTAGAGTTTGTTTACGCCCGTTGTTTGCAGAACTATCAAAACAATCGTATTGCTTTTATAGCTTATAGTTGCAGCTTCCATATCAGAAATTTAATGTTAATTGAATCCAAAGCTTATACTTTAGTATAAAAATTTACTGTTCAAATCATGTATATAAGAAAAATAATGCCCACATTTTGAACAGCGTTTTTACTATAAAATTAATTTTCTAAATATTTATAAATCGTTGTTCGCGAAACTTTGGCAATACTCTTAACAGCTTGACTTGCAAATGTAGTATTGGGAGAGCCGGAGTTTATCAAGCTAGTTATCACCATAAGCCGGTTTAAGCGGCTTTTAATTTATCCTGTTTCTGCTCTTTTACTGGGTTCAATGTCGTCGGCCCAACTGGTGAGCAATTTCTCACCGCTTGTTTACCC
>NZ_CAJHBI010000004.1 GCF_904846605.1 Psychrobacter sp. 72-O-c
GCGATGGTAAGAGCAAGCTTGACCATTTAAAAGACATGCTACAGCACAGTATCGAGTACAAGCAGCTAGCATTTAAAACCGTGCTTATGGACAGCTGGTATGCCACCAAAGACATCATGCTCACCATTGATGGTTTGGATAAAATATTTTACTGTCCGCTTAAGAGCAACCGTTTGGTTGATGACTCCAAAGGACAACGAGCTTATAGCGCAGTAAGTACTTTAGAATGGACAGAGGCAGAACAAGATAACGGCAAGTTGATTAAGATAAATAAGTTCCCTAAAGATTATAAAGTGCAATTGTTTCGGGTCGTGGTGAGTACTCACCGCACGGATTGGGTCGTCACCAACGATACCACTCAAGCTAATCGTAATGACGTACAACAGGTGTGCGCCATACGCTGGAAGATTGAGCAGTTTCATAGAGAGATTAAGCAGCTAACGGGCATAGAGTCTAATCAGTGTCGTAAAGCTCGAATACAGCGCAACCATATCTGTTGTTCTATATTGGTTTGGATATGCTTAACCAGACTCGCCAGACAAACAAGGCAAACGGTGTATCGATTAAAACATGGCTTACTTGATAACTACCTTTGCGAGCAGTTACGCTCGCCTAGGCTGAAGGTTGCGTAAGTCCTAATAATATATGTAGTAATGACTTTCATTCAATACAAACCTTTAGAGCGCTTTAGCAAGATGCTCATATATCATCAACTTAACACCATCACTCCCCTGTTGTGCATTATTTGGTATGCCATTGCTCAATAATGCCACAACGCCCCCTTGCTCATCGATAGCCACTAAGGACGATAGCCCTAGTAAATTACCATCTCGGTAATATACCGTTGCAGACTGCGGTGTTGGTTGATAAGGGAGCATCGCGTAGCCGTAACAGTCTCTAAATTTGCTCATATCACAGGAGTTATCAGCATCTAATGATAATATATTCGGCGCAGGTTTCGCAGCCATTGCGTGCGCTTGCTGTGCCAGGTCAATCGCATTACCTGACAGTCCAGCAGCCGAGGCCAACCCCTTATAATCAAATGCCGTATAAATATCACCAACACCCGTAATGCCGGTCTCGACATAATTATAAGAAACTTCATCAGGCATCGCAGCATTTGAGATAAAGCGTAAGCTGCTATCAGCAAAGTTATACTGCTGCGCTATCACCTCTTTATAAGGCATATCATCATGCAGTCGACTGATAACTTCGCCTAATAGACAATAGCCCAAATTGGAATAGCTGGTCTTAGTATCAGGGATAAACCCAAGCTTAATCTCGTTAAGTCCTTTTAAATTATCAGGGCAAATAGCCTGCCCAATACCGAACATATCCTGTCCGAATACACTATAACGATCAAATCCTGCACGATGCAATAATAACTGCCGAATAGTAATCTGGTTGATATTAAGGTCTTTCGGCGCATTAATTTCAGTGATGATGTCAGACAGATTGGTATCTAGCGATAGCCTGTCATCCTTGATAAGGGCTAAAATCGCATCTGCTGTCCATAGCTTAGTGACGCTCGCATAGCGAAAGCGCGTCTGTTCGGTAATGGTATCTGATAGTAATGGATACTGGCCGATATAGCCATTTTCGCAGTGATGTAGCTGACCTTGGGGATCGATATAAGCAATTTGATTGGCTGGGGCATTATTATTGCGGCTTTGGGTGGTCACAATATCGGCCAGCCATGACGGGCTGTCCTCACTACAGTTTATCGTAGCCACTGCTAGCTCTGCCCGTACCGGATAAGTCTGTAGCCACAATAGATTGCGCGCTAACGGATTGACATAATAGTAGCTCGCTATCGCAAAGACAGCCATTATTAGTAATACGACTATAAAGTCGACCGCTTTAAGATTCCGAAACATAGCTGTTTGCTTATAAGCATATAAAATGAGTAGTAAGGATATAATAGCAAAAAATAAGCCAAACAAAAGCTTGGCTTATTATTAAATGAGTGGAAGTAGTTACGTTAATTATCCACACTTGCTTGGTGTGCTATGCTAATAGCATTTAAGGATGCAGTACAGCAATAGCAGTTAACGTAGGAGAGGTACATCCTGCAGGAATGAACCTAACCTCAGTAATATTAGTCTGACAAGCCCAACTACCAGGAATAGAAGTAGCAGCCGCAGCAACACTAGTAGTGTTGCGATGCCACTGGATGGTTTTACCCGATAATGCCGCTGCCGCACCAGTTCCGAACATACCTGAAATAACAGCACTGCCAGTAGTAGGTGCGATTACCACAGTAGGTTTATGATTTAATGCCACTTGAACAGCGGCACCATTACCAGTATAAGTACCAGCTGCCGCACCTAGTAAGCTGGTCTCAGCGACGTTAAACCCACATTCATTACCATCAATTAGGCACAGCTCAACATGTGTTTTTATAGCCCCCATTTCACCAAGTACACGAGTCACCTGCGCTTTAGCAATATAGTTCTGGTACTGAGGAACCGCAATCGCTGCCAAAACACCGATAATAGCAACAACAATCATTAGCTCAATTAGGGTAAACCCTTTTTGATTGTTCATAAATATTCTCTTATAATTAATTGATAAATTCGTACTGTAATAATAACTGCTCATTAATAATGCTATGGTTTATGCAATTATATTATTCAAATCTTAAGCTTTAATCAAAACATTGATTAGTTAATGAGTTATCGAAATGAGAGTGTTTTAAACGTTAGGATAATATAAGCGATATCAGGTTATCAATAGTTGTCTAGTACTGTATATAACATGTGCTGCATATATCGTGCCACTATTACCCACTCTTTTGTTTTATAGTTAATAAAACCGCCAAACATGATTTTGGCTGTCTAGATAAGGTGCTCGGTAAGATACCCAACCCACATTTGCTATACGAGCGCTATCTACCATAACTGGTAACCATATACCCAAAAACGAGGTGGAGTAAGCGGTGTGCCCGGTAAAAAAGAACTGGTATTGGTAAACAAGTAAATAAACCAAATAGTAAGTGATAAATAAATAATTAACGGTAAAATATTATCTATGGCCTTTTTTTGCTGTACTACTTTATTAAAATGGTGAGCGTGCGAAAATTCAGGATTTTTTAGTAAAAAAACGAACAGCCACAACAGAGCTATTTGGGTAACAGGATATATATGAACGCCTGATAAAGACATATCGATACTTATTGCTAATAAAGCGGCAATAACAAAATAGTTTTGCTTTAAGTCCCAATTTATATTCTTAGCGACTTTAAATATAATAAAAGCTAAAAAACCAAAACCAATGAGCCCTGTTTCAGTCAACACTTGGATAAACAAGTTATGTGGATGGGCAGCTATATTTGGATATTTATCCAGCTGATAAAAGCCACATCCAAATAGTGGATGTTGTGACCAGCATTGAAAGGCGTTTATCCACAAATCATAGCGATCACTTCTAGTATCTCTCGCTATCCGTAGACTGGTGACACTGGTATTGGCTGTATAAGTGACTATTATATAAGTCAACCATGACATAGCATACATTAAGACAAGCCGCCACCGAGCACGACGATGAAATAGGCTTATAATAGCAATAAACACCGTATAAGCTAAAGTGACTGAGCGCCCGCCATCTAACAGTACCGCTAGAAATGCCAAGAATAAGAATAGTAAATATAAAAATCGATACTGCTTTTCAGTCAAATAAAACCAGACGGCAAAAACAGAAATAATTAAAAAATAACTGTCATAAACGCGCATATTCCATGGCAATGGATACCAAATAGGAGAATATTTACCCGTGTCTATATAATTCCATAATGCTACTGGCAACAATAAAAAAATTAATAAGCTCGATAGTACAATAAGCTTTGACAGTAAGGGTTGATAATTTAAAAGATAAAAGCTCTTGTATAATAAATAAACTAGCAGCACATCATTTAGCACAAATATAGGCTGCTGCCAAAAAAAGCTACCAAACGCGATAAAAGCAAAAAACAGCAATTCTAATTTAGTAATAAATAATCGTCTATAACACCAGGTACTTACCCCTATTACTAATAGCAGTGTGACCTGAAAAACTCTAAATTCATTATAAGAATCATGGCCGCTACCTGTATTCATTCCCAATATAAACAATAAAAAATATAGCCCTATCGATAATTCTTTATTAAATAACAGCCTAACAGACTTAATAAATGTCTGAAGCTTATGCTGTTTACTTAAAGGGTTTTTGTTGTACATAGCGTGTTAAACCATATTTAAGAATATAAAAAAAGCCAAACATCATGTTTGGCTTTTTTGGATAATGTAATGGAATAAAACCTTAATCTACACTTACGATGCGAATGATTTAGGTAAAAGCTCATCATCGACCGTAGTAGCAGTATCATCGATAGCCAGAGTACCATTATTATTTAAACCAGCCTCGATTACAAGATCTGCTAATTGACTGGATACACCTGTACCCTTGAATAGATAGCTCATTGTACAGCCAGTTGCTGCTGTTGGATTAGAATCTTGAGCAACTGCACCACCAATTGTCAAAACACCATACTTACCATTAACTGTATTTTGGGTATCATCATCAGTATTAGTACAGCTATTGTTTTGTAAGTTAGAATTAATAGTTGTTTTCGCGCCACCCATCAAGGTGAATGCTTCTGCCGCTTGTGATTTAGCAATATAATTCTGATAAGCCGGAATAGCAATCGCAGCCAAAATACCGATAATGGCGATAACGATCATTAGTTCGATTAGGGTAAAACCTTTTTGAGCGTTCATAAGAACTCCTTTGGGATAGAATAACGACAGTATCATAAACGCTCATTAGCGTATTGGCAACTGTCTGCCAGTTATAAATATTGTGGATGACAGCCGAGGTTAATAATTTAACCTTCTGACTGGTTTGTTGTTATTGTTGCAGATAATGTGCCAACTTTTTGACATTATTAGGTAATTTCTTAATAGATAAGCGTCATAACCTTTAACTTAAGAGTCATATTAGATTTTTATACCATTAATAGTAGATATTAGTACAGGACCACTCTACTTGGGTACCTATTGAGACAGTATTTATCGTTTTCTAGTTATTATTGATGATGATGATTTCTGTTTATTGACCAATGTTGCCTATTCGTTGCTGCAAATTGTCACTTTAGGTAAGTTGTAAGCGCTTATCGTAACTCTACCTGACGTTTTTTGTCAGACGTGCTCTAGATATTATAGCTTAGGATTAGTTCCAGTTATTGCCGGTGCAAGGAGTCACGGTTGTTCGACATTTAACACCTAGATAACTCAAAGTGAGATTACCATCATTTTCCATTTGGCCATCTTCGGGCGTGGCTGTGATTGTCCATAAAGAAGTAAGCGGGTCAGGCGTAAAACTGACATTATAAAGGGGATTCTGCTTTGGATAGTCGCCGCCCAATCCTGTGATTAATGCATTGCTATACGTTCCTTGTGCCAGTTTGCGGCTTTGAATTTGGGCGGCAACATTCTGTAGTTCACTCATCATATCGACGCGTTTAGTCTTAATAACATATTGCTGATAACTTGGATAAGCAAAAGCGGCTAGTATGCCGATGATAGCAACTACTATCATCATCTCAATCAGGGTGAAGCCATGTTGGGGCTTTGGTGTATTGAAGGCTTTTAATGTCATCATAAGTGTAGTTACCTCACTATTATCATTACTACCCTTAGTTCTTTTTGACGATAGCATTACCAGCTCTCCTGATTTGTACCGCAATCATCATCGTCAATCTCGACATCATTTTTACTTTGACAACGCAATCCAGTGCTGGTCATCATCATAAGATTCTCACCTGTGTTTGCTGTAGGTGTATTAGGTTCAGCGAGCATCTTCCATGTGCGACCAGTGGCCAATTCCGTAGAGACTAGTGAACTGCCAGTACTGACACCATCGACCAAGGTAATCTGGTAACGATAAGTATCAGAACCGCTACCATCGGGTATATATATAGTTTGGTTGTCATTTTCAGCATAGCTGTATGTAACACTATTATCGTCGCTATTGACAACTTGAGGGATAAACCCCTTATAGCTCAAAGTCTTTGCCCGCCAGCGCTCTAGCTGTATCTGCAATTGCAACATTTTAGCCTGTGCTTCACGTTCAGCGTTCATGACCACGTAGCGGCGATAGCTGGGAATAGCGAAAGCGGCGAGGACAGCGATAATTATCACGATAATCATCATCTCAATTAACGTAAAGCCTCGGCGGCTGCTATGCAATGGCGCACGTACTGGCTTGATCATATGCCGCGTCCTATTATAAAGTCATGAGTCATCAGAAATTACTGCTGGCGCTCATACCAAGCCCGTGGCTGTAGGGTATAGCGCTCGTTAAAGATATATTCAGAGCCACTACCATCACCGCCTCCCACATAGTCGACCCTATTGTCCGTATCTATACGCTCTTCTAGCGTGGTCGTACCGATTAATACCTTTAGATTGGTATTGTCTTTATTAAATGCTCCCAGCGCTAGTTCTTGGATACCTTGACCGGCAGGAATAAAACCACCAGTACCTGTTATTGAAGTTGTATCCATACAGACACCATAAGGCAAGCAATAAAGTTGGCGTTCTGAGCCGCCCACTATTCTAGCTGAGCAGCTATTAGGTGTGCCGTACTGCTTTTCAGGGTTATAAACCGTGGTATATAGCAAGCTATTGATCACTGCACTATCACCAAGGCCTTTATTATACTTCACATTATTTTTTCCATCGAAGCGGATCAGCGGATAGTACCAGCCTTTATTTATACCAGTTGTTGTACCAGTAATCATACTTGCTTTAGCCGTATTTTTGACATTTTCAGTTGGGGTATTACCAAGCGTGGCAGCTAAATTGATCAACTTATCGTTGTTCAAGTTTTCTATGCTGAGCGTAGAAGTCGTATATAGATCGCTCCTAGTCACATCACTATCAATGATACCGTAAACACGGTTAGCAGTAGCATTAGTCTTACGTAGTTCAGATAATGGTGAACTACGGTTGCCAGAGATGATATTCACTAGCGCAAAAAGCTTACCGTTATCCGGACCGCTCTCTCTGCGGTAAAAGCTCACGATTGGACGTTCATAAAAGCGATAAGCAAATTTATCTTCTTCAACATCAGCACTAGCGTTTAAGATGCGAATGGCAGGTCTAGCTAAGAAGTTATCTACCTCTGTAAAACCAAACTTGTTAGAACGTGCGTTTTGTAGATCGATACGGAAGACTTGGCCGCCTAAATCAGCGGCGTATATATGATCGGTCAGCCCATCATTATCTCTATCGAGTACGGTGATCTCACCAACGACACTATGAATCATAGCATCTGTTTTAACATTTTTTAACAAGCTATCTGCACCACTGGTTGACCAGATTAGCTCGCCTGTTTTAGCCTCAATCATATAAATGGCATTGCCCTTTGCAGGAGCAACAGTAGTGGGCACATAATCATCCTCTTCATAAGCCATATCATAGCCACCTCCGAAGATCAGCACATCAGTAGGATTCACATCATCTTTTTTTAAGCGAATTTTGGCAGCGGTCGGTTTACTCCAAATCTGTCCTAAACGCTCAAAGCCTTTTTCATTAGACTTATTACTAGCTGCAGAGCTTAGACCATTTCTGGTAATACTGAAGAGAATCTTTGGAGCAGAGTCAGTTAAGTCATTAATTTTAGAGATATCTAGACCATAAAAGGCTTCACCGCCCATCCGTAGACCACCGTAGGCAAACATACCTTTTTTCCCTGACTGATCAACAGTGACTTTTTTTGGAGTAGAATCTAAATCATATTTATAATCGGTCACTACCAACCATGGTGCATCAACCCCAAAATAAGGACTACCGGTCTTATTATCATCACGTGTAGAATTATTAACCAAGGCTTCTGGCTGATTTGTTAACATAATCTTAGGGATAATGGCTACTTTCTCTTCACCATCTTCAGCATCAGCTAAATGCAACGCACCATCCATAGAGCCAAACAGTACATAGTCATCGCGAGAAGCAGTTATTCGACCATTAGCATCTAGAGTAGCATTATAAGAGATAGCAGTAGGTGTTGAATGCACAACTCCGCCCAACACTCTAATGTCATCAGTTGGCTGAATTAGTGTTAGATTACTTATCTTTGTATCAGCATCAGTATCAGCATCTGAAATCAGATCTATCTGCTCATCATCATATATTGCTTCTTCAAAACCCAAGAAACTCAGCAAGCGACGTTTATTTAGCTCAGTATAGGTAGCAGTATCTTGTAAGAGATTAAAGCCTACCGGTTTACCATCACTATTGACACTCAACTCACGTAGTATTGGTTTTTTAGGATTTGCATTGGCATCCTTATAGTCTTCGACATATATTTTACGTACACTACTAAGACCCGATTTTGGTGTACTCAGCTGAGCATAGACACCACCTGCGCTAATATCATTGTTAGCAACAATTCCTTTAGAATTCTGGAAATCTGCTGTTTGCCATATGTCTTGGGTTGTACTACTAAGATCACCGGCGACATTTTTATATAGCTTTTCGCCCCCATTGCCAAATAGCGTACCTTGGTTTAGATTGTACTTCTTCAAATTACCTTTCCATATGCTGGCGCTTGAACCTACATCTGGTGCGAGCATCGGAAGATAAGCATACGGTAATTGATTGGACGCCCGATATGGATCACTTGGAATAGTAATGGTCCCTGAGGGAGCAGAAGGTAAAGTTTGATCTAGATCGCTAACAAATGTGGTAATGCTTTCAATAATGTCTTCTGTAGAACTCGCTGAATAAAATCCTCCTTTACCAAATACTCCTACACTTGTCGGTAAATCATCATGTGGTTTTGCACCCCAGTTACAAGCATTTTTTGCATCTATGTTTTCTATGTTGTTGCAATTATAAAAATCAGAAGTTCTTTGTATGCCTTTTGAGTCGAGATAGGAAAGCCTGCGAATCACTTGATTTTCTTTAGACTTGCCTGCATCCGCAACTCTATCTACCTCAAAGTAAGAACCAAAACCAACGACTGCAGTTAGGATTTTTTTATTTGCACCCAAAGGGTTGAGTGTTGCACTACGTAAGGCTTTAGAAAATTCACCAACTTCAGCCATACCTTTGCTACCACTACTAGGTAATGTGCCTGTGGTCGGTATAGTAAAGGAGTTGCCTTTAGTTCCTAATGCAGACTTCATTAGTGGTAAAGGATTAGATGCGTTATTTGGTAAACCATCTGTCAAGAAATAGATACCTTGTCCATCACAGGTGGAGTCGGATATAAGCGGGCTGACGTATTTACCATCTTTTTTAGAAGACCATATAGATTCGCTAAAACCACTGTCATTATTACTTGAAGGGGTATTAGTCCCTAACATATAAGCACCAACTTCTGCATAGGCATTTGCCGTCGGTGTATTACCTATGCCCCTCAATGCAGCAACCGCTTTCTTAATCGCTGTACGCTGTGCTTCATCTAGTAATGCTGCTGGAACTAGTATCTTACCGCTTCTGCTATCATGTGTCTTAGATACGTTATTTTCATCACTTTGTGTAGAGTACTGCCCAATTCCAATAGCTACTTTTTCAGCGTCCAGCTCAGGACTTTCCATTAAAGTGAAAATGGCGTCTTTTAAGCGGGTGAGACGGTCGTAGGCCTTACCAGATCCAGATCCAGATCCAGCAACCGCAACATTTTTATAGTAATACGTATCGTCTCCACTTGATTCAGCGATATATCCAACAGTTGATGGAGGAGGGTTTAGAGGTTTTCCATCGCATTTTTTATCAGTACTGCCATTATCACCACAACTAGACCACTTAGTTTTTTTATTTTGAGCCTTAGCAAAGTAAAAGTACCTTTTTTCAGTTTCCTCATCCCCAGTCGTGCAGTACTTTCTTGTATATTGTGGAGTAGTCGATGACTGTTCCGTGTATACCCCTGTAGAAGATGTACCTGGAGGTAGGTCACAGGCAGAGGTGTACTGACCTCCATCCATACTACCTGAGGTATCTAACATCATCATAATAGTAACTTTGCCACCTTTGGCTGCCTGATAAATTTCTAAATCACCGATTTCTTTGTCCTCGGTGGCGCTATTTACTGAGGTACTGACAACGGTTAGACCTACCAATACCGCTGCTGACAATGCAGTCGTATGCCATGAGCGTCTAGCGGACTGTCTATTATGTATGTATTTCATGGTCTTATCCTTATGCTATCAGTGCGATTAGCGGGCTATACTTTTGAGTGGCTTATAATGGCTAAAAACACAACAATGAGAGTTAAATAAAAAATAGCTATCAATAGATTAACGTTATATTTTATTTAGCTGTTTAAGGTATTAGGCTACAAAGTAAATCTATAGACTTACCGCTACTAGTTTTTCCAAGCTCGACACACCTAGTGCGCTGTGACTGATTTTCTACATTGGCCATCTCATAGAGTGCGGTACTGGGTACCCCTGCCTGTGCCATACAGCCGGCAATCGTCTCATTTTTATCAGCGACACTTTCGTACTTACTAGTTTTTTTTAGGCAGTCTGCTGCGGCAGTAGCTGAGCCAGCATAAGCAGGTAATATTGCGGTACTATTGATATCGAACATAAACGCTTGACTGGATACCTCACTACTATCTTGACCAATAGTATAGCTACCAAACGCCTCATTACTGGCACTATTAGGAGTCAAGGAGATATTGACTTGAGTCATACTGGCGTTACGCTTGCTAACATAATCATCTGGCAGTGCAGGATCACAATAGCCATTACTACTGCCTAATACATTGCCGCCACCCGGAATAGAGATGGTTGTCTTATTGATATTAAAGAATTGTCCACGCGGACGAAAGCAAAAGACATATTCGTGTTCGCTACTATCAGGATTCAAGATAAAATGTCCAAACGGACCTGTGCTTGAGAGCATGGCATTATAGATATCAGTATCACTACTACCATTGATGCTTTGCTCTATATTTTGGTGGGCATTATCAGCGGATTGTAATAGTAAAGTGTTGATTTGATCACTGGTCGCCAGCCTTAGATCGGTTGTGCTTCGTTTGACTGCGATGGCACCTGCCAATATGATTAATACCAAAAATAGCAACACCACAATCAATACCGCTCCTTGTTGAGAGTGCGAAGGTAGCCTTTTTGGGTATTGATACTGCTTATTATTTGACATATTACCTTCCAGTTATGGCGTAGCAGACGTAGGCGGTGTGGTCGTTGATGCAAGCTTTGGTGCCGTAGCAATCACTGTCATGACTCGCGCATTACGTAATAAAACGGTGGACTCATAGCTGCGCCGATAGTACTTGCTCCGTGTTGTATCCGTTTTTAAGGTCTGCGCCTCGCCAAGGATAGTAAAAGTATCTTTGTCAGCGTCGGTTATCAATGGCGTGCTACTACGGATAATAATGCCCAACTTAATAGTAGTAATCGCGGGCTTATCCGTCAGCCCTAGGTAAATATTTGCTGGTAGATAAGTGAGCTGGGTCACATTCGTTTGCGTACCAAGCAATACTTTGAATTGATCGATTGCTGCTACGATAACTGCACCATTACCAGTAAAGGCTGTGGTTACCTCACCGTCATTATCAACGCGACCAGCAGCGCAGGCTAATACCAAATCCTGTACCCCTGTTCCAGAGCTAGCACTTGACGCCAAACGTACGAAATAACGCTCAATAACCCAGTTAGCATCTCCTGCTGGGACTGCTGTTCCTTCACAGTCATACATAATATTTGGGGTGATATTTTTATATTGAATGGTCAGCTGATCGCTAGCAACATCTCTTATATTTGATGTGCCAGCCCATCCTCTAAAGCCATTACTATTGGTAAGAAATTCAGTCCCAGTGTCGTTATTGCTACCTAAATTCGTGGTCGTCAGTACCACACCGCCATGACTGGTCGCATCATTAATATTGGTAATAGGATTGCCTAAATTAGCAATGCGAACACGATCTTCTATTGCTTGCAAAGCGAATATAGTACTGTCCTGAACTTCTGATGCGCTTTGCTGCACGGTAATAGTGCGCGCGCTTATTACATAAACTTGCATGACCGCAGCTGATATGAGCAGCCCCAACACTAACGATATCATCAGCTCAATAAGTGTAAAGCCTTGTACCTTTGATGAGTAACTTACCCTATTGTTATTATAATTTTCACTCATCAATAGGCCTCCGATATTAAGCAATGACTGCCGGTTTTGTAAACGCCGTCACTATTGGCACAGGCTCCATCATCATTACTATCCATCAAAGCCTTGGTATCATTCCACGCGGTGATGATACACATTTGCTGCTGAATAGCTTGTTGAGTCGCATCAGCCGGACAACTAACGACTGCAACCTTAATATTCTCTTCTAGCGCTGTCTTTTTTACCAGCAATGTATCGCGGGTAGCAAGCTGGTTAATGCTGCACGGCTTGTTTGGTATCTCGTTATCATCATCATCAGTTGTCGTCCCTGTTGATAAACAGTTGTTAGCACCATTAATACTAATTACTAATCCATCTACAGTCACACTATCTCCGCTATCTGCGTTAGCTATCGCTGTGCTAGTGGCAATAGCTTGGACAGTTGGAACAGCGCTAGCTATAGTTGGCAAAACGGTAGTAAACGTCGCTCCACTCCCTGTCACATAAGCTTCAGGATAGGCGCGCATGACTTCGGCTAAATTACGCACGATAGTCAGAGATTTGGTACGTACCAAGCTTTCGTCAGTAGCCGTGATGGCACGCATCTGTAGCGCACTAAAACCCAATACCGCAACGGATAATAATAAGACGGCGACCAGCACTTCTACCAGTCCGACTCCGCGCTGATACGTTAACTGACTCATTCGCATGTCCCTCCCAGCTGACTGCTAATAATCGCGACAGCACTGACCATAATTTGTCGCGGTGCAATTGTCAGATCGTCATCGCAAATAGTGTACGTCAATCCTGCGTCAACGCGTTTACTAGGCTCAAAGGTGATCGTGGTAACTACAGATTCATCTATCGTATTTATTGCCTCTATTGTGCTTTTTGCATCGTAGCTGTAACTGGAAATATTAGCTGTATTTGCAATATTAATCGTACCTGTATCGCTACTGTCATTAGCAAAGCTCACAGTAATTGGCTGCCGACGAATGATGCTTTCGACCTTGGCTTCTTTTAGAGCGTTTGTCAGCGTGGCCGCTGTTGATTTCACCCGCTGATTGGCAAGTTGAGTACTTATATTAGGCGCAGCAATACTCACGATGATAGCGAGTACCGCAATAGTTACCATCAGCTCAATCAGGGTAAACCCTGAGCTGGTTGTGCGTCGGTGTATTAATCTATTAACAGATACGTTCAAATCAATATCCTACTACTAACTATTGCCAATTAATCAAAATATGATGAGATTAATCAAATCATTAATCATATATGGGCGTTAAGTTGTTTATATCTAAGGGTTTTATAACTGTTATCCATGCAATTTTCATTCCACTATATTGCTACCAACACCTATTCTATGGTACTTACAAGCGCAAGTTAGAAACAATCAGGTAGTGTTTAGTATACAGAAAAACAGCATGTAAAGTCAGATTAGACGTTTTGTGATTAGATAGAAGTATTACGAATAGGGTTACCGCTATTTATGAGTGACTGCCATGAGCAAGCGCGTAGGCGCTGAGATGATAGGGATTGGCAGGAGTGGTAGTGGCTGTTTGGTTAATAGAAGCGCTTTCCATCACAGCCTGCGTGAGTATCGTGCGCGCCAATGCCTGCAGACTGGCACCTGTCGTGGCGACATCATCAAACAGCAACAGCCGCTTAACAGGCGGTGGCTCGGTGAGCGCAAAAGCATTATCTAAGTTAGTTAGGCGTTCGGCACGACTTAAGCCTTGCTGACTGCTGGTATTATCAATACGCTGTACTCCTTGCCATAGCGGGATTTGCCAATGTTTAGACAATTGCGCTGATAAAATACTAACGGGGTCAAATCCGCGTTTGATTAATCGTTGGTTGGTCGTTGGCATGGCAACAATCACACTGTTATCGTGATGACAACCAGAAGGGCGCGGCAGTTGACGTAAAGCATGTAGCAATACCGGCAGTTTGGTCATATCTTCATGTTGTTTAGAGGCACGGATGGCTTGACGTATAGGATAGTCATAATAGCTAGCCGCTTGCATGGGCAGCGTGGTACCAGCAGCGATATCAACCTGAAAAGGTTCGGGTAACCACATGATACTGTTATGACAGCGCGAACAAAGCAGACCGCTATTAAAACGGTTGCTAAAACTACGGCGCAATTTGGCAATAATTGAATGATTGGTACGCAAAGAATCAAGGCGTGATGAATCGGTACCTAGAGAATCAGGGTTTGACGAATAGGGTGACAGTTTTAGTGAAGGCTCGCTACGATGAACGCGGCATAGCTGACAGCGTACACTAAGATACTCTGCCAGCCATAGTCCGCTTTGATAAGGTGTTAAAGCACGCATAAAGCGTTGTAAGTATTGACCAATCGCAATCTAAAACCCTTTCCAATCGTTCAGCACGATACCAACACCAACCGCTGTGTTCTCATAATTGTAGTCAATAAGGGACTCACCGTAACCTTGAAACAGCTGTACATAGCCATTAACACTCTCTGTTAACGGAAAGACGTAGTCAATTTGCGCTGCGCCTTTGTTAGTTTTGGCATTATAGCGCAAGGTACCGCTAATGCTTTTTTGATCAGGTAAGTCATACAAGAACTTGATATCACCATAACCCATAAAATCTTCGATATCTGGGTTATCATCGTCACTGCCGCCACCATCTACTCGTGCCCATACGCGCGGTACAATCGAGAACTTACCCCATTCAGCACCGCCCATCAGATAAACACGGTTCCATGAGCGTGACAGCGGCTCAGACCGGCCATTGGAATGATGCATCGCTCCTACCCCTAACATCCGCAAACGTCCACCAAAAGGTAGATTGGCGGTAACCGGTTGGGTTAAGAAGACCTCCGGCTGATAGTCAGTGGCGCGAAACGGTCTTGAATTGTCTTCGTTATAGACCTGCCAGTGCGATTGCTGAGTATAGCCAAACCACAAATCAGCATTGGTATCAAAGAGATCCTCAGCAACTTTACTCTTTAGCGACAGCTGAAATTTTAGTTCAGCTTGACGTATATCATTAGACGTAAAGTTGGCTTGGTCTTGGTCTTGTGACGGTGTAGTTGGACTTAGATTGGGATCAGCGGTATAGAATAATGGCAACACGTAGTTTGGGTTATGAGGTCTTATGGTCCATGTACCACGCTCACTGTTTTGATCAAGATCGTAGGCAAGACTGAGCGACGAGTATTTTTCGACATCGTTTTGAGTGACGCCTACGTCTTCTAATATTTGCGCGTCATTGTTGTTTACCAGTAAAGCATCTTCTTCAACCACATCCGCATCAAAAGCGTTCACATTCTCTGCGAGTACCACTTGTGGACTACCTGAAAAAGTACTTTGAAAGGTTTTTGCTAGATCTAAAGGTTGCTTGGTGGTGGTATAGCTTGGTATTTCGCCTTGGTCTGCCACTTTATCGAAGCAGGCCAAGCGCGCAGCACTGGTTTGCACTTGCGTACATTCAAAAAATAGCCGCGTCTGCTTCGCCATAAAGGCATCACTGACTGGTTTACTGCTATCAAGGGTCGTATTGGGATTGTTTAAGCTTTTATAAATAGCTTGCGATGATTCATCACTCTTATACTCAATTACCGCATCTGTCACGGGCAGCTCATTGTAAGTCTGACCTTCGTTGGCAGCCTGTACTTGTAGCGCCGTACAACTCAAGGCAATACCCACAGCAATACTCAAATGAGTCGGCATGGTTTGGCGACATTTTTGTTTAGGGCTATGGCGTTGATATGATTCGCTGTTACGCGGTACCTGACGCTGAGAAATAAGGGGGTCAAACATAGAGGTCCTTTATCTTACTGGCATTGCAGCCGGCAGAGTATCTGAAGTAACTGAGGTAATAATTGAGGTAATCGCTAAAATAAGCTCTGAGCTAGCCGCTAGACTAAAAAATAACAGAAATACAGATAGTAAAAGCGGCGATGACTGTTTGGCATCGCCGCTCTAGTAATGTTATTTTATTGTAATGAAAATGTGCGCACTATACTAGCGTTATCGGTGCTTAATGCAAGTACAAATGAGCATAAAGATACTGTCAAACTAAATGCTTGGTTTGGGTGTTTATATCAGTGTTAGTGTCAGCATCGCTACTGATAGCGCACGCCATTACTATCAATCCAGCCGCCTTGATGGCGCGCCGCAGGGTCATGATGCGTCCAGTGGACCAGTCCCCCTTTGTCATTATAAACATACTCCCCATAAAAACTCAGTGATGTGCCTCTCGACACCTCAGCCACGCGCGGCGCTAAGTCAATATTGTGTACCAATAACAAGGTCTGCTTGGGGCTGACACCATCAAGCTCGACCAGTATCTTTTGGTGGCGGCTGCCTTTATTATCATCAGGCAGGACTTTAATAACAGTCCCGCAACCTTTGACCTGACGGTCTGATTGTTTGGCTTTAAAAGCGCTTATTATCGTATCATTCTGGCATGTATTAGTATCACTATCGAATTGACTGTTATTTTGCTCGTCAATATATAAAGACTCGCTAGGTTGGCAGCCGCTGAGCAACAATAAGCCTGAGAGTAAGCTTATGGCTAAGGACCGGGTCTGCCTTGTAACCGCATTTGAAAGTTTAGGACTATTCATAGCAATAGAGTCAGTTTTTCTATAAATATCATAGAGTCAGGGTGGCAAAAGTAAACAAGCCAGCGACTGTTGATTAGCAGCGCTGACTGGTATTTAAAATTGAGAACTATTTATTTTGGGTTATTTATTAAGTGCAGTCAACGTTTGCTCAAACTCTTGGCGACCGATTTCACCAACCTGTTGACTGACTAATTGGCCCTCTTGATAATATAATAGCGCTGGCGGGCCAAATAATTTATAGCGCGATAAGATCGCTTTAGAGTCCGCCGTGGTTTCTGTGATATCAAGCTTGACCAACTGCCAACCTTGCATTTGCGCGGGACGACTGTGGAATAGATTTTTATCCATAATGCGGCATTCAATACACCACTCGGCGGTGACATCAACGATGACTTTAGGGTTCGCGGCAATAATAGCATCCACCTCTGCTAACGTCGTGACGGTCTTATCTGTCGCATTATTGTTACCTACCAGCTGACCGCCCGTAGATTGACCGCCTATAGATTGGATAGACATCGGTGTCGCGCTTAATGACGCTAGCGGGTGTAGACTGTCATCATTACCCAATGCCGCACCAATGATCAAACAAGCCGCCCAAATACCAGCCACCAAACCCAGCGCTTGAGTCAGCATCCGGCCTTTACCCAGCCAGCTCCATGCCCATGTCGCAACGACCATAAACCATAGCGCCCATACTAGCAGTATCACCGGTGAGATAAACACACGCTCAACGAGTAATAAAGCGACTGCAAATAATAGTAAGGCAAAACCTTGCTTGACCCAGTTCATCCACTCGCCCGCTTTCGGAATAATCTTGCCTTGGGTCGCACCAATTAAAATGAGCGGCGCGGATAAGCCAAAGCCGAGCATAAACAAAGCGACAAAGCCCAGCAGCGGACTACCGATAGTCGAGACCGCAAGCAAGGCGCCAAATAATGGCGCGGACACGCAAGGTGACACCACCAGCGCGGATAAAAACCCAGCCACTAAGCTGCCGCCGGTACTACCAAGCTTGCTGTCACCTGCTTGACTCAAACCTTGCATTTTACTACTGATCGCTCGCGGCAAGCGGATACTAAACACACCCAGCATATAGAACGCCAACAGCACAAACACGATGGCAAAGCTGATTAAAATAATTGGATTTTGTAGCCAGCCGATGATACCTAGCGATTCACCAAATACCGCAATCAATGCCCCCAAAATACCATAAGCAGTAGCGACACCTATCGCATAACTGGTGGTTAAGACAACCCCTCTCTTGACAGTTGGGTTTTTTTCACGAGCGACAATGTTAGCCACAATAGGCAACATCGGTAGTACGCATGGGGTCAGCGCCAAGCCCAGACCGGCCAAAAACAACAAACCTAACGCCAACCAAGGATGGGAGGCCAAGCCAAATGGGTCACTTTCTACTAAGTTATTAGCAATAGCACTGTCATTGGTATTGGCACTGGCACTGGCACTGGCACTGGCACTGTTTGTAGAGTCGCCTAATACCCTTCCATCTGCCCCAGAAATCGTATTGGTGGCAGCACTGTCATCTAAAGAGCCGTCCTCTAAAGAACTGTCCTCTATTAAAGCATAATCAATAACATCGTCATCTATCAACGCCTCCCCTGTTTCAGGCGTGAGGCTATTAGCGTCAGTTGTATTTAAATTTTCTGATGTCGCCGTAGCACTTGCAGCTAACTTGGTATTCGCAAGATTATCTTTAGTTGCGGACTCTTTGGCAGCAGAATTTTTGGCCGCATTACCGGCGTTACTTACCACGGTCTGTTGCGATGCCGCAGCAATATTGACGGTGGTTTTAATCTTTTCAGGTGGATAGCATAGGCCTGCATACGCACAACCTTGCCAACCAATAACAATAGCCGCATTGTCTACGCCTTTGCCGCTACTATTGGTCAGCGTGGTAGTCGCTACCATATTGACTTGATCAAAGACGGCTACCTTTCCATATGTTGGATCATCAATTGACTTAGGCGATTGACTAAAGCTAAAAGGCCCAGCGGTCACGCCAGTAGGCAAGGTCAGCTTAATTTGATCTCTATAGACATAGTGCTCAGGCGTGATGTCGAAGTTAATCGATAGACGTGTACCAGCACTGGCAGGCTTACTGCTACTGCTGACCTGAAAAGCTTCATCTACGGGTAAGAACTTTGGTTGCGCCGCGCTTTGGTTACTACTAAACAGATCGCTCAAACTGGCAGCGTGAGTCGCTACGGAAGTAACAGACAGCCCAGTCAGTAGCGATGTGCTCGCCACAGCAAGTGCAAGAGCGTAAGACTTTTTAGAAGCTCGTTTCTTTATTAAGGCTGTTTTTGCTGCTGGCGTCTCGATTGACATGAATAACTACCTATTTATTACTACTTATTACTGATATTCGAAATCGATCTATTCAATATTTATTTGCGTTTCACAGAAATATCAACTGTGGTTTTGCTCTTCTCTGGTGGATAGCATAATCCTGCTTTTGCACAGCCTTGCCAACCAATAACAATCGGTGCATTCTTCGCTCCTTTACCATTATTGGTAGTCAAAGTCGTGGTTGCTACTATGCTTTTCTGAGTAAATACAGGTACCTGACCAAAAGTTGGATCATTAATTGAGACCGGCGACTGATTAAAAGTAAACGGAGTTGCGCTCACTCCCTTAGGGAAACTTAAAGTAAGCTGATCTTTATAGACGTAATGACCGGGCGTGATATCGAAAGCGATCGATAAACGCGTGCCCTTAGCCGTAGCTTTAGTACTACTGCTAACTTGAAAAGCTTCATCAACGGGCAAGAATTTAGATTTCGCCGCATTATTGTTACCAAATAAATCACCTAGACTGGCTGCCTGAGCAGTCACAGAAGTTACTAATAATCCCGTCATCAACGAGGTACTTGCGATAACAAACGCCAGCGCATAAGACTTTTTAGAGGCGCGTTTAGTTATTGCGACTGATTTCGATGTTGGTATTTTAATTGACATGAATAATTACCTTTGATTGCTAATGTTTAAAACCAAGCATTGCTACTGATAATCTAATTGCTATGAGCAGCCTTGTTACTACAAATAGCGTTGCCGCAGCTGATATCACAAATTTTTCTGAGCAATGCTTTATATGTACTACACAACTATAAGATCTAAAAAAATGTCTAAAAATTCATGCTTATGGTAACGAGATACTGATAAAAAAATATCAACCAATAATATTTTATTGGTTGATAGTTATCCGTTATCAAGTCACGTCATTCATTTTTATGGTGATAGCATTGCCTTACTATAAGCTCTTGCTATATGTTCTGGCTATCAGTTGATATCGTTACAACTGAGCATAAATATCGGCATCTTGACCTTCGCCGCCTTGCTGATTATCAGCTCCGAGAGAAAATAAATCATAAGGACGACTTTCGCTACCAGGTGCCACATATTGCATCTCGTTTTCCCAACCATCCGTCGGATAACCACCTTTAATATAGCCACCTTGAGGATAGTTTCTAGCATCGGCAGGCGGTGTGGTAAGCGCTTCTAAACCTTGCGCCGTGGTAGGATAACGTGAATTATCTACTTTATACATATCGAGCGCATTGGATACCGTAGCCAGCGCGGTCTCCGTGGTTTTTACCCGTGCTTTGTCACTTTGTCCGACCACTTTTGGCACTACTAAGCCGGCAAGGATAGCCAAAATCACAATCACTACCATAATTTCAATAAGGGTAAAGCCGGACTGATTCTGACGTCTGTTTATTGGCGTTTGGCGACTGTCAGTGGAAGAGTTGAGTGGCGGTCTGTTTACATTGCACATTTTTATAACATTTAATTTAGTTTGAGTGTTCATAATCATAGGGGCTGTCGTCACTGTTAGATGCTAGCGCTCAAAGGTAAATACTAGCGCTTAAATGATTATCACTATAGACCATGATTTTGCATTTATCTACCATTGCAAACAGATTATTGCTATCTAATTATTACCGTCTGAACTGTCTTTAAATAATCTCAAACAAAATCCTAGCTCTATAGTTTAATAGCCGCGCGCTACCCTATTGTTGTTATTGAGCTATAGTCGATTCAATTTAAAAACGATACAGTGCTACTGGGATGCTACTGCAACAAACGTTTTGCAGCCTCTGTCCCGCTTGCGAACAGCACGCAAGAAAAATTTATACCAGGAACACGTTGCTATACACGACTCTTTTTTATTGTGAACTGACTCTACTCAAAGGTTGTTAAGAGGCAGTGACATTGAGGAAACGCTACCCCCAATATCGGTTACTTCTAACAACGGCTACTATAACCCAACTATTAAGTGACCCGTAGTAAAATTAGCGGTTTGACAACAATATACAACAGCAAGCAAAACTTAAGAAACTTAGTTTATATCTAAACAAAATATTTAGAATCTTTAGCACAGAAATAACGACCAGTTGCAGGTAAAACAGGGAAAGATGAGTGGGCTTTTGTGGGAACGCAAGCGAACGGCCTACATAACAAGATAAGAGACTATAGCTAAGCCGCTTTAAAACAGACACAGGATAGCTGGAAGAAATTTTCGAAGCCTCTGGAGTGACGTAGTCACACAGCAAGCTAGAAAAATTTTTGCCAGTTACCCAAAACCATGTGTGTATCCGTTTTATTTTGAACTGACTATACTAGCAAAAATTCAAAGCATACCTTGGTGAAAAAGCATGCGTTGGTAAAATAGCACTAGCCTGCCAAATCGTTCATATTAACAATCGGCAGCATAACCGCCATCACGATAATCATAACTACCACGCCCATCAAAACCAACATCAAAGGTTCCAGTAACGATAGCAAAGTGCTGATAAAGTTGGTCGCTTCTGCTTCTTGCATGTTGGCCGCGCGGCTTAGCATATTTTCAAGTTCGCCTGAGTTTTCCCCACTTTTTATCATTTGTACCATCATTGGTGGAAAGTATGGTGATTTCTCTAACTGGCTCGATAAACTTCCACCTTCAGTTACCCTGTCAGCAGCATGAATGATAGTTTTTTGGATATGCAAGTTAGTGGTGACCGCAGCACCAATATGTAGCGCCTCAATCAGCGGCACGCCTGAGCGTACCAATATAGCAAGAGTACTGGCAAAGCGCGCAGCATTGAGACCTTTCGATAACCGTGCCAATATCGGCAACTTAAGCACGATACTGTCTATAGTCAGCTTGCCCGCCTGCGTTTGCGCAAAGCGATAAAATAAAAACGCTGTGCCTGCTAATACCAGTAGCATTAGCCACCACCACTGGGTAATTATATTTGATAACGACAGTACTATTTGAGTAATCAGCGGTAGCGCTTGTTCGGATTGCTCAAATACTTTGACGATTTTGGGCACCACAAAGCTCATTAGCCCCATAATGACGCTTATCGCCATTACCATCAACACAATAGGATAAACCATTGCACCTTGGATTTTCTTTTGTAAGGCAAAGCGATTTTCGGTGTAATCTGCCAGCTGATTTAAAATCAGATCGAGATGACCAGACTTTTCGCCAGCCGCAATAGTGGCGATATATAACGGTGGAAAGCTGGTGGCTTGCTGTAAGGCGCGCGCCAAGCTCAGGCCTTCTAGGACATGCGAGCGCACGGCAAGCATGAGGGACTTGATATGGGTCTTTGGCGATTGTTTGGCCACTGCCGCTAGAGTTTCTTCAAGGGGAATACCGGCAGCCAGCAATACTGAAAGCTGACGAGTTAATAGTGCTAGCTCATAAGCAGAAGGTTTTTTATAGCGGCTACGCTGTCGGCCGTTCTTATCACTGACCGGGTTGACCTCGACTGGCGTCCAGTCCTTATCACGCAGCTGCTGGCGCACTTGCCGTGCAGAATCTCCTTCAAGTAGGCCTTTTTGGACACTGCCATGGTCATCGAGCGCTTTATAATGATAAGCGGGCATAGCAGCAGATATCCTAGGGCGGTCAAAAAATAAAGAGTGCGGGCATTGTTAAATGCATAGTCAGTAATAAATAAAATAGATACCCATACGATTTCGTATAGCTGGTAAAAATTTTTCTAGCTTGCTGTGCGACTACGTCACTCCAGAGGCTTCGAAAATTTCTCCCAGCCATACTGTAACCATTTTAAAGTGGTTCAACTGTAGTGATATTAAGTAGAGCTGTGCGCTTAGAAAAGCGGGGTAGAATCACTACTGTCGGGCATCATGCCTTGTAATAACAACACATCTAAATGCTGTTGTTGCAATTTTTTATCGAAGTCATTGACCTCAGCGATCAGCATTTTCTCAATACGCTTATCACTCGCATAGACACTGAGACGGGCACAAATGACGGCCAGCTGATAGATACGTTTTTTACAATAACCGTCAAGACCCTGTAGCAGCCTGACCATATGCGGCGTTTCAAGACTGGCATAATCATAATCGCCAACTACTTGCTCACCAAGCGCGGTGACGCCATAGCTGATAGACAGATGCGCACAAAAATAACAGCTGAATAAATAGCCGACCACATGACCGATATAATAACCACGATCATAAGTAAAGCTACTGACGCCAAAATGACCGAGCACATAGCTATTGAGACTGGCTTGATCTTGGATAGGCTTAGGATGTTTAAGCTTGCCGATAGTAGGGAAGCGTAGCGGATTATGACCATCTTGAGTGGTAAGCTGCCAACCTGCTGGCTGCTGGGCGGGCATATGACGCACAATGTCAGCGATAATATCATCGACCACATGCAACTGCTGCCATAGCCGCTCTAGCGGTTCGGTATCGAGCAGTCCACGCTTATCGAGCTGCTGCGCTAGCAGATAGTGCTGATATTCCGCGAACTGGGTTTTGAGCGTTTGCACCAAATAAGTCGGGCGTGTACTGGCAGACGCTAGATATAACAGCCGAGTACGCTGATGCTGAGCGCGGTAAAGTGCTACCCGCTGGGTTGCGACATTAGTCTCGCTGGTATCAGCATCCAGATTTTTATTAACAGATAATGGAGGATTGGCAGGTAATTGAGGGTTAGCAGATGTTTGAGCAGAAGGATTATTCGTAGAGGGCTGCTCAGACAACGCCATTTCAGAAGACCGCTTCTCTACAGACGGCAAAGTGAATAGCGCTAACAACGCCGCTTTGTCAGGCATCATAGGTAAACGGTTCAGTTGCTGGTCATCATGCTTATTTTTTGGACTGAGCTGATTTTTTTCAAAATCGTTTTTATCTACGGCAGACACAGAATGGCCTTGTTGGCCACTCGGCGTTGCAGTTGGATTGGTTGGTTCAAAGGTCGGTTGAGTCATAATGTACCACCACCAGCAAAAAATAAACGTCACTCAAAGGACACAGTATTGCGGTAAAAACAAACTACCATGCCTAAGTAACTCACTGCTATATAGTACCTGAACCCAAGCACATTGTCAGCTTTGCAAGAGTCAAAAGTCGGTTGGCAACAAAATACTCTAGTCGATTCAAAATCAAAGAGAGTCATTTATAGCAACGTATTACTGGGATTAATTTTTTGCAGCCTCTGTCACATGGGCAAACAGCACGCCAGAAAAATTCATCCCAGTGGCCCAGTAACGTTGTGCCGTTTACAGATTGGATTAACTGTATTAGAAAGTGGTTATTAACAAGAGTGACCAAGAAATCAGCTTTTTTGATATTCCTGACGATACGCTTTTGGGGATACGCCATAGACACGCTTAAACGCTTGGCTAAAGGTTGAGTCTGACGCATAGCCAACCAGCTCACTGATACGGCTAATGCTATTTTGTTGCAAGCGCAAATAACGCGCTGCTAAACGTAAGCGATAATCGATTAAATAAGTCAACGGCGGCATACCAACCGTATCTTTAAAGCGCTGCGCGAAGCTTGAGCGCGACATGCCAGCTACTTCAGCCAGCTGATGAATGGTCCAGCTTTGGTTCGGTGCCTCGTGCATCGCGGCTAGCGCTTTGGTTAAAAACGGGTCTTTTATGGCCTGTAACCAGTTGTCGGTGGCCTCAGGTAAGCTTTCAATGTAAATGCGCAGACACTCAATCATCATAATGCTGGCCCAGTGATTAATTACCGCTGTCCTACCCATGCGCTCGCGCTCGTACTCTAAGGTTAGTAGCTTAACCTCTACATCAATGACGCCAAATCGGCCGTTAGACTCACTGTTAAGCTCGGGCAATATCGAGGGTAATACCGACAGTAGAGGACGGACCATATCCTTGTCATATTTACATTCAATCAAGATTAACGATGCATTTAGGGTAGCGCTGTTACTATTATCGTCGTCGTTAAGCTCAACCACCTTCTCGGTACAGTCAAGCAATCTATCATCTAAAGGTAGCGCGTTATCGCCATTATAATCTAGGGCATAACAAACATGCTGATGGGCGTTAGATATCATGATGGTATCACCGGCATGGGTCTCTCGAATCTCATTTCCCACATCAATACAAAAACTACCAGACACTACTAAGTAAAATAAAATAGTGTCTTTCTTATTAATTGAATACGACCAATTGCCGAGACCATTTAAACGATAATATTTTGTCTCAGATAAATGCACGTTCTCTAATAATATACTAAGTGCGTCCATCCCTTACTTCCTTAACAATTCATGGCTGATTGGACAAACTTGGCAAAATAAACCACCTGATAGGCATAGTACAAGCTAAATATCTTATCGTGGACTGATGTTAAAGATATATATACGCTGAACACATCCTAACAGATTGTTACTCAAAGGAAGCTTCATTTTTTATTAGACAATTACCAAAACGCAGACACAAAAAAATGCCAAAAGTGGCAAGCGCTATTATTTATAATAGGTTTTTAATTGAAAGGCAACGATTAGTAGGTATTAGGGGATATGACAGATAAAGGATAATGCGGAATAAAATATGGGGCGACTGATGGGACTCGAACCCACGACCACCGAGATCACAACCCGGGGCTCTACCAACTGAGCTACAACCGCCATAACTATTGCCAAGAACAGGCAAGATTTGCAGGCTAAATGGTGCGCCTGGCAGGATTCGAACCTGCGGCCACCTCCTTAGAAGGGAGATGCTCTATCCAGCTGAGCTACAGGCGCTCTTAAGGGCTTTTTACATATTCAGACAGCATTTATGATACAAAGTCTAAAGTATCACAAACTAAACCATTATACATAAAAAAAAGCCTGTAAGGCTCTTAAAATAGATGGTCGGAGTGATAGGATTCGAACCTACGACCCTCTGGTCCCAAACCAGATGCGCTACCAAACTGCGCCACACTCCGATGTACTCTATTATCACGATAAGGTGTTGATTAACTGGTCGTTGGCAATGCCGCTAACTGGTTAATGTTCCTCGCTATCGAGGTGCATATATTAAGGGGTAACGGGTCTTGTGTCAACACCTATTTTCAATTAATTTAATAAACTTGCCTAGTTTTTATCTAAATGTCGTGAAGGGCTGTTTTAGCAGGAGAGTTCTCATTCAAAACCAGTTTCATTTAACGATATAGTCAGTACTAAATAAAGTAGATACGCACATAGTTTCGTATAACTGGCAGAAATTTTTCTAGCTTGCTGTGTGACTGCGTCACTTTTCGAGCCTTCGAAAATTTCTGCCAGCCATACTGTGTTCGTTTTAAAGTGGCTCAACTATAGCTTTCATTTAACGACAGCTTTTGTTTAGCAATAATCGTTATTCACTACTTATATCTTGGGCCGGCCAACCGTTGAGCGTTCCGGTCAAAACATTAAACGGCATGAGCCATAGCTTAGCGTGAGTTGGAACATCGCTGTTAGCATCACCGTCAGTATTAGTATTAGTATTAGCATTAGCATTAGCATCGTTATCGAAAAGAACTTGTTGGCTTAGCGCTACTGGTTGCCGAGTATCATTTATTACTGGATAGACCAGCCAGCTGTGTTTTGCCTGATAAGCCTGCGCGTAGCTGGTCAACTGATAAGCATCACTAGCGCTAACAGCACCTGAATGAGACAAATGCTTCCATTTAATATCAACAACATGGCTATAAACGCGATCATGCATACGCGCGCTATCGGCTATAGTATTATGAACAGCAGGCCGATAAATCAATAGGTCGGGACGAATAGACAGGCAAGCTTGCCCGTCAGTATCGCTTAGCCATACTTTTTGCGGTTGATATAACGGCCGATAACTAGGATCAATCTGATTAAAGATGGCTACTATACACTGGCTTGCCCACTGCTCAAAAGCTTGGTTCATATCAATCAATAAGCACAAACGCGGTTGAGTTGTAGTCTGTGTAGGTAACGTCTGAGGACTTAGACTGCTACCTGTAGCCGCGCTTGATTGTTGCAATAACCAATAAGCCAAGTCTAATAATCGCTGTGCTGCCTGTAATTGCTGCTGACTTAACGGCTGGACATTGAGCTGACGCTTTGCTTGACCATATAGCAACTCTAATTTACGCCGTTCATGATGACTTAGCGCTGCAATCTGTCGCCACGGTGATAAGGCTAAGGAGAATAAGGTAGCTGCTTTTATGTGATGGCTATCATAGCCATTTTTATTGTTGGCACGATTAGTACAACTAGCTCGTCCATACTTTAGCTGACCATTCATCATTGATTCGACTAGCAGCAAGGCGCTTTTAATCAATCGATTGCTTAGCATGTCTTGGCTCAGCTGACTGGTCTCACACACAAACTTATGTGGTTGCGTGCTATTACGCCGCAATTGCTCTTTAATGAGTAGCTTACCTTGTAGCGCTGATTGGTTGTGAATTTGCTCTTGATAATGCTTAGTAGGCTGATAACCGGACAGACGCTGTAAAAACTGCGTGACTAACCACTCTGACAATGGCGGTGCTGGTATCGATAAGGGCGCTAAGTCATCACTCAATTGACCTAAGTTTTTAGCGCTGGGCAGCTTGTTGCTATTGCCATCTATCAAATCAGACAGCATGCGCTGTACCCACTGACGCGTCTGTAGGACGTCGCTATGCTGGCGTGACTGCCGTGTACGACTTGACTGTTCTTCTGCAATAGACTTTGGCAATATCTCTAGGGTCATACCACTAGGCAGTAAAATAATGCCAATATAGTGCCCAACTTTAAGTTGCCACTGCCCGCGCCGACGTTTAATAGTAAATAGTGCGAACTCTTGCGCCAGCAACCAAGTAAAGTCAAATGCTTGCACAAAGTCATGAGCTGTTAAGCGCTGATGCTCAAATACGGTGATGATTGTAGGTTCAGCTACAGATGACATAGCTTTACCTAGCCTAGTATTACTTGCGGTGCCGTCGTGATTGTTCATCATCATTGGCATTAATATAAACGCTGATACACAGATGGCAGCACAAACTCGCCTGTCTTTGCGATAAAGTCTGGATTAATCAGATAACCGCCAGCGTTCATAGATTGCCCCAAAAAAGCGTTTTGATCGGCAAATATTTGATCTTGAGCCATAATATTGGGCTGATCGTTTGGATAGTTATTTATCGTGTTATTTATCATGGCTTGGCTATCGTGAATAAATTGCGCGCTATGAGGTTGCTGCTCGTCTTTAAACAGATATTGCAAGACAGCAACTTGCCCGCCAGCAGCTTGCGCTAATTGGGGAATGATTTGTTCAATCAACGCTGTTTGTAGCTGGGTTAAATTCTGTACTGAGAACAAAAAGGCGTGACCCAATTGCGCTTCTTGTCCTAAGGTTTGCAGGATGCGAGTGTTTAGACCTGTTAACAGCTGCGCCAAATCTATCGTTGTCGATAGCTCATGGTCTTCGGAGTTTTTGGCAACGTTGATAACCGGTAATAGCTCCGGCTGCGGTGGGCAATCAATAAAGCGAAAACGTCGACGCAATGCCATATCAAGTGGCGCTAGTGAATGATCTTGAGTATTCATGGTGGCATAGATGTCAATATTGGCAGGGACGCTAAACGCGCGACCAGAATAGGCTAGATTGACTTGCATAGCATTTGGTAGCCCAGCGCGCTTGTCGGGCTCAATTAAACTAAGCAGCTCACCGAATACCCTTGAGACGTTGGCGCGGTTGATTTCGTCGATTAGCATGGCATAGCGCTGCTCAGGATCAGCCGCCGCACGACGGCATAGCGTCAGAAACGCGCCATCTTGGATATCGTAGCTCATTTGTGCGTGTTTATTGCTGCCCATAACCGGTCGAATACCTTCTACAAACTCTTCATAACCATAGGCTTGGTGAAAACTAACCATGCTAAAACGCTGCTTGTTAAAACCCTGCTGCTGCTTAGTATTATCAAGTTGCGCCTGCTTAAACTCTGTTAGCTGCTGCGATAGTTCTGCTAACAACTCTATGCTCTCCGGCAATAAATACCACGCTCCGCTGTTATCTTTATCGAAATAAGCTTGGCTAGCCCGGTTTTCACAACTGACCGTTTGAGACGCTGCCGGACTGTGCATTTGCAACACTGACCATGCGGTGCTGCTTAAGTTTTTATCACGTTCATTGTGTGACGCTTTGGCAATATAAAACTCATGTGCAACAATTTCAGGAACTTTCAACAAATCTTGCCGTTGGGTTTGGAAATCTAAAAATATCAAGCAAGTCACTTCACGCCAGCTTAAGCCGTGTAGCAACTGTATGAGCAACTGGTCATCGTCCGCTCTAGGCAGATGGTCTGTATATTGCTTAGCGATTTGCAGCAAGCGGTAAGTTTTACCGGTGCCAGCGACGCCAGTATAAATAATATTGGTAGGCTCAGTAGTGGACATATCATGCATAGTTGAACTCAGCGTCTAGAAAACAGATAAAAATAAAGCAGTAAAATAAATGAGCGGAATGCGCGCTAACAAACAGTGAAGTCGAGTTTTCGTTACCTTACTCATACTTTATGAGTCTTTTATGAGCATGGCAGTTTATGCTAATAATGGCAGGTATGTGCAGGTTAATGTACCATTATCCCACTAACCTAAATTGAGGAATTTTATATGTCAGGATTATTAAAAAAACTACCTACTAAACTGTCTACGAAATTGCCAGCCAAAATCTCTGACGCCCTCAGTCCGCAAACGGAGAAACCAAGCAGCACGACTCTTAAGCCTATCAGCAACCAATTTACCAAACTGTTGTCTATTACTAAATATTTGCCTGCCAGTGCACGTTCAACAATTTTATCCAAAGCTTTTGGCAAAGTCGTGCCGTATGTAGGCACCACCGGTATTTGTTATGAAACAGTCGATCCCAATCAAGTGGTGGTTAGCTTAAATAATAGCAAAAGTGTACAGAACCATATCGGCTCTATTCATGCGGTGGCGGTGACTTTGCTTGCTGAGACCGCCACTGGATTTATCTTAGGATTGAACTTACCTGCCGACCGCGTACTGCTGATTAAATCCTACTCAGTCAATTTTTATCGTCCGCTTAAAAAAGGTCAAGTGGCCGCGATTGCTACTTTATCGGATGAGCAGCGCTTACATATTTTAAATACGCCCAAAGGTGAGATGGTCATCCCATGCGTCATCAATGACCGCGAGTCTGATAGCGAGCGTGATCCTATCGTCGTTGAGATGACCTGGGCTTGGATACCCAAATCTGAATTAGAAGCACGTCGTCAGGGTAAAAGTCGTAAAAAAACTGAAACTGAAACTGAAACTGAAACTGAAACTGAGCAAAGTCATTAAGGCGTGTTGAACATCAACGGATGATAAGAATTAATAAAGCCTAATCTCAAATACTGTATTAAACGCATTAATAATAAAACACATCAATAATAAGGAGACAGCAATGTCTAATGTTACCAATAAACTGACCATAAATTTATCAAAAGCCTTACTCATGGGTGTTTGCTCATTAGGGCTTGCTGTAAGCGCTACAGCGGCTCCGGTTGCGACAAACACAACTCTTAGTAAATCTTCACCGATATTTCTTGGTGATGGCGGTGAATATCCGTTTTCATCAGCCGTTCGGGTGGGCGATACTTTATACATGTCTGGCCAAATTGGCTTTAAAGACGGCAAATTAGTCAAAGGCGGTATCAAAGCCGAAACCAAGCAAACATTAGATAATATTCAGGCGGTCTTATTACAATATGGTTATCAAAAGTCAAACATTATCAAATGTAGCGCCATGCTCACTGATATGGACGACTTTAGCGACTTTAATAAAGTCTATCAAACCGAACTCGCTAAGCCCTATCCTGTCCGCTCAGCCTTTGGGGTAACAGAATTAGCGGCCGGTGCTAGCGTTGAGATTGAGTGTATGGCAGCGAAATAATTAACCACTCTAACCTTTATGCAAAAGCTTAATATAGTTAATCTACTTGGAAATGGATACAGCATGACTGGGAGAAATTTTTGCAGCCTCTGGAGTGGCACAGCCGCACAGCAAGCAAGAAAATTTTTACCAGTTACGCGAGTTTATATATTGTATTTATAATATAGCCAATCACTTTATCAACCCTTTCTAGTCAATCAAAGCGTCATCCGTTAGGGCGCTTTCTTTGGTTACCCGCAACACTTCCTCTAACGTCGTCCGTCCTGCTATAACTTTACGTAGACCATCGGCGCGAATCGAGGGTGTCTGTTGCCGAGCATAGGCTTCTAGCTCATACTCTGCGGTATTACTATGAATCATACGCCGTAAGGCATCGTCAACGGGAACCACTTCATATATCGCTGTCCTGCCCTTAAAGCCAGACTGATTACACTTGTCACAGCCGACCGGTCTGGGCAAATTAATTGCTGTCTCTACTGAATTAACATCTTCTACTTTAATGCCATCTACCGCAATACCAATTTCACTAAATAGCTTTGCCTGTTCAGGATCGGCGGATTGCCAGGTATGACAATGTGTACAGAGTGTGCGAACTAGCCGCTGCGCGATTACCCCAATCAGTGACGACGATAATAAGAATGGCTCGACGCCCATATCTTGTAGGCGAGTCACGGCACCAATCGCACTATTAGTATGCAAGGTGGATAAGACCAAATGTCCAGTTAGCGACGCTTGCACTGCAATCTCAGCGGTCTCAATATCACGAATTTCACCAACCATCACCACGTCAGGATCTTGCCGTAACATCGCCCGCAGACTCTTAGCAAAGGTCATGTCGACCTTATTATTAACTTGCGTCTGCCCGATACCATCGAGCTGAAACTCAATCGGATCTTCAGCGGTTAATATATTGCGCGTTTGGTCATTCAGATCGGTCAAGGCAGCATATAAAGTGGTGGTTTTCCCTGAGCCCGTAGGACCAGTGACTAAAATGATGCCATGCGGACGATGAATTAAGCGCTTAAGCTCACTATAGTCATTATCGGACAATCCCAAATAAGTCATATTAAGATGACCCGCTTGTTTATCCAATAAACGCATTACTACTCGCTCACCAAAGCTCGATGGCAAGGTTGACACCCTCACATCGACTTCGCGCCCTGCCAATCGTAAGCTGATACGCCCATCTTGCGGTACCCGCTTCTCAGCGATATCGAGCTTGGCCATAACTTTGATACGCGAAACCAGTAGCGGCGCTAACTGACGTTTGGGGGTGATAATTTCTTTCAGTTCACCATCAACCCGAAAGCGCACTACCAGCCGCTTCTCAAAAGTCTCAATATGAATATCTGAAGCATTAAGACGAATGGCTTCGGACAATAGCGCATTAATCAGGCGAATAATAGGCGCATCATCCTGCTGATCCATCAAATCTTCGGTCTCAGGGACGCTATCGGCTAAACTATCAAGGTCTGGATGGTCTTCAAGGCCAGCGGCAATGTGCTGCGACTCGCCAGTGTTACCCGCATAAGCAGCATTCATACGTTTTTCAAAGTCGTTCGGACTGACGCTGTCATAAGTTGGCACACCGCGCACGCCTTGTTGCTGTAAAAACCGCACCGCCTCATTAATAGCAGATAATGGCGTGGCGGTAGTGAGTACCAATGTCGGTGGCAGCTCAGGATCAATCGCAAGAATAGCCAAAAGCTGATGGCGTTTCGCAAAACTGTACGGCAATTGCATCATAAAGACGACCTGATAAATAAAGATAACTAAAGAATTAAAGACATAAAAAGCGCTGCATGCTTAAATGGTTGAGCGGGGTAAATATTAAAGTAAACATACATGAGTTTGTTATAATAACATTTTGTTTTGTTCGATTAGCAAGACATTCACAACGCTCACTTATTTGTTAAATAGAATTGTCATTTGCATGATATCGTTGGTATCTTACATTAACTTTTAATTTGATATTTTATTCATTTTCTATATTTTATAACTGATTTTATAGCTGATTTTATAACTATTAGTTATTAGGATTCCGTATATGTCACAAGCCATGAACCAAGCTACGACCACTGCTACCGACCAAACCTCTCTTGCCCAAGATACTTTTACCGTTGGTAGTCGTACGTTTTCGTCGCGACTGCTTGTAGGTACAGGCAAATATAAAGACATGACCGAAACTGGCACCGCTATCGCCGCATCAGCAGCTGAAATCGTGACCGTTGCCATTCGCCGTACTAATATTGGCCAGAACAAGGATGAGCCTAATTTACTTGATGTCATTTCGCCGGATAAATATACGATTTTGCCTAATACTGCTGGCTGCTACGATGCTGAAAGCGCAGTGCGTACTTGTAAGCTTGCTCGTGAGCTACTTGGCGGGCATAATTTGGTCAAGCTTGAAGTATTAGGCGATGAAAAAAGCCTTTATCCCAATATCATGGAAACCCTCAAAGCGGCAAAAGTGCTGGTTGATGATGGCTTTGAAGTGATGGTTTATACCTCAGACGACCCTATTGTCGCGCAAGAATTAGAGAGTATGGGCTGCGTAGCGATTATGCCGCTAGGTAGCTTGATTGGTTCTGGTCTTGGTTTGCTGAATCGCCATACGTTAAGTTTGATTATCGAAAACGCTAAGGTACCTGTGCTGGTCGATGCCGGTGTCGGTACCGCATCAGATGCCGCGATTGCTATGGAGCTTGGTTGTGATGGTGTGCTAATGAACTCAGCGATTGCCAATGCTCAAAACCCAGTACTGATGGCGCAGGCGATGAAACACGCAATTTGGGCCGGACGTGAAGCGTTTTTGGCCGGACGTATGCCGATGCGTCAGATGGCACAGGCTAGCTCACCACAAACCGGATATTTTTTCCAATAGAGCCAATTTTAAATAGCTTTTACCATAATATTTTTAGCAAAAAGCTAACAATCAAAAGCTAATAGTGAAATAATAAAATTAATTTAACTTAGTTGCTGTTTATATTGATGCGCCGTCATGGTAACTATTCATAGCGCGCAACCCATTGACCTTAAAGGACACGCCATGCGATTGTTGACTGCCGTCGATCAAATATTCTTACTTCTTGAGTCGCGTAAGCAGCCCATGCACGTTGGTGGTTTATTCTTATTTGAGTTACCAAAAGAGGCACAAGGCGCGAATAGCGATTTTGTTTATCAGTTGGTTCAGCAGATGCAAACATCTACGGTGCCGCCCAGCTTTCCCTTTAATCAAGTGCTTGAGCATTTACTATTTTGGAAACAGGATGAGGACTTTGATGTTGAGCATCACTTTCGTCATGTCGCTCTACCCAAGCCGGCACGCGTCCGCGAGCTGCTCATGTATATCTCAAAAGAACACAGCCGTCTGCTAGATCGGGCCATGCCATTATGGGAATGTCAAGTCATTGAAGGCATTCGTCCAGAAACTGAAAACAGTCCTGAACGTTTTGCGTTGTACTTTAAAATTCATCATTCTTTGGTCGATGGTATTGCTGCCATGCGCCTTGTCCAAAAATCTCTATCACAGTCGCCAACTGAGCCGATGACTCTGCCCGTCTGGTCACTAATGACGCGTCACCGTAACCAAGTTGATGCCTTAATTCCGAAGGGACGCTCTATCAGGCGTATCATCAAAGAGCAACTGTCTACCATTAAGCCGGTATTTACTGAGCTGCTAGATAATATCAAGCATAATGGCGATGACGATTATGTTGGTACTTTTGATGCACCGATGACTATTTTCAATAAGCGCATCTCAGCTTCACGGCGGATAGCCGCGCAATCTTATGACATGCAGCGCTTTCGTAATGTTGCAGATAGGCTTGATGTCAGTATCAATGATGTGATTCTTGCGGTCTGTTCAGGCGCTATACGTCGTTATTTAATGGAAATGGACGCTTTACCAAGTAAACCACTGATTGCGTTTGTGCCCATCTCACTACGCAGTGATGACAGTGCAACGGGCAATCAAATATCATTTTTATTGGCCAATTTAGGGACCCATTCAAACGATCCTATGCGCAGATTACAGCTGATTAACCGCAGTATGAATAGTGGTAAACGCCGCTTTGGTCGGATGAATCAAGCGCAGGTGATTAACTATAGTGCTATTGCCTATGCGTGGGAAGGTCTGAACCTTTTGACTGGTTTGTATCCAAAAAAACAAGCATTCAACCTGATTATCTCTAACGTACCCGGTGCTAAAAAGCCGTTATATTGGAATGGCGCACCGCTGAAAGCCTTGTATCCTGCTTCTATCATATTTAATGGACAGGGTATGAACATCACGCTTGCCAGCTATTTAGATAAGGTTGAATTTTGTATCACTGCTTGTAGTAAATTACTACCGCACGTACAGGATATGCTGACGCTAATTGATGAAGAATTGACCGTGTTAGAAAATGTTAGTGAAGAGAAACATCTGGGCTTACGTGAATGATTCCAATTGTTATTAATTTTTAATAGTCAATAAAAGAAGCTCAACAAAAAAGCTGATCCCATAATGGAGTCAGCTTTTTTTAATAGCAAATTTTTAATAGCTGTAATTTTATGAAGTTGATGCTTAAAACGCATCACCCCATGTCGGTACGACAATTTGCATCAGTGGTTTTAATAATTTTACATTACAGGCAAAGATAGAGCCGGACGTCATCGAGTCATGGGTACCTTTATGATCAACCACCACACCGCGCGCTTCGGTAACAATCAACTCACCGGCAGCGATATCCCACGGCTTAATAGACATCTCAAAGTAACCATCAAAACGACCGGCAGCCACGTAGCACAAATCTAGTGCTGCTGACCCTAAACGGCGAATTTGTCCGCCCGCTTCGCTGACCTTTTGTAAGCTTTCAAAATGCTCTTTAGCATAGGAGATAACTTCGCCATTACGTTTACGCTCAAGCGGATGGCCAGTCGTGAATAAGCCACCGTCAAGAGTTTTGCGCTCGCTCACTTGCATACGACGATTGTTTAAACGCGCGCCTTTACCACGGCTGGCAGAGAACATTTCATCACGAACAGGATCATAGACCACCCCATGTTGAGTGACACCTTTATGCTGTACCGCAATCGATACACAGAACTGCGGCACACCGTGAACGAAGTTTTTGGTGCCATCTAGCGGATCAATAATCCAGCACCAGTCAGCCTCTTCGCCGCGACCTTCTTGCATACCAAATTCTTCACCCAAAAATGAATGATTGGGATAGCTGGCTTTTAGGGTCTCTATGGTCAACTCTTCGCTAAAGCGATCGATACGCGTGACCAGCCCATCAAGCCCTTTTGACTCAATATCCAGCTCAATTTTGTGGCGGTTTTCATGTGCGTATAAAATCTCTTTACCAACTTTTTCTGCAGTACGCGCTGCGATGACGACCATGGGTTCCATAAATAACCTATCTACTTAATGAATGAATAAAACGAATGAATAATGCTAATTTTGTGTCCACAACATGCCAATTAGCCGCTGTATCACACCATCTTTATGTAATCTTAAAAATAGTAACCACATTATACTAAAAATACTTAGTAACAATGAAAAAAACCGTCATGCTCGCCAAACCAACCATCATCATTGGTCGTCGTCACAAACTGCGCAAGTTGTAAAACAATCAGCACCTACGGCAAGCAGGCGTTACTTCCATCAAACTTCTATTAAAACCACATTAAAACCAACTTAAAGCTGGCTTAAATCTATTCTTTAACAATTTTTTAAACTTTATGCACTTACTTAGAACAGCTTTAAGACAATAACCGATGCAGTTGCGTAACCACACCCGTGACATCTAAACCGCAATCGGCTAATTGTTCTAATTGTGAGCCGTGCGCAATGAAACGATCAGCAATACCGATATTACAAATGGCCGGACGGTTCCTTTTGAAGGCAGAGGAGTCATTGAGCAAATACTCGTTTACCGCACTACCCGCACCGCCCATAATCATATGCTCTTCTAAAGTCGCGATATGGGTCACGCCTTGCGTAATTAATGCTTCTAATAGTTCCGTATCTAAGGGCTTTACCCAACGCATATTGACGACTTGTACCTGACAGTCTGTCTTAACGCTAGCATCAGTCATCAATACTTCAGCCGCTCGCCCGGCCGTTGCGACCATCGTACCAAACGCTAATAGCGCTAGTTTAACAGTCGCATTTTCAGAGCCCAATACGGACTCTACCACCGCTTGGCCGACTTTATAAGCTTGTGCAGGACGCTTGATAATCGCGCCAGTACCAGTACCGCGTGGATAGCGTACCGCCGTGCACCCTTGGTATTCATAACAGGTATTGAGCAGCTGATAGCATTCGTTTTCATCTTTGGGCGCAGCAATCAACATATTGGGCACACAACGCAAAAACGCAAAATCAAACACGCCAGCATGAGTCGCCCCATCTTCACCGACTAAGCCCGCCCGATCAATAGCAAACGTCACATCCAGATTTTGTAAGGCAATATCATGAATAAGCTGATCATAACCACGCTGTAAGAATGTCGAGTAGATCGCTACGATTGGCTTAACGCCTTGAGTGGCCATACCACCAGCCAACGTGACTGCATGTTGTTCAGCAATAGCCACATCAAAAAAGCGCGTTGGAAACTGGTGGGCAAACTCAATCATCCCCGAGCCTTCTTCCATAGCGGGAGTAATCGCTAGCAGCTTATCGTCCTGAGCCGCTTTGTCACATAAGAACTGTCCAAACACTTGCGAATATTTTAAGGCAGGCGTGGTTTCTGGCTCATCATCAATAGAAGGATTGTCTTTTATAGAATCGTGCTTATTAATATCTTGATTGACACTGACTTCAGCAGGTAATTTACCGATGGCGTGATAGCCAACCGGATCTACTTCAGCTGGGGAAAATCCTTTACCTTTAGTAGTATAGATATGTACTAACACTGGGCCTGGTATCTGCTTAGCCAAGGATAAGACCCGTAGCAGCTCAGGGATATTATGACCATCAAATGGACCAAAATAAGTGAAGCCAATCGCTTTAAATAAATTGTCTTCTAGCTGCGGGACATCACGTTGCTCTTTATGACGCTTACGTCTATCGAAGCCTTGCATAATCGGACGCTGACGTAATACTGGTGCGCCTGACTCTGAGATATCGACCTGATAGCCTGATTCCCATAGCATTGCTAAATGCCGTGAGAACCCACCAATAGAGCACGATATCGACATGTCGTTGTCATTTAAAATTACTAACAGATCAGCGTCTTGCTGTACGGCATCATTCATGGCCTCAAAAGCCATACCAGCCGTCATAGCGCCATCGCCAATCACACAAGCAACAGTCTGCGCACGACCTTGGTAACGTAGTGCCAAACTCATGCCAAGACCCGCTGAAATTGAGGTCGATGAATGTCCGACACCAAAAGTGTCATAGACAGACTCTATGCGCTCAGGAAAAGCCGTTAAGCCCCCTTTAGCGCGGATAGTTCCCAGCTGATCACGGCGACCCGTCAACACCTTATGAGCATAAGCTTGGTGACCCACATCCCAAACAATCTGATCCTGCGGAGTATCTAACAGATAATGAAGCACAATAGTCAGCTCGACCACACCTAGATTTGCTCCAAAGTGTCCCCCACTTTGTCCCGCTGAATACAATAGAAACAGCCGCAGCTCATTAGCCAAAGTTATTAGCTGAGCGGTTGTGAAGGTCTTAAGGTCAAAAGGCGCGTCAATGTCGTCAAGCAGCGGCGTATGAGGGCGCACGCGTGGAATCATAGCGTACGTCTGTTGCAAACTTGATAGCTGTGCAGCAGAATCAGAGGCTGATGGCGTAGATGACGACGTAGGTGACGACGTAGGTGATGACCAAGACTGTGAAAAAAGAGGTGACTGCTGCATAAACCGTACGATACCTACCAATCTGCTGACAAGATGCTACCTTAACATATCATTATATGCCGTTATCTTATTGATACGGCTGCATTGATAAGATTTGCATCACTATTTATATGATTATTTAGATAATAATTTATATAAGTATTATCTAAATAACCCTCTATATAACCATGAACAACGCTGAATACGCCGTCATAATGAATAATAAATCCCGATATGCTTCCTATAGCGCCGCTAATCATTAACATTGTGCTTAGCTATTATTATAGCTAGTTATTTTGCATCAATATCACAGGCTAATGACGACACAGTAATGTAAGGGCAAAGACTTGTCACTGTATCCGTCAAAATAGTATGGCATAATAGCATTTTTTTTTAATTATCGCTCTAATCATCGTGCGTAGTCTGTGAAATTTGTGTGTTTTTCTCGCAAATTCGATAAGCGTGCTATCCTCACGAACAGGTTATACTAATAACAACTAAGCTATAACACTATAGTTATTGCGACATAGCTATTATAACATGGCTATGCCAAACCCCTCTACCGCCACGATGATCGGCCTATGCAGGACATCAATGTCACATCAATTTATCACCAGTGCCAAATTGCCTACTCGTCACGGCGAGTTTGATATACATATCTTCGAAAATGAAGACGGTCAAGAGCATGTGTTGCTCACGGTCGGTTTACCTGTAGTAGATCACGAGACATCTACCACTATAGCCACTAATAGCAGTGATCGTAAGCTGGCAGAGCATCCTACTCCGCTGGTACGTATTCACTCTGAGTGCTTAACAGGAGATGCTTTTAGTTCGCTAAAATGTGATTGCGGCGCGCAGCTCAATACGGCCATGCAGGCGATACAAGAGACTGGCTGCGGTGCTATTTTATATCTGCGCCAAGAAGGTCGCGGTATTGGACTGACCAATAAGATTCGCGCCTATGCCCTCCAAGATCAAGGTCATGATACCTTAGATGCCAATCTGATGTTAGGGCTGCCAGCTGATGCGCGCACCTATGAGATGTGCGGGCCGATGCTAGCGCATGTCGGCGTTAATGAGGTGCGCCTTATTACCAACAATCCGGACAAAATCGCTTATTTAAACGAGCATGGTATTAAGGTGACTGAACGCGTACCGCTAGTCGTTGGGGTTAATGAGATCAATGCTGGCTACTTAGCAACCAAGCGTGACCGCATGGGCCATTTACTTGATAAAGAGTTTTATACCGAAGCCCATCTCAATAAATAGCTTTATTAATAAACAGCTTTATTAATAAACAGCTTCATTGATAAACAACGCCTTTATTCACATAAATTATTATTATAGATACTTTTATGAGCATACCTAGCATAAATAGCAAAACGACAAACAATAACAGTGACAGCATAACGGATACGGCTATTCCATCTCCGAATGATATCTTGCGTGTGCGTGAGTTTTTAGTGGATTTACAAGCGCGTATCTGTCGAGCGTTAGAAGCACAAGAAGCTGATGGTGGAGGCAGTGCAACCTTTACCCCTGATGACTGGGAACGTCCGGAAGGCGGCGGTGGCCGCTCATGCATTTTGGCAGATGGTGAGATTATTGAAAAAGCAGGGGTTATGTTCAGCCATATTCACGTCCATAATTTACCCGCTTCAGCGACCGCGCGCCATCCTGATATTGCAGGACGCAAAGCGCAAGCTATGGGGGTCTCACTGGTTGTCCATCCCAAAAACCCTAACGTCCCGACCAGTCACGCAAATGTACGCTTATTTGTCGCCGAAGCTGTAGGCGAAGATCCTATTTGGTGGTTCGGTGGCGGCTTTGATCTAACGCCGTTTTATCCAGTATTAGCAGATTGTGTACATTGGCATCAAGTCTGTCACGACCTCTGTGCACCCTTTGGTGATAGCGTCTACCCCGACTTTAAGCAGTGGTGTGATGAATACTTCCATCTGCGCCACCGTGATGAACAGCGCGGTATCGGCGGACTATTTTATGATGATGTCAATACTGATAGCCGTGGCTGGGACTTTGAGACTTGTTTTGAGTTTATGAAAGCGGTCGGCAACGGCTACCTTGACGGTATTACTCCCATTTTTGAGCAGCGTAAAGAAACGCCATATACTGACGAACAACGTGAATTTCAACTCTATCGCCGTGGTCGTTATGTTGAATACAACCTAGTCTATGACCGCGGAACGCTATTTGGGCTACAAAGCAATGGCCGCATTGAGTCTATCTTAGTAAGTATGCCGCCACTTGCCAGCTGGCACTACCGCTTTGAGCCTGAGCCTGATACTCCAGAGTTTGAATTGACCGATTACTATTTAAAACCACAAGACTGGTTGACTTTATAGTCCTTCTTGGCATAATGTTAGTCTAGATATTAAATAACTATTTAAGTATGAATTAACAATATCAATAATTTTTATTAACAATTAGAGGTCAGCTGTAATAGCTGGCCTTTATTTATGTATGTTTTTTTAGTAGATTTAAATGACTTCTAGCTTTTAGCAATTGAGAGTGCAAAATCATAGCCAAATTACTTGATGGATCGTTAATAACACCTAAACTGCTCGTAGCTGAAGTTGCATCACAAAAAATATTATTAATACCACCCGTTTTAAAACCTCAATTTATAAAATTGATAGATAATAGAAACTTAATTTTGGATTAACATTGGTTTATCCGCCTCTTAATAACCAAGTGTAAAGGAGTCTACACATGACACAGGTTCACAATAACAAATCTTTAAAATCTATCCTCGGTATCACTTTGATGACCGCCGCATTGGGTCTAACTGCTTGTAGCACCCCTAATCCTGATGTCAAAGCGCGTCAAGATATGATGAAAAGCTATGGCGATGCGATGGGTGTCATGGGTGATATGGTGAAAGCACCGGATACTTTTGATGCGGCGGTAGTTAAAGAGCAAGCCGCCTTCTTAGCCGAGGATTCCAAAAACCCTTGGAGCCATTTTGAAGACCAAGAAGCCGTTGGTAATGCTACCGAAGCCGTTTGGTCTAATACTGATGACTTCCGAACTAAGTCAGAGAACTTTCAACAAGCGACCGCTGAGCTGAACAATGCTGCACAAACAGCGACTAGCGTTGAAGATTTCAAGCCTGCCTTTGTTGCCGTTGGTAAGAGCTGTAAGTCTTGCCACAATGATTATCAAGTAAAAAAAGAGGACTAATATTGTCTATTGATATTAAAAGTTAAAAAAACCGCCCTGTCATTATGATAGTGGCGGTTTTTTTACTAAGGTGTGTTGGATTCTATTATCAAGCAGGTTTAAAGGCTGGCACTGTTCAATTTAGGTTTCATCAGCGGCAAATAGTACGTTGCGTATCACCGAGCGTGAATCTACTGATCCGCCAAGCGAGCCTGATAGCACACCTACAGACGCCAAAAAGATCACCAGCCGCATATGGGCAGCAAAGGTGGATCCATCCTTATTAGAAGTCCACGTGCTCATTAAAGGATCTGGGAATACAAAGACCACCACGCCATACATCAGCACACCGAACATCAAAAACAGGCAAATGAGGGTCAGTACCAGTGCCAAATAGGTAGCCGCAGCTGTAACTACCGAACTCTCCGACATCTGTCCTTGCCGTGTGGAGATCAACCGAAAAGAAAAGGCGCGATAGAGCACAAAGTTGGCTGCCAAAAAGCTGGCAATCACGAAGACGGCTAATTGTCCAGAGGAGACCGAGGCGGCAAAATCCCATGTCTCTCCGCCAAAGATAAGCACGATAATCACCGAGAGCGCCGTTGCGATCATAGTTGGCATCTTAGTTACGATGCGTAACGGATTGGCACGAATAGCTCCGCGAAAAATGCGTGGCAGGTTACCTAAGATATGGCGTATGATAAAAGTAAGTTTGCTACTCTCATTGCTGCCTTTGGAGTAGCGGTCGTTAGCTTCTCGTGGCAGATTTTCGATCATTTGTTGGTACTGAGCTTTGGTGAAGTGCTGCATACTGTCAAGGTCGCCTGCCAGCTGCACATGAGCCAAATAATTGGTCGACTCCTTCGCATAGTCCAAATTTAGCAGGCGTCCAAAGCAGTGCAGCATTAGGGTCGTCAGCCGTTCGGTACGGATTTTGTCTTGCGATAACTGGTCTTCCCCATAGTCAACCAATCGGCGCGTAGAGATCACAGCTACGTTGGTGAGCTGGGAGGGAAGCGCAAGTAAATAAGACATTGACGCGGCGGCGATCTCCACATCAGTAATAATGAGTACGAAGGCAAGCTTGCGTTCGGTCTTCTCGTTGATACCGATCTGTACAAAATCAAGTGCACTGTAGCCGTTCTCATCAGGAGTAAGGCTAGCTCCTGTAAAGGGAAACGACTCCACCTCAATATTCAGATTCTCACCGACGACTTGGTTGAATTTACTCATAGCAGCCTCGGTCAAATCGTCCAATGTCTTCAAGACATCATCGTTCTCTTCTCCCGCTACCTTTAGCTTCATAATACCAAGAGCGATGCTTCTCTCGCTCATGAACGGGTGCTGCGGCCAAAACGACGGCCTTAAGCCAAACAAACTAATCTACCCCTAGACTATCAACATGAGCAGCTTGTTGCTCATGAATTTGCTTGGCAATTGCCTTTACTGACGGATGACTTAAATCTAAGGTACGTACTGGGAATGGCATATCTATACCAGCAGTATTTAAAGCTTTTTTGAATACAATCGATAATAACCAAAAAATGATGATGACGATTAAAGCTGCCACAAAATACGGAGTACGCTCAATAAAACTGCGTATCAAGTCATTGGCAGTTTCAGTTATCGTTTGATAAGTAAGGGCACCGTCGCTCACTGGATTGACTGCTACTGTTTCATTAGTGGTAGCAGCCATTGCTAAATCTGCCTCAGAGATGGGCATGTATTCGTTGCTCCTTTACCTTTGCTCTTTATCAGCTAAGTTACTCAACAAATCATCCAAGATTCAAAATAAGCTAACCCATCAAATCGGCCTGTACAATTTCGATCCAGTAACCATCAACGTCTTTGATAAAGGCGATATTTTTCATACTACCGTCTTCAGGGCGTTTTTTGAAGGCAACGTCATGACTGTCAAACCAAGCTACAGCAGCATCTAGGTCAGGTACGCTAAAGCAGATATGCCCAAAGCCTTGTGGGTCTTGGTTACCATCATGATAATTGAAGCCATCTTGGGTCTCAGTACCGTAATTATGGGTTAGCTCCAATATACCGCGCTGGCGGAAGGTGTAAATCGCCAAGTCTTCCCCAGCAGGCAAGTTATCACGCTCGCTATCGGTCAACTTCGCTAAGAAATATAAATCAAATCCCATCTCAGGGAATTTTTTTATTGCCAGTAAGGTCATACCCAGTACGCCAGTATAAAATTCTAATGATTTGGCGGGATCTTTTACTCTTAGCATGGTGTGGTTGAAGGTAAAACCACTGGTCTGAGCTGAGATAGGCTGAATACCAGCCGTCTTTACGCTACTATCAGGTTGAGCAGTGGTTGAGTGATTGCTGTTAGATAAAGAATTAGACATAACTGTCCTTATATAAAAGTTTGAGAAATATAGAATTTTAAAAATATACTAGGCCGTGTTGATGACCCTAATGCCGCGCGTATCCGGGACACTACTGTCTTCTCAGCTCATCATAATAAAAAAGTGTGTAGCGGCTGATAAGATTTTGTGAGCGACTCTAATTTATTTATATCAATTAGCTGTCTAAAAAGCGTACCTTGCCTGTCTCTAAATCGTATTCAGCACCGACAATAAGTAGCTGACCACTATTTGATAAGTCCTCTAAAATGCGCGAACCATGCTTAAGCTGACTGACGGACATGCGCACGTTGGCACGGATTGAGCGATCAACAAGTTGATCAGCATCGATATCTTGACCATTGGCAGTAGCCAGTTCGTGCAAGTTATAAACGCTGGGACGAATACGATCGACGATAGATTGCAGATTGGGTGAGTAATGTTGATCAGGATTAATAAGTGCCTCCACACAGGCGGTCACCGCACCGCACTGTGAATGCCCAAGTACCACGACCAATTGGGTACCAAACGCCTCGGCTGCAAATTCGACTGAGCCGATTTGTGATGGTGCTACCACATTACCAGCCACCCGAATGACGAATAAATCGCCTAAGCCTTGATCAAAAACAATCTCCACAGGCACGCGTGCATCAGAGCAGCCTAAGATAATGGCCAAAGGGTCTTGATCTTTGACCAGCTCTGGGCGCTTTTGCATCATCGGATCAGAGTTGTTAAGACTGTCGACATAACGGGTATTACCTTCTTTAAGAAGCTCCAACGCTTCTTGACCTGTCTTTGGGCGCGTATTAGCAGTCATAAGGTGTCCTTGAAGATACTGAGTTATAAAAATAGTAAATGGCTTTAATAATTATTAGGCTAACTCTTTTTGACTAAAAATTTTTAGCCCTAAAATGATTGTATAGGATTCAAAGCGAGAAAATGTTAAAAAATTTACTTTCTCAAGCATTTTTTATACGCGCAGTAGCCTCTTGCTTTCGATAAGAAGCCATACAAATCATGTCAATGACCACGCTATAGCCTGCGTAATTGGTAACGAACTTGCACTAATAGGTAGCGATGGTTTGTTATAATACGCAGCTATTAGACCGCGCTTACACTTATACCAAAGCACTTTTTATACCGCACTACTATCGACAGCCCTATTAAAGCGGTACTGATACTTTGGTATTTTAGGAATTTATCTCATGACTGACTCGCCCGCAAACGTGCCTGCAACCGCTATGCCCTCTCAGGCCAGCTATGGTATTGATAACACTGATACCATCGATACCATCGATACCATGGCTAATGATGTGCTACTACAACTGACGGGGCTAAAAAAAACCTATGATGAGACTGAAGTATTAACAGATATCAATCTGAATATTAAGCGTGGTGAATTTTTGACCCTGCTTGGCCCATCAGGGTGCGGCAAGACTACCTTGCTGCGTTTGATTGCGGGTTTTGAACAGCCAACAGCGGGTGCAATTCATTTAGAAGGCGTACAAATGGCCGGGTTGCCAGCCGATAAGCGGCCGGTAAATACTGTGTTTCAACAGTATGCGCTATTTCCGCATATGACTGTGGCACAAAATGTGGCGTACGGTCTCAAAATTAAAAAAGTCCCAAAAAATGAGATTCAGACGCGCGTCCGCGATATGCTGGCGATGGTACAACTTGAGCATTTAGCCAATCGTAAGCCGCAAGATTTATCCGGCGGTCAGCAGCAGCGGGTCGCTATCGCGCGCGCCGTCATCAACCGTCCTAAATTATTACTACTGGATGAGCCGCTATCGGCGCTCGATCATAAACTGCGTTTGCAAATGCAATCTGAGCTGAAGCGCTTGCAACGTGAGCTTGGCATTACTTTTGTGTTCGTCACTCATGACCAAGAAGAGGCGCTGTCGATGTCGGACCGCATTGCAGTGATGAAAGATGGCAAGTTTCAGCAAATTGGGTCACCTATTGAAATTTATGAAACCCCTGCGAATTTATTTACCGCCAAATTCATCGGTGAAACCAATCTCTTCAAGGCAGAAGTAAAAGGCGTCTATCCCACTCAGCCCGATCGCGATGGACAAGTGACTAATGGGCGTATTGAAGTGGAAGTATGTGAAGCCCAAGCTCAAAGGGGCCCAACCACGTTACGCAACTTGCGCCGTCCTGATTTTGCTAGTGATGTGCAAGTCGGTGATATTGTTAATCTGCTCCTACGCCCCGAAGATCTGCGAATTTATGAAGCTGACGATGATACCCATAGCGGATTACTGGGTCGCGTCATCGAAAGTAACTATAAAGGCAGCACTTTAGACTCTATCATTGAGCTGCATAATGGCCATATCATTAAAGCCTCTGAGTTTTTTGATGAGGACGACCCAAGCTTTGATTATAAGCTGAATGAGGCGGTCAAAGTCTCTTGGGTTGATGGCTGGGAGTGGGTACTGCCGGATGATAACCTTATTAATGATAACCTTATTAATGATAAGACTGACAATGAGTCTAATAGTGGTATTAACATTGGTAAGGCCATTAGCTTGACTGCCCAAAAGGATATAAGCTAATGGCGCGTAAAAACTCCACTCACTTAAGTAATAAAAGCCCTTTTCGTACCGCGACATTGTGGCTGATTTGGGGCTGGCTGCTCCTCTTTGCGCTATTGCCGAATATATTGGTCATTGCGGTCAGCTTTTTGACCCGTGATAGCAGTGAATTTATTAGCTTGCCGGTTAGTATCGATAGCTATCTGCGTATCATTGATCCGCTATACTTTGGTGTATTTATGCATTCATTGTGGATGGCAGGAATCACTACGGTGATTTGCTTAGTGCTCGGCTATCCTTTTGCGTGGCTAGTATCCAAAGCCAAAGCGCGCTGGCAGCCGCTATTAATGATGATGCTAATATTGCCGTTTTGGACCAACTCTCTAGTACGTACCTATGCGCTAAAATTACTATTTGCCAATAATGGCTTAATCAATAAATTTTTGCTGGCCATAGGTGTAATTGATACGCCTATTGATATTTTATATACCCAAGGCGCGGTCATTGCTGGCCTGACTTATTTACTATTTCCATTTATGGTCTTGCCGCTATATGCTGTTTTTACTGATCTACGCAATGATATGCTGCTGGCCTCGCAAGATTTGGGTGCATCAAAAACTCAAACCTTCTGGCATGTGGTATTGCCGCTGACCACACCAGGTATTATCTCAGGCGTACTATTAGTGCTCTTGCCAGCGATGGGCATGTTCTACGTGGCAGATATTTTAGGCGGTTCGCGCAATTTATTGGTTGGTAATATTATCAAAGATCAATTCTTGGATGCGCGTGATTGGCCATTTGGGGCAGCAGCCAGCGTTTTATTGACCCTTGCCATGGCAGTGTTACTACTTGCCTATCGCGCTAGTAGCCGCCGTATTGGCAAGACTGACTTCAGCGAGGTGGCCTGATGTCTGACTCTCATGAAGGCCACATTGTCAAAACCAAACCACCTCATCAGCCTAAAAAAACTAGGCCTACTGTTAAACAGAATATCAAACTTGGAAGTATCGCTGCTAAAAGCTATCTAGGATTTATCTACGCCCTCCTGTACTTGCCAATCATCGTCTTAGTAGTCATGTCCTTTAATAAATCAAAAATTGGCTACAATTGGGGCGGCTTTAGTTTGAGGTGGTATGAGTCGCTATTTAACAACCAAGCGATGCTCGATGCTTTTTGGCATTCGATTTTTTTAGGGTTGGTGGCAGCAACCGTATCAACCTTGATAGGTACGCTGACTGCATTGGCGTTACATCGCTACGATTTTCGCGGTAAAGGTTTATTAAACGGTTTATTATTTGTGCTGATGATGTCGCCTGAGATTGTTCTTGCTATATCCTTGCTCGCACTATTTTTATTAATTGGGCTTCAGTTGGGCTTTGTGTCATTGTTACTAGCACACATTACCTTCTGCTTACCGTTCGTGGTTATCACCGTATTTGCACGTTTAAGTAGTTTAGATGAACGCCTGATGGAAGCTGCGCGGGATTTAGGCGCGAGTGAATCGGCTATGGTACGTACCGTCCTCATTCCGGTTATACTTCCCGCAGTGATGGCTGGCTGGCTGCTGGCATTTACCTTATCACTCGATGATGTGGTAGTGTCCACCTTTGTTACTGGTCCCAGCTATGAGATTCTACCGCTACGTATCTATTCTATGGTGCGTGTGGGACTCAAACCTGAAGTCAATGCTATCGGTACGATTCTACTTGTCGCGTCGCTAATACTGGTTATTATTTCGCAACTGTTATTACGTAGGCGCTAAATACTGGTTATAAGTTTTGAATGAAAATCATCAGGTCATGAATTATACTGAAATTTTCTTCAATATTTACTTAAAATAAGTGGTTAGGTTATTTTATGTTAGAGCTCCGTCATCTTAATACGCTAACTGCGCTACGGGCGCATGGTTCGCTGGCTGCTGCTGCGGATGAGTTACATGTGACCGCCTCTGCGGTCTCGCACCAGTTGAAAGAGCTGGAAAATTACTACGATATCAGTCTGGTCAATCGTCGAACGCGCCCACTGACTTTTACCCCTGCTGGTAAAACGGTACTGGCTCTGGCAGACAGTATCATGCCACAAGTTACCCGCACTAAAGCCAATCTTAAGCGCTTAGCCCACGGGCAAGCAGGCAGATTACGCTTGGCTTCTGAATGTCATAGCTGCTTTGATTGGTTAATGCCGATACTCAATCACTATCGCCGCGAATGGTCAGATGTCGAGCTAGACTTTGCGACTGGTTTTGAGCCTGAACCGCATCATCTATTGCTGGAAGGTGATATTGATTTGCTGATTACTACTAGCAATTTACCAATAGACGGTATCAGCTATCAGCCATTATTCGAGTACGAAAGCCGCTTGGTACTGTCGCCGTTACACGACTTAGCGGCGCATAGTTTTATTCGTCCAGAAGACTTGCGTGACGAGACTTTAATTGCCTATCCGGTAGAAGCTAAGCGTCTTGATATCATCGCCAACTTTATGACCCCAGCGCACGAGACTTTTAAGACCATTCGCACTACTGAGTTGACGGCTATGCTTATCCAATTAGTCGCCAGTGAACGCGGTGTGGCAGCACTCCCCGATTGGGTGGTGGCGGAATATGAGAAGAAAGGTTGGGTGGTATCACGCCCGTTAGGAGATGGTGTCTACTGTCAGTTGTATGCAGCAACGCGTAGCTCAAGTCAAGACACTGCCTATATGCAAGGGTTTGCCAGTTTGTTGGACGGGATAGTGAAGCCGTTATAATCAATGTCTACTGAACTTAGATTTATCTCTATTGCAATAGACATTAGATTACAAAATCAGTTTAAAAAAGTAAAAACCAAGCGCTGTGGCAAGTAGTGTCAGCCCAACATGCAGCCCCACTAACCCCAAACCTGCCATAATCTTGCCTGCACTAACAAAAGTAAACACCTCAACACTAAAGGTACTAAAAGTAGTCAATCCACCTAAAAAACCAGTGATAACAAACAGTCTGACGTTGGGAGACAGACTACTGCCCATCCGCTCAAACCATACTAACGCGAGCCCAATTAGCAGGCCACCTAAAACATTGGCTCCCAGCGTACCCAGCGGTATCCAACTGTGTAGCGGATTAAAGCGCGCCAGCCATGCTCGCAAGCAGGCGCCAATTGCTGCCCCTAAACCGATAGCAAGCCAATGCATAAAGTATCCTTAATTAACAAGAATTTGACAGTCAAAACTAGGGCGTGTTGAACATTCATATTTACACCGCCGGCAACTCGGTCATCGGCCACCGCGGGACGCAAGTGACGGCTAAATCATCACTTTGACCTGCTTGCAAGCGTTGATAACCTGCATACGCAATCATCGCGCCGTTGTCCGTACATAAGGCTGGCGGCGCATAATGTACGGTCGCATTTATTTTTGCTAGCTCAGTCTCAAGAGTCGTACGTAAATGGCTATTGGCACTGACACCGCCAGCAATGACCAGTCGGCTCATATTGACTTGCTTAAGCGCTTTGACGCATTTCTTGACTAAGGTATCGACCATCGCATGCTGAAAGCTTGCCGCTATATCAGCACGTACTTGTGGGTCGCTATCGGAGCCATTCCCTGAGCCCCCTGAACCATCGGTATCCTTAATGAGATTATGTACGGCGGTCTTCATGCCGCTAAATGAAAAATCTAAACCGCGGTGCAGCATCGGACGTGGTAGCGAGTAAGCGTTTGGATTACCAGTTTCGGCAAGCTTGGCAATATTGGGGCCGCCTGGGTACTCTAGGCCTAGCATTTTGGCAGCCTTATCAAAGCACTCCCCTGCCGCATCGTCTATCGATTCGCCCAGTATTTCGTATTGTCCAATCCCATGCGCGGCAATAAGTAAGGTATGGCCGCCTGAAACTAACAAGGAGACAAAGGGAAATGCTGGCGGATTAGCGCCCATCAGTGGTGCTAATAAATGCCCTTCCATATGATGAATACCAATTGCCGGAACCTCTAACCCATACGCCAAACTACGACCAAATAATGCACCAGTCATCAATGCCCCAATCAACCCTGGGCCTTTGGTATAGGCAATGGCATCAATGTCATTTTTACTGATGCCGCATTGATCTAATAGCTCATGAAATAGAGGCACCAGCTTCCGAATATGATCGCGACTGGCAAGCTCTGGCACTACCCCGCCATAAACAGCGTGCAGCTCAATTTGTGAATACAGCACTTGTCCAAGTAAACCTTGCTGCCCATTATCACTGTCGCTATCTATCAGCTCACTATCAAAAATTGCCAGACCAGTCTCATCACAAGAGGTCTCCAAACCCAATACTTTCATGCTATTGCCTTTAACCGTTATTACTATCATTGTTTACAGAGTTGTTTTTGCGCATAAAAACTTGCGCATAGAGACTTGCGCACAAAAAACCGCCATTATTAACCACAATGACGGTTAGTTTAACAAACTTCAATACCTAATATTAGCTGGCGGTTATCAGCTTACCGCTTCTAGCATATAATCAACGGCCGCATGAACTTGGGCTTCGCTAACATTATCATTGACTTGTGCCGGCATTTTGTTAAAACCTTGGGCAGAGTGCACATATAGCGTCTCTCTGTCTTTGGTAATACGTGTACTCCACGCGGCCGTGTCACCGTATTTTGGCGCATTAAGCAGTCCATTTTGATGGCAGACTTTACACTGAGCTTCATACAGTTTAGCACCTGCATCGGCAGCTAATACTTCAGGTTCAGCAGCACTAACTACTTCTACAGCATCCACAGAGGTTTCGGCAGGCGCAGGAGTTTCATCAACAGGTTCTATAACTTCAACTGGCTCAGCTTCAGGTATTTCTTCTACGACTGCAGTCTCGACTTCAGTGATAGGAGCAGTGCTATCGACAGCCTCATCAGTAGCGGCCGTATTGTCACCACTACTACAGCCGCTAATGGTTAGTAAGGCGCTAACACCTAAGGCAGACAATACCAATCTACCGACTGATCTTTTATTCGTAACTGATTGTTTAATAATCATACTCACACCTCTACCTAATAATTTATGTTGGTGACTGCTAGTTAAATACTACTTGTCAACGCTGTAACAGGCTTATAAGGGTTTGTAGATAGCTTATCAGTTTGTAGTAGACTGGACTTCAACCCTATTAGCTGGCAGCTGCTACCATATAGTCAACCGCTGCATGAACTTGCTCTTCAGTGACTTCTGCATTTACCTGCGCGTTCATCTGATTGAAACCATTTGCTGCATGCGTATACAAGGTTTCTTTACCCTTTGCAATACGTGGAGCCCAAGCGGCCGCATCACCATATTTTGGAGCATTTAACAAACCGTTTTGATGACAAGCCACACACTGTTTGTTATAGAGTTGAGCACCGACATTAACGGCAAGATCTTCAGGCACAGCAGCAACGGTAGTCTCTGCGGGTGCAGCTCCTGCAGTATCAGTCGCAGCTGGCATATCTGCAGCGGCGGTGATAGTAGCATCTCCAGCAGCGGTTACCATCGGAGCAGTTTCTGCAAACTCCATATCTTCGGGTTCAGGAGCATTTTTACGGGCAAGTTCAGCGGCATCCTCGACCCGATCGATTGCATAGACTTCCTCTTCGTCATGACTGCTGCAGGCGCTAACACTGACGCCCAAAGTGACGATTAGCGCCATACTTAATGCTGACTTTAATGACGTGTTTAGTACCGTTTTCTTCATCCTAATTTCCTCAATAAAATTGACGTAAAAGCGTGTTACTGCTTCCTACGAGGCTGAAATTATCATAGCACAAACTCAGTCTAAAACGTTATAGCCGGTAAGGGTTTTTTGTCTGCATGTATTGTCTGTTTATTAAGAATGTTATTGGGGAAAATAGAAATACTAGCCAGAGAAACAAGTGAATAAGCAGTATTAAGGCATTACCGCTACTCATCACAATTCTACATAGATACCCTAAAGGCTTTGACTTTACTCACATTTTTGATTAAAATACTTGCCCTTGTGCTATAGCGCAAGATCATCCTAGTTTGAGCTGATGTCTGTAATCTTGAGATATTACGGCTAAATACTAATACACAGCCAAACTAATGCCATTATATCTCATCCTCAAAAGGAGTCTTCATGCCTGCAGTTAAGGTTAAAGAAAACGAACCAGTTGATATCGCTATTCGCCGTTTTAAGCGTGCTTGTGAAAAAGCCGGCGTCCTATCAGACGTGCGTAAGCGTGAGTTTTATGAAAAACCAACGCAAGTGCGTAAGCGTAAAAAAGCCGCTGCCGTGAAGCGTTATAAAAAGAAATTACAACGCGAAACGATTCGTACAACTCGTATGTACTAATAAGTTATTATTCGCACTGATATACCAGCGCCACTGCTATCTAATGATATCAGTGGCGTTTTTTATGCTACAATTTTTATCATTACTCTTCATTTTAATGCTTTATTTGAGTAAGTTTTGCGTGGTTAAATGCTATTGTTACAGTATATATCGCTGGGTCATCTACTTTATCAAACAGCCATTTTTTTATTATAATCATTTCATTGTATAAGGAATAATAACGATCATGAGCCAACTCAAACAAAACTTAGCAGACAATATTATAGCGTCTATGAAAGCTCGCAAGCTTGAGCGCGTTAAAGTATTGCGTAACGTGCAAGCGGTGATCAAACAGATCGAGATTGACCGTCGCATAGAACTCGATGATGCTGATGTCTTAGAAGTACTACAAAAACAATTGAAACAGCGCCAAGAGTCATTGACTATCTTTACTGAAAATAACCGTGATGACTTAGCGACTAAAGAGCAGTTTGAGATTGATATTATTAATGAGTTTATGCCCAAGCAAATGGATGATGCTGAGCTTTCAGCATTGGTTAATGCTGAGATTGCGGCACAAGGCGCAACCTCAATGCGTGATATGGGCAGTGTTATGGGCGTGCTAAAAAATAAAACCGCTGGCCGGGCTGATCCCGCGCTGATATCCACGCTAGTCAAGCAAGCACTACAAGGTTAAATATTTTAGCGACTCACTATAGTTAGTACAGTTTAAAAACCACACAGTGCTACTGGAATCTAATTGTAGAACGTCAGTAGCTTGAAAACTTAAGTCCTTAAAGTATAGAAGTTCTTAGAACTAAAAGTTCTCAGAATATAAAAATAATCGCCTAAGGCTTATAATCTTTGGCGGTTTTTACCGCTTTAATTTCTGCGGTAATATTTGCTAACAACGGACGAGCGCTATTGGCTTGTGCAGTAGTTTGCATCTGTTCAGTTAGCTGTTTTGCTTGGGTAAGTGATGTGAGCGCAGCATCGTAATGCCCACTCCATAGCTGGTCGTGGCTGCGATAGCGTAGCGCATTAATAGTGGCGATGTTCGCTAGTTGCGGTGAAGTGGTCGTCTTGGCCAATTTTTCATTGGCTAATTGTAAGCTTTGCCAAGCATAACGGTCGCTTGACTGCTGCTCGGTTAATGGTTTTAGCAATACTTGCGCTTGGGTCGGCTGATTGCTATTGGTTAGTGCCTCTGCTAAATACAAGCGCAAATCGCGGCGTTCGGGATAGAGACGTTGCTGTCCCTCTAATACCTCAGCAGCTTGCTTCCATTTACCTTGCTCACTAAGTATCTGGCTATGAGTGATGGATAATAACGGCTCTAACGCCTGTCGCTGCGCGTTTGGCAAGCCAGTAAGCTCGGTCATAATATCATTAGCATCGTCAAAGCGCTGTTGCTCGCCATACCAATGCATCAGCGCAACTTTGGCACCTAAGCTATTGTTCGCTGCGGTGGTCAGTGCCGTTTGCGAGACATGTTTACCGGTACTTTGTACCCGCCAGTAGAGCAAGTCAAAAAGCGCTTGATACCGCTGCTGCTCGCTCAATGACAACGATGGATAGCGCTGGGCACGACTTTGCGCTTCACTTAAGCGCTCATTACTCAGGGGATGGGAGCGCACAAAGCTTGGCAAAAACCGATTTTCAACTTGGTTAAGCTGACTTCGTTTATTCATCGTGGCAAAGAAACGTGGCATCGCCCGTGGATCATAGCCAGCTTGGGTCATAATTTGCATACCTACCCGATCAGCCTCACGCTCGTTATTACGGCTAAAAGCCATGCTGCTATTCATAGCTGCCGTTTGGCTACCCATCATGACTGCCGCTGCTGCATCTCCATCAACTGCTGATGCAGCAATCGCTGCTAGCATGCCGCCTATTTGCAGTAATAAGGCCTGTCGACGTTCATCGGCGCTACTTTCATAATGTCGTTGGCTGATATGCGCGACCTCATGCGCCACTACGCTTGACAGCTCATCCATACTGCTTGCAGCCAATATTGTCCCCGTGTTGATACCAATGACTCCGCCCGGTGCTGCAAACGCATTAATGCTAGGATTGTCAATAATGACTACTGCTAGTGGTGCCTGCTGCCGCACTTGGGCATTAAGTCGCCAAGTCATCTGTTTTATCGTTTCTTGAATCCACGGGTCATGCTCCATCTTTACGCGACCATTGATATTTTGTAGCGACCATTCGCCAGTTAGCTTGCTTTGGTACTGCTCATCGAAGCTCAGCCCCTGCCCGCGCAAACTAGGTAATGCTAATTCCTCTGAATCTGATGACTGCCATGAACCATAAGTTGGTTGGTTTGCTAATGGCATCGGTTTTAAGGCTAGGGGTTGCGATGACATCGGCTTCGACAACATCGGTTGCGATAGGAAAGGTGCAGCGTGGCTATGATTGCTCGTTAATACTGCAGCCGCTAATAACACTGCTGGCAACCCAGCTAATAGCCCCGCTGAAAGTCTTGTTTTTAGACTGATTGGTAAACTGACTGGCAGACCAACTAATGGCAACACGAATAGCCGCTTCTTATCTGGTTGATATAAAGGCGATACCTTATTGCTTAAACACTTATTATTTGAGTGTGTGTTCTTTATGGACTGACTATTGAAATAGTACAATGGCGCATCCTATTCGATTAATTATGACGTCGATTTCGACTATACGAGCTTGTTCCTATGAGGTCAATTTTGCTTTTAGTTTAACTACCAATATCTAAGGGGTGCGTCACCTTTGTGCAACATTACCATGCAATGCTCCTCGCTTGTATTGACGTTTTACTGATCGTTGTATGGCTTACTTATTATTTTAGCTTACACAGTTATACCAGTGATGACTGCAAACAGCTGCAATTGCTAAGCGCTGATTTGCTATAATAGGCAGCCTATAAAGCTACTACCTCAAATGACCAAACACTAAAATCTCAGAATCAAAAGTTAAAGGTTTTTTTATGTCCGCTGATTGTCGCTCATCCAATACCCTACGTGCTCCTTATCGAGTTTGTTTGGCGCAGACATTATCTGAACCTGAGCAACAGACTAGCGCTTCTTTACTAGGCTTACTACCAGCAGCTTGTGTCGCTAATGTTCAGCTAAACGATGAGGTGTTAGAAACATCTTTTATTCATATCAAAGGCATAGTGGACGGTCGCGGTCTTGCTTGCCCTATGCCATTATTAAAAACCAAAGTGGCTCTACGCAATGTGGCCATCGGTGACTCTTTGTATGTGGTCGCGACCGATCCTAACTCTCAAGCTGATATTACTGCTTTTTGTCGCCAAGCTCAGCAAGCGGGTGCCGATAACGGGCTGTTATTAGTGGTGAATCAAGCGACTCATAAGGACACTTATAAAAACCCTGACCAAGCGTTTGCTGATACAGCACCAGCAATGCCGTTCGATACAATATATCACTTCATCATTACCAAAACCGATAGCAACTAAGCGGCGCTATCCTTTACAATTAGGGTAATAAGATTTTCTATCTTTAACTTTGCTTACTTATACTATTTTAATCAAGGTCAAGAATATGGCTACTGACTCGACGATAACAACGCAAAATAATGACAGTCAAGATAAGGACTTGCAAAATGACAAGGTTCTTGCTGACAGCAGTCCTGTTACTGAAGCGACAGTTCCTGAAGTAAATCCAGCCCGTGAAGCAGCGCTGAAGGCAGCAGCACAGCGTCCGCCTTATGATGCCAGTGCGCTCGAAGATACCAGCACGCGTGATTTAGTACCTGCCATGCCCACGCATTTGTCTGCGCCTGGGGTAAATGTAGGCGCTTATATCAACACCGTCCATCAAATCCCAATTTTGACCCCAACCCAAGAGCAAGAGCTGGCCCATCGTTATTATGACGAAGGCGACGTTGAGGCCGCGCGTCTGCTAGTCATGTCGCATTTGCGTTTTGTAATCCATATTGCTCGCAGCTATTCAGGCTATGGTTTACCGCAAGCCGATTTGATTCAAGAAGGTAATTTGGGCTTAATGAAAGCGGTCAAACGCTTCGATCCCAATAAGGGCGTACGCTTGGTATCCTTTGCAGTGCATTGGATTAAGGCTGAAATTCATGAGTTTGTGATTCGTAACTGGCGTATTGTCAAAGTTGCGACCACTAAAGCCCATCGTAAACTATTCTTTAATCTACGCAGTTTAAAAAAGACCAACAATCAGCTGACTTTAGAAGAAGCAGATGCCATTGCTCAAGATCTTAACGTTACTCGTAAGCAAGTCCTAGAGATGGAATCACGTCTGACCTCTTATGACGCCTCATTTGAGACCCAATCTAGTGATGATGACGATGGGCGTTATGCACCGCAGTTGTTTTTAGAAGACGGTATTGACCCTGCTGAGATGGTTGAAGACTCTGATTGGGAGGAGAATAATTCTTCAGCCCTGATTGCCGCTATGGATACTTTAGATGATCGCTCACGCGATATCGTCGAGCAGCGCTGGCTTACTGAGCAAAAATCCACCTTGCACGAGTTGGCAGCTGTCTATTCGATATCCGCAGAACGGGTACGTCAGATCGAGAAAAACGCTATGGATAAAATCCGCGATGCTATGACAATTGAGAGTGTGATTTTGCCGGACGACATTCAGTAGGCAGTATATAATCAATAAATATTAAGAGTTTTACAATGGTAAATTGGATAGCTGTTGCAGCGATTAATCTCGCTATTGCCGTCGCTCTAGGAGCATTCGGCGCGCATGGTCTCAAAAGTATGGTCAGCACTCAGCAGCTCGAATGGTGGCATACTGCAACGCTATATCTATTCGTTCACGCACTCGGGTTATTGATGGTTGGAATACTGATTCGTCTGAACTACGCCACCCAGACCACTGCATGGATGCTACAGATTGGCGTTATTATCTTCGCCGGTAGCCTATACGCGATGACGCTCGGAGCGCCACGTTGGTTTGGAGCGATTACGCCCATTGGCGGGGTTATAATGATTGCAGGTTGGCTATGGCTAGCGGTTACCTCGTTCCGACTGGGCAACGCCACGATCTAAATATCAGTTTTTGCTGAATACAGATGTTTCTAAATTGAAATATTTTTAACTACCAACATATTTTAAATAAAAATAATAGGCTCGAAGCTATTAGTATAGTAAAGGATATTTTAAATAATTAGGGAGCAAGCATTATGAGCACCGTCAGGGTTAATGGCAGAATATTACAGACTACTCACCAAACCGTTCAGCTACTGGTCAATGAGCTCAGTCTCAGTAAAGGTCGCTATGCAGTTGAAGTTGATGGTGAGCTTGTTCCTAAGAGCGAGCTTATTCAGCTAAGAATCGTTGAAGGCATGACCATCGAAGTGGTGCAAGCAGTAGGTGGCGGCTGATGTTCAGCTTTAGGTGTAGGGTTAGCTGGCTTTGATTTTATTACTGAAGAATATGACCATAAAAAAAGACCTCAAACGTGCTGTACGTTTGAGGTCTTTTTATGGTTTATTAATTTACTATAGAGTAGTAAGAGGATGATTGATGTTAGATACGGAAAATATCGTATATCTAAAATCACATGCTAATAGTCAGTACAACAAATATCAGCCAGCAGATTAAAATCAATAAACCAAACCGAAATGATTGATCTGAGAGGACAATAATTGCATTTTATTATTATAATTATCATTAATTATTATCGCTATCAGACCAATCAAGGGGTCCAACTCTTTAGTTCTTAGCTGCGCACTGCTTTGTTTCTATTACTACTTAGCTTCAATCATGACGCTAGATGATTGGAGCAGCATCAGCGACCATAGTTTCTTCATAGCGGCCATCACGTCCAGGCCGGCGAACTTTTTTGCGCTCTTGACGAGTTTTATATTTGCGCACTTGTCTATCAAGTTTGTCCGCCATCTCATTAATGGCTTTATACATATCATCATCAAAAGCTTGAACAAACATTTCTTGACCTGAGACTCGCAAAATTGCTTCGGCTTTATGGCTCTTTTTACCGCCGTCGCTTGCGCCGCTATTGTCTAGCGATAGTATAACTTGAATACTCTGTATCTGATCGAAGTGACGCTCTACTTTGGTAAGTTTTTCATGTACCGCGGTATTCATGGCATCGGTAATGCTGATATGGTGACCACTGATAGAAACGTTCATATTATTGTCCTTGTGTTTATAACTTATGACCAACAGGTGTATCGGCAACCCTGCCTCTATCACCTTGCCTTATCAATAACGGTGGGGCTTATCAAGCATTGTTAGCATATCCTTTGAACTTATTGCTGCTACTTACTAACATAAATAAGCCACTTGGTTTTGTTATTGATATGCTTCTAATTTGTCATGAAAGTTAAATAGTAGCAAGATGGTATATTGTAATTAAATGTAATAAAAACTGATGTTTCTTTCTGCTTTCTATATAATCAGAAATTTTTATTTTTTAACTTATTTTATCCATATAGAGTGCTTAAGATACCTATGCGATGCTAAAAATATTAGTGTCATTCTTAATTGCGGTTTTTAAGTGTTAATATTTTTGTTTGCGCTGGGTGGATGAGCCAATATTCATGGCTTCACGGTATTTGGCAATGGTGCGCCTTGCGATATCGATACCATCTACCAGCAGCTTCGATTGGATACGACTATCAGACAGTGGTTTTTTAGGATCTTCATTGGTTATGAGTTGTTTAATCATGGCGCTGATAGCCGTTGAGGAGACGTCGCCGTCACTACTACTAACGTGTGAGGAAAAGAAATATTTTAGCGAAAACAGGCCTTGCGGAGTTAAAATAGCTTTGCTAGTGGTCAAACGTGAGACCGTAGACTCGTGCAAATCAACTTCTTCTGCGACGTCCTTTAAAATGAGTGGTTGCATGGCAGTGGCACCGTGTAGCAAAAATTCCTGCTGACGCCGTACAATACTACTGGCAACTTTTAGTAAGTTTTGATTACGCTCTTCAATACTGCGAATGAATAGTCGCGCATCAGTAAGGTTTTCGCGCAGATATTGGTTGTCCGGACTGTCATCACCACGCTTGACTAAGCTAGCGTACTCCTGATTGACGCGCAATTTCGGTAGGGTTTCGGGATTAAGCCGAACGTGCCAGCCTTCCTCTTGTGCCATATTATCCACAGCATTGTTGTCAACGGCGTTTTTATCCATAGCTTTTTTAGTGCCATGATTGCGACGTATTGGCGTGACTAGCACATCAGGGATATCGTAGCTGGCAGGCGGTTGGGTATAGTCAGGCTGACTGCTTTGAAACAATAACCCTGGTGCAGGGTTCAAAGTGCGCAATAAACTGAGCGCTGGTGTGATGTGCTCAGGAGCTAGTCCGGTCAGCTCAGTTAAGGCTTTAATATTGTTACTCACCAGATGCTCGCTTGCGGATAATAGCGCTTGAGCATGTGCTAAATAATCGGTATCAGGGTCAAGCTTGGATAATTGAATGGCAAGGCACTCGCTAAGATTACGCGCACCAACACCGAGAGGATCACAAGATTGAATGACTCGCAGTACTACCGCTATCTCATCATATTCAACCGGCGCTTCCCACTGATAAAAACTTGCCATGGTATCCAAGCTTTGTAACAACTCATCAATATCAAGCCGAACAAATCCCATGTCATCCATAGAATCCATTAAATATCCTGCTATCAAGGTATCCGTCTCTGAGAGCCGTTTGAAATTAAGCTGCCAGCGCACATGATCTTGAATAGTGGCACAGGTAGCGCCCTGATAACTATCAAGTTCATCATAATCTGTGCGTGCAGGTGCTGTGGATGCGCTGCCCGTACTAAAATTACTAGTATCGAAGCTGTTATGGTCGTTCATGCTTTGATAGTCATTGTCGCTAGCATAATCATCAATAGAATTGCTGTCCGTGGCGCTACCATCAATACCTGCTTGCTGTAATTTATCCAAGCTATCGCTAAAAGTCTCGTCAGCATTGGTACGATCAGCAGCAGCAGATGAGTCCGTTGTCGTATTGTTATTCCACATCTCCAGCGTTAACGATTCGCTTAGCGCGTCTTCTGACCCATCATTGCTGTTCTCATGCGCGTGCTCCTCCTCCTCCTCGACTCGTTCGAGCAGCGGATTACTATCCAGCTTGGCCTGAACCTCTTGCGCGAGCTCAAGACTAGAGAGCTGCAATAACTTGATAGCTTGCTGCATTTGCGGGGTAAGCTTTTGCGAGTTGCTTAGCGTGGTCGCCAATCCGAACGACATACTCATGGGTAGTTTATTACACTCCGGTATTATTTTTATTTTCGCAAGGGGTCTGCTGACGATTTTGGTTAAGAGCTTTGGTCAAGAAAGACCCTGTTGACGTCGTTGTCGTCATCAGTTTAGTCCACCTAAATTGCGGGCTTGGATATATTAGGTCATGACGATAGCATTTTTTACAGCATTTTTGCTATGATAATTTATATCTTGCGCGACGCAATATCTTTGTTAAGTTTTAATTTAATGGTTCAGATCTGACCAAACACTCAATAAAACTCGTCAAGAATAGGCAAAACGTTTATCAAAATTTCTGTATAAGTATCATAATAAATAACGTCAATCCCTAACTAAACTGAGAATAACATTATGGCTAACAACACTAGTGACAATCAACTGACCGTAGCTGCCGTACAGCTCAATAGCCAGCAAGATATTGAGGCTAACCTTGCTGACATCAAAGCCGCCATTAGCGACGCCTATGCGCAAGGAGCACAGCTTGTCGTGTTACCTGAGAACTGCTGTAGTATGGGCCAGCAGTTTGCAACAGCAGAGCGCTTTGAGGCGTTATCTGCCATATTAGCTGATTATGCCAGCACATATGGTGTTTACGTTCTTGTCGGCTCGCTGCCCTGCCCGTATCGTCTTGATGGTCTCATGGTGCCTGATGGACGCTTACGCCAAGTCAGTCAGCTGTTTGCCCCTGACGGCAAACGAGTAGCACGCTATGACAAAATCCATCTATTTACTGCCACGGTCGCTGATAAACAAGGCAGCTACAATGAAGCGGCAACCTTTGAGCCCGGCACGCAAACTGTGGTGACCCCAATCGAAGCGAACAATACAGTGTATCAATTGGGTATGATGGTCTGCTTTGATTTACGTTTTCCGGCGCTTGCCCAACGTTTGCGCCAAGCTGGTGCAGATATCCTCAGCGCCCCATCTGCTTTTACTTATCTAACGGGTCAGGCGCATTGGTCGCTATTATTACAGGCGCGTGCTTTAGACAGTCAATGTATGGTGATTGGGGCAGCTCAAGGCGGCGATCATAATTATAAAGATGGCAATGTTCGCCAGACATGGGGGCATTCGGCGATTACGGCTTATGATGGCAGAATTATTGAAAGTTATGATGATAGTGAGCTCAAAGGTCAAAAGTCGGAGGGAAATTACGCGATAGTAATGGCAACCTTAGATAAACCAGCACAAGAGCAAGGGCGGCAAAAACTGCCTATTTTCCAATGTCACCGTTTGGCTTAGGATCGAATTTAAAATAAGATATATTTGAGTTTAGACTCAATGAATTTTGCGATTAATCTTTGTCGTTCTGAGCATGCGTGGCCCGCGGATGCGCGCGGTCATAAACTTGGGTTAACTTAGCAAAATCGACATGGGTATAAATTTGCGTGGTACTGATATCACTATGACCAAGCATTTCTTGCACCGCACGCAAATCACCGCTGCCAGACAACATGTGCGAAGCAAAACAGTGGCGTAATAAATGCGGATACATGTTCTGAGCAATACCGGCGCGAGTCGCGGCGACTTTTAAGCGTTGCTGAACCGCACGCGCTGATAGCCGTGTGCCCAGTTTTTCGCTGATAAATAATGCGTTATCCTGCTGCTCTACCCACAGATTGCGATGTGGCAAATAGCGGGTGATAGCCGCAGCAGCCTTAGCGCCTAGCGGTACTAATCGCGTCTTATTGCCTTTACCGGTAACGCGTACCCGTAAGTCAGATAGATCGACATCTACCATATCCAGCGCTACCAGCTCGCCGACACGCAGACCACTGCTATAAAGCAGCTCAAACATTGCTTTATCCCGTAACCACAACCGTGCTTGTTCCGGTGTATCAGGGATAGCCTGATCAAGCAGCTGAGTGAGTAAATCAATATCAGCAATCGAGGGCAACGGTCTGGGACTGCGTTTGAGCTGATAACCGGTGGTTGGATTGATACGCGCCAGCTGCTCTTCAATCAGCCAACCATAAAAATGGCGGATAGCTGACAATTCTTGCTGTACGCTAGAAAGAGCAAGCTTATCCTCATCAAGACGCTGACTAATATGCTGCGCTAATTGACGTTTATCACAGCGTGTCCAAGTCAACCGCTTACCGCGTAAAAATAGCGCCAGCTGATTAACCCCAGCAAAATAAGCTGTTAGAGTATGCGCCGAATGGTTGCGTACTGCCAAAATATGAAGCCAGCGATATACGGGTGACAACAGTTCTCTCAGTGTTTCATCCGACTCTACTGCCAACGCTGATTCTACTGATATCCATGACTCCTGAGGCTTAGTTCGTGGCTTAGATTTAGGCGTTGATTGAGACATTGATTCAGCCTCTTTATTGGGAGCAAACATAAGAGCTACCTAGCAGTAAATACTCGCCACTTATTATAGTGAATAAAATAGATGCAACGGCTAAACTCGCAAGGCTGGCAAAATTTTTTCGCTTGCTGTGCGGCTTTGCCACTCCAGAGGCTTCGAAAATTTCCCACAGCCATGCTCGCTGTACCTCTCTTATAGTAGACCAACTATATCAAATCAGTATCAAATCATTAGCTATCTGGACTGGGCTTGATGCCCGCTTGCGCCATCAGACCATCCGGACTAAATACGCCTTCATAGACAAAGGCGGTCGGGCCGGTCATCGTTACCGAGTAACCGGGCTGCCAACGAATAACCATACTGCCGCCATACAGCTGCGCGCGCACATCTTCTCCTTCATCGAGCCAGCCTTCGCGTATGCCTACTGCTACTGCTGCACACGCGCCAGTACCACAAGCTTGGGTCTCGCCAACACCGCGCTCATAGACTCGCAGACGGATATGACGCTGGTTCATCACTTGCATAAAACCAACGTTTACCTTATTAGGAAATGCCGGATGAGATTCGATAGCTTTGCCCAGTTTCTCGACATTAGCATCAAGGACATCATCAACTTTAATCACGGCGTGTGGGTTGCCCATATTGGCCACATATAACTGTACTGGCGTGCCGGCAACGTCGAGATGATAGGCATTTTGAATTTTGGTAGTCGCTCTGGGGGTAAATGGAATCTCATTGGGCTCAAACTTAGGTTTGCCCATATCGACCTCAACCCAACCGTAGCGATCGGTGGTCAAGGAAATAATGCCGCTCGCGGTCTCAACTCGTAGCCGCTGCTTAAATGACAGCTTACGCGCTTGCACAAAACGCGCAAAACAACGCGCACCATTACCGCACTGTTCAACCTCTGTACCATCCGTATTAAAAATGCGATAACTAAAGTCTACATCCGGGCGCATTGGAGGTTCAACCACCAGCAATTGATCAAAACCAATCCCCAAATGACGATCGCCTAATAATTGCACCAAATCCTTGGTCAAATCTAAGCGCTGAGTCACCAAATCGATGACCATAAAATCATTGCCCAGACCATGCATTTTAGTAAATTCTATTAGCATATCCTTGTGTCCTATCCTATTTTTATGTATACGTTATAGTAGCACGCTGTATGGGACATTGATATTTATCAGCGTGCCCAAATCTCAACTTAACTTTGATAAAAGTCGGCCATAAAAAACCCATTGTCATGATAACAATGGGTCATGTCTAAACTGTTAAAATCAGCGATTATACGAGTTTTTTATTCTACTTTTAGCTCTGCCATAAGGTTTCATCCGCATATAGCGCTTCAACGGTTTCACGTTTACGAATCAGCTGGTGACGATTATCAGCAACCATCACCTCGCTGGCACGTGGACGCGAATTATAGTTGCTACTCATAGTAAAGCCGTAAGCTCCAGCACCCGTTATCGCTAAGATATCGCCTGTCGCTAAGGACAATAAACGATCTTTTGCCAAAAAGTCACCGGTCTCACAGACCGCGCCAACAATATCCCAAGGCTGCATACCATCAGTCTCAATACCACTACTAGGCAATACATTAGGAATCACTGCCATTTCAGCTTGATAAAGGGCTGGACGAATCAAATCATTCATTGCCGCATCGACAATAGCAAAATTCTTATGCTCAGTAGGTTTTAGTACATCAACGCGAGTCAGGAGCACGCCAGCATTGGCAACGATACTGCGACCTGGCTCAAAGAATACGGTCAAGCCCAGCTCACTAAGTTTCGGTAATAGTGCAGCGGCAAACTCATCGATAGAAACTGGAGTCTCATCAATATAACGCACACCCAAACCGCCACCCAAATCAACATGTTGTAGAGTAATGCCTTTATCGCGTAATTTATGAATCAGTTCAACTATCTTATCTAAAGCCGCAATAAATGGTTCGACCTCCGTTAACTGCGAGCCAATATGACAATCAATACCAACAATATTAATATGTGATAAATCTGCTGCCTGCTCATAGACAGCTACCGCATCTTCGTGTGCGATACCGAACTTATTGTCTTTCAGTCCTGTTGAAATATAAGGATGGGTATTGGCATCGACATCTGGATTGACCCGTAGTGATATGGGTGCGAGCTTATCCAACTGCACTGCCACCTCATGAATCAGTGTCAGCTCACTGATCGACTCAACATTGAAGCAACCTATACCTTGAGTTAGCGCATAATCGATATCGTCACGGGTTTTGCCTACGCCTGAAAATACCACGCGCGAGACATCGCCACCAGCCGCCAGTACCCGCATCAGCTCACCGCGAGAAACAATATCAAACCCCGCTCCCGCTTGCGCAAGCACACCCAATACCGCAAGGTTAGAGTTTGCCTTAACCGCATAACAAACCTGATGATCAACAGCGGCAAAGCTATCACTGTAAGCTTGATAAACATCCAATATCGCTTGTTTTGAATAGACGTAACATGGCGTATCGTAGCACTTCACCAACTCTGTGATGCTAACCTGCTCCATACATAACGCATCGTCGCTATAATGCAGCGCTGATAGGTGGGCAGTTAAGGCTTCAGGATCGATATACAATCCTTGCTCAGTTTGGGTAGTTACGCGTTGGCCGGTTGCAGAATCACTCATAGTTATATCTCTAATTTAAACAGGTTATCAAGGTTAAAAATCAAATTTTATGGCAAATATCGTAGCTCATTTAAAGCGGATTCTTTAAATGAAATCAAGATTAATAAAAATTAATAATCATTAGGATCCGCATTAACGTCTGCTAGCACTTGATCAAGATAGCGGGTTTTTTCATAGTCGTCATCATCAATACCAGCAAAGGCCGCATCTTGCGGATGGCTGGTGCTGTCAAGCACATCTGAGCCATTCGTGATGGTCTGACTGCTAGTATCTGCCAGATATAGCGCGCCTTTTTGCCCACAGCCAGTTATCCCTAGCATAACAGCGCCACCAACAATCAGTGCGTAAAAAGCTTGGCGACTGGTTTTAGCAGATAAGTTATTCTTACCCATAATATTTGCAGCGCAGTGTATAGTAAACATAGGGCAGATGACCTTACAACGATGTGAAAATGACAAAAGAATTGTTAACAACAACAAAAATTATGACCAAAATATTGAGAGCATTACAATTTATTTAATCATAGCATTATTCAGTAAAGCTGTGCGCGCCTTGAGTTTGTTTGATCGATAATTTTGCGCAAATTGCATGTCATAATTATTGTTTGAAGATAAGAAGATAGCTACGGTAGCTAATGTCACTCTTTATATTGATTGTCAGTCAATTGATGCGGTTTGGTGATGGTTTCACTGTACAAAGAATGCTTCAAAAGCAGTTTGACAAACTTTCTTACAATTCTTATTGCTGATAATCTTGCCTTTATAATGCCTGATAACCAGTAGCCATCTTCGGTGAACAGTTGTAGTAACCACTCAATGCGGGCTAATTTTAAACCTTATAGTTATTGTGGTATAGATTGGTAAATATGTTACATTATACTTAGAACTTATCGTTTTGATAGAGTGCTAAAACTAACATCCTTAAAGCGATGAATAATCTTCAATCAGTAGGCTTTTAGGCTTGGTATCGCTTGGGCCATTTTGATAGCAGCTCTGCTGGTTTTCGTTTGTTCAGCGGGTATTAATCCGCTATGATTCACCACTTATTAAACACAATCTAATGACACATTACCTAATAACGCACAATCTAATTACCCATAATCTAAGGATAGAGCATGAGCGACAGCGTAACCAACCCCTCTTTTAGTGACCAAAATAGTGACCAAAATACTGATAAATCAAAACTGACCAATCCTGCTTTGGTACTTAATTGCGGTTCTTCTTCGATTAAGTACGCACTGATCAGCGACGATGAATCCACACGTATTACTGGTCTTGCTGAAAACTTAGGCCTCGACACCGCTCGTATTAAACACACTACCTTAGATGGCGAAAAGCTTGAAATCTCTATCCCAGGTGGTCGTCATGAATTGGCGCTACAAAAAATTCTTGAGCTACTTGAACAGTATCACTTCGTTGCTGTTGGTCACCGCGTGGTTCATGGTGGCCGTGAATACTCAGAAGCCGTGCTTGTCGACGATCATGTGCTAGCAGAAGTTAAACGCTTGAAAGTGTTAGCGCCGTTACACAATCCTGCCAACGCTTTGGGTATTGAAGCGGTGCAAGCGATCTATCCTGATATTCCACAGGTGGTGGTTTTTGATACTGCCTTTCACCAAACCATGCCGCCAGTAGCCTACCGTTATGCTATTCCAAAAGTTCTATATGAAGAAGAAAAAATCCGCCGTTACGGCTTTCACGGTACCTCACATGCCTATGTTTCAGAGCGTGCTAGTCTGATCACAGAAGCTAAAGGACCACATGGTTGGCTAACCGCTCATTTAGGTAATGGTTGTTCAGCAGCTGCCGTTTATGACGGCAAAAGTTTAGATACTAGCATGGGTCTCACGCCACTTGAAGGCTTAATGATGGGTACACGTAGTGGTGATGTCGATCCTAGCTTACACATCCACCTAAAGCGTCAACTTGGTATGAGTCTAGAAGAGATTGACAAGATGCTTAATAGCGAAAGTGGCCTGCTCGGTATTTCAGGCTTATCAAATGACTTACGTACGGTTGAGCAAGCGGCGAATGAAGGGCATAAAGATGCGCTACTTGCCATTGAGATGTTCTCTTACCGTGTTGGTAAGTATCTGGCTAGCTTGAGCTGTGCGTTACCTGAATTTACCGGTATTGTCTTCACTGGCGGTATTGGTGAAAACTCAGCGACCACCCGCGTCCGTATCTTAAACGTCATGCGCCACTTCGGTATTACGTTTGATAAAGATAAGAATGCATCCCTTGTCGGTGGTAGCGAGGGCAGCTTCCAAAATCAAGACAGTAGCGTTGAGCTATGGGTTATTCCAACGGATGAAGAGTGCCGAATTGCTCAAGAAACACGTCAAGCATTGGGCCTGTCATAAACAGCACTTTATAAAAACAGTCGTCCCTTAAGGATATAATAAAAGACCTTTAAAAATATAATAAATTATAGGATACGCTATGCAAACCATTTTACTTGTTCCTATCAGTCGCGGTATCGGTGTGACCTCAGCGGCGCTCGGTCTGATTCGGGCGTTCGATTATAACGGTATTAAAGCTGGCTTTATGAAGCCATTTTTGCAAGATGATACGCTCGACAAACAGAACAGCTTAGACAGCTCAAGCGCACTGATCATGCAAGCCTTTGGCCTCACCCCGCCTAAATCTATCAACCGTCAGCGCGTCGAGCGTATGATTGGTGATGGCAATCTTGATGACTTGATGGAAGAAGTGGTCGTCAACTACCATACTATCGGTGACGACCACGATATCGTCATCTGTGAGGGCTTAGTGCCTACCACAGAAGCGTCTTATGCCTCACAAGTTAACCGCGCCATTGCCCATGCTTTAGATGCCAAAATCATCTTTGTTAGCACCGTTGATACCAAAAATCCGGCGCACTTAGCGGATAAGCTCGATGTGCACGCTCGTGAATTTGGTGGCATGGCCAGTGATCGCACCTTAGGGTGCATCTTAATGCGTGTACACGATGTGCCGAATACTTTTGAGACTCAGCCGGTTGCTCCAGGTGAAGCGGTGATTAGCTTAGACCCAGGCTTTATGCAAGAGGTTCAACGTCTGTCGCCGTATTTTAATACAGAACAGTTCTGCTTGATTGGCGTAGTGCCTTTTAGCGAGTCGCTATCCGTACCGCGTACTTGGGATATTGCCGCTGAGCTTGATGCTACATGGCTGAACGTTGGGGAAGCAAAATCGCGCCGTATCAATCATATCAGCCTAACCGCTCGTTCGGTAGCACGCGTGGACGAAGTGTTCAAGCGTGGTACTCTCATAGTAGTACCCGGTGACCGAGATGATTTATTATTAGCCGCAGCGCTGGCTTGTATTAACGGTATTCCACTCGCTGGTCTGGTATTAACCGGCGGCGTGTCCCCTAATGCCACTGTGGCAGAATTGTGGCAAACGGCGCTCAAAACAGGCATTCCAGTAATGAGCGTTGAGACGGATAGCTTTGAAACTGTTCAAAGCCTGATGCATATGAGTGCTGAAATTCCAAGCGACGATATTGAGCGGGCGCAAGAAGTCACCCGTTATGTGGCAGCGCATTTAAACTTAAGCTGGATCAAAGACTACTTCAGCGCTGATCATACACCGCGCTTATCGCCAGCGGCATTCCGTCATCAAGTCGTCAAAAGAGCTCAAAATGCCAATAAACGCATCGTCTTACCAGAAGGTTCTGAGCCCCGTACGGTAGAAGCTGCCTGTATTTGCCAAAGCCGTGGTATCGCCGATTGTGTGCTGCTCGCTAAGCGTGCTGACGTCGAACAAGTCGCTAAAAATCGCGATTTAACCTTACCCGAAGGTCTTGAGATTCTTGATCCTGATACCCTCGATATGAATAAATACATTGCTGCTGTAGTTGAGCGCCGTAAAGGTAAAACGACCGAAGTAGTAGCCGCTGAACAGCTCAAAGATACCGTCTTCTTGGGCACTATCATGCTACAGATAGGCGAAGTGGATGGACTGGTCTCAGGTGCGATACATACCACAGCAAACACCGTCCGCCCAGCATTTCAGTTGATTAAAACCGCACCGCAATACTCCTTGGTGTCTTCTGTCTTCTTTATGCTGCTACCAGAGCAAGTGGTGGTCTATGGGGATTGCGCTATTAATCCTGACCCGACCGCTGAAGAATTGGCTGAGATTGCCATTCAGTCCGCTCAGTCTGCCGCCGCCTTTGGGATTGATCCAAAAGTTGCTATGATTAGCTATTCAACTGGCTCCTCAGGTACGGGCGCTGATGTCGAAAAAGTTACTCGTGCCACCGAAATCGTTCGTGAACGCGCCCCGGAATTGGCAGTTGATGGTCCATTGCAATATGACGCCGCCTCAGTGATGAGCGTCGGCAAACAAAAAGCGCCAGACTCGCCAGTTGCCGGTCAAGCCAATGTCTTCATCTTCCCTGACCTCAACACTGGTAACACCACTTATAAAGCGGTCCAACGTAGCGCCAACGTGATTAGCGTCGGCCCTATGCTACAAGGCTTGAATAAACCAGTGAACGATTTATCACGTGGCGCTCTGGTCGATGATATTATCTATACCATCGCGCTGACCGCTATCCAAGCGCATAGCGATGAGATTTAGGGCCTTATTTACTAAGTTATTTATTAAGTTGGTTACTAAGCGTTAAGCGTATTTATTATCAAATGCTTAACTTGAACCCTTATCTTATAGCTGGCCGGCCCTCATATAATTATGAGGGCCGGATTTTTAATGGGTGTTTGCTTAATAAACCGCCATCAGTTGATGACAAGCACATGCCTGCCCTCTACAATGGTTGTCTAAAACCGTTGCTCAACAATTTTATCCTCTGACTCATTTAGCTCACCTACCTATGCCAGACACTGATTCTAATAAACAAAGCGCCTCCAAAACAGCACCGGCTATCCGTGCTTATTTGGGTGGTTCATTTGATCCGGTCCATAATGGTCATATTCAGATGGCGATGTACGTCTATCATAGTCTGCTCCCTATTGCTGAGCAGCAACAACGCCTGCTTCATGTTTCCTTGTTACCCAATGCATGCTCGCCGTTTAAAACGCAAAGTACAGATCCTGCACATCGCCTTGCTATGCTGACACTTGCGATTCAAAACACACCGCTACAAGTCAGTGAGCTTGAACTATGGCAAACGCCACCTGTCTATAGTATCGATAGCGTCCGTACGCTACGCCAACGCTATCCGAATGACAGTCTGATATTTATTATGGGAATGGACAGCGCGCGTGGTTTGGAGAAATGGAAGGACGGCTTACAGCTGACTGATTATGTGCATTTATGGGTATTTGACCGTAGCAGTAACCTTGCTAGCAACTTTGCTACTAACCTTATTAATAGCTCTGATGTCTCACAAAAAATGGCGTCAACTGATAAAGACAAAAACCAACAACATCTCTCTGCCCAACATCTCAATACTTTATCCGCTGAGCTGCCTATTCAACTACGAGCACAAATCACCCGAACACAGCTAGATTTAATGCAGCCATTAAATAGCTCGTCCAAAAACATTACTCACCAAGGCAATAAACCCTTGAAAAGCAATGCTCAAGGACGCATTTATATAGACTCGCGCTCCGTACTCGCCATATCGAGTACCGACACACGCAAACAGCTTCGTCAACAACGACACAAGCAACTCCCAACAGATGACCTCACTGTTAGTAATAAGCCCAATAATCTCACTCATTTACTAAATCCTGCGGTTTATCAATATATTATCGCCCATCAGCTATATTCTGCTGCCCAATTCCGTTAAAATTGCCTTATTGCTGTCGTTTTTCATTTAGCGTGTTAAATGACCATTTATCATTTTATTATTAATTACGATTCAAGAGACCTATATTTATGATTACTACTATGACTGACGAACGCTTAGAAGAATGCTTAGCCGTTGTCAAAACTGCCCTAGAAGATATGAAAGCTAAGAACATCACCGTTCTTAATGTAGAAGACCTAACTGACGTAATGGAGCGTATCGTTATTGCTGACGGTACTTCTAAACGCCACGTCCGTGCAATGGCTGATAGTGTTGGCGCTGAAGCCAAAGAAGCTGAATTTATGCCACTTGGCCGCGAAGGCGGGGTTGATTCCGACTGGACTTTGATTGATTTGGGCGCAGTCGTTGTCCATATGATGACCCCACAAGCGCGCGAATTCTATGACTTAGAAGGCCTATGGTCATCACCTGAACAGCTTGCTGAGCTGGTTGCGGTACCCCGTGAAAAGAAAACTGCCGGTCGCCGTAATAAAAACAAATAAGACTGTTTATTAAAACAGCTTATTAAGACAGTAGTGTAAAATCAAAAAGACCAGATTAATATTCTGGTCTTTTTTTATACCTGCATTTTGTGATATTAAATAGTAGCGTGCTAGCGTTTTGATAAACAGGTTGGGTAATTTATATGGAGCAAATAAGCTGAAAAATGCCAATGTTTGCGCTAAGATAACGTCATTAATTAAATAACTTTTTTATCAAAGCTATTCTTCAAGGCTATTTTTTAGAGCCTCTCTTAAAGGCTACCCTCTACAGGACACCCCATGAGCGCAGAAACGATAAAACCACCCACCCAACAGGTTATAGCTGAGTTCAATCAAGCCCTGCCCCTTCACATCGCTACCTTAATCGACGTCCGTGCAGGTAAGGCGATGCCGTTTACTCGGGAGCAAATGAGCGCCATTGATAAAGCACCTATTAAGGCACCGGTAGCTGTTAATTTTATGGGCTTAAGCACCGATGAGCAAGCCGATCGTAAACATCATGGCGGCCCATTAAAAGCAGTACATCAAATGCCTACGTCTACTTATGGACTCATTAACGCAGAGTTCGACCTTAATGTCCGTATCGGTACGTTGGGAGAAAACCTCACCACCGAAGCCGTTAATGGTCTACCTGATATGGACGAGACCACGGTTTGTATTGGAGACGTTTTTCAATATGGTGGGCAGTATGGTGATGAACGGGTGAATAATAGTGATAACGTTCAGCTACGTATCGTTCAACCGCGTCGACCGTGCTACAAAATCAATGACCAAATCGGACAGTTTACTAAAGTGCCTAACATAGCTTCGTGGATTACTAAGCAAGGTATCGCTGGCTGGTATTTTGAAGTTGTTCGTGATGGAGTGATTGCTGCTGATTTACCCGTATATTTGATCGAGCGTCCCTATCCGTTCGCCACTCTTGAGCGACTGTGGCAGCTGTCTAATTCAAAAGAGAAATTTAATTCTGAATTTATTGAGCCTTGGCTGGCGATCGAGTGTTTGGAGGACAGCTGGAAGACCGTGCTCAAGAAAAAGATTAGGAAGGATTGATTAGGAAACCATAGCTTTTATATTATCTCTTTATACCAATTCTTCCATACAGAGCATTTCATGACAAAAAATCTTCCTCAATTGTATTAATATCAACTCTGACAAGCTTTATCTAATTTTTAGAACACAGCCAATTTTGCTATAAAAGGTTTTTTTATGTACATAACTGATTTCATAGTGAGTGTTTTTTCGCACTGGACAGCTGGCTTTAGAAGAGGATTGTATGAGCGACAATACTGAGAGTATCAGTTATCTGCAAGCGATAGCGATTAGCGTAGGGGCGATTATAGGATGGGGTGCTTATGTGATGCCAGGCGATTTATTTTTGCCACAGTCGCAACTCTTAGGCTCTTCTGTAGCTATCATAATTGGCACATTAGCCATCTATATGGTAGCTCGCTCGTATATTAATTTGCTCACTCAAACGCCAGAACATGAGTCAGGTGGTATCTATTGGATTGAGAAATACATCAATAGAAAACACGCCTATATTTATGGTTGGGGCGTAGCGATAGGCTATATCTCTATTGTCGCTCTAAATATATCAGCCGTAGCGCTACTATTAAGATATCTGGTACCTAGTAGCTTACAACTGGGTTATCTGTACACTATTGCAGGTTGGGAGGTCTATGCCAGCGAAGTAGTGCTATGTAGTGCCGCTATCATTTTGTTTAGCTATATCAATTTGAAAGGAATGAGAGTCGGAGCCAAAATCCAATTATATATCGCGCTCCTCATGATTCTTTCTGTAACGGCACTTTTCTTCGCCTCTCTTTGGGCCGTTCCGACTTCACAAACATTTTTGCCAACTGATATGAAAACAAGTTCCATCACCAACTTTGCCTGGCTGCCTATTCTTGCGGTGATGCCTTGGGCGTATGTTGGATTTGAGACCACGCCGCAGATATCTAAATCTATCAGCGACTCGAAAACTAAAACAAAGAGCATCATATTGATTTCATTGGTAGCTGGTGTTTTATTCTATTTTTTAATTAATTACTTTACCGCGTTAAACATGAATTTTGATTACCAGAGTATCAAAAATAGTAATTGGGCTACTGGTGAAGGCATAGATAACCGAGTTGGTAGCCTAGGAATTTGGCTGCTGTCCATTGCTATGATTGGCTCAATACTTAGCGGTATCAATGGATTTATATTGTCTTCAGTCAAGTTATTAGAATCTATGGCACAGTCCTCTTTACTCCCTACTATCTTTACGGATAATAATCAGCAGTTTAGTAAGAAAAAAACCGTACTACTAATATGTTTGGTTTGTCTGCTCTCGCCTTGGCTGGGCCGGAACTACTTACTCGATATTGTTACTATGGCCTCCTTAGGTATTACTGTCGGATTCGCCTATGTAACGACAGCGGACTTAATCAATGAGAGAAAAAAGCAGCAAGCTGGCCTGTTAAATTATTTGTCAGTCTTTATCAGCGTAATCTTTATATCCCTGCTGTTGCTGCCTTTCTCACCGGCTGCTTTGTCATTAAATGCTTATATATTGTTAGCCTTCTTCATAATTTTAGGGGCGATAGGTTATAAAAAAATACCTTCAGTTGGTAGTGGCCGTATCACCTAAGAAACAGCTATTTAATATAAGAAATAATATAGCCAATTCAATTTAACAACGATACAGTGCTACTGGTATGAATTTTTTGCAGGCTCGAAGCACGCTTGCGAACAGCACGCCAGAAAAATTTTTGCCAGTGGCACGTTGCTATTGACGACTTGTTTTATTCTGACTTGACTATAGCTACCTTTATGTCATTTTTTTATAGCATTCCCTTTCATACAGAGCACTTCATGGCAAAAAATATCACTCCAATTGCATCAAAATTAACACTGACATCATTACTAACATTGTTCTTAACAATGCCCCTAATTGGCTGCGTTTCAACCACACAGCCGCGTTACATTATCGATAGTGAAACTTATCAAGCGACTGGTAAAAGTGAACGGATCAAAACCATCATCTTGCACTATACGGTCGGAGATAATACTAGGTCACTAAAGCAATTAACCACCGGTAATGTGAGTGCTCACTATCTTATTCTAAATAATGACGATGATAAAATTTATAACTTAGTGCCGGAAAGTGAACGCGCTTGGCATGCCGGTGATGGCGGGTTTGCGGGCAGAACCATTCTAAATGATACCTCTATTGGCATAGAAATTGTCAATGATGGAATTAAACCAGAGTATAGAAAGGCACTTAAAGTAGGTATCCAAGATTACCATCCTTACGAGCACTACGTAGAGTTTGACGAGTTACAGATTAAAAAAGTCGCCCAACTGGTACAAGATTTGGCATTGAGATATGACATCTCACCAAAGAATATTATTGGTCATTCCGATATGGCGCCCTCGCGCAAAATCGACCCGGGTGCTAAATTTCCTTGGCAACGACTATATGAGCAATATGGGATTGGCGCTTGGTATGATGAGCAAGATAAACAGCTTTTTATGAATCAGGATAAATTTGAAGCGGCAACGATTCCCGAGATAAAGCAAGCATTTAGAGACTACGGTTATCAAATCAATGATAGCGATGAGTGGGATAAAGCCAGTCACGATGTTATTTATGCGTTTCAACTGCATTTCAGTCCGCAGCATTTAACCGCGACCATGGACTTAGAAACCTATGCTATTTTAAAGGCGTTGAATAAGAAGTATGCTGGTACCAATGATTTTTATTGAGTGGCGTAAGGTTTGTTAGTTTTAACAAATTCTAGTAGAGAAGGCAGACAAGACGTAAACTTCCCTACGCTATTAATAAGCGGTTTTTAATCATAAGCGGTTTCTAAGTATAAGTAGTTTCTAATTAAAGGTACCCCATGACTCTACGCATCCACGCCCTATTCCATACGGATTATGAAGACCTCAGTTTCATCAAACAATGGGCAAATAACCATAATCATATGATCAGTTATACTCGATCTTATAATAATGATTTATTGCCAGAGCACGACAGTTTTGACTGGCTAATAGTGATGGGTGGGCCAATGAGTGTTCATGATGATGAAAAATATCCTTGGTTAGTAGATGAAAAATGCTTGGTTAAACAAAGTATTGATAATGGAAAAACGGTTATCGGAGTTTGTTTGGGCGCTCAACTTATCGCACATTGTTTGGGTGCTACCGTCCAGCCATCTAGTGTAAAAGAGATCGGTTGGCTGCCCGTTCGCTTGACGGAAGAAGGTCAGTCACATCCTTTATTACAAGATTTGCCAAAGCAAGATTTTACCGTATTTCATTGGCACGGTGATGGTTTTGACTGTCCACAAGGCGCAACCGCTATTGCGACTTCGGAAGCATGGGTCAATCAAGGATTCATTTATCAAACACCGCTACATAAAGAGCTTGGAACTTGGATTATGTGCTGGCAATGTCACTTTGAAGTGACCAAAGAAAGTATCGTCAAGATGGTAGCGAATGGACATAATGCCATACAAAGTGGACTTATCAACTATCCCAAAACCGTACAATCAGCTGATGAGATAATAGAGGGTGGTAATAAGTATATTAAAGACAATAACGCAAGGTTAGCAGCCATGCTAAATCGTATAGCTAAAAATTGAATAGTAAGAGGAGTCAACTATGAGTAACTCGCAACAAGACGACCTTGAGAAGTATTTAGAAGAAAAAGCCAAACAAGAGCAGGAAGAACAGGAATCTCAACCTCTCTCAGCGTATGATACTTGTGTGCTAAAAGAAAGTGCGAAGATACATGAGCTGATAGCTGAGGCTCGGAGGGAGGCGAAAGAGCATTCGTTAGAAGATGAGTAGTTTAATGATGCTATCAAAAAAAAATTATTTATCCAAGGTGTCTCCGAAAGACAAAAATAAAATAAGGAACTCTTTTAATTGCGAAAAACAATAAATTATTTCATGTGGGGATATCAAAATCATTTCAGATTTTCTTTAAAGTATAATACTGAAAAGGTTTTAGAAAAAATAGGCTTATATGATGTTGATTTTGAGGTGCTTCTTGTTGGGGTGCTTGCATCAGATTTTGAAAATAATTATCCAATCTGCATAGAGCCAGAAGATGGAAAATGGGACTTAAAAATTTTTGGTAGCTTAATAGAAGATGTTAAAAAAGAAATAGAAAACCATCCATTAAAAAATATGTTTTATTCTAACGATGAACTGGCAATGAGGGAGAAACCAGAAAACATAAGACGAGATTCTATTTCAAGAGCTGTAAGAAAATCCTTATTACTGTACGATAATGATAATGATATAGAATCATTCGTTGGATTTAGTACTTTGGTTGAAGGGTATTATGTTGTCCCAGTAATACAAGTTCCCAAAGAAATTTTTCAAAAGCACCCTTCATTAGATAAGAAGAATTTTCAAAATAAGAATTTATCTCAAGGCTATTCAAGTTTTATTGAAGCAGTTTTGAAAACATTGTTAGAGGATGCCAGTAAATTATTACAGACGGAAAATCCAGGGCGAGGACGCAGTAGTATCGAAGTTAGAGAAGTAGTACGAAGTGCTGCCGATAGCTTTCTGTATACACCATCAATAGCTATTTATGAAAAATACGCTTTTACCAATCTTTTTGAAACACTTAATTTAATTTCTTCATTATTTTATGAGGGAGTGCATAGTTTGGGTAAGATGATCATCAGTGACCCTAAACATGCATCAATAATATTTTCTCTAGAGTTTCAAGACCCGGTACCTATCAACAACATACGTTGGGTTCGAAAAGTCTTAGAGATGTCATCCAATACTTTCTCTTTAATAGCCGATAATGAGTATATTTATGGATTAGGTAGTTTAGTAAAGGATTACGATTTTTTTGATCAAAAGATTTTTATTGTTGAATTTCTAGATCACTATTACTGGCAGATTTCTTGTGGTGATATTATTTTACTACAAAGTCAATACAACGAGCCTCGCCTTTATTCTAGTACTGGTCAAGAGGAATTGCTTCTTGATAATCTGAATAGATTATATCCCTATACAACTCACACTGAAAAACAGAATATTTTAAATTTGGTACTTACACTCACTAATTTAAATCGTGGCAGTATGCTAGTAATTGCTGATGATGCTGAAACTGAAGTAAAAAGATTAGCTAGGCTCGGAACGCCTATTAAACCTGTATTGTTAACTCCTGACCTTTTAGAGCAAGTGAGTGGAATAGATGGCACGGTTATAATCAACCCTAAAGGGGTTTGTTTCGGTATTGGAATAATTCTAGACGGAGATGCAATGTCAGAGTGTACACCGTCAAGAGGATCAAGGTATAACTCTGGCGTACGTTATGTCTATCCAACTAAAAATAAAAAGCGCTTAGCAGTTATTGTGTCTGATGATAAAACGGTAGATATTGTTCCAAGGCTTAGACCAATGATAAGCCTCAGTGAAATTGAGCATAATATTAGTCTCTTAGAACATGCTACCTTAGAAGATTTGAATCAGCCTAGAAATTGGATTGATGACAACCGATTTTATTTCAATGAAGAACAATGTGTTAGGGTGAATAAGGCCTTAGACAGAATAGAAAGTTTGACATCTGAAGTCGGACAAATACGTTTCATAACTCAAAGATTGAGTCCAAATAAGGATATGGATAGTAGTTACTTGACAGAATAGCTTATTCCTTGTTCCAAGTAATTTTTCCAGATGTCTTCCGACCACTAACATTGTAGTAATGACCAGTGGCTACATTGTTTTCATTACCTATGTTTAAATCAACGAAGCCTATATGTGTTCTTAGGTTTGTATCATCTAGACTGTTTGGTCTATTTTCATAATTATAAACTAGTTTGTAACCGCGGATATCGTCATAAGTGATTGCCGCTGAAATGCTTTCTGAACTAGACTGTTCTGTAGTTAAAACTATTCTTATTTTATCCCAGCTTTGAGTAATTTGAACTTTTCCATACCAATTAAAGTTCTCATGATCACTTTTACCATTACATGACCAATTGCCTGATATATCTGGAAGCTTCAATAATTTTGAGATAGGCTTTAGTTTCCAAAGCCAGTTATTAAAGGAATTATAAACGATATAGAACGATATTATAGTTAGTAGAACTGTGGAAATTAACGTTGGAACACTCTCAAACCATGTTAGGTATCTAATAAGTTGCGAAACAATAAGAGCTGTCAAAATAGTAGATAAAGAATATAAAGTCTTGCCAACTTTGGATCTATTCATTCCATTTTGAACTGTATATTCGTGACCTTTAATAGACATTTATACTCCAATTTTATTACTCTAAATTTTTAAGCATAACTACAGTGCATTTTATTATTTCTTATCTTCAAAGCCATTTCTTTGATGACTCATAGGAATAGTCCGTAGGGTGCGCCCAGCGCACCGATAAGACTAACTTTAAGGTTCAGACTAATTTATCACAAAATGGTTGCCTTGAGGCGCGGTTTAGCCCTGATTGTAGCGGATATACTTGGTTGGTCACTGGGTTGCGGGGGTTTGGCTAGAGGTGATCGCTCGAATGTTGGAACGCCTCTCGCCTTAGCTCCGCCCCAGTGGGCAGCCAAGATAGGAGCGGAAAGCAGGATTAGCTCCCCCTACTTTTAAAAAATACTCAAAATTCAAACACAAAAAAGGTGAGCCGAAGCCCACCTTTTTATTATCTAAAACAATTACTTTCTAACGAACCCAAGCCCGCGCATTACGGAACATCCGCATCCAAGCGCCGTCTTCGTCCCAGACAGCCGGTTTCCAGCTATGATTGTACGCACGTAGCGTACGCTCAGGATGCGGCATCATAATCGTGACGCGACCATCGGTGCTACATAGACCCGTGACACCGCCGACCGAACCGTTTGGATTGAGAGGATACGTCTCAGTTGGCTGACCTTGGCTGTCTACATAACGCATAGCTAGTTGGCCGTGTTTGGCCATACCGTCGATTTCTGTAGCATTAAGTGTGGCAAAGCCTTCGCCGTGGGCAACCGCAATCGGTAAGATACTGTCTTGCATGCCTTTGAATAATATTGACTTGGTGCGCTCAACTTTTACGTTGACCGTACGCGCTTCAAAGCGAGCCGATTTATTCGCGATAAAGCGTGGGAAGTTCTCAGCTCCAGGGATTAAGTCTTTTAATTGTGCCATCATTTGACAACCGTTACAGACGCCAAGGGTAAAGGTTTCTGGACGAGCAAAGAAGCGGACAAACTGCATGCGCAAGTCGTCATGGAATAAGATAGAGTTTGCCCAGCCCGAGCCTGCGCCCAATACGTCACCGTAGCTAAAGCCGCCACAAGTCACTAAACCTTCAAAATCGCGTAGATTAATACGGCCTTTTAGCAAGTCGCTCATGTGCACGTCTACTGCTTCAAAGCCTGCTTGGGTAAAGCCTGCTGCCATTTCTAACTGACCATTAACGCCTTGCTCCCGTAAGATAGCGACTTTTGGTTTATTGGCACGGCTATTAAGGTAAGGGGCTTCAATCGCTTGGCTCAAATCAAAGTTTGGCGTGGCAATAAGACCTTGATAGCTGCTATCGGTAATCAAGTCATATTCTTGTTGCACGCAAGCAGGATTATCACGGCGACGAGCGATTTGATAGCTGACCTGACTCCACTCTTGTTGTAACTTACCACGGCTAAAGCTTAGGGTTTTATCGCCCATTAGCGTTGGGGTTTGGATAAGTAAACTTTCTTCTTCAGAGCTTTGACCAACTAAGCTCAGCATATCACTGACGTTAAATTCTTCTGCCAATTGCATCAATGCTGGCACGTCTTCCGGCATGACTTGAATGACCGCGCCTAGCTCTTCACTGAACAGTTGACCCAATAAGTTATCATCGGTCAATGACAGCTTGATACCTTGGCGACTGGTAAATTGCATCTCAGCGATAGTTGCCAATAAGCCACCATCACCGATATCGTGATAGGCACTGATAACGTCTTGCGCGTTACCCGCTTGGATAAAGTTAAAGAAATCGACCAAGTCGCTAGGCTGGGCTAAATCTGGGCAGTCATTACCCAATTGGCTAAGGGTTTGCGCGAGGATAGAACCACCTAAACGTAATTTACCTTTAGATAAGTCAATACGGTAAAACGCGCTATCGCCGTTAATTAGTTCAGGAGTTAGGGTTTGGGCCACGTCGACAACTGGAGCAAAAGCAGTAATCACCAAGCTCATTGGCGAGACTACTGACTTGTCTTGTGTACCTGCTTCTGCATCGTTATCCGTCCAATTGGCACGCATAGATAGCGAGTCTTTACCGACTGGAATAGCAATACCTAGCGCAGGGCAAAGCTCTTCGCCAATCGCATGCACGGCATCAAATAATGCTTCATCTTCCGCATCGTCACCACAAGCAGCCATCCAGTTTGCCGACATGGTGATATCTGATAACTGCGCAATGCGAGCACCAGCAATGTTAGTAATGGCTTCACCGACTGCCATGCGCGCAGAAGCAGTTGGGCTAATCAAGGCGACCGGCGTACGTTCACCGACACTCATGGCTTCACCGCTCATTGGTTGCCCATCAAGATTCAGCAGTCCTGAAGCGGTTACTGCACAGTCAGCTACAGGTACTTGATAGCGACCGACATACTGATCGCGCACCACCATGCCAGAGATAGAACGGTCACCAATACTGATTAAGAATGACTTGCTAGCGACGGTAGGATGACGTAAGACGTCAGTGATAGATTCGGCTAAATTAACGTCATCCAGCTCTAATGCTGGCAAAGTTGTCTCTTGACGGCTAAAGCTACGCTTCATCTGCGGCGTGCCACCAAGCAATACTTGCATCGGCATATCGACTGGCTGTTCCGCTAATAATTCATCATCAACGATCAGCTGACGGACATCAGTTGCCGTGCCTAAGATGGCGTATGGGCAGCGCTCACGCGCACAAATCGCATCGAACTGGGCTTCGCTTTCAGGGTGAATTGCCAATACATAACGCTCTTGCGCTTCATTCGACCAAATTGCCATTGGTGACATACCAGCTTCTAACGACGGAATCTTACGCAAGTTTAGATGCGCGCCCATTTCATGGTCATTGACCAATTCTGGCATAGCATTTGATAAGCCGCCTGCGCCCACATCATGAAGAGAAACGATTGGATTACCATCTTTGCCGCCATTACTAACATCGACATCATTACCGGCTAGCGCCCAGCAGCGATCCATCACTTCTTGGCAACGACGTTCCATTTCAGCGTTATCACGTTGAACTGAGGCAAAGTCCAAGCCTTCATCTAATGAACCGCTATCAACCGAAGATGCCGCACCGCCACCCAAACCAATTTGCATCGCTGGGCCACCAAGAACGATTAATAAATCACCTTGCTGAATGCTATTTTTTTCAATTAAGTTGCGTTTGATATTGCCATAACCGCCAGCCAGCATAATCGGCTTATGATAGCCGCGCATTTGGCTGCCATCTTTTGCCGCTGAGGTGTCAATCTGGAAGCTACGGAAATAACCGCAAAGGTTTGGACGACCAAACTCATTAGAGAAGTTGGCACTACCTAAAGGAGCCTCCGTCATAATCTCAAGGCTGGTTGCCATACGATCCGGCGTACCATAGTCTTTTGTACTGACCGTCCCGGACTGCTCCCACTTTTCTGCTAGCTCAGGAATATGGAGATGCGAGACATGAAAGCCAGTCAAGCCCGCTTTTGGCTTACCACCACGTCCGGTCGCGCCTTCATCACGAATCTCACCGCCAGCACCCGTTGCTGCACCAGCATAAGGAGCAATCGCGGTTGGGTGATTATGAGTTTCGACTTTCATTAAGATATCGATTTCTTCTTGATGAAAGCCATAGGGATGCGCTGATTGTTCGTTGTTGGCATCATCAGTATTAGAAACAGGTACTGGATAAAAGCGCCAGCCTTCAGACCCTGCCATCACTGCCGCGTTGTCTTTATAAGCAGACAAAATCCCTTGTGGATTAGATTGATAGGTGTTCTTAATCATTTGAAATAACGATTTAGCTTGGACTTCGCCATCAATCGTCCATTCAGCGTTAAAGATTTTATGACGGCAATGCTCAGAGTTGGCCTGCGCAAACATCATTAGCTCAACGTCAGTTGGATTGCGTTTTAGCTCATCGACATAGGCATTCATTAAATAGTCGATATCTTCGCTAGATAATGCAAAACCGAATTCTGTATTGGCTGATTCTAATGCTTCGCGCCCTTCCCCTATCACGTCGATATGATTCAATGATGCTGGCTGCTGATCATCAAATAATTTACTGGTCTCTGCTAAGTCATAAACCAAGCTTTGGGTCATACGGTCAAACAATAACTGCTCGGCGACTTTCGGCAAAGTTTTATCAGACCCACTATTAAGCGAAGTAGCTGCCAGTGTTAAGGTATAAACAATGACCCGCTCAACGCGATTGATCTCAATTTCACAGTTGTTAAAAATATCAGTCGCTTTACTTGCCCATGGCGATATCGTACCGAAGCGTGGACCAACAATCACTTGTAATTGGTTGTCTTCTGGCGCAGTAATTTCAATATTGCCATTAGCCCCTTTATTAACACCAAGCAAATCTAATGCCTTTTTATGCTCATCACCGTCCAATTCCCGTGATAGCACATAGACTTGCTGAGTGCTGATCTGGGTAACATTTAGCTCGGTTTTTTGCTGAAACTGACTGATGAGTTGCTGCGTCTGAAAGTCGGTTAAGAACGGTTGTCCGGCGATGGTCATCATAAAGGCATATTCCATAGGATGGGCAAAGATAGGCATCACTGCCATACAAAGTAAAAGGTCGAGGTATTATAACAAGAAGACCTGAAATAAGCAGGGTCAAAGCGCGATAAATTCATCTTAGTTAGTAGTAATCAGATAGAGCAAAGAGGTTCAATCAATACTTTTATATTCTATTTTTCTTAAATTTTGATTTTATTAAAGTAGGTCATACATCAATGAATATGCTTTTTACTCAACTGTTGTAGTCCTTACAAACGCTCACATCCTATTACTGGCAGCCTATATAACTGCATGGGTATCTGTCGTTATTCTATATAACGTTAATAAACAAAAACACTATTAAAAAACGCACATCAAAAGCAATTCAACTCAATAAGGACATATTATGAGTAAGCAAGAAAAAATTGACAAAATCCAAGAAGTTATCAAAGACGTTAAATTTGCCATGATGACCACTATAAATAAGAAAGGTGATCTACATGCTTGGCCAATGACTACTACTGAAACTAGCATCGGTGCTAAAGAAATCTGGTTCATTGGTGACAAAACCTCAGACGTCGTTAAAGATATTCAAGATAACCCAAGAGTAGGTCTGTCTTATGCAACCCAAGATGCTAAGAACTATGTTTCTGTGAGTGGTAATGCAGATTTGTCAGATGACAAAGACAAACTAGATGAGCTGTGGTCACCCATTGCTAGTGCTTTTTTTGAACACGGTAAAGAAGATGAAAATGTTCAATTAATTAAAGTCGTACCTCATGGAGTTGAGTGCTGGATTAGCGGTAGCTCTACGATAAATATGTTCAAGATGGCTTCTGCTGCCATGCAAGACGGTAAGACGGCTGAAGATGTAGGCGAGCAGTTCAATATCTCTCTATAGTATTATGAAGTGACCCTATGAGATATTAATCTGAAGCGTCAGTAAGAGTATTTCTTATTGGCGTTTTTTATGAGCTAGATTTTAGGTGTAAGTTCGATAAAGGTGAGCTTACAAACTTTCACAGCGTATTACAGACTACCTCTATTGTTATATCGGCTTATCTCGCTATATTAATAGCTGATTATGATTGAGCGTACAATACAACTTGTTCATTATAAAGTCAGTTTATAGTCAACAAACCAGTTATTCTCAAACCATAAATACTTTAGACCACAAGGATGAATATTATGAGTAAGCAAGAACAAATGGATAAAATCCAAGCTCTAGTCAAAGACGTCAAATACACTATGTTGACTACCCGAACTAGCGAGGATCATCTGCATTCTTGTCCGATGAATACCACTGAAACCAGCATTGGGGCAAAAGAGATTTGGTTCATTGGTCATAAACCTTCTGAAACCGTAGAAAACATTAAGAAGCACCCACAAGTAAACCTTGCTTACACCACTCAAGATGATAAAGACTACTTGTCTATAACCGGCAAAGCAGAACTGGTCGAAGACAAAGAAAAGCTCGATGAATTATGGTCAACTATCTACAATGCTTATTTTGAGCATGGTAAAGAAGATCCAGAAGTTCAGTTGATAAAAGTAGTACCCCACGGTGCAGAATATTGGGCTAACGGCAACTCGTTTGCTAATGTGTTCAAAATTACTGCCGCTGCGGTAACAGACAGTGCTATTGAGAAAAGCTTAGGTGAGAACTTCTCGATAACGCTATAACTTCAATTTGGAAATCGCGTTTTAGAATAGAGTTTCATAATAAAAATTTTGATAGAATTTGATAGCAATGCGCAATAATAGCATTTGATGATAGAGAGAGTAATATCTTAACTATAAATTAAATTTCCATAAAAAACGCCAGTAGCGATGAGCTTACTGGCGTTTTTTTTCAATAAAATTTTACTCTTAACCTTCTAAAACTAGCCACTTTGCTTTAAATAAGGCCACGCTGCTTTAAGGTAAATGAACATCGACCATAAGGTTAAGATGACTGCTGCTACCATTAAGATATAGCCAATCATCTCAAGCGACTCCCAGTTCAACAGTAGCACAGTGATAGCAACCATTTGAAAAGTGGTCTTAAGCTTACCCACATAAGAGACGGCCACACTAGTGCTTTTGCCCAGCTCTGCCATCCATTCACGTAACGCAGAAACTGCAATCTCACGTGAGATAATTACAATCGCGGCAATCGCCATAATAATATTGGGATGCCACTGCACCAAAATAATCAGCGCCGCGGCTACCATAAGCTTATCAGCGACTGGATCTAAGAACCGTCCAAAAGCGGATACCACATTAAGCTTGCGGGCAAAATAACCATCAAGCCAATCGGTAATCGCCGCAATAACAAACACTGCGGTCAACAATAAATGTCGCAGTAGGCTATCGCTAAATTCGCTCATCCCTACCCGTGCGATAACGTTATCCGAAATCGCAGGCATCCCAATACCCATTGCCGGCGGCCAATAAGCAATCGCGACAAACAGCGGAATCATTAAGATGCGCGCGATAGTTAGGTTATTAGGCAAATTAAAAATACTTTTCGTATTCTGTGCTTGCAAGTGTGTGCTCTCGGTCATGGCAAACCTAGTTTAGTGTAAACGTAAGAATGGCCGCTAGCTTAGCATTTTTCACGTCTCTCGTCATGCGCTCTGTGTATGCTCATTGATAGCAAAGAAATGTTATAGAACACCTATACCTTTTGGAACCATGCCAGCCCTTCAAAACTATGCTTGCTTTCAAAAATGTGCCTGTCATTTAAAACCATATCATTAAAAATAATATTTATTTTAATCGTTTTCTACTAGCTATCTAAATCAGTATCTAGAAGAAAAAATTATCCTATTTCAAGAACCTCTGCACTAAATTTTAAAAATGTGACAATGTAGTACAACCCACATAATCGTAATGTCATGTAACCAAGCTAGCGCAACCAGTATAACTTCCGCTATGATGAACATAGGAAGGACACAGTTGTACACTGAAATTCATAAGTAGAAGTAAGAAAGATTTCATTTACCAATTACTGTCCTTGTCTTTATAACTATTTAGCTTTACAAATAATAAGTCTCATAAACATCAGTAAAGAAAGATTAATAATAATAAGTAACAACCGCTGCATTGGTAGTCAGCTACATAATCAGCTTTCCTCAGCCCACAATATCTCCTTTGTGGGTCTTTTTTTGTCTTTAAATTCCGCTTACTTCGGTGTTTGCGTCACTTTAGAGGTTTCATGCGCTAATGACTTGGCCGCTTGCCGCAGCTCAAACTTCTGCACTTTTCCGGTACTGGTTTTTGGAATTTCGGTAAAGATAATATGTTTGGGCACTTTAAAGCTTGGCAAATGCTGCTGGCAATGCTCAATAACTGTATCGCGCTGTAAGGTACTGCCCTCATAAATCTCAATAAAGGCAATCGGTACCTCGCCCCATTTATCATTTGGCGCGGCAACCACCGCGCAACTTTGAATCGCCGGTAACTTATATAGGATATTTTCGACTTCAATGCTGGAGATATTCTCGCCACCGGAGATGATAACGTCTTTAAGCCTATCCATGATTTTGATATAACCATCGGGGTACTTAACACCCAAATCACCGGTGCGGAACCAGCCATCAACAAACGCCGCTTCGGTAGCTTTGCGGCTTTTTAGATAGCCTTTCATCACCATATTACCGCGCAGGGCCAGCTCACCCATCTCTTCACCATCTGATTTTACCGGCTCAGTGGTACCTTGTTTAAAGACCTCAAAACCGGTCATTAAATGCGAGGTGACACCTTGGCGCGATTTCTTTTGCGCACGTCCAGCAACGCCTAGCTCATCCCATTCTTCTTGCTCAGCGCAGATAGTCACAGGTCCATATACTTCGGTAAGGCCGTAAGTATGGGTGATATCAAAGCCCATCTCTTCCATCTGGGTCAACATAGTCTCAGATGGCGGCGCGCCCGCAACCCAGCCTTTAACCTTGTGAGTAATCTTAGCTTTATACTCTGGTTTACCGCTAGCAATCATATTGTGAACGATAGGCGCTGAGCAATAATGGCTCACTTGATACTTAGCAATCAGCTGTAGAATTAAATCGGCATCAATTTTACGCAAACAGACATTCACGCCAGCGCGCTCTGCGATAGTCCATGGAAAGCACCACCCATTACAATGGAATAACGGCAGCGTCCATAGATACATAGGATGCTTGGGCATGTCCCAATCTAAGATATTGGAGAGGGCATTTAATGTGGCGCCACGATGATGATAGACCACGCCTTTTGGCGTACCCGTCGTGCCTGAGGTGTAGTTGAGCGCAATGGCTTCCCACTCGTCTGCTGGTTTCTCCCAATTGTCCAAACGGTCTGAGCTGGCAATTAATTCCTCATAACTCATTTGCCCAAATCGTTCAATATCAATAGCATCATCGGTAGCATGAATGAGGATTAAATTAGGAAAAGTCTCAGTAATAATTTCAGCAAGTTCCACAAATTCGCTATCCAAGATTAAGACTTTTGCTTCTGCGTGTTGTAAGCAAAAAGTTAGTGCGTTGATATCGAGACGGGTATTTAAGGTACAAAGCACACCGCCTGACATCGGTATACCAAATGCGCACTCGACCATCGCTGGAGTATTGGGGAGCATAACTGCAACGGTGTCGTTTTTATCAATATTCAATTTGCGCAGACCATCCGCCAATTGCTGGCAACGAGTATAAGTCTGCTGCCAGGTTTGGGTCAGATTATTATGTTCAAGGTCATCATAGATAATGGCAGTTTTATGCGGATAAACCTGAGCGCTGCGAATAATAAAATCAATAGGAGTAAGCGGTTGATAGTTGGCAGCGTTCTTGCCGAGACCCGTATGAAAGTCAGTCATGTTGATAGTCCTTTATCATGTCTTTGTATGACGTTCTGCATTCTAAAAATGAGACCGTTTATTATAAACAATAGCGCGTAAGAAGCGAGCCTGTTTTGCAGTGTTTGCTTATTTGAATGTCCACTATGTACGTTACTCGCAATCATGTCTAAGTGCGAGCTTTTTAGCAGTTGTTACTTATAGCAACGTACCGTTTCTAAAGTGGATTAACTATAAGTGGCTCACATTTAATATTTACGGCGTACAAACGATACCCTAGCAAACCGCCTGTACGAATTATTTTGCAGCAGTTAGCAAGAGAAAGGATTAAGATAGTATTCACTCATCAGTCGTGTGTGTGCGTAGCTGAGGACAAAGTCGTTGTGTTACGATAGAACGACTATTAAATATTGCCCTATTTTTAGCATAATTTTCAGTATAATTCCCATTGTTTCATAAGGATAATGATATGAGTGCCCGCCTCGATACCGCCAGCCAAAAGACTCCCAGCCCCACAAAATCTAGCCAAAAAAAAGCAAGTAGTAAAAAAACAACGGCTAAAAACACTGACCGTATTGAAACTCAAGATGCCTCGAATGCCTCAGAGAATATGTCTGAGCACTATCCGCATTTATTCATGCCGTTAGATTTAGGCTTTACTACCTTAAAGAACCGTGTGGTTATGGGCTCGATGCATACCGGACTTGAGGATCGCTTTTATAACTATGGCAAGCTTGCCGCGTATTTCGCTGAGCGTGCCAAAGGCGGCGTAGCGATGATGATTACCGGCGGTATCTCGCCCAACCGTGAAGGCTGGCTATTACCGGCAGGCGGTACCATGAACAGCAAGATGGATGTCATCAACCATCAACGCGTGACCCGCGCTGTGCATAAACACGACAGCAAAATCATTATGCAAATCTTGCATAGTGGTCGCTACGGTTATCATCCGTTTGTGGTGTCATCAAGCCCGATTAAGTCGCCAATCTCCCCCTTTAAACCGCGCAAAATGAGCATCAAAAATATCGAGCAGACGGTCGAAGACTTTGCTCGTGCCGCACGCCTTGCTAAGCAAGCAGGTTATGACGGCGTCGAGGTTATGGGCTCTGAGGGTTATTTGCTCAACCAGTTTTTATCAAGCCACGTTAATAAGCGTAAAGATATTTATGGCGGTGATATTCATGGTCGTATGAAGCTGGCAGTAGATGCGGTCAAAGCCGTTCGCGCTGCGGTTGGCGAAGATTTTATTATCTTATTTCGCTTATCAGTGATTGATTTGGTCAAAGACGGCAACGTCATGGATGAAGTCATTACAGTCGCTAAAGCGTTAGAAGAAGCTGGCGTGACTATTATGAATACCGGCATTGGCTGGCATGAAGCCCGTGTACCGACTATCGTCACCAGTGTACCGCGTGCTGCTTTTGTGGACTTTAGCGCTGAGATTAAAAAACACATCAGTATTCCAATGATGGCAGCCAACCGTATCAATATGCCCGATACGGCCGAAGAAATTGTCGCCAGTGGTCAGGCAGACATGATTCAAATGGCCCGTCCGTTCTTAGCCGATCCAAACTGGGTTAATAAAGCTAAGAATGGTGAAGCTGCTCGTATTAATACTTGTATTGCTTGTAATCAAGCTTGCCTTGATCATACTTTTGAAAATAAACGCTCAACTTGTTTGGTCAATCCACAAGCTTGTTATGAGACTGAATTGGTTTACAAGAAGACTAAAAAGCCCAAAAAAGTCGCGGTTATTGGTGGCGGCGTTGCAGGCATGTCAGCGGCACATGTGGCAGCGCTACGTGGTCATAAAGTGACTTTGTTTGAAGCCAAAGATATCTTAGGCGGCCAGTTTAACTACGCCAAAGTCATCCCTGGTAAAGAAGAATTCTTTGAAACCATTCGCTACTATATTAATGAGCTTGAGCATTTAGGCGTTGAAATTAAGCTGAATACTAAAGTGGATAAGTCGCTGTTAGAGGCCGCCAAGTTTCATCATGTCATCGTCGCAACTGGTGTCGTACCCAGAAGTCTGGCAGGTAAATTGGAAGGTGCAGACCTACCTCAAGTCATGAGCTATGCAGAATTGCTATCCGGTGAAAAAGCCGTCGGCGATACGGTAGCAGTCATCGGCGCTGGTGGTATTGGCTTCGATGTCAGTGAATACCTCACCGCCAATCATGGTCAGGCATTAGATGAGCTGGGCTCTGAAGTGTTAAAAGACCCAACTTACCGCCCAAAAGCGCAAACAATTAGCGAATGGCGTGAAGAGTGGGGTGTGACCAGTGATACTGACTATCAAAGCGAAGGTGGTTTGATCAAGCCTGAAGGGATTACGCCCGTACGCCAAGTTTATTTGATGCAGCGTACCAAAGGGCGCTTAGGTGGTAGCCTTAATAAAACGACCGGCTGGGTACATCGCGCCCATGTTAAGTCGCATGGCGTTATTCAAGTATCGGGCGCACAGTACGAAAAAATCACCAATGAAGGTATTTGGATAACTAATAACCAAGGTCAAAGCCAGCTATTACGAGTAGATAGCGTGGTGGTCTGTGCTGGTCAAGAGTCGGTCGTAGATTTAATGCCAAATGTTGGCGATGCACCTGATGCGCAATATCATTTGATTGGTGGTGCAAAACTGTCAGCTGAGCTGGATGCCAAACGTGCCATTCGTGATGGGGCTGAGGTTGCAGCGGGGATTTAAGCGGTTGAATTAAGATATAGAGGCGGTGAGGTAGATTATCTCGCCGCTTTTTTTATAGTTGGAACTTTAGTATTTCGCTTTTCTGTAGGGTGGGTTAGCGGTAGCGTAACCCACCAAATCTATGACTCTGATATCTAGCAGTGGGTTAAGTTTAATCTTTACTCTCTACGAGAACTTGATAAGTCTAACCTAGCGTTATTTACCTACCAGGAACCAATATTTTCCATCGAAACCCATGGTTCAACGGGTTCTAAGCGCTCACCATCTTGCAGTAGCTCGATTGAGATATTATTAGGGTCTTTAACGAAAGCCATATACCCATCTCTAGGTGGTCTTAATATATCGACACCCGCTTCCATAAATATTTCGCATTGCTCATATATATTGTCAACTTTAAAGGCAAAATGACCAAAATTGTCGCCGTTGCTATACTCTTTCTCATCCCAGTTATAAGTAACCTCAATCTCCGGAGCACCCTCATGAGTCGCTAAAAAGTACAAGCTAAATCTACCTGATTCAGAGTCCTTCTTCCTAAGAAGCTCTAATCCCATAAGCTCACAATAGAAGTTTAAGGTGTCCTCTAGTTTGTTCGTTCTAATCATTGCATGTAAGTATTTCATAACAGCTCCTTATAATTTATAATTCTCGGAAAATTTAGTAATTGTAGATACTGTGGGTTATATTTAATTCTTATAACACACAAACCCCAAAATCTAACTCTCCATCTCGCCGATCAACCACCCGCAAAAATCATTAACTTGCGGTTCTAAATCAGGTTGAGCTTCTTTTAAACCATCCAACTTAGCTTTGATATCATCCTTATTATATTTAATACCGGTCAGCGTGTCTTTTAAGAGGTCAATCAACTCAACATTTAATGCATCAGAAAAGATGACTACTTGTTCAATTACCGCTTGTTTTACATCCATATGTAAATCAATCATGCCCCAATCAAACCGAGTTTCGATACGATGTGAGAATTCAGGAGTTTTGCCAAAGCGCCAATCCCAGTCCGACATTTGCTGATAGTATTTATTAAGATTAGGCTGCTTTGCGAGACTGGCTTCATCTAGCTCTTCTACCTCGACCGTTTGTCCATAATACTCACAAAACGCCTCGATAATCGCTTCAGACAGCATCTCGTGATTAATGTCTTTATTAAATTCAACTAAGTTAGCGACACGCGAGCGCACAGACTTGATGCCTTTTGCTTGCAATTTTAGCGGATGCGGGTTGAGATAATCACCAAGCTTTTGCATGTCGGCGTTCACTAATAAAGTACCGTGATGAAAGCTGCGATCAATAGCATGTTTGAAGGCGCTGCCTGATATTTTGCGATCGCCAACTTGCATGTCGTTACGGCCAGAAAGCTCGGCGTCTATTCCCAATTTTTTCAGGGCATTTACGATGATTGCAAAGTTAGCTGCCTGATCGTACTCATTTTTGGGTGATAAAAAGGTAAAGTTAGTATTGCCTAAATCATGAAAAACAGCCCCACCACCACTTTGACGCCGAGCCAGAAAGACATTGTCTTCTTCCATTTTATCGGTTTTACATTCTACCCAAGGATTTTGCGAGCGCCCAACCACCACAGTTTCATCATTACGCCATAAGAATAGCGTATGCGAGTCGGCATCAAGCGCTTGGAATATCCAATCCTCAGTTGCCAAGTTAAACCAAGGGTTAGTCACTTCAGACTTTAATATGCGTAGTTTCATTTGTTTGTTCCTCTTTAGAATGAGTTTTATAGATTAGTTCTTATAAGCTAGCTTTTATAAATTAGATGCAGTCATTCTTACCGATGCGCGATTAAAACTCAATTGCTATCTAGTGAGCAGTTTGGTTTGGAGCTTTTGGTAATATGCGATAGGTTTTAACCCAGAAAACCTTAAGGCAATAAAATTCTGGGCAAAATTTCCAGATTTTTATTGCCTATATTTTGTTATCCATATCACTTCACTCACGATACCGATAATATCTAACATCAAGTCCCTCCACTTATTTTTATACGGTCATTGAGACGTTTAACAGTTGCGCTTACTTAGTAGTTACCAAACCGTTTTCACACCCTCATTATTGAGCATAAACATAGAAGTTATTCGGTACTTCAAGTAAGAATATTAAGCTTTGATTTGGAGTAACACGTTGATTTATTTATTATGGATTAGCTATTGCTAATATAACGACTGCTTTCTAACCAGCTATACCAAACCTTAAGAAAATTGGAAATATTTACGTACAAGGATTGTGTCTTGGCAAGCGCTGCTAAGTAATCTGTTAGGTCATTTGAATCACTTTATCGCTTAGCCAATTCTTACTGTTATTTTTCAATTATTAGCATTATCCATCCTTCATCGTTTTTATTAAATTTACTTTCTTAACACACTGATAAGAGCACGTGAATGATGAGTATTATCAATATCGATATCATGTTATATCGGTGTTTATGTTTGTAAATTCTGCTTGAATAACCAGCCCTATCCCCTATAAAGGAAACCGATAAAAGCATATTTTTTTGTGTTTTTATAATTTTTTAGGCAAGATTTATTACCAACCAATCTTTTTATAATAGTAACGAATAGGGCAGATTATGGCACACGATAACTTATTTGAATCCGTTAAAATGGGCACTCAAACTTTAAAAAACCGTATTGTTATGGCACCATTAACCCGCTTGCGCGCGGTTGAGCCAAGCGACGTTCCTACAGCATTGGCAAGTGAATATTACTCACAGCGTGCAGGGTCAGGTCTTATCATTACCGAGGCGACGCAAGTCTCATTTCAAGCGAAAGGCTATGCAGGCGCACCAGGTATCCATACCCAAGATCAGACCACCGCTTGGAAAACGATTGTGGACAATGTGCATGCCAAAGGCGGCAAGATCGTCGTACAATTGTGGCATACCGGCCTGGTCGCACACAAAAGCGTCCAGCCTGATGGACAAGCGCCCATCTCTGCCTCCGATATCGATGTCGGTGTTCGTACCTCTCTCCGTGATAGCGACAATCAAGCCATCAGAGTGGCTGCCACCCCGCCGCGTCCTGCAACGCTGGATGAGATTAAGCAAGTGATTGCAGACTTCGTTCATGCGACCAAATGCGCACAAGAAGCTGGTTTTGACGGCGTAGAAGTTCATGGCGCGCATGGTTATCTATTGCATCAATTTTGGGTAGAGCAGACCAATCAGCGCGATGATAACTACGGCGGCAGTCGTGACAATCGTGCACGTTTGACGCTTGACGTTATCGATGCGTGTGTCGATGCCTGGGATGCTGATCATGTTGGTGTTCGTATATCACCGCTAGGCACGTTCAATAATGTTGAAGCGGGCTACGATGAAGACGAAAGCATCTGGATGATTGAGCAGATTAACAAACGTGGTTTAATGTATCTGCATTTGTCTGAGCCTGATTGGGCAGGTGGTACGCCGTACAACGACGAATTCCGTAAAAATATTCGCGCCGCCTTTGATAATACGATTATCGCAGCTGGTGGTTACACAGTAGAGAAAGCTGTAAAAAACACTAGCGCCGGCTTCGTTGACGCAGTGGCGTTTGGTCGTGACTATATTGCTACGCCTGATTTGGCTGAGCGTATTCGTGAAGACGTCCCATTCAATGAGCAGCATCCAGATAGTTTTTATGGTGGTGGCACTGAAGGTTATACCGATTATCAGTTTATGAACCAAGCTTAATAAGTAAATGCTTTAAATAATAGCCTTACCCATAGCAAAATCTATAGCAAATAAAAAGCCGCCTTATTGTTTAGTAAGGCGGCTTTTTTTATTGTCTACTTGGCACGGTTTTATCGTTTAACCAAAATTACCATTTTGATAGTCACGGAAAGTCTGCTTTAATTCTTCTTGCGTGGTCATCACGAATGGTCCGTAACCCACAACTGGCTCGCCAATAGGTTCACCGCTTAGTAGTAATAACTTGACCGATGCTGAGGTTGACTGAGCATTAGACGTTGGAAGATAAGTGAGTTTGATAGTATCAGTAACATCATTTTGCGCTGGTGAGTTTTGCTCATTACCCCCAATCGGCGCCTCAAATTGGATAAGTTGTCCAGCAGTGACCCACCTATCATTAATAAGCAGCTCGCCTTCTTGCACCAGTAGCATCACGTTATGAGTGTTCGGAATCTGTAGGGTCGTCGACCCTGCTACGTGTAACTCAATATCCCATAGATTGACTGAGGTAAACGTACTGGCAGCGCCTGACGTTCCTTGCCAGTCACCAGCGATAATAACGGCTTTACCAATGGACACTTGCTCGCCGATGTTGTTATGAGCGGTTAACTCGACGGTAGGCATATCAGCACGTTTGATTGTCTGATATTTGGGATCGGCTAGTTTGTGCGCGCGGGGTAGATTAATCCACAGCTGCACCATGCTAAAGACACCGCCGCGTTGTCCAAATGCTGTTGAGTGAAACTCCTCGTGCATGATACCGCGTCCTGCGGTCATCCATTGCACATCACCTTCCAAGATAACGCCGTGTCCGCCTGCTGAGTCGGCATGACTGATTTCACCTGAATAGGCCAAGGTTACGGTTTCAAAGCCTTTGTGTGGATGCTGCCCGACACCATGTGGCTGCGACTCATAATTAGGGTTGGGCGCAAATGTCGTCGGCTCACCATAGTCAAACAATAAAAAAGGGTCCGTATGGGTGTAATTAAAGTCAGGATTGGCCTCAAGATGATTAATTAAGGTTCTCACATAAAAACCATCCCCTACCCAATGGGGCGCTTTATCGCCATGAAGATGTTTGATTGCACGCATTTATCACCTCCTAAAATAGGCTCGATTTTAAAAATATGACAATAAATAACTGTTAAGTCATTCTAAATATTTCAGCCATTAACGGTTGTTAAATTTCACAATGACTAGAATACTAACTATAAATAAAAAGCGGCTAAACCACAAGATTAAACATTATTTAAATCGCTTGCCTGCTTGCTATATATAATGAAACTTAAATAAAATAGAGATGACATACAAACTCGCAATCAAATAACCTCACCGCAAACAAAACCACTTGCCCATGCCCATTGGAAGTTGTAGCCGCCAAGCCAACCCGTCACATCCAGCACTTCACCGATGAAATATAGTCCCTCTTGATAGTTGCTTTGCATGGTTTTGGACGAGACTTCATCAGTCCTCACACCACCGCGAGTAACCTCAGCGGTACGATAGCCTTCGGTGCCAGAGGGTTTGAGTTGCCAACCATTAATGGTCGCCCCAAGCTCTGCTAGACGTTCATCTTTAATATTAGCAAGCTCAGTGTTTTTGATATCGTCCCACAGCGTAGTTTGTAGTGCGGTCAGTAGCTTTTTAGGTAAGCTATTATTAGTATAATCAGTCAGTACTGTACGGATGAGCTGCTTCGGATGCGACTTTTTATGAGCAAGTAGCAACTCAGTTATATCGATATCGGGGAGTAAGTTAATACTTATATATTCGCCCGTTTGCCAATAGTTAGACAGCTGCAGCATCGCAGGACCAGACAGTCCTCGATGAGTAAATAGCATTGACAGTCGGAACGAGATACGAGCGTTACTAGCAATGACTGGTAAGCTGATACCCGCCAACGCGCGAATCAACTCACCTGTTTTATCGGTAAAAGTAAACGGTACGAGGCTAGCATCTATAGGATTTAAGTGATGTCCAAACTGCTGTGCCAACTCATATCCTAGACCGCTGGCGCCCATCGTTGGAATAGACAGCCCGCCAGTGGCGACCACCAGCGATTCACAGCTATAGGTCGTTTGAGCTGGCTTTATCTCGTCTGCCGAGTCTTTTTTGTCCTTCTTACTGAGTTTCTTACTCGTTAACAGCTGAAAGCGCGCGCTATCATTGTTTGCATTACGGTCACCATTCTCAGGGACCCAAACCTGTTCAACCTGAGTATTGAGCCGCACTTGCACGCCAGTAGCCGCGCATTCATCCAGCAGCATCGACAGGATATCTTGCGCGGAATCATCGCAGAATAGCTGCCCATGTTCACGTTCGTGATAGGCAATCTTATGTTGCTCAACCAGCCCAATAAATTCCCAGCTGGGATAACGGCTCAGCGCTGACTTACAGAAATGTTGATTGGCCCCAATAAAGTGCTCAGGCTCCACAAAATAATTAGTAAAGTTACAGCGACCGCCGCCTGACATTAAGATTTTTTTGCCCGCTTTATTGGCATGATCGAGTACCAGCACGCGGCGACCACGGCGACCAGCAGTGAGCGCACAGTATAACCCTGATGCGCCAGCGCCGATAACGATGACGTCAAAGTGACTACTGATGGACTTCCTGGCTATTGATTGATTGTCCACTGACTGACTATCTGACTTAACTGGTGCAGCTTGATTTGGCGTTTGACTCATGATGATGACTTATAGAGTAGGTTTGGATAAGTGATATAAAATGTCTAAATTATATCATGGTAATAATAGAAGTGTTTTAAAGTGATTAACATGGGTAGCTTTAGTTCGCTGTGAGTCAATGCACTGTCCACGTTGACGGTACTATTCTTAGCTCACTCTGAAGACTGCACTCGGTTTCTTTTTATTGACACTACCTCAAATTAACAAGATTATAAAAATTAGTGAATAACTGTACATTTTGTGTAGACAAGGATTATTTGTTGGTATAGAGTAAAAGTATCAAGATTGTTCGTTAATATTACTATTGTGTGTTTTTATCTTACTGATTTTTAACACTGTAATAACTTTGACTTAAAGAAAATGATGTTTTTTAGAATCGGTTTAACTAAAAAACCAATCAATCGAACGGCTGATTTAAACAGGGTCACGGATGACAATGCTAAGACAAAAGGGAATTTATGGATATCCTACAACTGCTCATTAGCGGTATTGCTAATGGTTGTATATATGGGCTATTGGCGTTAGGTTTTGTACTGATTTACAAAGCCTCTGAGGCAGTGAACTTTGCCCAAGGCGACATGCTTATGCTCGGTGCCTTTTTAGGCATAGCTTTTATCAACACCGATGAAGCAAACCTTCCTTTCCTATTGGGTATTACCTTAGCCTCCATTATTATGGGGGTGTTCGGTTATCTGCTTGATCGATTCGTGCTGCGCGGCATTTTTGGTCAGCCGCAATTCGCTATGGTAATTCTTACTATCTCGCTCGGCTTTTTAATACGCTTTGGTGCTGGTGTAATTTGGGGACATAGCCCAGTCTCATTACAGACACCATTTTCGGGTAAGATGTTGGCATTAGGCTCGCTTAGTATTGCTTATGTTGACCTTATTATTATCGTATCTACCATTGCATTGACCTCTATTTTATACTTCTTTTTTGCCCATACTCGACTTGGTATTGCTATGCAAGCAAGCAGCCAAAACCAGATGGCCGCTTATTATATGGGCATTCCGGTTAAACGAGTAAATGGTATTGTTTGGGCGTTGTCTGGGGTGGTTGCTGCACTTGCCGGTATATTATTTGCAGCGAAAGGTGCCATTGAACCCTCCATCGGCTTATTATTCGGTATCAAAGCTTTTGCAGCTGCCGTAATTGGTGGTCTAGGCTCTCTACCTGGTGCCCTCGTAGGGGGACTATTAGTAGGTGTGATAGAACCTTTTGCCGGTCGTTATCTACCGTTAGGTCTTAGTCAGATTGCGCCCTATGTGGTTATGTTGATTGTGTTAATCATACGTCCAGGCGGTATTTTTTCTCAGGTCAAACAGAAAAAAGTATAGAAGCTTTGACTCAAGGATGACCAAGCTTTCTCTAAACAATTTCAAGGATGAGAACTGTCAATGAAAGCCCAGTTTAAACACAGCTACGATCAAGATATCAATGTCTTCGATGATAAACGCCAACTCATAAAATATGGCGTGCTTCTCTTGCTACTCCTAATGGCGCCTTGGTTGCTAAGTAACTATTATATTAGTGAGCTTAGTGCCATATTAATTTGGTCTATAGCAGGACTTGGTCTTATGCTCTTGACGGGTCATACCGGACAAGTCAGTTTAGGTCATGCCGCCTTTATGGCTATAGGGGCTTTTAGCCATCTGGCACTCATGAGCCGAGGCTGGAATTTTTTTCCGGCTTTAATTGCCTGTGCGCTAATTACAGGTGTCATCGGTGCCATGATTGCCAGACCAATCTTAAGAACTAGCGGTATCTATTTGGCTATTGCTACGCTGGCGCTTAGTATTATCATCGAAGATATTGCTATCGTTGCTGAGCCCATTACCGGCGGCATCTCTGGCACCTTTGCTTCTCCCATTAATTTCTTTGGTTATACTATCGATCGCTACATCACGCCAAAGGCCTTTTATTACTTATGCTTGGCGCTAGTGGTGCTGATTACCTTTGGTTATATTAATCTGCTCAGAAGTAATACTGGCCGCTCTTTTTTGGCCATTAGAGATAGTGAAGTCTCTGCCCGCGCACTTGGCGTCAATGTACCACAAGCAAAAACTTTAGCCTTTAGCTTATCCTGTGCGATTACTGCTATTGGCGGTGCTATGTATGGGCATTTTGTGCAAGCTGTTAACTATGAGAGCTTTACCGTTATTATCTCCATAACCATACTACTGCAGATTGTCATTGGTGGTTTAGGCTCCATACACGGTGCATTTTTTGGCGCTGTGGTAGTGGTCTTATTACCACAAGTTATTGCTATCTTAGGCGACGTCATTGGTCAAAGTACTGGCGCTAGTATCACGAGTATTCCTGGTATTGATACGGCGTTATTTGCTTTGGTCATCGTCGTGATGATCATTTATGAACCACGTGGTATCTATGGAATATGGATAAAAATACGCACTTGGTTCAGGATGTTTCCGTTATATCGAAAAGGTTTATTCCGCCGCTCCAAAACTTATCTTAAAACGGAGCGTATGCGATGAGCTTATTACAAGTGGAGTCATTATCTATCGCGTTTGGTGGCGTTAAAGCGGTTGATAACATTAGCTTTGAAGTACAAGAAGGTGAGATATTTACTATCGTAGGCCCTAACGGTGCTGGTAAATCAACTATTTTTAACTTAATTAGCCGCTTATACGAGCCGCTAAATGGTCGCATTGTTTTTGATGGTACTGATATTACGCGAGTGCCCGCTCACGATATTGCCAAACTTGGCATTGCTCGTACTTTTCAGAACATTGAGCTGTTTGATCACTCTAGTGTATTACAAAACTTGCTTATCGGTCGTCATTCTCAGCGCAATACGACATGGATACAGGACTTGCTATTCTTACCAAAGGTGCGCCGTAGTGAGCGCGAGCATCGTCTGCAAGTTGAGAAGATTATAGATTTTTTAGAATTAGCCCCTTATCGAGATCAGCTGATTGCAGGCTTGCCTTATGGTATTAGAAAAGTAGTCGAAATTGCCAGAGCGTTAGCGGCTAACCCAAAGCTTATTTTGCTCGATGAGCCAGCCTCAGGTCTCAGTGTAGAAGAAACTTCTGAGATGGCATGGTGGATTGAAGATATGCAAAAAGACTTAGGCTTGACTATCTTGATGGTAGAGCATGACATGAGCTTAGTGAATCGGGTGTCAGATCGAGTGTTGGCAGTGGCTGAAGGTAAGTTTTTGGCTCAAGGTACTGCTGCTGAGGTACAAGCCAATCCGCAAGTCATCGAGGCCTATCTTGGGCAGGAGAGTGTTTGATGCAATCTATTAAGAAACCACTGTCACCTGCAGCGCCTGCAACTGAGATGAGCTTGGTCGACTCTGAAGTTACGAATAACCTGCTCGAAGTGCGAAATTTAGAATCATCTTATGGCCCTGTTATGGCGTTAAGGGGCGTGAGTTTAGAGGTACCAGAAGGTAAAGTTGTCGCTATTTTGGGCGCTAATGGTGCGGGTAAAACTACGTTAATGAAGACCATCTCTGGTGTTATTAATCCTCGCAAAGGCGCAGTATGGTTCCACGGTGAGCGTATCGATGGCACTGAGCCTGATCGCCTTGTCAAAAAAGGCTTGTCGCATGTGCCAGAAGGCCGAGAGGTATTTCCATTCTTGAATGTCGCCGAAAACTTGGCGATGGGCGCTTATACTCGACGTGACAAGTCTGAGATACAGCGTGATGTTGAGATGATATATGAGTACTTTCCAATACTAAAAGATCGCCGCACTCAAGCAGCTGGTACGATGTCCGGTGGTCAGCAGCAGATGTTAGCTATCGGTCGCGGGCTGATGTCACGCCCCTCACTAATGCTACTTGATGAGCCTTCTCTTGGGCTGTCACCACTACTGGTACAAGAGATATTTGCCATCATTCGCAGGTTGAATAAAGAGCAAGGCGTGACGATCCTGCTGGTTGAGCAAAACGCAAGAGTTGCTCTCGCAGCAGCGGATTACGGTTATGTGTTAGAGACTGGGCGTATTGTCATGGCAGGCTCAGCAGACAAACTGATGCACTCTGATGATATTAAAGAGTTTTACCTTGGACAAACCAAAGACAACACAGCGGCAGCCACTCGGTGGAAACGCAAAAAGACTTGGCGATAATAATCATGACTAACCCTATGGATGTTCCGACTGATACTTCTACTTCTGATACGACTGTCACTAGGGTAGCCCCTGTAGTGCAGGCATCGCCTCATACAGAAGCACCCTCTTATAACAATGGTCGCGAGATACAAAATGCACCCTACGATCATGCGCCGCAAGTCTTAGAAGGGTGTGACACCTTGAGCAAGCTTTGGCGACAAGTTTGTTTGAGTCGAGGCGACAAAATCGCCCATCGTGAAAAGGCCTTTGGTATTTGGCAAAGTTATAGCTGGCTAGATTATTATCATCGCGGCTGCGATATTGGTATGGCGCTCATTGGGCTTGGTCTGACCAAAGGGGACACGGTCTCTATCTTGAGTGAAGATAATAAAGAGTGGCTCTATTGCGATATGGGTATCTGTGCCGTTGGCGGCATACCCAATGGCGTCTATACTACAGATAGTCCTGAGCAGCTCGCCTATATACTCAACGACAGTCATTCTAAATTCTTGATCGTTGAAAATGATGAGCAATTACACAAATTTCTTGAAATTCGTGAGCAGACGACTACTCTCAAAAAAGTAATTGTCTTTGAGCGTAAAGGTCTACGCAGTCTAGATGATGATCAGGTTATATTCTTAGATGAGCTGTATACGCTTGGTCAAGATGCCGACAACGCTTTAGAGCGTTTTAGCAACTATATTGACCAAAGCACAGCGAACGACATACGCACGCTTATTTATACTTCGGGCACTACTGGCGATCCAAAAGGTGCCATTTTAACGCATGCCAACACGCTTTTTGAGCTGAAGACTAGCATCGAGGTCATCGATATTCTACCCACTGATGAGCAGCTATGTTTTCTACCTTTGTGCCATGTGTTAGAGCGTTTAATTTCAGTGGACATCCCTATTCATAGAGGCTGTATTGTCAACTTTGCTGAGAGTACCGAGACAGTATTTGAGAATATGAAAGAAGTATCGCCCGATACCTTTACCGCCGTTCCTAGATTATGGGAAAAAATGTACGCCTCTATTAGCAACATGCGCAGCGATGCCAGTGCCCTTAATGGCTGGGCATTTGATCAGGCACTAAAAGCAGGTCATGACTACGCTGATGTGACAATGGCAGGCAAGAAGCCCACGACTGGCCAACGGCTTCGTTACGAGTTTTGGGACAAACTGGTATTACGCAAGATTCGTGACCTCATAGGGATGACTAATATTCGCCGTGCCACCACTGGTGCTGCGCCAATATCATTAGATATTATTCGCTGGTTTCATGCAATAGGAGTGCCTATCTATGAAGGCTACGGCATGACTGAAAGTACGGGCGTCATTTCAATAAATACTCACGAAGCACAAATGATCGGCAGCGTAGGTAAAGCACTGCCAAATACCGAAGTCCGTATCGCTGACAATGGTGAAATACTGGTAAAAGGCGGTCATGTGTTTGGAGGGTATTGGAACAAGCCTGAAAAAACAGCTGAGGACTTGCGCGATGGCTGGCTACATACAGGCGATGTTGGAGAAATAAAAGAAGGCTATATATTCATTACAGGCCGTATCAAAGATATTATTATTACAGCAGGCGGTAAGAACGTCACTCCAGCAGCCATAGAGAGTAAACTTAAGTTTTCGCCTTATATATCAGACGCGGTTGTCATTGGCGATAAGCGTAAATACCTGACTTGCCTTATCATGATAGATCAAGAAAACGTCGAAAAATATGCGCAAGACAATCAAGTGATGTTCTCTGATTTTCGCTCGTTGTGTCATGCGCCTGAAGTTATCGCTTTGATAGATGAGGTCGTACAGTCTGCGAATGAGACCTTAGCTCAAGTAGAAACCATAAAACGCTTTCGACTCATCGATGTGCTCCTCAGCCCCGAAGATGATGAGCTGACCGCGACTATGAAATTAAAAAGGAACCTGGTTGAGAAAAAGCATCATGCGCTAATTGACTCTATGTACTGATTTAGCACAGAGTAGTTCTATCAAATTTACCGTAACATCCAACTGATAGCGACCTAGTCGCAAGGAGAAAGGCAATGAAATGGACATTCAAGACTACGCTAATGGCACTAACGGTCGGTACGATGGGGTTAGTTGGGTGTAGCGATCCAGAAACCACAGCAGCGACTGGTGCTGACACTGAGACGGCAGCTTCTACTAGTGATATACCAGTACAAGGCGTTACTGATACTGAAATTGTCCTTGGTGGTGCGAATGATTTATCTGGTCCGTTTGCTGGATTTGGTAATCCTGCGGTAGCTGCAGCCAATATGTACTTTGATGAGGTGAATGCTGCAGGCGGCGTTAACGGCCGAATGATTCGCTACATCGTCGAAGACCATTCTTATCAAGTACCAAAGGCAGTACAGTCCGCTAATAAGCTGGTTAGCCGTGATAAAATATTTGCTATGTTAATGTCGTTAGGTACACCGCATAACTTAGCCAGCTTCCCTATTATGGATCGCGCTAATGTACCTAGTGTCATGCCGATCACTTTTGCGCGACCCATGCAAGAAGAAGGTCCTCTGAATCGTCGTTATACTATTGCTAGTACTTATTACGACTCAATGAAGTTAGGTATAGAATATCTAATTGCCCAACATGATATTAGCAATTTATGTGTCATGTATATCCCTTCAGACTATGGTGAAGAGACGAATGAAGCGGTTAAGGACATCAGCGATAGTAATCCTAATGTTACTTTAGTTCAGGCCAGCTCACATCGTCCTGATGAAACGGACTTTTCAGGTGCGATCGCCAAACTAAAAGACGCTGATTGCGATCTAATCGCGTTATCTTTAACCATACGAGGCGCTATCACTGCAGTGGGTACGGCAAACGCAATGGGCTGGGATGATGTGAAATTTATTGCCCCTGCAACCGGTTTTCATCCAGCAGTTGCTGCGGCACCAGGCGGCGCAAGTGAAGGTCTATATGCTGTTTCGTACTATAATGATTTAGCACTAAGAGCAGATGAACCTGAGACTAAAGCTTTCGTTGAGAAGTTCAAAAAAGCCACTGGCGAAGACGTATCAGCAGGCGCTATCATTGGTTATCTTGCCGCAAGAATTACCGTCGATGGACTCGAAGCTGCAGGCTCTGATTTAAATGCCGACACCTTTAATACCGGTCTAGAGACAGTCAGCTTCGTTGATGGAGTCACAGGATCTACTGTCGCTATTACTCCTGAGACCCATGTCGCAATTAACGACGTCTACTTGTCACAAGTACAAAATGGAGCATGGAAAACCGTCACACAGCTGAAGTAAGTACGTACTATCCATTTAGTGAAATTTTGATAGCAGCAAGCCAATTGCAGGCCATACACAAGTATGGCCTGCAAGCGTTATAACTTCTAAGTTTTGCGGTGGCCTGACTCTATACTCCAACTAATATGATTTTATATTTATTTATATATCAAAACTGTCTATACCCTATACTTAATAATAAGAATAAAAAAATTATTCATTATCTATAGAAAACCTCCCCAGTTTTTTAAGTATACACATGTACAGTGATATTGTTGCAATTGGCCGTTGATGTCTTGCAACAGCCCCCCTTATTTGTCAAACTACTGTTAGGTGTCATACATTATGGAAGATGACCCCGCATCATTTGTACAAGTAGCCATAATCAACGGTGATTTGTGCAGGTAATAATAATTCAAAAGGACTATGACTATGACCCAGAAATCATTTCCCATTGCCGCTGAATTTGTCGCCGCCGCCAATACTAGCGCTGAACAGTATGCCCAAACCTATGAGGACTCTGTTGACTCGCCCGAGGCGATTGATGCTTTTTGGGCTGAGCGTGCTGAACAGATTGACTGGATAAAAAAGCCCACCAAAATCAGCAACGTCAGCTATGATTTAGAGGACTTCCGTATCAAGTGGTTCGAAGATGGTGAGCTGAATATTTCGGTCAACTGTCTCGATCGTCACTTAAAAACCAACCCTTACAAGCCTGCCATTATCTGGGAAGGCGATCACCCGTCCTTACATAAAATCATCTCATTTAAAGAATTGCATGCTGAGGTTTGCCGCCTAGGCAATGCCATGCGTAAACTCGGTGTCAAAAAAGGCGATCGCGTGACCCTTTATATGCCGATGATACCCGAAGCGATGATAGCCATGCTGGCATGTACGCGTATCGGTGCGGTGCATTCAGTGGTGTTTGGCGGTTTTTCAGCTGAAAGTCTTGGTAACCGTATCATTGACAGTCAGTCTAAGCTGGTCATTACCGCTGATGAAGGTTTGCGTGGCAATAAGATCACACCATTAAAAGTAAATGTCGACCGCGCCTTAGATATCGATGGGACAGAAAGCGTTGAAAAAGTCATAGTGGTGCATCGTACTGGTAATTCCATTCCAATGAGTGGTCGCCGCGATGTTTGGTATCATACTTTGGTCAGTGGCGAAAAAAAGCAGTGTGAACCTGAGGTGATGAATGCCGAAGACCCACTGTTTTTATTGTACACATCCGGATCAACCGGTAAACCCAAAGGCGTGTTACATACCACGGGTGGTTATATTACTTATGCGCTATCAACGTTCCGTGATGTCTTCGACATCAAAGACGATGACATCTACTGGTGTACCGCTGATGTGGGCTGGGTAACAGGTCATACCTATGCCACCTATGCGCCCCTTGCCAATGGGACGACGACAGTCATGTTCGAGGGTGTGCCAGAATATCCGACATGGGCACGGGTCGGCCATATCATCGATAAGCATAATATTAGTATCTTATATACCGCCCCTACCGCCATTCGAGCAATGATGAAAGAAGGCGACGCTTTTGTTCGGGAGTCTGAACGCTCAAGTCTACGTTTGCTCGGTACGGTCGGCGAGCCTATCAATCCTGAAGCATGGGATTGGTACTACCATGTCGTTGGTGGCAGTCGCTGTCCAATTGTCGATACTTGGTGGCAGACAGAAACCGGTGGTATTTTGCTCGCGCCGATTCCGGGTACGGTGGCACTCAAGCCAGGTGCCGCAATGAACCCGTTATACGGCATCATACCAAATATCATGGATACCGATAGCACCGTGCTTGACGGTCCCGCTGAGGGTAATTTGGTCATCAGTAACAGCTGGCCTGGACAGATGCGCACTATCTATAACGATCATGAACGCTTTTTAGAGACTTACTTTAGCACTTATTTAGGTCATTACTTTACTGGTGATGGCGTGCAGCGCGATGAAGATGGTCACTACTGGATTACTGGCCGCGTTGATGATGTGCTCAACGTCTCAGGACATAGACTGGGCACAGCCGAAATTGAAAGCGCAATCGTCGCCCACCCTTCTACTGCGGAAGCGGCTGTGGTTGGCATGCCACACGACATTCGAGGTACAGGCGTTTGTGCCTTTGTTATTCTCAAATCTGGCGAGGCCGCCAGTGAACGTCTAAAAACCGAGCTAAATCGCCACGTGCGCACCGCGATTGGACCGATTGCCAACTTAGATGCCATCTATCTCGTAGATGTCCTTCCCAAAACGCGCTCTGGCAAAATCATGCGCCGTATCTTGCGTAGCCTAGCCGCTGGGCAATATGTGGGGCTTGGTGATTTATCCACCCTTGCTGATAGCTCGGTGATCAATAAGCTGGTTGAAGTGGTCAAAGCTGAACGTAAGGCGTGTCATTAATGTTTAATAAATAATGGCTGTTAAGAGCCTAGAATAAGTCATGCTATTCAAGATAGCATGGCTTTTTAATATGGCTATCCTCAAAATAGGATAAAGCTGATACGCTTCAAACGATTTGAACTTCCTTTTTACTTATTACCAAATATCCTATAAGGCCTATTGTCATTATGACTGACCATTCTCTAAATGATGCTAATAACACCAAAACCCACACCACTGATACTGACCACATCGCACCAAAAATAGCCATCATTGGTGGCGGGCTTACTGGGTTGTTGACCGCCACGTTATTAGAGCGGGCATTTGGTCAGCAAGCCGAGCAAGCTACCTTTCTTGAAAGCTTGCCACAGATAACTGTTTTTGAAAAATCACGTAGCGTTGGTCGTTTGGCAACCCGCTATCGTACGGATGAGAGAACCGCCAAAAACTGGCAATGGGCATTCGGGGCGCAGTTTTTTACCGCAAAATCGACTGAATTTTCACAGTTTATCAAACCGTGGTTAGCTACAGGTATGCTACAACCTTGGTGTGCCCAAGCGGTTGATTTAGTGCCAGCCAACGATAACCATCAGTCGTCTATAGTAACTAAGAAAGAGCAATGGGATACTATCCACGCCCGCTATATCAGCACCCCTAAAATGACCGGTTGGGGTCGAGCATTGGCTGACGATCTACAGTTGACAACATTACAGTTTAAAACTCGGGTTGCCCCTCTAGAACGGCAAAGCAATAACTCACAGAACGACTCTCCCGATAAAAAAACTGAATTGTTTGACGAGAACGGCAACAGCTTGGGCTGGTTCGACTGGGTTATTTGTACCGCGCCAAATGTTCAGGCGGTAGAATTAATGGCGGATAGTGGCTTTAATAAGCAAGCAAAAATTACTGAACCACAGATGCAAGCGTGCTATACGCTGATGCTAGGTTGGAATGACGTAGAACAGCTGCCTAAGACGCTAAATCGCAATGCAACACCAGTATGGGATGTGGCCTATATGACTGACTCTATACTCGATAGAATATTCATAGAGCATCATAAGCCTATGCATAACAATCTCCTACCTAGCGTCACTATTCATGCCCGTAACGACTGGTCGCAGGCACATGTCGATGATGATATCGAAACGATAAAAGCGCAATTAATGCAAGCTGCACAGCAAGCACTGGACTGGGACAAGGATACGGCACCTAGCCAAAGTGACTGTCACCGCTGGCGTTATGCTGCGACGGTTAACAATACTGAAACCAATAAAGGGCTTAATATCTTAGTTGATGGCAATCATCAATGGATCGTCAGTGGCGACTGGTGCGGACAAGGTAATATCGAAAGTTGTTATCACATGGCAGCAGAGACAGTAAAAGTTATAACCTCAGTATTAAGTTAAGCAACTAGTTACATTGAATGTCTTACGTCAGTTTAGGCTCAAACCATTGATATACCAGCATACCGATTATCATCGCTGGCATGAATACGTAAGCCTGCCACTGTCCTGTTCCGAGCAATACAATCCCCGGTCCTGGGCAAATACCGACCAAGCCCCAACCAATACCAAATAGCATCGCACCGATTAATAATTTTTTACTAATGGTGGTGCGGGTGGGCATCTCAATCAGCGTACCAATCCAGCTATTACGCTGACGTTTTGCCAGTTGCACACCAACGATTGCCACTGCTAAGCCACCGCCCATCACCAGCGCTAATGAGATATCCCACGCGCCAAACACGTCCAAGAAACCTTGTACTTTTACAGGATCAGTCATGCCTGATATCAGCAAGCCAAACCCGAATAATAACCCTGCTACTAGCCCAATTATATTTTTTAGCATTGTCGTCTCTTATATTGTCTTATAAAATTTTATCTTGTAAAACACTGTAGTGTTAGTCTACACAGCTACTAAATCAGCCCTAGCACCTGCCGTCCAACATAAACGGTAATAACACCAAACAACATAAAGGTCACCGTCGCCGCCATAGAGCGTGGCGACAGGCGCGCGTTACCGCAAATACCATGACCACTGGTACAGCCTGAACCTAGCCGTGTACCAAACCCTACCAACAACCCTGCCCCTATTAGTAACGGTAAAGAGCTGGTCACTTGCATCAGTGGGAGCGGTGATACCAGCTGATAAAACAGGGGCGATACAACCAACCCCAATACAAATAATATTTGCCACAGCTCCACTCGCTTAGGCTTCAGCAAGCTGGCACTAATGCCACTGATACCCGCGATACGTCCAATACCTAATAGCAAAATCACAGTCGCTGCACCCAGTATCAAACCGCCAACTAAAGAAATGGGTGTGAATGCTTGCCAGTCTACTTGTATGCTCATAACTGATTACCTAGCTTAATTTTATGAACTGTCAATTCAAAATTCTATTTATAAAAGTACATTATATTATAAAGTATAATAAAAAGGTAAAAAAATACTGAACGCTGGGCTCAGTATTTTTATTTGGTCTATTTAACAGTATTAATTATACAAACTATTTAGCCAATACTTTTTCAAGGACTGATTCAAAACGCTCTACCGCGCCATCAACGTTAGTCAATTTGTCAAAACCAAACAGACCTAAGCGGAAAGTTTTAAAGCTGTCAGGTTCGCCGCATTTAAGCGGAACACCAGCTGCGATTTGCATACCAAGCTCAGCGAACGCGCTGCCTTTATGCATATCATCACGACTGGTATAAGAAACCACCACACCTGGCGCTTTAAAGCCTTCAGCAGCAACGCTCTCAATACCTTTGTCTGCAAGTACCTTGCGAATACGCTTGCCCAGTTCCCACTGTGCGTCACATAGCTTATCAAAGCCGATTTCTTTGGCTTCATTAATAGTATCGCGGAACTGACGTAAGCTATCAGTAGGCATAGTCGCATGGTAAGCATGACCGCCATTCTCATAAGCACGCATGATGTTTAACCATTGTTTTAAATCTAGGCTAAAGCTATTTGATTCAGTGCTGTCTACTTTTCTCACAGCTGCTTCGCTAAGCATAACTAGACCGGCACAAGGGGTGCTGCTCCAGCCTTTTTGCGGGGCACTAATAAGTACGTCAATGCCAAGATCTTTCATATCAAGCCAGACACAACCTGAAGCGATACAGTCGATAACCAATAGACCACCGACGCTATGAGTCGCAGCAGCTAAGGCTTTGATATATTCTTTTGGTAAAATTATACCCGCTGAAGTTTCAACGTGCGGAGCAAAAACGATACCAGGTTTGTGTTCTTTGATTTTGGCAACAGCGGTTTCGATGTCAACAGGCGCAAATGGTTTTGGGGCATCGGTATCTTCAGTACGGTCAGCGGCCAATACGGTGGTTGTTTTACCGATATTGTTCTTTTCTAAAATTTGCGTCCAACGATAACTGAACCAACCATTACGGATGATTAGGCTGTCTTGGTCACGAGCAAGTTGAGCGGCAACCGCTTCCATGCCATAAGTACCAGCACCTGGAACAATGGCCACGGCATCAGCGTTATAAACTGACTTTAGATCCGCAGATAAATCATTCATCACTTGCTGAAAAGCTCTTGACATATGATTAAGGGCGCGGTCAGTATAAACCACTGAATATTCTAATAAGCCTTCTGGATCGATATCTTGACGTAATGCAGACATGGGACATTCCTTGTTTGTTGTTAGATTATTTAGATGTGACTAAAAGTTGAGCACAGATAAATCTTGAGTATCGCCATATTAAGTGATATAAAAATACTGAATACGGTAATAGGTACTGCGAGTTATACATACGATTAATTATAGGTACGATTAATTATAGATGCTACTGATTATAGGTACCATTAAGGGTCTTACTAGAGAGTACAACGTGGGCTTGACGATATAGCACTTTATCCTAGCGCTATTGCCGTTGGTAAGTAATGTCTTATGCAAGACTGCTTATGACATTAGGGCCATTATAGTTGCTGCACAGCGGCAGACAGATGATAATAGTCACTGGTAATTTTATTAAATTAAAATCCGTCTGCCAACGCCGATAGCGATGACCATAACTGTGCCATGACTCAACGCAATCATGACAGCTTGATACTAGCACTGATAATGGTGGTTGACAACGGTTTGTTGGCTCCACAATATATCTACCGTAAGTTTCCTTTTATCAGTAAAGCTATTAACGATTTATTAACCAGTTATTAGCAAAAAATAGTCTACTCTAGTTAATCTAATTTAGAAACGGCACAGTGCAACGTTACTACAAATGACTCTCTTTTATTTTGAATCGACTATATTAGCGATGACGATAAGCGTCGTGTAACCCTGAAACCACAAAGTCTAGCAGTTCACTATCGCCTTCGCGCGCCGCCTTACGCATGAGCTTCGATGGGGCATGAGTCAAAGTCTGAGTCAGGCGCCGTGATAGCTCAGTAATCACATCTTCAGCGCTGACCTCACCGTGCTCAAGCTTGACGAGTGATTCATTGAGTAGCTTATCTACTTGCTCATTAGTGCGCACCCGATACTGCTGAATGTCTTTGCCCACTTGCCGCACTTGAAAACGCCGCTCCATTTCAACGACCAATTGGCTAACGAGCAGCTCAGCATCAACAGCAGCTTGGCGGCGCTGTTCAAGATTGCCAGCGATGACATGCTGCAAGTCATCAACAGAGTAGAGATAGACATCATCTATCCGGCTGATGGTCGAGTCAATATCACGCGGTACGGCCAAATCTATCATCAACATCGGCTGATAACGACGGCGCTTCAGTGCTTGCGTGGTCATCGTTTTATCGATTAACAAATCCATACTACCACTACAGCTACTGACGATATCTGCATCCGCAAGCACTTGCGGTAGCTCTTGTAGCGATCTAACCTCCACGCTACGGTTAGGTTGGCGTAGTTCAGCAGCTAAAGCTTCGGCACGCTCAGGGCTACGGTTACAAATGATGACTCGCCCAACCCCAAGCCCTGCGATATGAGTAGCGACTAAGCGGTTCATCTCACCAGCAGCCACCACTAATAGGGTACGACTGGGCATATTATCAAAAATCTGGGTGACTAGCTTAGCAGCTGCAAAGCCAAGCGATACCGCATGCGCCCCCACATTGGTCTCATTACGCACACGTTTGGAGGCAGCAAACACTTGATCAATAATCCAGCCTAGCTGATTGCTTAGTGCTTGCTCGCTTTGTGCGAGATGGACGGCTTGCTTAATTTGGCCGAGTATTTGCGGCTCACCTAATATCATCGAGTCCAGACCCGCCGCGACTCGTAGCCAGTGGGTAAGCGCATGGGTGTCACGATGCACATATAGATATGGCTCAATCTCAGCCACAGAAAGCTGCTTAAAGTTAGCAAGCCAGGTTTTAATCTGAATAATATGAGCGCTCATGGCCTCTGAGGTAACTCCTAAGCTGGCGCTACTATTAGAGGGTGAAGTAGAAGATGTTGTAGGCGCGCGTGTTGAAGTGATATTGTTAGGAGCACTAGTGTGCGGCACCAACGCATATATCTCAGTACGGTTACAAGTCGAGACAATCACGCTACCGTCAGTAAAGCCTTTGAGCTGGTCAAGCGCAACGGTTACCTCGTCACCCACAAGCGCCAAGCGCTCACGTAAAGCGACTGGTGCAGTTTTGTGATTGACTCCAATGACCACTAATCTCATTATTGATAGACCATAAACATAACGCTCATTTACTTGCTAAACCGCCGCTCTATTTTTAAAAGCAGATTCTAAAAGCCAGTATCATCTAAAGACTAGTGTTATCTAAAAGCTAGGGTTAAAAGCGGATAAAATTTGTTGTGAACCACAGGCTAAAACATACTACAGTCAGACGAAAGTAGTTGCATAATCAGGCGGCGTTATTGATTTGACTAGGATAAAAACCAAGTTAAAAGATAGGTTAAACTCAGTGACGATAAGCACAAAACTGCTCATTATAGCATTGTACCATTGTTACCCGTTTTGTTTAATACTCGCCCTGCTACCCCACCACTATTTACTTGTATTTGGGTAACTTAACGTTAAATCAACGGTCTCAATAATTTTTAGATGTCATCTTGCCTACCTATTTTCAGGTCTTAACACACCGCCATAAACTCATTACTTATAAAAATTTCTTGAATATGACCAGTTTTATAAATACTTGAGTAACATGAGTACTATTGTTTATAGCACTCGTTCGCCTCTATAATACTCTCAGTAGGTGTCTACCATAAACTCATAAAATCAATACATTAAATTGGCTTTGTAGATAAAGCATAGTTGGTAAGTAAATAATGAATAAAGTGGCTTTATATAGAGCGACCTGAAATAAAGTAACATTATTAGTAATTAATGAGTGAATACTGCTAGTTATGATTTTTTTTGGGTTATCGTTTCAATCACAACTTGCGCATAACGACCAATCTAGCCTTCAAGCTTTATTGCGTGTCGTCATTGATCGATTGTGTCAGCGCCATAAGCTAACCTTACTGTTGGCCGCTTGCTTGTGCTTAGCCACCCCTGCCCAGGCAAACCTCCTTAATTCACCATCGAATGACATCATATCTAGTACTTCCGTAGTGAAGCGTTCAATAGCTACTATTGATAATGAACAAGATAGTAGTAACAATAGTAGTGATAGAACGCAGATCGTAGACAGGGTGGCTAACGTTAATAGTTTACCACCGGCAACCGTGTTGCAGCCAGAGCTTACCGAGCCCAGTCTATATAGTATTTTGGATGCCGAGTTTGCAGCTGATCGCGGTGATACCCGCCGCGCCTTAGCCATTTATAAACAGCAGTCCTTTAAAGAAGACGCCACAGCAGTTTTTGAGCGGGGGCTCAGCTTGTCTTTGCGTAGCGAGGATATTGGCTCCTCACTCCAGTTTGCCAAAACCTGGCAAGACCAAAACCCCGATCACGTACCCGCGTGGTTTTATGTGGCCCATTTAGCCTTAAGAGCGCACGACTATACGTTAGCTAGTGAGACCTTAAACCGTATTTTACGCTATGATCCTCGTGCAGATTTGAGCGAAATCCTTATCGGCATCTATCCCAATACCGACAATGACAAACGCGAACTGCTTGCCGCTTTGCAGCCCCTTGATAGCGAGCAAAATGCCTCATTGTCGGTGTTAAAAGCAGGATTGCTCTACCAGTTTAATGAACCGCAGTTGGCGCTTATTCATATTAATCGTGCTTTAGCACGCCAGCCTGATTATGTACCGTTTATTACCCTAAAATCTGACATTTTACGAAAAATAGAGCCAGACGCAATGGTGCTCAATTATGTCAACCAATCAAGGCTGCGTAATCCTGATAGCAAGAGTCTATACCTGTACGAGATTCGCTACCTGCTTGATTTGAAGCAAAGTCAAAAAGCGTGGCAGCTATTACTTGAGGCGCATAATCGTTTTAATGATGATGCTGAGATTACTTTATTAGCAGCGCTGGTCAGTCTGGATGTTGAAGAATATCAAAGCGCTGATCAACTGCTTAACATGCTAGCAAAAAATCTAGCTTACCTTGACCAAGCCTATTATTATCTTGGCATCAGTGCTGAGCGTCAGCAGCGCTTTGAGCAGGCCAAACACTACTTAAACGGCGTCATGCAAGAAGACTTAGTGCTGGCGGCGCGTAAAAAAGTTGTGGCCTTTGAGCTACTTAACAATAACGTCGATGCCGCAATCGCTACCCTACAAAAACTGCGCCAACAATTTGAAGTATTTGCCCCTGAAACTTATGTTTTAGAAGCTGATATCTTATGGCAGCAAGAGGAGACCGATGAGGCGCTACAATTATTAACTCGCGCCAGCCGTAAATATCCTGACGATGAAGCTTTACTTTTTGCCCGCGCCCAACTGCTTGACGATCGTAATGACTATGTAATCAAGCGTACCTTACTCAATCATTTACAAGCGTTAGCGCCCAGCAACTTATCCTATCAGCTCAGCTACGCGCAACTGCTGCTCTCGAATGATGGCAACTCTGAGCAGGGTTTAGCGCTGGCAACCGCTATCATTCAGATTCGCTACGACGACTCGCGTTACGACAATGACTTGCATCTGCAAGCGTTAAATGTGCTTGCTAGTAATGCTTTAGCCAATGACAATTACACACAAGTTATTAACTATTTGCAAACGCCTTATGATGTGTTTCCCAGCCTGCGCTCGGGTGTGTTGTTATTGCGTGCTTATCAAGGCTTAGGGAATAATGATAAGGTCGACTCCTTGCTAGCGGATCTTCAGCAGCGCTTCTCATTCGGGCAGCACAATATCAATGACCACACACAACTTTATTAATAACTAACTACGGTTTAAGAGGATCTCAGGTGTGATTGGCTAAAGACAAACCAGTCATCATGACTGCTCGCGGGCAACAGCGTTAATTATGCTGTAAAAAATTACTATAAAAATTGTGGGCTGTTTTTATTTTGGATTGACCCATTAAAATGAGCTAACTGTACAGGGTACTTATAATAAAAAAACAAAAGTTCATAACAGAGCAACAAACAAGGTTTAAGCTAACCGCTTAAAATTAAATCTTTTTAAGCTTGTAAATTTTGAGGAAACACCATGTCGTCTCTAAAAAAAACCCATCATAAACCTACTAAATTAGCTACCTTTGCTGCCCTAACAGCAGCGCTGGCAATCACCTCAGGCTGTCAGTCTTTACAAGGCGCGAATGCCACTACTAAACCCGCTCCTATCGTGCAACCACAAAAATTAGCTAATTTTAACATCACCGGTAAAATCGGCGTGACTATGCCTAGTAATGCAGCGAATACAGGTACTCAAGGTGGCAGTGCCTTTTATGCCTGGGGTCAGCAAAATGATCGCTTCGCTATTGAGCTGATTGGCGCGTTAGGAATTGGCAAGACCAATATTGAGTATGACGGTCAGACGGCCACTTTAGTGAGCGAAAAGACCGGCACCTTGACGGCAGACAATCCTGAAACCTTGCTACAAAAAGCTACTGGCTGGCAAGCGCCGATCTCGCAAATGCCTTATTGGATTTCTGGGCGTCCCGCACCTTCAGACAGTTCGCCGCAAACTGATGCTCAAGGTCGGCTTATCAGCTCAGTCAACGGTCCTTGGACAGCAAGCTTTACCTATAAAGGCAACGATAAGCTGCCGAATAAGATCAGCGCTTTACAGCAGCAAGGTCATAAAGTCGTTATGACTATTGACCACCAAAACAAATAATCTACAGTCAATTCGATTATCACTTATAAAGACCGCTGTTTATGACTAAAAAAATAGCCATCTCTCACGCCCCAGTTACACGACTATCGCCTGCGAAGATCAATCTGTTTTTGCATATTACAGGCAGGCGCGCCGATGGTTACCATAACTTGCAAACCGTTTTTCGCCTGCTTGACTGGGGTGATTATCTACACTTTTTGCCAGCGGATTTGCTGTCATTATCGACGACTGATATTAATATTAATAAAGACGTTGATACCGACTTTAATGCCAGCGTGACGCATCTATCAGAAGACTCCAATTTACCCGAACGAAATGTACCTGACCTAAGCACTGCTGCCTATCAGCAAGCAGCCGCACTGTCGAATAAGCTGCCAAATAAGCTATGCAATCAACTGGTGTCACTCACTGGTGCTGAAACCATTACTGATAGCTTAGCGGATAACTTAATTATAAAGGCAGCACGCGCATTGTTAGCGTATGCTTTACAATTGGGGAGGCTACCCCCTCAGCTACCGCACGTCAGCATCACCTTAGATAAACGCCTACCAATGGGTGCAGGACTAGGCGGTGGTTCCTCTAATGCGGCTACTACTTTACTGGTGCTTAATGAGCTTTGGCAACTAGAATTTACTAACAAGCAACTGTGTTATATTGGAGCGACGCTGGGTGCCGATGTGCCGATATTTATCTTTGGGCAGGATGCCATTGCAATGGGTATTGGTGAGCAGCTCACGCCGATAGAATTGCCCAGTCAGCAGTATTTATTACTCACCCCAAACGCTCATGTCAATACTGCGCAGCTGTTCGCTCATTCAAAGCTACGACGCGATACTAAGCCGCTTACCGCTACGACTATTAGTGAGCAATCAGCGCGTTATATTCAAGCGCTTAACGCCCCTTATCACAACGTTTTTACCCCAGTGGTTGAGAGTCTGGCGCCAGCAGTGAGCCGAGCATTACAGTATTTACGAGAATTAGAGCCGCAAGCGTTAGGAGTTGCACGGATGACCGGCTCGGGTAGCGCAGTATTTTTACCGTTAGATGCGAGTATTATTGCCAATGCTCAACTGTTAGCAGATTGGGTAGCAAATGCGCCCTACCCTGCCTATATCGTTAGTAACTTAAAGACCTCATTGTAAATAATCGCACGTCAGTGTAAATAATTATCTAAATCACCAGCAGCGGTAGGATTAAGGTGGTTAATTTGCTAGAATAGCCTCAGCTTCAACTTATTGTGAATAAAAGCTATAAAAAGGCGCAAATGGCTTGCAAAATTTGAATATTTATTTATAATAGGTCGCCAATATAGGGGTATAGCCAAGTTGGTAAGGCATCAGGTTTTGATCCTGACACCGTTGGTTCGAGTCCAGCTACCCCTACCATATTTTCAGTTTGCATTATGATAATTTGCCACTAATATTGATGGCCACTTGTCTAATAGCAATTGACAACACCCTTCCAGTTTCGGTATAGTTCGCAACGAACACCGCTGGGAAAATGTTGTTTTTAGACGGTTTAACCGTTCTCCAAACGACTTAAAAGGCAGCTCAGCCATTCTAATATTTTTATTAGAAATTTGTTTAATATTAAACACTGGCAGTGCACAGTCTACACATTATAGGGGTATAGCCAAGTTGGTAAGGCATCAGGTTTTGATCCTGACACCGTTGGTTCGAGTCCAGCTACCCCTACCATTTTCTAGAGTCATGTTCACCACACTTTTCTTAATTTGAGCAGTTTGACACTGCTTAGCGGTCGCTGCTTGAGTCACTCAATAGGACTTCTGTCATGCCTTATTTGGCGATTTTTACGGGCAATGCCCACCCAGAACTAGCGAAAACCGTAGCCGACCACCTCCACATCCCCCTTGGTAAAGCTGACATCACTCGTTTTTCTGATGGCGAAATTGCCGTGGAAATCAAAGAACACGTGCGCGGTAAAGACGTGTTCATTATGCAGCCTACCTGTGCACCAACCAATGATAACCTGATGGAAATCATGATGATGGCCGACGCGCTGCGTCGCTCAAGTGCTGGCCGTATCACCGCTGTGATGCCCTACTTCGGTTATGCCCGTCAAGATCGTCGCCCGCGCTCAGCTCGTGTGCCAATCTCGGCTAAGGTTGTTGCTGATATGCTCAACATTGTCAGCATTGATCGCGTTATGACGGTTGACTTGCATTCGGACCAGATTCAAGGGTTCTTTGATATACCAGTTGATAACATCTACGCGACTCCCGTTCTACTCAATGACCTCAAAAAACAAGATTATGACAACATCATGGTAGTCTCACCTGACGTTGGTGGCGTGGTTCGTGCCCGTGCTATGGCAAAACAGCTAGGCGATACCGACTTAGCCATTATTGATAAACGCCGTGCACGTGCCAATGAGTCCCAAGTGATGCATATCATCGGTGATGTACGCGACCGTGATTGCGTGATTGTTGATGATATGGTCGATACCGCAGGAACATTGTGCAAAGCAGCAGAGGCCCTAAAAGCAAGTGGCGCACGCCGCGTTCTAGCCTATATTACCCATCCTGTATTATCTGGTAATGCACTGAAAAATATCGGCGAATCAGCTCTGGATGAAGTCGTGGTTACCGACACTATCCCATTATCTGCTGCGGCCAAAGCGTGTAGCAAAATTCGCCAAATATCTATTGCTCCAATGCTAGCTGAAAGCTTACGACGCATTAATAACGAAGAATCTATCAGCGCGATGTTTGATGCCTAGAGGTTTGTATCGTAATTGCTGGTCTGCTATTGGACTGCTTAAATAACAACACTGTTTATAAAAAACTGGCGTCAAGATGAGAATCCTGGCGCTAAGTATTATCTGTAAGCCTTTATTATTGCTACAAAACCACGTATAATGCGCGCCTGTGCTGATCATTTATTCTATATGAACAAAACAGTATTAAAAAAAGTGCTGAGCACGCTACACGACGACAGCTATAATGATAGTTATTATTAAGCTAAACGACGGACGGTAGCATATAGCACTAGGTCGTCGTTACTGGTTTTTACCGTTGGTAACCATGACTGATGGCTATCATCACCTATTAGTGGATCGGTCGCAAATCCACTTTTTTATAACCAGACACTTCATCTATCTTTTTACAGGATTATACCCATGAGCACTAATCATTTTGAACTATATACGGTTAATCGTTCTGCAGACCAGCAAGGTAAAGGTGCGAGCCGCCGCCTACGCAAGCAGAATCTTGTTCCTGCTATCATTTATGGTGGTAACGCAGAGCCAACGGCAATCTCTATCAAACTTAACGAGTTGGTAAAAGCGCTTGAATTTGAAGCCTTCTTCTCGCACATTTTGACTATTACTGTTGATGGCGAAGCACATCAAGTCGTTATTAAAGACCTACAGCGCCATCCTGCTAAAGGCTTTCCAATGCATGCTGACTTTCAGCGCATTGTAAAAGGTCAAAAAATCAGCATGAATGTTCCTATGCATTTTGTGGGTAAAGAAGATGCACCAGGTACTGAAAAAGGCGGCGTACTATCTACGCTTGTATCAGATATCGAAATCTCTTGCATACCATCATTACTACCTGAGTACTTACAATTAGATGTATCTACTATGGAAATTGGTGATCTATTCCGTCTATCAGATATCGATTTACCTGAAGGCGTCGTTATTAATGAGCTTGAGCTAGAAGACGGTCATGATCGTACTATCGTTAACATGCGCCCACCAACGGTTGAAGAAGTTGATGAAGACGCTGAAACTGATGCTGACGAAGTCCCTGCTACTGAGCAAAGCGACAAAGCTACTGATGATGACGCGGACCAAGACGGCGAATAATAAGACAATTAATTTGTACTTATATTAAAAAAACAGCAGGGGATAAATGTCTCCTGCTGTTTTTGTAAGTGCCGCTTTTGGATTATATGCGGCAAGTTTTATTCCATTATTTATTAAATTGAAGCAGAGTACAGTCATGTCCCTAAAGCTTATCGTCGGTCTTGGCAATCCTGGTCAGCAGTATATGTTTACGCGCCATAATGCTGGATTTTGGTTCGTGCAGCATTTAGCGCAGCAGTTCAATATCGAGCTGAGTCCTGACAAAAAATTTCACGGGGTAACCGGACGCGGACAGATTCATGGTCATGATGTGCGACTATTACTGCCTCTGACCTTTATGAATAAATCTGGTGAGTCAGTGGTGCCCATGGTCAATTTTTATAATATTGATAATGACCAATTACTCATTGCTCATGACGAGCTAGATATTCCAGCAGGTAATATCAAGCTAAAAACAGGTGGCGGACATGGCGGTCACAATGGTCTGCGTGATATCACCCCACACATTGGCAGTGACTTTCACCGCTTACGTGTGGGCATTGGTCATCCAGGTCATAAATCTAAAGTCACTGGTCATGTGCTCTCTAAAGCCTCACCTAATGAGCAAATCGCTATTGATAGTGCGCTTACTGCGGCCTTTGAGTCGCTACCACTATTATTAGAGGGTGATATTGAACGCGCGCGTACGCAAATTAATGGCTTTAAACTACCGGATTGACAAGGTATTATACTTTCTTTTAAACAAGCGGATATTTTGATATACGTCGGTATAAACCATATTTTATAGCCATGCTCAAATATTCGCTTCAATTCCCTGGCTAGCAGTCTTGACTGCTAACTCAGATTGGGCTACATAGCTTGAGTTTGCGTATTAATAAGAGCCTCAGCCTTTTATTTGACGCTATGCGTCCCCATTAACCTATTACTTTTGTTACGCTAAGGAAGCAATCTATGCTACTTAATATGCTTAAATGCAAATTGCACCGTGCCCGCATCACGCATGCTGAACTCCATTATGAAGGCTCGTGTGGTATCGACGGCGATCTATTAGACCTAGCTGGTCTGCGTGAAAATGAATCTATCGACATCTACAATGTCACCAATGGCAAACGCTTTCGCACTTACGCTATCCGTGCTGAAGCCGGCTCTGGCATCATCTCTTTGAACGGTGCTGCCGCTCATATGGCCGACTTAGGTGACATCGTTATCATTTGCGCCTACGCTCATTTTGATGAAGCTGAAGCAGATACTTACCAGCCAAAACTGGTCTATTGCAATAAAGACAATACGGTCAAAGACACGGCTAATATTATTCCGGTACAAGTCGCTTAAATGTTTATTTCACCATAACTGAGCGTTTTTATTTAAGACGTTTTAAGTTTATAATGTCTTAAATATTGATTAGAAAAACTAAACGTCAGGCTGTATTGTTTAAGTTATATTTATTGTGCTATAAAAAATTATGCTAATATAAAAGCTGAATCCAAATTGTGATTCAGCTTTTTTTTGCCTTTTAATAAGGTCAGTTATTTTTTTAATAGACAAGGAAACATACTAATGTGGTTGGCAGTTATTGCAGTAATCATTGGACTGGCAATCTTAGTATGGAGTGCCGATATTTTTATTGATGGGGCAACGGTATTAGCAAAGAGGCTAAAGGTTCCTAGTTTTTTAATAGGTATGCTGATCATAGGAATAGGTACGTCGGCACCTGAATTAGTAGTCTCGGTATTAGCCGCGTTAGAAGGTAGCCCTGATTTGGCTTTAGGTAATGCCTATGGCTCTAACATCGTAAATATTGCCTTAGTCTTAGGGGCAACATTACTGATAAGTCCCCTTATTATTCGTAAAGGTGTCGTCAAGCGGGATCTGCCGATACTGGTATTAATTACTACTTTGGCAGCGTGGCAGTTACGTGATGGAAGATTGAGTCAAGCTGACGGTATAGTATTATTGCTAGTTTTGGTGGTGGTAATAGGTCTACAAATTGTGCTCAGCGTACGCGCGGGTAATTCAGAGATTACGCGCGAGCATAAAGACGATGTGATAATTGAAAGTGAAAGTCTGGAGCATGTAGAACCAAGCTTAATACGTGGCTTAGTGAGCTTGTTTATTGGCCTACTTATTTTAGTGCTGAGCTCGCGCGCTATCGTTTGGGGAGCGATTGAATTAGCAACGTTATGGGGAGTCAGTGAGCTGATTATCGGCTTGACGGTGGTCGCTATTGGCACCTCTTTACCTGAGCTGGTATCAAGTTTATCAGCCGCTCGTAAAGGCGAGCACGACATGGCATTAGGCAACGTTATTGGCTCTAATCTTTTTAATACTTTAGGAGTGGTGGGGGTAGCGGCGATTATTGTACCAATTACCGCCAATCCAGTTATTCTGTCACGCGACGTTTTAGTGATGGCAGTACTGACTCTATTGCTCTTTATCCTGTGTCTGTTCGCCTTTACAACCAAACGCAAACTGGGCCGCCTAGCTGGAACTGTGCTGGTGCTATCCTTCCTCGGTTATACCCTATGGTTAATCCAGACGGTCAGTATTTAGTCTATGACTCCCTGAGTAGGGTTACTCATCAAGCCGATTGTATCTCTAAACAAACCCTAGTAATCTTCATAGTAGCTCAACTACGGCCGATCAATATTGGTGATAATGTTGGTTGATTATTACTTTAATACTTATTAAAAAAACTAAACATGTAGTCAATTTACTTAAGTTATTTTTATAACTTTATTAAAAACCTATGCTAATATAAAAGCTGAAGCAACACTATTTCAGCTTTTTTATGCCTCTTATTAGTGCTTTTATTAGCAAAACCTTTTGGTATTTTTTATAGACAAGGAAATAAAATTATGTGGTTGGCAGCAATTGCAGTAGTAATAGGTCTTGCAATTTTGGTCTGGAGCGCTGATGTCTTTATTGATGGCGCAGTAGCCTTAGCAAATAAGCTAAACGTTCCAAGTTTTTTGATTGGGGTGGTCATTTTAGGGCTAGGTACCTCAGCACCTGAGATGGTGGTGTCCGTATTAGCAGCACTAGAAGGTAGCCCAGAGCTGGCATTGGGTAATGCTTATGGCTCCAACATTATCAATATTGCTTTAGTATTAGGGGCAACCGTGTTGATAAGTCCAATCATCATTCGCAAAAGTATCATTAAACGTGATATGCCTTTATTATTGTTAGTAACGGCAGTGGCAGCATGGCAGTTAAGCGACGGGGTATTGAGCAATACTGACGGTATTGTGCTCATAGTATTGCTAGTAGTGGTCTTAGGTCTGCAAATTGTGCTAAGCCTACGTGAGGGCAATCATGAGCATGAAGATGATACTATAGAAGAAATTGTAGATTCTGAACACAGCATGGCGCGTGGCCTAGGTAGCTTGTTCCTTGGGCTATCAGTGCTGATATTGAGCTCGCGGGCTATCGTTTGGGGCGCGGTCGAGTTGGCTACATTTTGGGGTTTAAGTGAGCTAATTATTGGTTTAACTATTGTTGCCATCGGTACCTCATTACCTGAATTGGTAGCCAGTATATCAGCCGCGCGTAAAGGTGAGCATGATATGGCTTTGGGCAATATTATCGGTTCTAATATTTTCAATACCTTAGCAGTAGTAGGACTGGCAGCACTTATCGCGCCTATTGCCCCTAACGCCATCATTTTATCGCGCGATGTATTGGCTATGGGAATTTTGACCCTGTTATTATTTGCAATGTGTATATTTTCCTACAAAACTAAGCGTAAATTCGGTCGTGCCTCTGGTGTCACCTTAGTACTGTTCTTTGTCGGTTATTCCTTTTTACTTATCCGAACGGTTAGTATGTAAGTAGGGTCAGGCAAACATGGTCGTATAAAGACTATCACTTAAGAACCGTCAGTTAAGTTTTATTTTTCTTACGGTTCTTAAAGCCACTCCATAAGCCTTCATGCTGTACTTTTGGCATCTTCAAGGTAATAGTATTCGATAGCATATCTTGCACTGCCAAACCGCGACGGTTAAAGAGGCAAAATACGTAATTGAATATCCATCCTAAAAAAATACTGGCTAACAAAACAGCACGCGAGCCCTCAATTAAGCTGCCAATAATTCCGCATAACAAAGGGATCAAACAGGCCGCTAATATACGCTTAAAGGACTGACCCCATGTCAGCAGATGACCGGCATTATTGACCGTTTTTAGCCGCCACGTTTGCATCCCTAGCGTCTGGCCACCGCGACGCCAAAACAAACCATAGAAGCCTACTAGCGTCAGCACAAATGATGGGGTCATGATAAAGTTCTGATACCAAGTCGGTAACGACTGCGCCTCTGCTGACTGGGTTCCAGCTTGCATAGTGAGCAGTGTGCCAATGACTGTTAGCACCGTCCCTACCAAGAATAACAACGCCAATATCAACATGCCGTCGTAAACAATGGCGACAACGCGCTCCATTGGTTTGGCAATGGTAGGTTCTTCCACTTCTAGCGTACGTTGTGGTCGCATTTTTCGCTGGTTTTTAGACTTAATAGCCCCTTTCGACATACTTTTTGACATGGTACGAGCTCATAGCAAGCGGAAAATAATGATTCTATTGTACCGTAATTAAGTGGTTTATCGTATATTATCCTAAGATGGTATTTGGACACAAAACACAAAAACGGCAGACATAAAAAAACCGCCAGAATGTCATAAGACAGGCGATTGATTTAGTATATAAGCGATAATGCAAATGGTGCGCCTGGAGAGATTCGAACTCCCGACCCCTTAGTTCGTAGCCAAGTGCTCTATCCAACTGAGCTACAGGCGCGTATTGCACATCATCTACTGCAAAGTTAAAAACTTTACAGCAAATTAGGTTGGCTATTATATAGATAATACAGCTAGTGTCAATGTCTTTTAACGATTAAAACAGCATTGTTCCTATTTTAAAGGTTAAATCATCACTGATTTTAGTTTGCTACATTATAAATCTATTAATAACTAAATATAATGGAGGTGAAGGAGGGATTCGAACCCTCGATACGCAGAACGTATGGTTCCTTAGCAGGGAACTGGTTTCAGCCACTCACCCACTTCACCAAACGATGTAAGACTTCTATAAAATAGAAACTGTATCTATGCTAATGATACGTCTTATGTCGTGGGCGAGTATTATAACAAAGCAAAAAAAAAATGCAAGCGCTACTCGCAGTTTTAATAGTGCTTTTTGCATAATTATAGCTTTTTGGCAGCTTTAGACAAGATTTTTAACTTGTTCATTTACTCTAGACCCTATCATTCATAAGAAATGAGCTATTTTCTTAACTAAACTATCGATACGATAGCGCGTTCTACCTTGAGCTGCTATGGCTTTTTTGACAGAGGATGGCTATAGTGCTTAACAGTCATTATAAAATATAAAAAAGGAGACATCATGCGTCCGGTAGTATTGTGTTTTTCAGGATTAGACCCATCAGGCGGTGCTGGGCTACAAGCAGATATTGAAGCGATCGGACAAGCAGGTGCTCATGCCGCAGTGGCTTGTACTGCTATCACCGTGCAAAGCTCGCAGCAGGTGTTTGGCTTCGAAGCGTGCGCGGCAGCATTGGTAGAAGCCCAAGCAACCACTGTGCTAGATGATCTGCCTGTTCACGTCATCAAGTCAGGTATGTTAGGTACGACGGATAATATTGCCATGCTGACGCGCTTATTCGCTAAGCAGGTCATACCGCAAGACACCTCTTTTGTCCTTGATCCGGTGTTGGTTGCTAATAGTGGTGGCAGCTTAGGCGATGAGCAAACGCTAGTTGCTGCGTTTAGAAAATTATTGCCCTATGCCACTTTAATTACGCCCAATACTCACGAACTCCGCGCATTAAGTGGTGAGCAAGATTTACATATTGGGGCGCAGAAGTTATGTGAACAAGGAGCGCATGCGGTGTTGGTAAAGACCGCGCATGACTTTGATAGCGGTGATATCGAGCAGTATCTGTATGTGCAAGGTAAGAGGATACATCAAAGTACCCTACCACGCTTAAACGGCGAATTTCACGGCTCTGGCTGCTCACTCGCCAGCTTTATCGCTGGACGCTTAGCGGTAGGTGATGCATTGATATCAGCCGTCATCGCAGCGGATCATTGGATTACTCAGACCTTGACTGCGGCTGACGCGCCTCATCCTGATGATGCTAATGCCCAGTTAATACCAAATCGTTTTGTTAAAACATCACTGTAAATGAGGATAAAAAGTCAACCCATAAAAAAGACGCCCTATTAATATAGAGCGTCTTTTTTATGGGTAGGATGTTATATCCCTATCAGGCTTAATTAAATGAACCTAACTTAACCTAACATTGGCATAAAGTTTGAGGCCAACGCGCCGATCATAATTTCTAATAAGTAAAAGGCAAAAAAGGCAACCATAGGTGACAAATCAAGCATACCAAGATTCGGCGTAATGCGGCGGAACGGTGCTAAAATCGGCTCCGCTAAGCGCATAATAATACCAATAATGGGATGCGATGATTGGGTAAAAACCACAATCCAGCTGACGATAATAGAACCAATTACCAGGTAGCGACACATACGCAAAAAGTCTAGAACCAAACTGACTGAGCCAGTAAAGAACAAGGGAACAGGCGCAATACCTTTATGAGTTAACGCCGCCTTACCAGAGATATCAATCAGCCGAATTAGAAACATCAACACAATCGCGGCAATGCTGATACGCCCTTGGGCAACGGTCGGAAAGATACGCCCGAACACATCCACTATATGGGTGGCTTTATAAGCAGGGCTAATCATGGGATCACTGGCGTCCATGTCTGCAAACTGTAGCATAAAGCGTATAAACACCAACAGCATAGCGAAGGTGGTGACCAAATCGAAAATTTGCAATAACATGTTGTTCATGAAGCGCTACTCAATATACCCGTATTAACAGAGGCCATTATTAAATTCTTATTACTATAGCTGGCTAGGTTTAATCTTTCATCTCTTCGCTAAGTTCTTGGCTACGGTCAGAGCAGGCTTTCATAGCCTCAGCGATTTGGCGACCGATCTCATTGTCTTGCATTGATTCAATCGCCGCTTGAGTGGTACCATTCGGTGACGAGACTTTGCGACGTAGTTCAGCTGGCGTATCGTCACTGCCCATGGCCATTTTTGCTGCGCCTAAGACCGTTTGCATAGCAAGCGCTGAGGCTTGTTCTTTGTCCAACCCTAAGGCAACCGCACCATCAACCATTGACTCAATAAAGTAAAAGACATACGCCGGGGCTGAACCAGAAACAGCCGTCACCGCATGCATATGCTCTTCATCATCTACCCACATGACCAGACCTGAAGCTTCCATTACTGCTGTTGCTAACTGCTTTTGTTTCTCAGTGGTATCATCAGTACCGTATAGACCTGTGGCACCCATTTGAATCATAGCTGGGGTGTTAGGCATAGCGCGTACGATGTTACGATAACCGCCAAGCATACTAGATAAAAGATCGGTTGATAAGCCTGCTGCTACTGAGATTACCAACTGATCATCTAAGACATCAGCAAACGCACTAACCACGGCTTTCATCACTTGCGGCTTCACTGCGAGCACGATAACGTCAGCATTAATAACTGCTGCTTTTGGATCGGAGACAGGATCAACGGTATTCAGTTTGAGCCCTGTTGACTGCTTACGCACCTCTTCGCTAGGATCGGCTACCGTAATTAGTTCAGGCCTAACACCACAGCTAACAAGCCCGCTAATTAGAGCCTGAGCCATGTTTCCGCCACCGATAAAGGTAATTTTCTTATTATCTAATACTGACATTTTAATCTCCTAATAACAGTCCCGTATTGGCAACTTTGCGGTAACTTTCGAAAGTCTTCAAAGCGATATAACGGCATTTAAAATGACACTTAGTTTACCATACTGCCACTGCGACCGTTTGATAAATTAGTGACGACAACAATAACATTTAACTCTGCTAGATAGTTGAGTTAAACACTGAGTCAAAAGGGATGTTTTAAATCTTTAGAGATGTTTAATACAGTCTTTGAAGCTTGAAAGGCTACTGACAACCTTGTCGATATCATTATTTATCAAATTTGCTACCGATTTATTCAATCCTAATACCCAGCTGTCAAATGGTGATAGTAACAATATTGGTAGATCAATTGGCGACTCAGTTAGCGGCTCGATTAATGGGTCATTCTCTTCCGCATTTATACAGACGAGACTAACAACCACCAAGCTATCACGTAGCCATAAAGGGATGCCCAAAGTTTGATAGAGTTTTTTACCCGCTTGTGGGCGCGTGGCAAGCGCCGTTTGTACGCGCTGCTGACGACCTAAAGGCGCGATTTTTAACACAACCTCATCTTGGCTGCTTATCAAGTCCGCTATATTTATGAGTGGATTATCATTAATAGATGAATCGCTTAAACGGCCTATCAATTGCTTTACAACATCGAAGGTTAATGGAAATTGCCAAGTAAAACTTTCATTTGTACGTAAGGTGATTGTCGTTAAGTTGTTTTTAGACGAATTGCTTTTAGAGAAACTGGTTTTAGACGAATTGCTTTCAGAAAAACTGCTCACAGAAAAACTGCTCACAGAAAAATTGGGAGTAGCTAACGTTTGCGTTTGTTCAGCAATCGACATAGTAAGCCATGTCAGCCATCTATTGCTCAAACGATAAAGTTGCTGACGGTAACGGCAAATGGTGTACTGTTGCTGGCGACCTTGCCAATCTAATTGGGTCTGATGGTCGTTATCGCTACGCTGAATTAGGCTTAGCGCATCATCTATGAGTTGCTTAGAGGGCGGTAATGGTTCGTCTTGCCCTAGCCAATAGTGGAGCAATTGCCGCTGACGGTAAAGTGGCAATAGATGCAAATCAGGAATGCTGAGCACACGTTGCGCTGGTGGTAATTGTAGAGGCGTAATAGCGGTTTGCTGCAAATCTTGCGCAGCTTGCGCACTAACGGTTGCTTGAGCATCGGCGAGCAGCTGCGCGCTACGAGCAATATTATCAATCACATTAGCATTATAAGCTGCTAGTGCTGGCATGATTTCACGGCGCATACCGCTACGCACATTATCACCGCTGTCATTGGTAGGATCGTCAATATAGGGTAGCTGTAAACGCTGGGCATAAGTGCTAATGCTCGAACGGCGTATCGATAACCACGGTCGCCATAGTATATTACGGCGCGCGCCTTGCGTTTGTACTCGCCACGGCTGCATACCAGACAAGCCGTTGACTCCTGCGCCTTGTATCAAGCGCATCAATACAGTCTCAGCTTGGTCGTCGGCATGATGGGCTAATAATAAGACGTCATTTTGATTGATATGGGACAGCATCACTTGATAACGTGCTTGTCGCGCTGCTTGCTCGTCATTACCTTTAACCTGTGCATGTAAAATCTGACAAGTCATTTGCTGAGCATCTGCCCACTTGGCCACATGCATTGCCCAATTACTGCTATCAGATTGTAAGCCATGATCAACATGTAATAGCTGCGGCAAGAATGGCAGCTTACCTCGCCGATATAACTGTAAACACAATGCTGCTAATACCAATGAATCACGGCCACCACTACAGGCCAACCAAATACGGCGACCGTGTAGCTGGCCATAATATTCAGCCACGCTGTTCAATAACGCCTTTGCTAGATTTTCATCTACCGGCGACTCGGATATTGGCTGAATAGGATATGGGAGGATTGCGTTGCTAGTCATAATTAATCTTGTCTATTTAATTTTACGTACAAAAAAACGTGCCATAAAATGACACGTTATTATCTTAGCATTAATCTAAGTATCTAATATTAGATAAGCTCAATAATGAACTACCGACCACCTATGGAGGTGGCGGTTTCTTAGGTAACGCCCATACTTAGTACGATGTTTTGCACCAGCGGTTAGGCGAATTTGCTAAGCTAACTCCCTTGCACCAAGGGTTCTTTGAGCTTTAGACAGCGTAATCCTTCGTTGAGGATGTTGACACTGGCATTGATATCGCGGTCATTTTCAACGTGGCAACTTGGACACGACCATGACCTATCACTGAGTTTTAGCTCACCTTTACCAAGAATATGACCGCAGCCTGAGCAGGTTTTTGATGAGGGATACCATCTATCAATCTTAATAATCTGCTTGCCATACCAATCTGCTTTATAGGTCAGCATGGTGGTAAAAGTAGACCATGAACTGTCCGCAATGGCGTTGGCAAGTTTGTGGTTTTTGAGCATACCGCTGACGTTCAAGTCCTCAATCGCAATAACATCGTGGTTTTTGACAATATTGAATGAGGTTTTGTGTAGAAAGTTTTTGCGGGTATTGTTTATTTTCTCGTGAATTTGAGCGACTTTTAACTTTTGTTTTTGATAGTTTTTACTGTCAGACAATTTACGATTGGCTTTTTTAGCAACCGCACTGCGCTTGGACATAATCTTTTGCGCTTTACCCAGTTTGATAGCAAGCTTAGATAGAAACTTAGGATTAGCAACTTTGGTGCCGTCAGATAAGACGATAAAATCTGTTAATCCTAAATCAATACCAATGTTGGAGTTGGTTTTTGGGAAGGGTTTGGCAATGGTTTCAACCAAAATACTGACGTAATACTTGCCCGTTGGGGTTCTTGAGACAGTCGCGCTTTTAATGAGGCCATTAATTTTACGGTGTATTTTGGCTTTGATGTGACCAATTTTAGGCAGTTTGATAGAGCCACCAATAATGGCTACCGTGCCTTTTTGGTTGTTGGTGGTGTAGGTGTCTTTTTTACCTTTATGTTTGAATTTAGGAAAGCCAACATTAGGACGTTTGAAAAAGTGTTGAAAGGCTTGTTGTAATTGCAGTTGTACGTTGGCTAATGCCAAACTGTCAACTTCTTTCAACCACTCAAACTCTTTTTTATACTGAGCTGGCGTATTTTTTAGGCTTTCTTTATGGATTTTATAATGCTCCATTTTATCGTTAAGCATTCTATTCCAAATAAAACGAGTGCAGCCGAATGACTTAGCAAAAAATATCTGCTGGTCAATATTCGGGTAAAGCCTAAACTCATAGGCTTTAAGAATCTGCTTGCTCATTATTGGTTTTCTCGATGGTGACTTGCAGGTAATTAAGTATTATAACACTTCAATGGTTCATGGTTTTCAAGCGATCACTGATAGCATGAGTCATTGATAACAATAACGCATTCATCCCACCGCCTTAGAGGACGGGGGAGTTCTGCGCAAAATTTTGTTAAATAAGCTTAGTGTTCAGTCATTAGCAAGGCAACATTACTTCTGAGTTAAAGGACTTAAGCTTCTCATAACGCTGTTCACAACGGTCGTATGCGTCCATGCTTTGGAGCTCATCCAATTGCTCAATCAGCAGCGCTTTAAGTGCATTCATCACTGGCTGTGGATGGATATGGGCGCCCTCTCCTTCTTCAATGATCGCGTCAATCAAGCCCATTTGATAGAGGTTAATGGCATTTAATTTTAAGGCTTCACTGGCGTCTTGTGCTTTTTCGGCTGTTTTCCATAAGATAGCCGCACAGCCTTCAGGAGAGATGACCGAATAAATGCTATTTTGTAGCATATTAACTTTATCGCCAACCCCGATAGCAAGTGCGCCACCTGAGCCACCTTCACCAACGATGGTAACGATAATAGGTACTTTAAGACTGGAGAATACTGCGATACTTTCGGCAATTGCTTGTGCCTGTCCACGCTCTTCAGCACCGATACCAGGGTAAGCACCTTGAGTATCGACGAAGGTCATGACCGGTATGTTAAAGCGCTCAGCCATTTTTACCAAGCGAATAATCTTACGGTAACCTTCAGGGTTTGCCATGCCAAAGTTATGAGCGATACGCTCGCGAGTACTACGGCCTCGGTGTTGTCCGACAACCACTACTGGCATACCATCTATGCGTGCCAGACCACCAATAATCGCTTTATCATCAGCAAAAGCCCGGTCGCCATGCAACTCATCAAACTCAGTAAATAGCTGATTAACATAGTCCATAAATAATGGACGTTTGGCATGCCGTGCAAGCTGAACGCTGTCCCAGACGGTGCTCATAGAAACTTCCTTTTTATCGTTATTGGATATAATTATATGGTGAGGTTAAATTTTATAGTGTGGTTACATGTACATTTATAGCTAAAAAGTAGGGTCATAACCTAATGTTAATATCGTAAGCAACGGTACTGCCCGTTTGATCATCATGACATGACAGTACAGTTGTAAACTCAATAAAAGCTATAGTAGCACAGTTAATATGCCATGGCATTACCGAGCATACCGCTTTTGTAATGTTAGTTTTTAACTAAATATTGATTGAATACCGACCAATAGTGCCATTGAGATGCCAGCTTTTTAATAACCTTAGGCTTCAATGACGCTCAGCTTAACACCCCACTTGGCAAACTGTTCAATCTCATCGCAAAGATCAGAATATAAAAACGCATAATGCTTGTCGTCAGTACTAACGGTAATTTGCCAGCAATTGGTGTCTGTGACAACCAGCTGCATCTGAGGCAGGTCATATTCACTACGGCTATGATGAGCTAAGACCGCAAGTCTTAGTAGCAAGCACAAATAAACCAGTTGATTACCACCAAGGATACAAGTTTTCTCAAGCATATCGCCTTTTAGCTTGCGCCTATGGCTTAGCATCAATTGCGCCATACGCTTTTGATCCACCTGTGAAAAACCAGGAATATCTGAGTTTTCCAGTAGATAAGCACTGTGGCGATGATAATTGCTGTGACTAATCGCCAGTCCAATCTCATTCAAATAAGCAGCACGTCTCAATACGTCTGCATCATCGCCAGTCAACTGTAAGTCATTTTGGACTTGCTTGAGTAAATGACGGCTGGTTCTGACCACTTGTCTGGCTTGTTTTTTGTCTACAGAATAGCGTTTGATTAGCGCCAAGACACTGCGGTCGCGTACATCTTCACTAGCAAAGCGCCCAAGCATGTCATACATGACGCCTTCGCGTAGCGCCCCATCAGAGTAAGTAATAGTCTCCACACCCAGTACTTTCATGGCTGCACGCAGTACGGCCACCCCTGCTGGAAATACGGCCTTGCGATGTTCTTTGATGCCAGTTAGCTCAATATCGTTCACATCACCAATTTTAATCAATAATTTTTCTAGTTTTTTGACCCCTTGATAAGTCACGCGCTCTTGAGCATCAGACCAGCCTTTTGAGACCAGCACGTTTCGTACCGCCTTAATCGTCCCACTAGAACCGACCACGCTAGTCCATCCCGCTTTTTGGTAGCGACCATTAATGGCTAATATTTCTTTACGAGCCGCTGCGATAGCAGTGTTAAAAGCATCTTTAGTAATCTGTCCATCCGCAAAAAACTTCTGAGTAAACGCAACACAGCCCATCTGTAAGCTTTCGGTCAATAGCGGATCAAACCCTTGGCCAATGATAAATTCTGTTGAGCCGCCACCAATATCAATGACCAAACGCTTATCACTACTGGCATTGGTATGGGAGACACCCAAATAAATCAATCGCGCTTCTTCGCGTCCAGCGATGATTTCGATAGGCTTGGGCAAAATCTCGTTAGCACGTTTAATAAAGTCGTTAGCGTTCTTAGCTTGGCGCAGCGCGTTGGTTGCAACAATACGAATACGCTCAGGCGGCACTGAATCAAGGCGAGCAACAAAACGACTCAGACACTCAAGACCCCGGCGCTCAGCAGCGGCATCTAAAATATTATTTTCATCCAATCCTGCTGCTAGCTGTACTTTTTCGGACATGGAAGCTACTTTTCTAACTTCACCGTGATCAAGGCGAGCAATAGCCAGATGAAAACTGTTAGAGCCAATATCAATAGCTGCTATCAGTTCATCATCAGCGATAGGCGGATTTTCAAGGGTGTTATTGAGCATAGGAAAAATAGTTACCATGTGGGCTAGGTGGATTGTCTAACCATATAAAAGGTGGTGCTCTATGTAGGTAGTACGGCTATCAATTTACGCCATTCTGACGCATCATAGGCAAGTTTGGTCATTAAAGCATTTATGCCAAACACTGGCAAGCACGACAAAACCTTTACCAAGGCGCCCTCCGAAAAGAACTAGCAGGGGAGTAGAAAGAGAATAGAAAACGAACGTTGAGTGCTCTGTTAGCGCTTGTATTCACCAATAGCGTCTGCTACATTTTACATGAGTAATATTATAATAAATAACAACCACTTATCTGTTATTTGTAGGTACGTATTATAGGTACGTATTAAATAACACTATAAATAATGATTAGTCATTGGCAGCAAGGACTTCGTTGACGACTAATTAATAACAGACAAACAATCAGCAAAGGAAGCTAACAAAATGAATAAGACTGCCACTACTCCAGCACAAAAAACTGCTAATACGACCCACTCTAAAACAGATACTAACGCTAAACCCAGCAGTGCTAGTACAGATATGGTAAAAACCGATAAGCCAGTTAAAGAAGGCTTCTATAACTTTTACTTAGATGAGCATCAAAATATGGCCTGCCGCCGTCTGCATTTCGCTGGTAGTAGCTTTGGCTTATTAGGGCTAGCAAAGTCGGTTAAAACCCGTTCGCCAAAGCCACTCATTAAAGGCATTGCTGCAGGATATGCTTGTGCGTGGGTTGGTCATTTTTTCTTCGAAAAAAACAAACCGGCCTCTTTTAAATCTCCCCTAAAAAGCTTTGCTAGCGATTTTCGCATGTATGGCGATGTGCTACGCGGTAACTTAAGCTTAAAGGATCGCAAGCTTGATAAACCACGGCAGAAATAAGTGGCTTGGCTAACGCTTTAAAAGAGTGAGTGTAATTTTTTTGAAATGATAGCTCTATATGATGCGAAACTAAAACACTGGGCTAATTTAAATCAGCCCAGTGTTTTTTATTTTAACGTAGCGACTTGCGTAATATTTTACCCACTGCTGTTTTTGGTAACTCATCAATAAATGCATAAGATTGTGGGCGCTTATAGCCAGTTAGACGCTCGCTGGCAAAGGTCTCTAACTCCTCGGTAGTCAAGCTTGGGTCTTTTTTGACCACAAAGGCCTTGGGCACCTCGCCACTATGCGCATCTTCAATGCCAACCACCGCCACTTCCAATACTTTTGGATGTTCAGTTAGCGCAGCCTCCACTTCATTGGGATAAACGTTAAAGCCTGAGACCAATATCATGTCTTTTTTACGATCGACTAACGTTAAAAAGCCCTCGTCATTCAACACACCAATATCACCGGATTTAAAATAACCATCATCGGTAAAGGTATCTGAGTTATCACGTCCCCAATAGCCTTGCATCACTTGCGGGCCTTTGATACCTACTTCTCCGCGAGTTCCTATTGCGCAGGCTGCGCCAGTCTCGTCAATGATCTTAATATCCATCATCGCTAAGGGCAAACCGACACTGCCATTAAAGGCCGTCATACCCGGTGGATTAAAAGAAATAACCGGCGCGGTCTCTGACATACCATAACCTTCATTAATAATCATACCGGTAACTTGCTGCCACTGATCAGAAATAGCTTTGATAATCGCCGTACCACCACCGATAGATAGCACCAGCTGACTAAAATCAAGGCTGGCAAATTTTGGATGATTGAGCATGGCGTTAAATAAGGTATTAACCGAAGGAATAACATGCGGTTGATGCTGCTCAATCGTATTTACCAGCCCGTCGATATCGCGAGGGTTAGTGACCAAAATATCTTCCCAGCCGCCATAAATACCGAGCAGCCCGCAGACTGTAAATGAGAAGATATGATAGAGCGGTAAAGGATTCAGAATCTTTATTTGCTCCGTGCGGCCCGCTTCGATAGCACCGCCGAACATCGCGTAGCACTGACAAATATTAGCCATAACATTATAGTGGGTCAACATCGCACCTTTTGGCTTGCCCGTGGTGCCGCCGGTATATTGTAATAATGCCAAATCTTCACGCTCAATAGTCACGGGCTGACATTGCTCAGCGTGATATGAGTTCATAATATGAGCAAAGCTTACGTTGCCTGTTGAGGATTCGCTTGCTGTTTTGTCTGGATTTTCGGTAGTGGCTGATTGGCTAGTGGCGCTTGATGAATCGCTACTTTGGCCGATTTTATTAAGCAAAGCAATATCATTATCAGCGGGCTCGGCACTAGGATCAACAGAGCAATGCACCACTACTGACAATTGCGCCATTACCCCATCATCTAGCTGCTCATAGGCGGATGCCATACCGTCAAGAATAATAAGGCCGCAAGCTTCAGAGTCACTCAGCTGATGCGCTAACTCATAATGGGTATAAAGTGGATTGACATTGACCAGTACCGCGCCAGCACGCATACAACCTAGCATCACCACCGCATATTGTAAGATATTTGGCAGCTGTACGGCGATACGTGCGCCCTTTTCTATACCCTGCGCTTGTAAAAAAGCAGCAAAGCGCTGGCTTGCGATATCTAGTTGCGCAAAATTTAAACTTGCCGGCCCCATTCGAAAAGCAGTGCGATCACTATATTGCTCAATCTTTGGTTGTAGTAAGTCTAAGAGGTTGTGCTTACCGTCTAACACATCCAAGTCATTCTTAAGCCCATACTGCTCGTAAGTAGCCAGCCAAGGTGATAGGTTTTGTGGTGGTTTTTGTGCATTAGAAGAGCGATTGTCAGACGTAGTGTTCATAAGGTAGCGTCCTTGCTAAGTAATTTTGGTTGGCCTCAGCATAGCATGGTTTAATGGCTATTTTGCAAGCTGCTGAGCAGTTATCTACCTTAAATTATTCGCTATTTTTGCTGACTAAAAACAACGAAGTTTATTTTAAATCTTACCTTTAGAGTCAATAAAGTATAACCACAAAAAAACCAGCACAGTGACCCATGCTGGTTGTCATTTTAAGTTTGTAAGATTTAGAGCTTAGAGCTATTGCATAAAACTATTAGATTATACGTTAGCCATTTCTGCAAATATCTCATTAGCAGCTTTAATTGAATCATCCAAATCTTCATTGCTATGCTTAATAGACATAAAGCCCGCTTCATAAGCAGAAGGTGCTAAGTAAATACCGCGATCAAGCATGCCGTGGAAAAAGGCATTGAATACTGTCATGTCACACTGGGTTACGTCATCGAAGTTTTTTGGCGTGGCAGTGTCGTTGTCTTTGACAAAGAACATGCCAAACATACCGCCAAGCTTATTGGTACGCAGATGAATACCATGTTTGTCAGCAGCGGCTTGGAAGCCATCAACCAAATGATCTACTTTGGCCGCCAGATCATCATAAAACCCTTCTACCGTTAAATCTTCAAACATAGCGATACCGGCGCGCATTGCTAGCGGATTGCCAGATAATGTGCCCGCTTGGTAGACGCCGCCGAGTGGCGCGATACATTCCATAATCTCACGTTTGCCACCAAAAGCACCTACCGGTAGACCTGCGCCGATAATTTTACCAAAACAGGTTAAGTCAGGCTCAACACCGAAATGGGCTTGAGCGCCGCCAAGTCCTACTCGAAAGCCAGTCATTACTTCATCAAAAACCAGTACTGCACCATGCTCGGTACATTGTTCACGTAAGGTGTCATGGAAGGCTTGTTCAGGGATAACCATATTCATGTTACCGGCAATAGGCTCAACGATAACACAAGCAATAGTATCGCCCCATTTCTCAAAGCAGTCTTTGATCGCTTGTGGGTCATTATAAGGTAGAGTAATCGTATGCTTAGCAAAGTCTGCTGGCACGCCTTTTGACGTTGGTTCACCAATATCAAGCATTCCTGAGCCTGCTTTTACTAACAAACTGTCTGAATGACCATGATAACAACCTTCGAATTTGACGATATTGTCACGGCCGGTAAACCCACGCGCCAGACGAATCGCGCTCATCGTTGCCTCCGTGCCCGAACTGGTCATGCGTATCATCTCAACACTAGGGACGATTTCACAGATTTTATCGGCAACCGTAGTCTCAAACGGTGTTGGCGTCCCAAAGCTGAGTCCATCATCGGCGGCTTTTTTAACCGCATCGATAACTTTTGGGTGCGCATGACCTAAAATCATTGGGCCCCATGAGCCAATATAATCAATATAGGCATTGTCTTCAGTGTCATAAATCTTGCTACCGTTAGCGCGGTGCATAAATACTGGCGTACCGCCCACCCCAGCAAAGGCACGCACTGGCGAGTTCACGCCACCGGGAATATGTTTGCGGGCTTGGGCGAAAAGTTGTTCGTTCTTAGTACTCATAAGTATTCTCTATTATTTAATAGTGCGTTTATAGTATAGTTAAGCCGAACCATAAACTTTTGTCGGATATGGAAGCAATAAATTATGAATAGTGACCCTAATAGTTCTGTAGAAACACCCACTTCGAAGCTTATGAACAATCAAGAAGCCATAAATATTATTCAAGCGCTTGTCGACGGCATCAACCCACTATCTGATGAGCCATTATCTAGCAGCAGCTTATGCTTAAATAGTGATATACAGCGAGCCCTTCAAGCTACCATTCCAGCACTTGAAAGTAAGATTAGAGCCGATGTACGCAAGTCTAATCTTCCCATCAATGCTGGTAAGCCATGGAATAGCGAAGAAGATCAGCAGCTTATAGATGCTTTTGATAACGGCGATTCTATTGTCACACTTGTCGAATATCATCAGCGTACCAAAGGCTCAATTACTTCACGGCTGGGCAAACTCGGTAAGATTATTGACTGACTGTTATCTGACCAACATTTAGTCAACGCTTAACGCTTTTTAAACACTTAGCGAAACTGTCGCTGAGTGTTTAAGGCGTTATTTGAAATACTTGAATCAGTTAAGCCTTTTTAACCACAGAGGACTTCAACTTCATGGGGCCAAAGCCTTCAAGTTTACAGTCAATATCGTGACCATCGGATGCATCCGGTAATAGACGGATACTTTTTGCCTTGGTACCCACTTTAATAATGGTTGATGAGCCTTTCACTTTTAGGTCTTTAATCACAGTAACCGCATCGCCATCTTGCAGCTCATTGCCAACTGCATCACGGACAACGCTATCTTGTTCAGCGCCCTCTTCTGCCGTATCAGTTTCAGCCGCTGTCCATTCATGGGCGCACATCGGACATACCAGTAACGCACCATCTTCGTAAGTATAGTTTTCATCACATGCGGGGCAATTGGGTAAGCTCATAATATCCTCGTTAGCCGTAAAAACAGCGGCGGTTTTAAAGCAATTATTTTAAAGTAGACTAAATCAACATTGTACCGCAAGACGCTATCTTTAACCAATCGGTTCGCTTGAAAACGCTACTCTTTGCCCAACTTACACTCTAAGCCTGCCGTTTTTTATGTGGCTGTTTTTTGTGGTATTCTCTTTAAACTTATCTACTTCTATACTTAATTTTTCTGTCTTTAAGTAATACATTTAGAACATCCTATATTTAACGACTGTTCTTTAATAGCTTTCTTCAGTACTTATACCAATCCCAATAATTAAAGTTGCGCCCAAGTTCGAGTAGTCAAAGAGCGAATCCTCTCTGGCTGCTCAAGCAACTTATTCCAAGCACAGCAAGCCGCATCAACAATAGACTCATAGCTCTCATAACAGCGATTAGACAACTCGTTCTGCTTAAGATACTGCCAAACGTTTTCAGACGGG